>NZ_JCAALT010000002.1:0-828755 GCF_059686995.1 Paenibacillus rhizoryzae | reverse complement strand
TGGCTATCGTCAGATTCAGCTGTTCATGCTTCAAGATCATAATGTCTGGATGAATCATAAGAAAGTACTTCGTCTCATGCAAGAGATGGGGCTGCAAGCTAAGATACGCCGCAAATACCGTCATATCCGGAAGTGGCATGTAGGTGACCGAGTCGTTAAAAATTTGCTTGAGCGAAAGTTTGAAGCAGATGCACCTAACCAGAAATGGGTCACCGATGTTACCCAATTTCGAGTCGGAGACACTTGGTTGTACCTCTCTGCCATTAAGGACTTGTGCCAGAAGAGTATCGTAGCTTATAACATGAGCTTACGCAATGACAACGAGCTCGTACTTCAGACGTTTTCGAAGGCCTTTGACAAGGAAAAAGACGCGACTGGATTGATCGTTCACAGCGATCAAGGATTCCAGTACACGTCCTACGATTACCATGACATGCTGCCAAAGGTTGGCGCCCAAATCAGCATGTCTAGCCGAGGCAATTGTTACGACAATGCCTCAATGGAGAGCTTCTTCTCTCATTTGAAGACGGAAGCACTCTATCCTTATGATATCCGATCCATTGAGGAAGCACAAAACAGAATTGAAGAATATATCTATTTTTACAACAACCATCGTCCGCAAAGAAACTTAAATAAGCTGTCTCCGGAACAATACCGGAGACAGCTTATTGGGTAGGGCTTTTTCTATCTGTCCACTAAATGGGGTCTTGATCAACTCGAACGGGGCCTTTTAGCTAAGGGGTATAGTTCACACCTGCAGTATATTTGTTGCCGGCATTCCAGATGAGATATTCATGAATGCCAGCGTCGTGGAGTGCTTGAATCTGCGCATCCACCTGCTCTTTGCCGTAATGGACGTAGCTTCCTTTGGCTAGCCAAGAGGCTGTAAAGTCTTGTATCCATGGACGGGAAATCGGAGGCGTTTGGAGTGCGCTAAGCTTCTCCTTCTCACGTTTGGCATACTCTTGGACAAGTCGGTACGGCTCGGTATCCGGATGCTTAATGCCGAAATACCCATCACTCCAATGGCTCGGATAAATCATCGACGAGATGACGTCGACGTTCTCCGATATGCGGCTAAAGTTCTGCCCAATGCCGGGAGCTTCAGGCAGCGTAGCGGAATAACCAAAGATATCGACCGACACTTTGACCCCGTATGGCTTCAACTGCTCCTTCGCAAAATGAACAAAGTCCGTAATGGCATCCACGCGCAGCTGTGTAAAACGTTCCTTCTCGCTGAAATCCGGCGTTTTCGGCAACGTTTTTTTATAGTCGGTGAGCGCCTTGTGGGCGGCATCGAGCGCTTTCTTGTTGTCATCGGTTTTATCACCGTTATAGGTTGCAGTTGCCGTGTCATAAGCGCTCTGGAGCGGCTGAAGTCCCGCCTCATAAGCGTCCGTCTCTTCCGCATAGGCTTTCTCTTCCTCAACGAATTTGGACGGCTTCTTATCTTTGTACTCCCCCATGGAGTAGTCAAGGACCTTATCTTTCTTCTCAAACCCTTCAGGAAATCGCACGTAGTCGAATTGAATTTCCTGGAACCCGAGCTTAGCGGCCAGAATCGCCACATCCACATTGTATTGCCAGTTTGATTTTAAGAATGGATTGATAAAACCATCGCCATTTCCGTTTCGCCACACTTTGCCGTCAAGCACATAGGAGAGTTCTGGATGTTTCTTGGCCAGGACAGTGTCTTTGAAGGCAACAATACGGGCGATCGGATAGATGTTATGATCGTGCAGTGTTTTGACAATGGCATCAGGATCTCGCATATAGGCCATCCCGTTCGCCTTTAACTCTCCTTCGGGCTTGAAGGTGATATACCCATCGTCGTCTTTGATATCGATAACCATGGCGTTCAGATCAGTGTCGTCTACGAGCTTCAGCAATGACTTCATACGCTCGCCGCCGGCTGACCACCCCGTCACATAAATGCCGCGCACGGCATCGGGATACTCAAAGGCATAGGGAGATTGGAAGGTTGGCGCCGGGTCGGGATCTGGCGTAGGCGTCGTTGCTGAGTCATCCGGTGTAGTTGCTGATTCATCTGGTGTAGTTGCCGGGTCATCCGATGGACTGGTCACAGGATCATTGGTTCCCGTGGATGACGGATCGTCAGCAGGTTTGACCGGATCCGTATTGGTCGTGTTACCGGAAGGACTTGTCGTAGGTTCATTGTTGGTGCTGGGAGTTGTGCTAGGCGTCGTGTTCGCGCTCGGGGGATTCTTGTCGGTAGACGAATCCGATGTGCAGGCGGACGTAGACAGCAGCAGTGCGCACAACAAACTTGCGGCAATGTGTTTTTTCACAGCATGTGCACTCCTTCGTAATCATGTGGCGTCCTTAACTAAACTATATGGCTTTTGCTGAGTGGCAATGCTTCGTTAACGATCACAGTCATTTAAATAAATGCAGGTATGTGGTACACAGGTAACATTAAACAGAATCCGCAGTATTCGATTCAGTTTGAGACGGATAACATTGAGGAGCTGCGAGTGGATCTAATCAAAAGCGGGGTACCAGCGGGTGAAATAACGATCGGTGAAGGAGTTGTATTGAGATATGACAATGGTTCCTTTACGTGAACGAGCCGAGTATGGCAGGCGACGGCGACAGCGTGAAATTACAAAATCATTTACTCTTCTCATTCTAGTTGTTGTTGTATCAATCATGCTTATAGGCTGTTCGACAGATCATAAATCTCAAATTCTAGGGATTTGGGAATCCGATCAAGCCTCCCAACGAGTGGGCAGTGACGAAGAATTATCTCACTTCAATCACTTGGAAATTGACGAAGGCCAGATCGTCTTAGGCAACTATGTAAATGAAATGAAGGATGATAGCACGGTTAAAACAGTAAAAGAGTCAGGCACCACAATGAACTATGAATGGAAGTCAGATAAGGAAATTGAAATTAACAATGCATTATATGAAATCGAATTGAAGCATAATGAAATGATCTTGAAAAATGAAAATGTTGAGATTCACTATAATAAAATCGAAACAAATTAAAAGGATGCTTCTAATTATAGGAGTACTGAAAGGAGCCTTAAATTCGAATGTTTTTCGTTAATTCACGTGCAATCATAGAACGGAATCTGCAAGGGATAACCGAAATCGTAGTTCAGACAAGGAGCAAGCCTGGCGGACCTGAGCGGATCGAACTTCCGGGCGGGAGAATCGAGCCATTTGAATCGTTCGTACAAGCGCTTATTAGAGAAGTAAAAGAAGAGACTGGATTGGATGTAGTAGAAATTGAAGGTGAGCAGACAAGGATTGATACAGTGGGTATTGATCCGAGCTTTGAGGTGGAGTGCATACAACCATTCAGCGTATACCAGACCATAAAGGGTCCGTTTGATTCGGTTGGTGCGTACTTCCGCTGCAAAGCAGAAGGAGAATTATTGCTATCCGGCGATGAAACCAAGAACCCGAGATGGATTTCAGTAGAACGCTTAAGGCAACTGATGAAGGATGATCCTCTGCAATTTTCTGATGTGGACCGGGCAGGGATACTGTTTTACTTGAAATCCCTCTGGTGAAGCGATGTAACTTTGCAACTGCCTTCCTCGTCTACTATGGCAAAAGATGCTGCGAGGGGACCATAATATGAGCAAAAGAACCAATATGGCTATCAGCGCATTACTAGTCCTGTTGTTGTTTATCACCGGATGCGGGTCAACGACTTCGAAGCCTGGCGATTTAGCGGAAGGCGATCTATTTCAACCGCTGGAGAAGCGCGAATTATCCGGCTGGCAAGGCGCGCTTGACGGAGACCGGATGGTCACAAGAGGCAAGGGTGGATTGACGGTAACCGATCTGGTCGCGAATAAACAACTGGCATCGATCTCGGTTCAAAGCGATGCGGGCTTCGACATTTCGGGCAACTTCGTGGTTTGGTCGGACTTGCGGAACGAGAACACACCACTGGGTGAATTGGGTAGTTACGATGTTTCTAATGCCGATATCTTTCTCTACGATTTATCTAAGGGAGAGGAGCGTCAACTGACAACGGATCCATCGGCGCAGATGAACCCGAAGATTTGGGGGAACTACATCGTTTGGATGGATAACGCTACCGATTCTATTAAAGAATATCCGTCCCACTGGCAGCTCGTCTTGTATAACATCGACACCGGTGAGCAGAAGACGATTACATCAGAGAGTGGCGGTCATACAAATCCGGATATTGATGCCGGGAATGTTGTATGGGAGAACGGGCATCGCGTGACAAAAAGGGTGCTGCGAGCAGGAGAGAATGTGCCGGAGAACAACACGGACATTTATCTATACCGTATCGAAACAGGAGAAACAATTCCCATTGCTGCGGAAGACTATAAGGAAGGTCGGCCGCAGGTATCGGGAAATCTCGTAACTTGGGAGGCTTTTAACGGTTCCTACGCAGGAGATGTTTTCGTCCATGATACAGATACGGGAAAAACGACTCAAGTGACCCATTTGGACGTGGATCAACGAACCCCCGCCATTAACGGCCATTTCGTCGCCTGGATGGATGAACGGGATGGTTCCTCCACGCACGATGTCGGATCCGGATCCCACAACTCCGACATTTACTTAGGAGATTTGGATAAGGGTACCGAAACCGTAGTATCGGGAGAAGGACCGCAGATTAATCCGCTCATTTCAGATCATTGGATCGTGTATGGAAGGTCGTCGGATGCAGAGGCTGTGCTTACGGCCGTCCGTTACAGATGAAGAAAAAATAATACACTTGACTAAACATGGGGAACAGACAGGTACTTGACTCCCGTATGCTATAGTAAAAAGGTGATTTTACGGTGAGAGACAATACGTAGTTTACGGAGGCACCTCATGTTTCAGTATAGTAATCAGCAATATGAAGGAGTTAAATTTGGCACGCAAGATTTAAGGTATGGCGAGCTAATCAGTTGTACGTTTGATCGGTGCTCTTTTGCTAATGGATCATTGAATGAGATTATTTCCAGTAACTGCCGGTTTATTGAGTGTGATTTTCGCGGGGCTTTGTTAAATGGATCCATTCATACTGAAACCGCATTTGAGAATTGCAGCTTTAACGGAGCTAACCTGTTTGTATCGAAATTTGAAGCCTGCAAAATGACGGGTTCGGATTTTTCCGGCTCCAGTATGGATGGGATTTCTATTATAAAAGGCGACTGGTCCTATACAAATTTGAGGCATGCTGCATTAGCTAGACAGGATTTGCGCGGGGTTAAATTCCATGAAGCAGACCTATCAGGAGCCAACTTGGAAAAGGCCGATTTAAGAGATAGCGATCTGACGATGGCGATACTGTCCAAAGCGAAGTTGCAAGGTGCGGACGTAAGAGGTGCCAAGATGGAAGGCGTGGATTTTAAATCACTCACCATTGCAGGAATGAGAATGGATAGGGAGCAAACAGTGTTGTTTGCTCTTGCTCACGGTGCCAAAGTAGGTTGAAGAGAAGCGCATCAAAAGGGACCGTGGAGAAGTGCTCCACGGTCCCTTTTGATAATTGATCATCACCACATACTTACTCTTTATCGATTGTAGTAATGGTGTCTTCCTTGTACTCAAACTTTACATTGATGCCTTTTTCCCACTTGGCGACCTTCTCGGCAATCTCACTGCTGACCTGATAGGAGAGCGAACCGACGCCGGTTTCAATTTCAATGGTTTTGTCGTCAAGAACGCCGTTGAATACACCGGACATAACAACAGGCGCGTCTTCCTGCGAAACCGTTTCGTCTGCGGATGAGCCATTGTTTGCGGCAACCGGATCAGTTGACGTGGAATTGTTACCAGCGGCAGCCGAATCCGTTGCTGTAGCATTTACCGAAGAGTTTTCACCGGAATTGTTATTGCTTTTGTTCCCGCACGCAGTCCCAATAATTGCCACGAAGAGGACAACAGCAAGGATGGGCAGGATTTTAACGATTTTGTTTTTCATAATTTCACCTCCGAAAGGGTTAAACGTCCAACCGGTTGGGAAGTTTCGATGAGGCTTGTTAAGATTATGTAAATCGCGCCCGGGTATTCTCTAACTGTCGACTTCAAGTCTCATATACCGGAATATAACAATAGCTGATACAATCTATGAGAGTATGTACATCATACAGGGGGCGAGGACTTGAATTCGAAATTCAATCTTCAACAATACGTGGTTAGAAAGCAGATCCTATCGCTAGTCGGCGCTAAAATCGATATTTTCGACATCGATGAGAGACCGGTTCTGTTCTCGAAGATGAAAGCCTTTAAGCTGAAGGAAGACATCCGAATATTCGGGGATGAGACGATGCAAGAGGAGTTGATCACCATTCAAGCGCGAAGCGTCATTGATTTTTCCTCTATCTTCGATGTAGTTGAAGTCGAAACCGGGATTAAGATAGGTTCTTTGCGACGTAAGGGGATGAAGTCGATCTTGAAGGACGAATGGGCGATTTTGAGCCCAAGTGAATCTGAGATCGGATTAATTAAAGAAGATAATGCGCTGCTTGCTCTTTTGCGACGATTTCTGACGAATTTGATTCCTCAGCATTACAACGTAGAGGTGAACGGGATCAAGGTAGGGGAGTTCAAACAAAATTTCAACCCGTTTGTACAAAAGCTAAAACTCGACTTCTCACTGGACCAAGACGATAAACTGGATCGCCGCTTAGGCCTCGCCGCCGCGGTGCTGCTGACCGCTGTTGAGGGCAATCAGAACTAGGAGCGCAATGGAGGCGTAAACATGTTCTTTCTACAGATGTCTGGATTTCCCGGGTCGGGAAAATCAACGCTTGCAAGGGAAGTTGCGAAGTTGCGAAGTGCACGAAAGCAGTAATTTTGGACCATGATATCGTGAAAACCGGATTATTAGAGGGACTGGGATTAGAGGAACTCGAAGTAGACCCCAAGCGCGCCGGCGGTGTTGCTTATCATATGGAATGGACATTAGTCGATTTCTATCTCGAAAAGGCAGCCTGCAAGGCTGCCTTTTTCTCATCTTTGTCTATTCTGTATCGAAAATATTTTAATCTGTACTAATTATAATAGAACCTAATATAACGGTAAAAATGAATTATACAATCTCCTGTTATAGTAATAATGATATACTGTTTTTAGTAATTTCGGTATATTTCGGAGGTGTATCAATTGATTCGCCTATAACCTTCAAGCAATTAAGCGAGCCCTGGTTGTTGGTGAAATTACAGGCGGCGGGGCTCATCCTGGCGGCGTTCATCGGCTAAATCATCACTTTGAAGTATTTATTCCGAATGGGCGGGCGATTAACCCGGTAACGAAAAGCAACTGGGAAGGAACCGGCGTTATTCCTGACATTGAAGTTAATCAAGAACAAGCCTTTGACACAGCGTATGATGTAATCCTTAAGCGGGTACAGGAGAAAAAATAGCACATCTAAATTAAGGCTGCCCATCGATGCAATTTACGTTTGCACGGCCTTCTTACGGAAGGCCGAAACGAGCAGGAGCAGAAGAGGGATCCCGATCGAACAGATAGGGAATGCGATCGTTTGCCAATATAGATTCACGGCATTCATGATGGCCTCGTTTGGAATTAACAGCGCCATAATAAACATCGCCGGCGCCCCGAACCAGATCAATTTCCGCCAATCTTTCACACGGAACCAACGTGCTGCCTCATAGCTCGTGATGAACAAATATAATGATATCCGGGCGAACAGGCCGAAGACCCAGATGAAGATGACGAAGATATCCATGTTTTGTATGAAATCGAGCAGATTGATGGAGCGCACGAGCATGAAGTACGGAAATCGCATCCTGGCTGATACATCCGGCCCGAAGACGAGCAGGACTAATGTCGTTGCAATGCAAGCCAGTACAGCTGTAATGCCTACGGCAATCAGCGATTTGGAATAGGCTTGCCGCGGATGCTCCAGAAAAGGAAGGATGCTGAAGAAGATCAAGGATTCGCCCAGGAAAGAAGCAGGTTGAATAGAATGCTTCATAATGGCGAGCCATCCGAAATCCGTGATGATCGGCAGAATATAATGCCACTTAATATCGACGATATTCAGACTAAAGCCCACAAGCAATGTGAGCACCATAATAGGTCCGGCAATTTCGCAGAATCTTCCGATGCCCATAATGCCAACGGTATACGTTATGTAGGTCATTAATACCGTCATGAGCAGCATAATCAGCCAAACCGGCGTTTTGTCGAGCATGATGAGATGGATAAAATCGCCAAACAATCGAAGCGCGGCAGCATTCAGTCCAAACCACACGGCGAAATAAGGAAGGACGATTGCCCTTCCCAACCACTTTCCGAGAAGGACCTGACTAAACTCGACCAGTGTTTGCCGGGGATGCAGCATGCACAATCGGACGACGAGCGAGGTTAAGACCATCGCCACTACGCCGCCGGTTAGCATGGTTATCCATGCGTCTTGTTTGCTTAGATTAATCGACGGCGTTATCATTCCCCAGATGAACAGCACGACTTCGACCGTCGCGAATATCCACATGATCTGCACGCCTGACAATTTCATCTCTTTCAAGTGCATCCCTCCTGGCCTTAACGGTAGATTGTAGAATTGGTTTCACCCAGATCTTTGCATTTCAGATTGACGCGTACCGACACATCGATTTGCGGAAATACCACGTTCCATTTCTTTCTTAGCGATTTCCATTGTGCGGAATGCTGATGATGGACGATTTCACCAAACCCGAAGAAGTCGAGTTTGATCTGTTTTTGCGCTTTTTCTATTAACTGCTCGATCGTTTTCCGGGCATTTTCATTCATGGACTTCTGGATCAGCAAGAGATGGCTTTCCGTAGACGGATCCAAATTCGTATTGTTTTCAACGAGAACGCCGGCTCCGGACAGCAAGATATCGACTTTTACTCGATTACCTTGCACGCTCGTCTGAATTCGCCGATTTAAGGATCTCAGCTTTACACTGAAGGTACCCTCGAATCCGGGTACGGTGGAAGTCATGAAGTAATTGTTGATTCTTCTCCTGATCCAATTCGTATAGAAGGCTTCCTCCGGATTCAAATATGCCGCCAGCTTGAGACCGTTGTCGTTGTCTAAGACCGCGAATCCGGAATATACATAGTGCTTCTTCCGATTCATAGTAAGCGCCGGCAGCAGTGGCTGTGTGCCTTGGCCCAAGGCATCGTACATAAAGGCAGCGAAATAAAAATTTCGCAACCCCAGCGTGGCTTGTTCGTCATAGAGCGTTGTCGTGATATAGGGATCGAACATGGAGTTGATTTCGAAGACGTCCTTCGCCTGCGTGCCTTTCACGATAAAAATTTTGGATCTGGCTTCCGACTGCGGGTTGCGGAAAAATTCGTCGACCAAGTCGGCTATCCCATGCTCGGCCATCTTCTCGCCGATAAGAACGATTTCACGATGGCCGATGAACAAGCTGCGCGATAATTGTGCCTGCAGCTTCTGCGCCGCATCCGTGTTGTTTTTGCCTGTAGCGCTCAACACCCGAAAGCTTTTCTGCGAGCTGTTTCCTTCTTGTACGCCGATACCTGCCGGAATAGCGATCAGCGTGCTGAGCATGTATTTTCCATCCTTGTTCAGGTCCATCCCCGTACCCATAACGAAGGCCCGTTGATCCGGTTCCTCGAGGTTCCAACAACCGGTTGTGATTAGTACCATGAAGAGCATAACGAAACCAATTTTGGTTGCTTTGATCATGGGTGGTCCGCCTCCGGAATGGGTTCGGATTTTCGGGTCAGCTTATGAGGCCAACGCATCAGCACGTCCTTTAGCTTTCCCTTCTTAAGGGGTGCAACCGGCGAAAGATACGGCGTACCGAAAGGCTGTAAATGAATCAAATGAATGAGAATGGCAATAATTCCAACCGCGATCCCGAACAACCCGAACAAGCCGGCGAGTATGAGCATGGGGAAGCGGAGGATCCGCAGGGGGAAGCTGAAGCTGTACCTTGGAATGACGAACGACGAGATGCCCGCAGCAGGTACGATAATGACGATCGGCGCGGAAATAATGCCTGCCCGGACGGCTGCTTCCCCAATAACCAAGGCGCCGACGATGCTGACGAGAGGACCGATCTGCCGGGGGAGACGGATTCCGGCCTCCCGCAGCGCTTCGAATACGAATTCCATCATGAATACCTCGATCACCGTCGGGAAAGGCGCTTTCTCCCGCAGGGCGGCGATGCTCAGCATCAGCTTGGCAGGAACCATCTCCGGATTGAAGTCCGTCAGCGCGATATAGATGGATGGCAGGAAGACCGAGATAAGGACAAAGAGGTAGCGAATCCATCGGTTTAGCGTGACGAATAAGAATCGCTCGAAATAATCGTCCGGCGCCTGTAAGCCAGCCCAGAAAGTCATGGGCACGACTAACGCAATCGGCGTTCCGTTCGTCAAGATGGCTACTTTGCCTTCCAGAAGTCCGGCGGCAACGACATCGGGACGTTCGCTGTTCAGTATTTGCGGGAAAGGCGAGAAGTGCGTATCCTCAATGGATTCTTCGATGTAGCCTGATTCCAGAATGCCGTCTATGCGGATGCGTTTGATCCTTTTGCGGACTTCATCCAGAACGGATAGGTCAACGACGCCTTCGAGATAGGTGATGACGACTTCGGTTTTCGTATATTTTCCGAGCGTCAGCTGCTCCATTTTCAAGTCCGGCGTGGCAAAAATACGGCGCATCATCGTGGTATTGTTGGTTAACAGCTCCGTGAAGCTTTCTCTGGAGCCGCGAAGAGTCGCCTCTTCGGAGGGTTCGCCGATTGTACGGGTTTCGAAATTGGACATGTCTGCCACTATAGCTGACGCTTCGCCGTCAACCAAGATCGCCACATGTCCCCGCAAGACGCATTCCACGATCCCGCCAACATTCGAGCTAGTCATAACGTGCAAGACAGAAAACCGCGATTGTTCGAGCATTTGGGAGATGCTGTTTACGGAGTCCAAACCTTGCGGCAAGCCTTCGTAGAAGAGAGGTTTTAAGATATTCGTATTGAGTTCTTCCGAATTCACCATGTTGGCCACGTAAATTAAGAGCAGCCGAACCTTGCCGTCCGCTGTAACCTCCCGAAACGAAACGTCCGAGCAGTTTTGAAAGATACGTTTAAACAGCTGTTCGTTTTCCTGAATATCGCTATACAGGTCGGCAAGCGCGTCTCCTGTGGGTGATATTTTCAAGGTTGAATTTCCCCCCTTTATACTGAACGATGCAGAACGGATAAGATAACTGATTTGCATATTTTATCCAGAAAAAGGAGAACCATACGAAATTGTCGAAGTAAAGCCCCGTTCGAATCCGAACGAGGCTTTGGTGGCTGCGGGTTTATGGAAACATTTCCTGAAGGGTGAGTCCCCCAAGCGTTCCGCGGGTAGTTACATAAAGGGAAGTAGGTGAAAATAATGTGCGTACTTCCTAGCAGTCGGCATCTTGTATATAGTTTCATATGAAGGCGTCAAACCAATCATTGATGGATGCTGAGTTGACCATGGGTCATCTCAAACCAACCAAATTGATGAATGCTGAGCTGACCATAGGTCAACTCAAACCAATCAAATTGATGAATGCTGAGCTGACCATAGGTCAACTCAAACCAATCATCATCAAAGGAGTAGATCTAGTGGAGTATCGTGTTCTTGGTCGTTCCGGTTTACGGGTAAGCGAAGTAAGCTTAGGCTGCTGGGCAATCGGCGGACCTTCGTGGCGTGACGGTGAAGCAGTAGGTTGGTCAGGTAATGATGATCATGAGTCCATTGCCGGTTTGAACCGCGCATTTGAGCTGGGGATCAATCATTTTGATACGGCGGATGTTTACGGGGACGGCCATTCGGAGCGTGTTCTCGGACGTTTTCTGAAAGAAGTTCCGCGCGACCAAGTCGTGATTGCGTCCAAAGTCGGCTGGTTCCGTGGAACAGCGCCTAACGCGATGCAACCGATCCATATCCGTCATCAGCTGGAGCAGTCGCTCATGAATTTAGGCACGGATTATTTGGATCTTCACTTCTTCCATAATACGAATTTCGGACCGAATGACCTGTATCTGGAGGAAGCGGCCGATACGATGCGTCAGCTGCAAAAAGAAGGAAAAGTACGTGTGATCGGCCAATCCGGTTACGGCTACAGCGACTTTATGCGTGTGTGCCCGGTTACCCGCCCGGATGTGCTGCAGTTCCACTATAATGCGTTCGGCAATCAGTTCGATAAGCCGGATACGAATCTGTTCCAATGGGCAGATGAGCACGATATCGGGATGGTCTTGTTCGGGCCGCTGGCACAGGGACTGCTTCTCGACAAGTTCGATCCGGAGAACCCGCCGAAATTCGGCGAGGGCGATATTCGCGCATCGAACGCCTCTTATACCAAGGAGCGTTTGCTGGAAATCCGCGAGCGTCTTCAACCGATCAAAGAACGGTTCGGCATGGAAGTTCAGGATTTGGTGCGTGTAGCGATTCAATTCGCGCTTGCTCAATCTCCGAACACTTGCGTCATTCCGGGCTTTAAGAATGCGAAACAAGTAGAGTCCAACGCGCAAGGTGCCGGCAATCCTTTGAATGCGGAAGAAGTAGCCTTCATTCGCAGTGTGATTCAAGGCGTTTAAGCAAGGAAAGTTTCATTTATAGTGCAAAATGTCCGCCGTCCAAAGAATGAAGTATACTTTGGACGGCGGACATTTTTTTCTGTGAATGTGCGCATTTTCAAATGTTGCTAGCGGGGAGAACGGCTTTCCCGCATGACTGAAAAAAACTGTCAATCTGATCTGGTAAATTGATATATGCCACTTATTTCGAGCATGGATGGGGGCTATTATTTGTAATATACTACATGCATGGTAGACTTTAAGTCTTGCACTATAGAAAAAAGGGGACCTTCATCATGATGCTCTTTAGACGGATTCTACAATACCGGGTATACCGCCGGCTAATACTGTCCTACCTGATTCTTTCCATCGTTACGATTTCGCTGCTATCCTCCATCCTGTACGTCATGTTTTCTGCAAGAGCCGTCCAAGAGATCGACTCGTCGTCGAAGCAGATGCTGACTCAAGTCAGTTACACGTCGAACGTCATATACGATCAGGTACAGGATATTACCGGGCAGTTATTGAGCGATAACGAAATCATTTCGTTTCTGTACGCGAAGGAGGATAACAAGAAAACCGATTACACGGCGTACTTGTTCCTTAATCGCCTTAGGGGAATCTATCCGTTTATCAATAATCTTAGTCTTTACAATTTCACGACAGGGGAATACACGGATCTGCTTGGACTCTCGCCGGACCTGCATGTAGCCGATCAGCATGAAGGCAGCTCCATCGGCTTCGTTCCGCGTCTTGTCGAATCGGTTTCCAAAGCCCCATTAAGGCTGCTTACTTTCAAAATAACCCCGGAGCGCTCCTTCTCACAGAAGCCCAAAGGCGCGATCGTCGTAGACCTGGATGAATCCTATATCCGCAATACGATGAAGAGCATCAGTGCCTCCACGCGAGACGCACTGACGTTTGTTATGGATGCACAGGGCATGGTGATTTCCCATTCCGATCCGCAGCATTTTATGGCCAACTTCGAGAATCTGCCGTATATTCAACGTATCATAGGCGACCAATATTCTTCCGGGAGCTTCGTAGCGAAGATTGAAGGTGAGAAACAGCTTGTCACTTACGTGAAATCGGCCAAGCTGGATTGGTATTTCATAACAGTCCGCCCTTACGCCGATCTAATATCGAATATTACCGCGCTTCGCAATTGGACGATTCTGATTGCTGCGCTGCTCATTATTGTAGGTGCCGCGACTTCGTTGCTTTTGACTGGCAATATGTATAACCCGGTGAAAGCGCTGCTGGATAAAGTGAACATGTCAGAAGGGGAGCAGGCTAAGCCGCTATTGCGCATTGACGAATACGAGCTGTTAACGGATGCGTTTACGAATTCCATTGAATCGGCTAGGACAATGAAGTCTACGCTTCATACCTCGTCCCAGGCGCTGAAAGACAGCTATATCGCACATTTGCTGCAAGGCAATACGAAGCAACTGGCGGTATCGGCCGAGATGAAACGGGAATGGGAAAGCCGCTTCAAGGGCCCTAACCTAACGATCGTGTTATTCAAAATTGACGGTTTTATCACATTTCTGGAGCAGCAATCCCCGGTCGAGCGCAGTTTGATCCGCTTCGCCATTGGCAATATTGCCGGCGAGCTGCTCGGCAAACTGTACCGGACAGACTTGGCCTCCGTATCAGAGGACGAAGTTTCGCTGATCCTGCAATCGGATGCAATGGATTTAGAAGACAATCTGTTCCTCATTATAGGCGAAATTCAAGATACGCTGCTTCGCTATTATAAAGTCAGTGTCTCCGCAGGCATTGGCGATTCATGTCCTTCTCTCAGCGAGGTCAGAGCCTCCTATGAGTCGGCTCGAACGGCGATCGAAGCGCGGCTCTTTATGGGACACGGCTGCATCGCAAGCGTCAGAACGATGCCAAGCAAGGATGAGAAGCAGGATCGATATCCGACACATCTGGAGAAGCGGCTGATTGAGTCGGTCAAGCAAGGACAACCGATCAAAATCAATCGTGAAATAGGTGCCTTCATCCAGTTTCTGAACGGCTGCACCTTTGCAAGCGCCAACCAGTATACCTATTTCATTGTGCTTGGCGTCATTAAAGAGTTCGAATATGTCACGGAGTGGTGGAACGTGGACGCCGAGCAGCTCTACCGGGCCACTCGCCAAATACGCGATGTGGAAACGCTCGTTGATATTGAACGGATGTTATCCGAGCTGTGTCAGCGTATTGTCGAAATACTCGAGGAGCACCGCAAGAACACCTATGTTGTCAAGAACGCAAAGATCATTGAGACGATTCAGCTGTTCGTGCAGGAGCATTACGCCGAGCACGGTCTCTCTCTAGAGGCAGCGGCAGAACACGTAGGGTACTCAACAGGTTATATTGGCAAGTTGTTCAAGAATATGACCGGTACTACCTTCAACGATTACGTTACTCATATCAGACTAGAGCAAGCGAGGGTGTTGCTCGCGACGACAAGCGAAACCATCACAGGAGTAGGCGAAGCCGTTGGCGTTTTTAACGTTTCTTACTTTACAACACTGTTCAAGAAGAAATACGGCTTAACCCCGTCCATTTATAAAGAGCAAGCCGGCAATAAGGCTGAATAAGCGGTAGAGCCCGAATTAACTGGGCTCTACCGCTTTTTTATGCTTTCAAAAATCGTTTTTTTGATAGGCAGTGCTCCATTATGAAAGTGGTTTGCCGCCATTATGAAAGCAGAGCCGATAGTCGAAATTTACGTGAGGAAGCATTGCGGTTAGTATGGACTCAGACAACAGACAAACCGACAAGGGAGGCTAATCATGGCAGGCTTTATTCGCGAGCTAATCAAAAATAAATATTCCTACTTGCTGGTAGTGCCGGCAGTCGTATACGTCTTGATCTTTTCCTATGCATCGTATCCGTACTTGTTCGTTGCATTCCAGCACTTCGATTACAACAAAGGCTTGTTTAAGAGCGAATGGGCGGGCATGGCAAACTTTAAATTCTTCTTCTCTTCTAACGATGCGCTCAAAGTGACGTGGAACACGCTCAAGCTAAATGTGCTCTTTCTCCTTTTCGTAACGGGATTTGCTCTTTTGATTGCGATTCTCTTCAATGAAATCCGCAATAAACTGTACATTCGTCTGGCGCAAACAACGCTCATTTTCCCGAGCTTCTTGTCCTGGATCATCGTCAGCTACATGATGTACAGCCTGTTTGCTACGGATTACGGCGTTATCAACCAGCTGCTGAAGGGACTCGGCCTGGATACGGTTAATTGGTATTCAACTCCTGAGCCTTGGCCAACCATCTTAGTCAGCATGAAGGTTTGGAAAGACGCAGGCATGGCTTCGATTATTTACCTTGCGGCCATTACCGGTATCGACGGCTCCTTGTATGAATCGGCAGAGCTGGACGGCGCGACGCGTTGGCAGAAGATGAGGCTGATTACATTGCCGCTGATCATGCCGACCGTCACGATTCTCACACTGCTTAATCTAGGCAAAATCTTCTATGCCGATTTCGGCATGATTTACGCGATTATCGGCGATAACGGCGTGCTCTATTCAACGACCGACGTCATCGATACGTATGTATTCCGTGCCTTGCGTATGGTGGGGGATCCTTCCAACGCTGCTGCTGTCGGCTTATTCCAATCGACGGTCGGGCTGCTGCTCGTCTTTGTGGCGAACTGGTTTACGCGCAGATTTTTCAAGGAAGGAGCGCTCTATTAACATGACGATAAATGGCAAACGCTTCAGTTTCGGCCTTGCAGGGATTTATGTACTGCTCACGTTGATCGCGATCGCATGCTTTCTGCCAATGATGATGACGTTGATCGTTTCCCTCTCCGATGAGAATAGCATAACAAACAACGGCTACTCCTTACTTCCCGATGCCTGGTCTCTGGACGGATACCGGGCAATCTTCGCCAATAGTGCCATTATTTTCAAAGGTTATGGCATTTCGCTGTTTATTACTGTGACGGGTACAATCGCAGCCTTGTTTATTACAGCTGTTGGCGCCTACACACTAGCTAATCCGCATGTGAAATACAGAAATCAGCTCGCACTGTATTTCTTCATCACAACGCTGTTCAATGCGGGCATCGTGCCGTGGTATCTGATGGTAAAAAAGCTTGGGCTTCTTGACAACATCCTTGCACTTATTATTCCATCACTGCTATTCAGCGCTTTCAATATGTTTCTGGTACGCAATTTTATGGAAAGCTTGCCGGAGGCGCTTCGAGAATCCGCCTATATTGATGGAGCCAATGATTTAACAATTGCGTTTCGGATTTACATGCCCCTTAGCGTGCCAGCGATTGCGACCGTTGCGCTCTTCTACGCCATCGCTTATTGGAACGATTGGTGGAACGCGATCATGCTGCTGGATAACAAAAACTTGTATCCGCTGCAGTATATTTTGTTTCAACTGCGATCGAACATTCAAATGCTTGAAATGCTGCCTACAGGCGTGAATCAGGAGTACACGATGCCGACGGAGTCGGTTAAGATGGCGACCGTTATTATTACGATCGGGCCTATTGCGCTGTTATATCCCTACTTGCAGCGATATTTTGTGAAAGGTCTCGTCGTCGGGTCAGTTAAAGGCTGATATTTCCCTTGAAAAAGGTGAATATAAAACAAATAAAAAGGGTGAGGGCGAAAGATGAAAAAAGGATTCCTACTATCCGTATCCTGCTTCACGATTGTTGCTATGCTGGCCGGTTGTGGAAGTAATTCCGGCAACGGAAAACAAGTAAACGGTTCAGGAAACGATGCAGGCGCTAATACAAGCGGTGACAGCGCCAACACGGCTGTTACTGAGAAACCGGTCACAATTAAATATGTGCTTCCGGGTACAGAACCGAAGGAATGGCCTACCGTCCAAGAGGCGGTCAATCAGAAACTGCTTGCCGACGGCGTTAATGTTCAAATCGAAAAAGAATACATCGACTGGGGCGCTTGGGAACAGAAAATCAATCTGAAGCTGTCGACAAATGAAGATTTCGATTTGTTCCACGTCATGAACGACTGGATCGGTCTTGCCAACTATCAAGGGCGCGGCGCTTTGAAGGATATTACGAACGAAGTCGAGCAGTACGGTCCGAATCTAAAAAGCATGATTCCGGAGTCCATCTGGACCGGCGTTACGAAGGAAGGCAAAATTTACGGTATACCGGCATACTGGTATGAATCCGCGGTGGACGGCTCGATTACCATTAATGACTACCTGCTCAAAAAGGCCGGTATCGACACCAATATTACGAACCGTGACCAGTTGATGGACGCGATGGAGCAGGTGAATACGAAGCTGAACATGAAGCTTACCATCCCGCTGCGCGGCGGTACTGCTGGTCCGGCTGATATTTTCCAACGCACGTATGACAGCTATCCCTTTACCGTTCGAGACAACATCGCGTTTATCGGCCAAGACGGTGTTGTCAAGAATTGGGTGGCTACCGACGAGTTTAAGCAGGATTCGGCATGGTTCCAGAAGGCGTACGAGAAGAAACTGGTCAATCCGGATGTACTGACGGTGAAGCAAGAGCAAATCGTAGATCAAATCAAGTATGGCAAATATGTATTCATGCTCGGTACGCCAAACAAGCTGCAGGACGTACAGAAGACGTACCCGGATGCGAAGGATGAGGATTTCACGCTTGCTCGCCTTAGCCCAGAGAAGGACGTTTATCGGATGGTTAACGCGAAGAATGTTAACGTAGTGGCGGCAAACAGCAAACATCCAGCGGAAGCGGTAAAGTTCTTGAACTGGTTGTACGCAGGCCAAGAAAACTATGATCTGTTCATGTATGGCATCGAAGGCAAAACGTACAAAAAAGTAGGCGATAAAGGCATCGAATCGATCATCGATCCCAAAACGAACCTTCCGCTTTATTTGCAGGACGACTGGATGATCGGCAACCTGAACTTCATCCGCGTCGATCAGAACCTGCTGACTGCGAACAAACAATTGTACAAAGCAGATCCGAATGCGAAAACATTCTTCGCGGCGAACTTCTTCTTCGACCCGGCTCCTGTTAAGGCGGAGATGGCAAATGTACAAGCGGCATTTACTTCCGACGTCTCCCCAATCTATCGCGGCGTGCTTGATTACGATTCGCACATTCAAGGTGCGTTGGAGAAGCTGAAGGCGGCTGGCATCGATAAAGTACTTGCGGAATACCAGAAACAGTTGGATGCGTTTAAGGCATCCACCGGCAAATAAGCTTTGCCATTAAATAAAACAAACGATGAATGGCTCCTACTTGCATAGGGGCCATTCGGCATAAATGGGGATAGAGCAAGAGGAGTCAGGCTCAACTCGGCTTTTTTCTGGGAGTGTGAAATCTACCAAAGGCTGCAATTTTTGCGCGAAGGCGAAAGTGATGCTACTTTTGGCTGTTAAACTGTAACTTTTTGGATCCCAGCTGCGTCTCAGATTACGCAGATCTTCTGAGGAGTGCGAGGGAAGCGAATGGGCAGAAAACATTTCTTGTTTCTATATACTTGCTTGCTAGTCTTGCTGTTGACTGGATGTACATCTAGCCCGCCATTTCCGGAAGAACCCGTGAAGCCTACCATTACCGTAGAAGGGTACAATATTGACTATTTGCTAGCTCATTATTGTTGGTTTGGTTCGCAAACAGACGGGGTCTGTGCAGATCCTCCGGAGCCGGGTACATACAACGAGATGATCAAGGATAAATCATTCAAGGCCATGCGCGGTGATGTGATCTCTGTAAAGTTTCCAATTAACCCGGATGAGTTTACATTAACCTTGTACACGGACGATGGCAAACAAGTAGTGGTAGGCAAACCTAATCATTTCCGTTTTGACCTTCCGGAGGAGCCGGGGTATTATAAATACCGACTGTCGGCTGTATGGGCGGAGCGGAATACGGCTAGTTACGACTTTGCCATTCAGACGAACGGCTAATTTGATTGTGCCGACTAAGAAAGGAAGCTGGAACACATGACAGCACGCTGCGCTTGGGTCAATGAGGATCCTGTATATATCGACTACCACGATCATGAGTGGGGAGTACCTGAGCATGAGGATCAGAAATTGTTCGAGATGCTCGTACTAGAAGGGGCACAGGCCGGATTAAGCTGGTATACCGTGCTGAAGAAACGCGAAGGGTATCGGAGAGCGTTCGACGGATTTGATCCCCACAAGGTAGCGGCATACGACGAAGCCAAAGTTGCCGAGTTGATGACAAACGGCGGTATCATTCGAAATCGGTTAAAGATCCAAGCCGCCATCACGAATGCAAAATGTTTCTTGAAGGTCCGCGAGGAGTTTGGCAGCTTCGATACCTACATCTGGCAGTTCATCGGCGGAGCTCCCATTCGGAATCAGTGGCGTACGAAGAATGAAGTACCGGCGACCACTCCGCAATCCGATGCTATGAGCAAGGATTTGAAGAAACGTGGCTTTAAGTTCGTCGGTTCGACGATTTGTTATGCATATATGCAGGCCTGCGGCATGGTGGATGACCATTCGTTGGATTGCGATTTTCATAAATAAATCGTAAGCGCAGTCTATAATGAACGACAAATCCGAATCTATTAACTATTGGCAGATCTCCATAAGTCCTTTATGATGATTATCGAGGGCGACATGTATAAATCTGGAAGTGAATTCGACCTCGTGAAACGAATCGCGATAAGGAGGAATTATCGTAATGAAGCTCACGTACGAACAGAAACAGTCCATGCTCACCAAAGGTTATATTCATATCAAAGGCGCCATTCCTAAAGTGATGATTGACCACGCATTAAAGCATATTAATCATTCCGTCGGACAAGGGATGCCGCCGGAGATGATGCCTACGTTTCGCGCGCAATCCTACTGCCCGGAGCTCTCCGGCCAGCCGCCGATTACCGGGTTGTTCAACGACACGCCTATCAAATCCTACGTAGACGAGCTGCTCGGAGAAGGGATGTCCCATCCGGTCACAGGGGGTCAGATCGCGCTGCGTTTTCCTGCGCTGCAGGATCCGCCAATCATCAACAAACCTCATCTGGACGGCATGTACACGCCTACCAATGGAGTAAAAGAAGGCACGATCGGTAATTTCTCGATGCTCGTCGGCGTGCTGCTAAGTCCGGTTCGAGAACCGTTTGCCGGGAACTTTACGGTATGGCCGGGCACGCATACGATCTACGAACAGTATTTCCGCGAGCATACGCCGGATGCCTTGTTTAATGGCATGCCTCCTGTTGAGCTGCCGGAACCGGTTCAGACCATGGGGGAGCCCGGGGATGTGTTTCTCGTCCACTATCAGCTGGCCCATACTGTAGCTTTGAACGCTTCTCCGAACACGAGATATGCAATCTTCTTCCGAGTCTCCCATATCGAGCACGGGCTGGACTGGAGAGCTCCGATGACCGATATTTGGCGGCATTGGCCGGGGATTCGCGAGATTCAATAGCATTACTGTGATACAGCTTGTTGGCTTATGCCGGCAAGCTGTTTTTGTTTGCGAACGCAAAGCAGCCAACTGCTTGTCAAAACTGTCCCATAGTAACTAGCGTGCCGCATCCCGGTGCTGTATTCCGTTGTAACTCATGTGTCACGCGCCGCGGAAATCTAACGAATCCTGGAGGTCTTAATTGATCGGAATTCTGGACTCTGAGACTTTAATGAATCGTACAGGTCTTATCTCGGTAATATGGCCAGTAATTTACCCGAAAACCGCCCAATAAGACCTCTACGGTTCGTTAGAATTTTTCTGAAGGTGTTTTGGGGCAAATAAGACCTCTGCGGTTCGTTAGAGTTTCACGCTACGCAGTTCATATCCATAACAAACGCACTAGGAGGTACATGACGATTAGTTATCTCAAGAGAGAGGTTCTTCGTAAAAGGACTGGTCATGGGCTCGGTAAAGGAATAGGGCAGCGGTTGAAGGCATATCTTGATAACAAAAGCATAGTCGGTTAGGCAATGGAGCCTAGGCAGGAAGCGTGCGCGGAGCACGCTTTCATCCTAGGCTCTTTCTGTCTGCCGACGATTTCTCGGCAAGGAGGTGAGTGGGGTGATTCGGCAATCGCAACCCCAGCTGCAACGGCGTCCTATATGGGCAATTCCGATGTCCGTCAGGGTCATTCCGAATGTGGATGCCGGATTGGCTGCACAACTGGGCCTCAAGCCCGGCATTCGGAGCATCGGGCTCCTGACATCGACCATTGACGATGTTGGTTATACCGCAATTGACGAAGCTACGAAGAAAGCGGCAGTGGAGGTGGTCTATGCGAAGTCATTCTATGCCGGATCCTCACACGCGTCCGGACCGTTGTCGGGGGAATTTATCGGCATGATCGGCGGCGCATCGCCGGCCGAAGTGACGAGCGGACTGGAAGCTGCGGTCGCGCTGATGCAGAGCGGAGCTTGTTTCTATGCCTTGAATGAGGAAGGGACACATGCCTATTACGCGCATGTCGTCTCCCGAACCGGCTCTTATCTGTCAGGCATAGCCAATATAGCGGAAGGCGAGCCGCTGGCTTATCTAATCGCGCCGCCGCTTGAAGCGGTATGCGGCTTGGATGCCGCGCTCAAGGCTGCGGATGTGAGGCTGTGCACCTTCTACGGACCGCCAACGGAAACGAACTTCGCCGGCGGTTTATTAACGGGCAGTCAATCCGCTTGTATGGCTGCTGCCGAAGCCTTCGCCGAGGTGGTAGCGGAGATCGCCGGGAGACCCATCAAACTGTGAGAAAGCAAAGGTGAGCGGACATGAAACAGCCCTTGCAATCACTGGGGATGATTGAGACGTATGGACTTCCCGCGCTTATTGCAGCTGCGGATGCTGCAGCCAAGACGGCAGATGTGCGGGTGACGGCTTACGAGAAAATCGATGCCGGTATCGTGACCCTCTATATTCTCGGCGATGTCGCTGCGGTGAAAGCAGCCGTGGATGCAGGCGGACAGGCAGCGCGGGCGGTCGGCAAGCTGCTTGGCGTTCATGTTATCGCAAGGCCGGATGCTGCCATCTCCCATTTCGTAGCATCGCTGCTGCCTCCGGATTTGGCGGGAGGAGGTGACAGCGGGGCATGAAGCTGGATGCGGATTTGCAAGCGATCCAGGAAGTGCGCGATTGTCTGCATGAAGCGAAGGCTGCGCAAAAGCAGTACGAGTCTATGACGCAGCTTCAAGTAGACCGCATCGTGGAGGCGATGGCTGCTGCAGCGGAGGAGCATGCGGAGCGGCTTGGCAGACTGGCGGTAGAGGAAACCGGCTTTGGGAACGGCGCGGATAAGAAAGCGAAGAACCTGTTTGTGGCGCGCAATGTTTATGAGGCGATCAAGGATATGAAGACCGTCGGCATCATCCGCAAGGATGAGGAGCGGAGCGTATGGGAAGTGGCGCAGCCTGTTGGCGTTGTAGCTGCTATCGTGCCATCGACCAACCCGACTTCAACGGTTCTCTTCAAAAGCATAATCGCGCTCAAAGCAAGGAATGCCGTCGTCATTTCCCCACACCCCGCTGCGCTGCGATGCTCGCAGGAGGCGGCGAGGCTGATGCGGCAGGCGGCGGAGCAGGCAGGCGCTCCGGCGGGATTGATTCAGTGCTTGTCATACCCATCGGTCGAAGCGAGCATGGAGCTAATGAGGCATAAGCTGACGGACATCATTCTCGCAACCGGCGGATCGGCGATGGTGAAGGCTGCCTACAGTTCTGGCAAGCCCGCGTATGGTGTTGGCCCCGGCAATGTTCCTGTCTATGTTCATCACAGCGCGAATATCGCGCGCGCGGCCAGTCAGATTGTGCAGAGCAAGACGTTCGATTACGGCACAATCTGCGCCTCCGAACAAGCGATTGTGGTCGAGAGGCAAGTGAAGCCGCAGCTGGTCGATGAGTTGAAACGGCAAGGAGCATATGCACTAAGCGAGCAGGAGAAGGAGAGAGTAGCAGACATCATCATGTCCGCAAACGGTAAAAGCCTGAATCCGAAGATCGTAGGCCAATCGCCGCAAGTACTAGCCGAGATGGCAGGGATTTCTGTCCCGCTGCGCACAACCGTGCTGATTGCGGAAGAAACCAACGTCGGACCCGCGTATCCGCTGTCGGTGGAGAAGCTGACGCCAATCTTGGCTCTGTACACGGTAGACGATTGGCAGGAAGGCCGCCGCCGCTGCACGGAGCTTCTTGAGCTGGGAGGACTCGGACATACGCTCGGCATCCACTGCGAGGATGAGCGTATTATTGAGGCATTCGGGCTCGAGCTTCCCGCCTCGCGCATTATCGTGAACGCGGGGACGACCTTCGGCGGCATCGGTGCGACGACCGGCATTCAGCCATCGATGACGCTGGGCTGCGGATCGCTCGGGCATAACATTACGTCGGATAATATCGGGCCGCAGCATTTGATGAATGTAAAACGGGTGGCCTTCGGTATACGAGAGATGCCAACTTCGGAACCGGCTGGTATGACGCAACTCGCCGAACAGGTTGCGGGCAGCCTCGCTCGCGGCATTACCAGAGAGGAAGTATTAACGATCGTAAAGAGTGTGCTGTCCCAGATGAAGCTCTAATCCAGTTAGGGTCAACCAATAAGGAGGAATGAACAATGGCAGGCGAACTCACGGCCCTTGGCATGATCGAGACCAAAGGTTTAATTGGCTCAATTGAAGCAGCCGATGCGATGGTGAAGGCGGCAAACGTAAGACTGGTGGGCAAAGTCCATGTTGGAGGCGGATTGGTCACGGTTCTGGTTAGAGGCGATGTCGGTGCTGTGAAAGCGGCAACGGATGCAGGAGCAGCCGCCGCGGATAAAGTCGGAGAGCTCGTATCGGTTCACGTTATTCCGCGTCCGCATTCCGATATCGAGTTTATTTTGCCGAAGCTTGAAGGCTGACCTCCCCCTCTATGAGACTCATTACCGAAGCGTCGCTGCGCGCAAGATTGGCCGGAGGACTCCCGAACCCTTATCCGGTTGAACAAGGAGACAAATTGACGCCGGCTGCTGCTGATTTCTTGAAAGATAGAGGAATTCAACTGCTTGAGCATTCGGATTCCTTAGAGGCTGCAGCTGATATGTCCGAGCGGAATCCTGCGTTGCAGCTGATCCCTGTAGGCGTGTCGGGCCGTCATCTACATCTCTCCCAGCAGCATCTCGAAGTCCTGTTCGGCACCGGGTATCAGCTGCAGGTACATAGAGAGCTGTCACAGCCCAAGCAATTCGCGGCGCAGGAGACCGTCACCATTGCAGGTCCGAAAGGTGCCATTCCCAATGTGCGTATTCTCGGTCCGGTTCGAGCCGCGACACAGGTGGAGATTTCCCGAACGGATGCCCACCAGCTGGGGCTTCAGCCGGAAGTCAGACTGTCCGGCGATATTACCGGAACCATCGGTGTAACGATAATTGGCCCATCAGGTGTCGTCATCCTTCAGGAGGGACTGATCATCGCGAAGCGGCATGTTCATATGTCGGTGACGGAGGCGGCGGACTATCAGGTTGCAGACGGCGATCGTATCATGCTGCAGACGGACTCGGAACGACCGCTTATTTTTCCGGATGTCGTCGTACGGGTGGATGGGCGATTTGCGCTTGAGCTGCACATCGATCGAGATGAGGCGAATGCTGCCGGGCTGGAAACAGGCGATAAAGTAAGGGTCATCGGGAAAAATGGCAACATTGCCGCAGGCGGTGGTGGTGCGAGGAGGTGAGTCAGGTGGAGATGAAACAGCTGGTGGAATCGATCATCCGGGAGCTCGTCGGCACGATGCGGGCACAAGCGGCCGAGCCGCCTCCTAAAGTGTTGTACCTATTCTGCGACAGTACGGCCCATGAAGCGTATCGGGATCATTTTATCCTGCTGCAGAAGTACGGGATTCATTATGATCGGTTGTTTCTCGACGGAGTAACATCGGGATGGCTTGGCATGCATAAAGTAGAGTCAAGCGGGCTTGGCAGAACGATCGCGATTGACGAGTCCGCGCCGGCTCCGATTGAAATTCCAAACGACTATGCAGGTATCGTTATTCCGGAGATCGACTTAGGGGATGCCGGACGAGTTGCGCTTGGAATGAAGGGAACGGTGAGGTCGGAGATTATTTTCGCGGCGCTCGTGATGGGGAAGTTTGTGGTGGTGGGCGAAGACGGTTCCGGGCTCTCGCGTTCTGATCGGCGCACGCTCAAGGAGCTGACCTTGCCGGTGCCGTACCAGAAGCTGTTCAGCTATTACAAGAGCGAGATGGCAATGTACGGCGTAGCGTTCGCTCCGGCAAAAGAGTTGGCGGAATGGGTGGTACAACGAGTAGGCCGAGCTGCTGTTCTGATGAATGGGAATGCCGGGGAACCTACTGCTGATGCAACTGCTAGTGAAAGGCATGAGCACGCCGAATCCGCCGAGCCCACCGAACCGTTGCCCGAGCATACCGAACGTTTCGATGGTAAATTCCTGTCCGCGGACTGGGTTAATCAGAGGACAAGGCATAAACGCATCACGGTCGTTCTCGTGAAGAGAGGGACCATTCTATCGCCGCTCGCCAAAGATGTGCTGAGAGAGAAAGGCATCGCTGTCCAATTCCGGGAAGAAGGGTGAGCAGCCAATGTTCTACGGGAAAGTAATCGGAAGCGTTTGGGCGACCCAGAAGGAAGAAGGGATGGATAATCTGAAGCTCATGGTTGTTCAGCCTGTTGATTTCGTTGGCAGGTCGAAGGGTACGGCGGTGATAGCTGTCGATCGTATTGGGGCAGGAGTTGGCGAGCATGTGATTATTTCTCGCGGGAGCCCGGCAAGAGCGCTGTTCGGCGGCCGCAATGTCCCGATCGACGCCATGGTTGTCGGCATTGTCGACAGCTTCGACGTTGTAACACCGCAAGATGGAGCGGAGGATGAATGATGGAGCCACAGTCGCAGAAACAACGCGTCATCCAGGAATATGTGCCGGGCAAGCAGCTGACGCTTGCGCATGTCATTGCGAACCCCGATCCGATGCTGTACACGAAGCTCGGCATTGAAGAAGCGAGCGCCATCGGAATCCTGACGCTGACGCCAACGGAAACCGCCATCATCGCCGCAGATATCGCGACGAAGGCAGCCCATGTAAGCATTGGCTACCTAGACCGATTTACCGGGTCGCTGGTTATTGTCGGCGAAGTATCCGCTGTTAGTATGGCAATTGAAGCGGTGAATATTTTTCTGGCTGAGAAGCTTCAATTCACCATTGCGCCGTTAACGAGATCATGATGAAGACAGTCGCGAAGAAAATCATGATGATTGGCGCCATCGGCTCGGGCAAATCCACTTTGATTAAACGGCTGTTCGGCGAGCAGGACCCGGCACTGAAGACGCAGTCACTTGTCTATCGCGATTGGCTGATCGATACGCCGGGCGAGTACAGCGAGAACCCGCTCTTCTATCGCGCATTAATGGCTACTTCGTATGAGGCATGCGCGCTCGTGCTGGTTCAAGATGCGACGCGGCTGCGGAACTATTTTCCACCCGGATTCTCCGGCGGATTTCCTATCCCGGCGATCGGTGTCATCACGAAGATGGATGCCGAAGGGGCGGATGGCGATCGGGCAGTCAAGCTGCTGCGGCAGTCTCTAGGTATCGGAAATGAAATCTTCTTTACTTCCTCCCTGCAGCTTCAAGGGATCGAAGAGCTTCGCGTTAAGCTTCGTTCAATTGCGTTTAAGGAGTGACGAGCGGTGATGGGTATGGTTAGGGAATTGTGCGGCAGCCATACAACGATGCCAATCGATGACGTGGAAACGATTGAGGATTTGGCGCGCCACCTGCAGTGGATAGCCGATGCGTCCCAATCCGATGCTTTTATAGATTGCCCGCTCGCCGATGAGCGCACGGCGCTCGTTGTTGCGCAGGCGCATCCGACGACTGCGGCTTCGCTGTACAAGACCTCCGTTGTCGGTCAATTTGCCCATTTTCATAATGAACCTGCCGTGATGTTCTGCCTCTTGTCAGGTAAACCGATGCTGGGCTCGCGCGGTACCTCGCAGGAAGGAATCGCCATGCAGCAGAACGTCGTACCGATCCGCTCCAAACGGGGCAGCGTCATTGGCGCGCTTATCCTGGAATCGGATATATCCAAACATGTCGAGCAAGAGCGGAATGTCGAGAGATTGCTAGAGTCGAATGAGCAGCTGGGCGAAACCTTGCTCTCGCTTGCCATGTCCGAAGGCGGGATGCAGTCCTTGATGCAAGAGGGGATTGTGCTGTTCGATGATCGGCATGCCGTCACTTATACGAATGTTCAGGCACACAAGCTGCTCCAGGAAATCGGCTGCACCGGCTCAATTGAGGGCAGCTCAATTGGTGATTTGTTTGGCGGCGAGTTGAGCAGTGTTGTTATGCAAGAGCATACCGGCGTCTACCGCAGCGAATTCCAATCGAGGCATGTGGCGCTGGAGCTGAAAGCTTTATCGCTGCAGCGAGATCATCGCATGGTAGGCGGTTTTATTCTCATTCGGGATTTGACGGAGCTGAAGGAGAAGGAGAAGCAGCTTCTCGTCAAGTCGGCCGTCATCAAGGAAATCCATCACCGGGTCAAAAATAATCTGCAAACGGTAGCCGGTCTTCTGCGGCTGCAAATGCGAAGAACGAAACATGAGGAAATCCGGCATGTCTATCTGGACAGCATCAATCGGATCAACAGTATTGCCGTCATCCATGAGATGCTGGCTTTCGAAGGGATGGAGACGATCCCATTCCATGACGTTGCGGCCCGGATCGTGAAGTCGATCATTGCCTCTTCCGTCAAACCGGAACAAAGGATAACGACGAATATTTGCGGGGATGAGCTGATTTTATCGGCAGAGCAGGCAATGACGCTGGGACTTGTATTGAACGAGCTCGTGCAAAATTGCGTCAATCATGCTTTCGTGGAGCGAAGCGCAGGCAACATTGAAGTTTCGCTGCAGCTCCTTGGTGCGGATGGACGAGTTCGGGTGTCGGATACAGGGGGAGGTATGCGTGGCAGTGGAACAGTTTCAGCGGAGAGGAAGGGACATATCGGCCTCCAAATCTCCGAAACGCTGGTGATCGAAAATCTTGGCGGTACGCTAAACCTGTCTTCCAGCCCGCTTGGCACGCAGGTTGACATCACATTTCCGCTTAGGGGGATGAACGGTGAGCAGAACGATTGTCATTATCGACGATGATCCGATCATTCGGATGGATATTCGCGAGATGCTGGAGGAAGAGCACTATTCCGTTGTAGGCGAAGGGAAGAACGGACAAGAGGCGATTGAGCTTGCCGCGAAGCTAAAGCCGGATCTTGTCATCATGGATGTGAAGATGCCTGTGATGAACGGGATCAAGGCTTCGATGATCATTCGAAGCATGCAGCATTCTTCGGTGCTGCTGCTCACGGCGTACAGCCAGAAGGAACTGGTGCAGCAGGCGCGCGACGCCGGTGTGATCGCCTATCTGGTCAAGCCGGTGTCAGAGGCGGATTTAATTCCCGCTGTTGAGATTGCACTAAGTCAGAAGGCTGCGTTGGATGGGCTGAAGCAAGATATCCGGCAGCTTCAACGAACGCTGGAAGAGCGCAAGCTCATTGAGAAGGCAAAAGGAATCCTAATGAAGCGGCATGGACTGGATGAGCCTGCCGCCTATCATCGCATCCAAGCGCACAGTATGACGGAGCGTATCCCGCTGCCGGAGCTGGCAGTACGCATTATCGAAGGCGGCGGATAGGGGGAGCCGCCATGGAGGATCAGTGGATCACGAGTGTCGGTATCGATATCGGAACGAGCACGACGAAGATGATCGTAAGCCGGCTGCGACTGAAGCGCACCTCGAGCGTGGTTTCGATCCCCCGCTATGAAATTGTGGAGCGGCAGCTGGTGTATGCAAGCCCTATGTATAGCACACCGCTGAGTGGAAGGGATCAGCTCGATTCGGACGGTGTCTGGGCGATGATTACGGCGGAGTATCAGCATGCAGGTATTCGTCCGGCCGAGCTGAAGACAGGCGCCGTTATCATCACGGGTGAGACTGCGAATAAGAGGAACGCTCGCGAGATCGTTCAGCGGCTCGCGGAGCGTTCCGGCGACTTCGTTGTAGCGGCGGCCGGCGCGGATCTGGAAGGATTGCTAGCAGGCAGGGGAGCGGGAGCGGATCAGCGTTCCCTGCAAACCAAAGGCGCGGTAGCCAATCTGGATATTGGCGGCGGAACTGCGAATGTAGCGATCTTTCGGCGGGGGAGGCCAATCGGTACGGTAACGTTTCATGTCGGCGGCCGATTGATTGAGCTTGATACGACCGGGAGGGTTACGGCGGTATCCCCAACGATCCGGCCGTGGCTCACATCGAGAGGATATGGGATCGAAAAGGGACAATCCATCAGCTTCGAAGCCGTAGCGGAGATTTGCCGTGACATGAGCCGCAGCATGCTGGACTATTTGGCAGGTGGCGATTCTGCGCATCTCACGGATAATACCGCATTGCGAGTGCTCCTTCTTGGCGGCGGTGAACCGGCGGATGGGAGTGGTCTACCGCAGATTGAGGAATGGATGGTTTCAGGCGGCATCGGCCTGTTGATGGAGCTTAAGAAGCCGACTACGATCGCGGAGGTTGCCGTTTACGGCGACATCGGTCCTTTGCTTGCGCATGAGATCAAGGCTGCAATGGCTCATTACGATATCGCGCTGGGGAAACCGAATCAGACTGTTCGAGCGACCGTCATCGGAGCAGGCATGCAAAGCACGGAAATAAGTGGGGCCACCGTCTATCTCGATGCTTCGTCGATACTGCCGATTCGGAACTTGCCGGTGCACCGGCTGGATGAGCTGACAGATGATATCCTCGCGGATCAAGACGCGCTGATGGAGCTGGCATCGGCTGTGATGCGGGTATGCGCCGGTCTCTATGACAAAGGGGCTTCGATCCCTTTTGCGCTCGCTATGCGGGGGATGAAAGGAATCTCTTATGCCTCTGTGCAGCGCTTGGCAGCGGTGATCAGCCGCGTTTATTTGGAATACTTCGCTCAAGCAAAGGTGCTGGTCGTCGTATGCGAGCATGATATGGCGCAGGCGCTCGGACAATCGCTCCGGAAGCGGCTGGAGAAACGGCTATCTCTTATTTGCATCGACCAAATCACCGTGATGCATGGCGATTATATGGATCTGGGAGAACCTCTGCCCGGATTGATGCTCCCGGTTGTGATTAAAACGCTTGTTTTCCAGTCTGAGTCTGCGCTTGGCCGCTCCGAGGGGGGATAGAAGGATGAAGCTGAAGACGGGTTTGCTCGGGCGAACGTTCCAATTCCGTGATTTGAAGTCCGTTATGGCAAAGGCCAATGAGGAGAAATCAGGGGATCAGTTAGCCGGAATCGCTGCGGAGGATGCCAAAGAGAGAATGGCCGCGAAGCTCGTACTCTCCGAGCTGACGCTTGGCGATATTCGCGATCATCCGCTCCTTGCTCCCGAGGAGGACGAGGTATCTCGGATTATTGAAGAAGCGGTTAACGAGCGGGTTTTTGCCGAGATTCGCAATTGGAGCATTGGCGAGCTGAGGGAATATCTGCTGAGGCAGGATACCGGTCAAGAGCAGCTCCGCCGCTTGAGCCGCGGCTTAACGAGCGAGATGATTGCAGCCGTCACGAAGGTAATGAGCAATCTGGACCTGATCCAAGCCGCGTCGAAGGCGGAGATTATTACTAGCTGTAACAGTACGATGGGTCAGCGGGGCGTTCTCGCAGGGCGCGCGCAGCCCAATCATCCGTCGGACAGTATTCAGGGCGTAAAAGCTTCCTTATTCGAAGCATTAAGCTACGGCATTGGGGACGCCGTCATTGGCGTGAATCCGGTCATCGATACGGCTGACAGCGTGAAGAGCCTGCTCGAAGCGACGAAGGAAGAGATGACCAAGTGGAAGATTCCAACGCAAAACTGCGTCTTAGCCCATGTGAAAACGCAAATGCGCGCGATTCGCAGCGGCGCGCCGGCGGATCTGATGTTCCAAAGCCTCGCCGGCACGGAGAAAGGGAACGGCGCGTTCGGCATTAGCGTAGGGTTGCTCGATGAGGCGCATGAGCTGATTCAAAGGCAGGGGACGGGAGCGGGACCGAACCTGTGGTATTTTGAAACCGGGCAAGGGTCGGAGCTCTCCAGCGAAGCTCATCATGGCATCGATCAGGTGACGCTGGAAGCCAGATGCTACGGTCTTGCTAGACGATATCGGCCCTTCATGATCAATACGGTCGTCGGGTTCATCGGCCCGGAATATCTCTACGATAGCAGGCAGGTTATTCGAGCTGGGCTTGAGGATCATTTTATGGGGAAGCTGCATGGGCTGCCGATGGGAGTCGACGTCTGTTACACAAATCATATGCGGGCGGATCAGAATGATATGGATAACTTGGCGGTGCTGCTCACGGCGGCCGGTGTGAATTTCATCATCGGTGTCGCGATGGCGGACGATTGCATGCTCAACTATCAATCTACCAGCTACCACGATATCGCAACGCTTCGGGAGACGCTTGGGCGAAGGCCGGCACCGGAGTTCGAGAAGTGGCTTGTCTCGATGGGACTGATGGAGAACGGCAGGCTGACGCCGCTGGCAGGCGACCCAAGCCTCTTCATGATTTGAGCGCAAAGGAGGAAGCGGGCATGCACTCGAAACTATCCGTGGAGCAGTTGGTTGATCGCGTTATGGCTGAACTGGAGAAGCGTATAGCTCCGGCGCCTACTCCGGCTCCATCACATTCATTTTCGCAATCGCATACACCATTACATCCTACTGAGGTTGGAGGTTCAGTCGAAGGCTCAGCGGCGGAAGAAACATTCGGCGACCCTCGTATATCCCATGTACCGAACCCCAAATGGGAGGAAGGGATGTCGGAGCTCATCGCCAGCACACCTGCTCGTATTGGCGTATGGCGGGCAGGCACGCGTCCGCTTACGAGAGAGCTGCTCCATTTTCGCTGTGACCATGCTGCTGCGGTGGACTCCATCTACGGGAGCGTCAGCCAGTCGCTGCTGGATGAATACAAGCTTTTTACCGTGGAGACCTGCTTCGTAAATACGGAGAACTATCTGAAACGTCCCGATATGGGCCGCGTCATTACGGAAGAGGGAGCCCGAGTCATCTTGGAGAGGTGTAAGAGGAGACCTCAAGTTCAAATCGTCGTCTCCGACGGCCTGAGCGCGAATGCGGTTAATGCTAATTTTGCCGACGTCTATCCTTCCTTGCTGGATTCGCTTAGCGGATTGGGGCTCTCCACCGGAACACCGTTCTTCGTACGCGGAGGACGGGTTGCCGTGATGGATCACATTGGCGACCTGCTGGAACCGGAGGTGCTCGTGCTGCTGATCGGAGAAAGGCCGGGGCTCGTCTCGTCGAAGTCGATGAGCGCCTATATGTGTTACCGGCCCCGTGCGGGAACGGTTGAGAGCAGCCGAACCGTGTTATCCAACATTCATGCCGGAGGAACAGCACCGGTTGAAGCAGGAGCCCATATGGGCTCGATTGTCCGCAAAATGCTAGAGCAGCGCGCGAGCGGCGTGCATCTCGAGTAGAGAAGAGCCTTCGACCCACTGAAGCAGTGGTGTCGGAGGCTTTTTTTACTGCGGCAGCCAGATGGTCTAGATCCTCTGCACTCGATTCGGCTACCTAAAAAAAACACAAGCGCTATTAAAGCGATTCCATTGTTGGCTCCCCCGATGAACAGCTAGGATGGGAATATGCAGAAACGACTATCATGAGGGAGGGACGGCTATTGTTCGGTTTTATGTGGAAGTACCGGACGTTATATCTGATTTCATTTCCGGGCATCGTCTATTTCGTCGTCTTCAAGTATGTGCCGTTGCTCGGCTCGGTCATCGCGTTCCAAAATTATAATATCTTCTCCGGATTCAGCGGAAGCCCCTGGGTCGGTTTCAATCATTTCGAGCGCATGTTCCAGCATTACGACTTTCTGCGGATTTTGAAAAATACGCTCATTCTGGGATTCCTCGATATACTAATCGCCTTCACGGCACCGATTATACTTGCCCTGCTGCTCAATGAAGTCCGGCTCGCCGTGTACAAGAAGATTGTCCAGACGATTGTTTATGCGCCGCACTTTCTGTCTTGGGTCATCGTGAGCGGGATCTTCGTTGGCATGCTTTCTCCGACTTCCGGTATCGTGAATGTCATTATAGGCTGGTTCGGCATCGAACCGATCTACTTTCTGGGTGAGGACTCCTATATACGGGCTATCTTGGTCGGCTCGGGATTATGGCGCGACGTAGGCTGGGGGACGATTATTTATTTGGCTGCGTTGACCGGGATCAACCCGGAATTGTATGAAGCATCCGAAATCGACGGCGCGGGCCGCTGGAAGCAGACCATCCGAATTACGCTGCCGTCCCTGCTGCCTGTTATCACGGTGCTGTTCCTGCTTAAGATTGGGGATTTCATGGACTATGGCTTTGAACGCGTCTTTGTTTTCCAGAATCCGCTGAACATTACCAATAGTGAAATCTTGGATACTTATATTTACAAAGCCGGCTTGAAACAAATGCAATACAGCTATGCGACTGCCATTGGTCTGTTCAAATCGGTCGTAGGTTTGGTCTTGCTTGTGATCGCCAACGCATTAAGCCGCAAGGCTACCGGAGAATCGTTGTATTGAAGGAGGGGTGGCCGTGATTCGGCGAGAGCATTGGAGCAGGAAGCTGTTTCTTATTGCAAACTATTTGGTATTAACAGGGCTGTCGCTAACGATGCTGCTCCCTTTTCTAAATGTGATTGCTCAGTCATTTAGCGGAGCGGCGGCGATTGATCGAGGGGATGTCATGTTCTGGCCTGTTGATTTCACGCTCAATTATTATCGCTACGTCTTCGATGACGTCTCCATTTGGCGGGCATTCAGTATTACCGTTTATATCACAGTTCTCGGTACACTCATTAATCTGGCTGCTACTTCCTCCTTGGCCTATCCGTTATCGCGAGCGGAATACGTTGGACGCAAATACGTGCTGCTGTTTGTCTTGATGACGATGATCTTCACGGCACCGCTGATCCCGCAGTTTATTCTCATGAGGGAAATCCATCTGATCAATACACTATGGGCACTTATGATTCCAACCGCGATCAGTGCGTTTAATATGATCGTCTTGCGGTCGTTCTTCGTCCAAATTCCGACGGAGCTTATCGATAGTGCAAGGATTGACGGCTGCGGCGAAATGAGGATACTCTGGAGCTTGATGCTCCCGTTGTCCAAGCCTGCCCTGGCGACAATCGGCATTTTCTATTCCGTGACGAACTGGAACAAGTACATGGATGCCCTGTATTATTTGAATGATCGCAGGCTGTATCCGCTGCAGGTTAAGCTGCGGGAGCTGCTCATTAACGATGACCTGGTCGACACCGGTAATTTGCCGTTCGACATCGCATCCCAATCGGTACAAGGGGTCCAGATGGCCGTCATTCTCGTGGCAACCTTGCCGATCATTATGCTGTATCCGTTCATGCAGCGTTATTTTATTAAGGGGATGCTCATAGGTTCGATCAAATCTTGAGTGTGGAACGATGATACAGAAATATAAAAAAATGACAAACCGAGCCAAACAAACTCCATTGTGACCGTGTAGCGTTCGTACCTATACTGAGGTTGAGTTTTGAAAGCGCTCTACGGAGCGAATTTCGACTGAGGAGATGAGGGGGATTTTATGAGAAAGCTTGTCGTACTGGCCACGGTTGCCGCACTATCCATCTCGATGCTGTCATCCTGTTCGAAGAACAGCAACAATGAACCATCCAAGGCTGCGAACACCCCTGCAAGCACGGCGGCTACAACGAACCAAACAGATGAAACGCCGGCAGCGGAACCGACTAAATTCTCCATTTCCATGCGGACACTGAACGTGCCTTACGTAGAGCAGAACCCAGACATCAACAAAGACAAGTACGTGCTCGCAATGGAGAAAATGACGAACACCGATCTCGATATACGGCTTATTCCGCATAACGAGTATCAAGACAAAATGATCCAAATGTTTGCGACCAATGACATTCCGGACGTTGTTCAAGGCAGCGGCGGCATTAGCGGCCAAGAGCTCGGCGGCGCAGTACAAAGCGGAGTGTTCCTGCCACTGAATGATCTACTCAAGGAAAATGGACAGAATTTGCTCAAGTTCCTTCCGCAGGCAGCCTGGGATCGATTAACGGATGCGAAGACCGGCAACATATACGGAATTCCGGAAGTACTGAGCAATCCATCGAGACGGGCAACTTGGATTCGGACTGACCTGCTGGAGAAAGCCGGCAAACCGATTCCGAAGACGGTGGAGGAAACGCTTGACGTGCTGCGGGCGTTCAAAGAGCTTGGCGTCGAGCATCCGTACATGGGGCGCAAGAACTTCAAGTACGCGGACACCTTCTTCGGTTCGTATGACGTCTTCGGTTATTTGAACCAATTCAAACAGTTCCCCGACGGTAAAGTGAAGCCGAGCTTCTTCGATGCCGATCCGATGAAGAAAGCCATTCAGACCTACAAAACGATGTACGATGAAGGTTTGATCAGCAAAGAATTTGCCACCATCGAAAGCGCAGACTTCAAGAGCATCATTACCAGCGGTAAAGCGGGCATGTGGTCCATGAACGCTAACGAGCTTCCGATCTGGGGCACGCAGCTTACGACGAACGTTCCCGGCGCGAAGGTTGCCCTCATTCCGTCTCCGGTTGGCGATGACGGCAAAGGCGGCTATGCGCACTATAACCCGGTTACGCGGTCCTACTTTATCAATGTGAGCGCGAAAGACAAAGCGGCTGAAATCATCAAGTTCTTCGATTGGATGGTCAGCGAGCAAGCACAGGAGTTCTTCAGCTATGGCATCCAAGGCGAAGACTATACGAATGATGGCGGCACGATCAGCTACACGCCTCCTACGGACGAAGCCGGCACGAACAAGCAGCGTTTCTTGAACTACTGGCTGTGGATGGTGCAGGATACGACGTACAACAAGCGCATCGCCGAGCTTTCGGAGCCGGGCAAACAAATGGTCGATGCATTCGATAACCTGCTGACGAAGGAAGGACGCAGAGGCATCGAGTTCGATCCAAGGCTGGAAGCGTTCGTAAACTACCCGGATTTGAGCCCGTTATCCGATCAGCTTCCGCCGCTGGTGCTTGAGCATGTGCTCAAGATGGTTTATGGCAAAGAGCCGATCGACAATTACGGCAAGGTGCTGGAGGAGTATCTTTCCAAGGGCGGCAACGAAGTCATAGAGGAAGCAACTACCCGGTTTAATAGTAAAGAAAACGCTTTTGAGTAAGGTTCGCGATGCACTAAAATGACAGTAAGAGACTCGGATGCTCCCCCTGCTTGGCTGGGGGAGCATCTTGCTCCATAACCGGATTGCCGACTGCAATCGGTAATCGAGGAGGACACAGCCATGTACCGCATCTTAGTCGTCGACGACGAACCGATGATTCGCAAAGGATTGCAGAAGCTGATTAGCGAAGCCGATCCCACTATTTTCCATGCCGAAACAGCGGACAATGGTCAGGATGCGCTGGACAAAATAGCGGCGAACCGTCCCGACCTACTGTTCACCGATATCAAAATGCCGAAGATGGACGGATTGGAGCTTTGCCGCCAATTGAATGAGCAGTATCCCGACCTGCCAGTCGTCATTATATCGGGCTATGGAGATTTCGAATACGCCAGGCAGTGTATGTCTTTTGGCGTGAAGGAATATTTGTTGAAGCCGGTCACCAAAGCAGCTGTGAGCCAAACGGTTGCGAAGATGATTGCCGGCCTCGAAGCCCAGCGGCAAGCCACCTATATTCCGCTGAAGCTGACGGAAGAATGGCTGGATCAACTGCAGGACAGCATCTGGTTTTTGCGCTCCGAATCTATTCAAGCCGTAATCGCGAACATGGAGCAGTACTGCGCGATGAGCAAGTTCGATGCCCAGATGGTTGGAGAGCTGATGCAAGAGCTTTCAGGCAAATTGGCGGATCGACTGAACGCGCGCGATGTGTATCCGTTCGAGCGGCCGCTGCGGCCGGCGGACCGGGACTTGGCCGCGATCACCTGGCTTGGAGAATCGGCGACCTTGATGATGGAGCAATTGCGATCGAAACGTAAAGGCAATCTGAAGGATCCGGTCGAGGAAGCCAAGCGCTATATCGAGCAGCATCTGGGCAGGGAATTATCGCTTGAGGAAGTGGCTGACAAGCTGGGCTTGAATGCTTCGTATTTCAGTCAGTTATTTAAGCAAATGACGAATGAGACGTTCGTGCAATATCGGACGAAGCGGCGGATGGAGCGGGCGAAACGGCTGCTATCGCTGCCGCATCATAAGATTACGGATGTATCTGCTGAAGTCGGATTTGCCGATCATCCGCATTTTACGAAGACCTTCAAGAAATACAGCGGGCAAACGCCATCCGAATACCGGGAATCGCTGGGGATTCGCGGATGAAGCTAAGTTTATCGCGAAAGTTGTTTCTCTATTTTCTGATCGTCATCCTGTTCTCGCTATCTACGGTCGGGATCTTCACCTACTTAAAGTCGTCCGCTGCAATCGACAAGCAGGTCGAGCGCTATATTTCTACTGTCATTGAGAACGCGGGGGCACAAACCGACCAACAGCTCGAAACGTTCGAGCGGGTGAGCAATTCGATTCTATCCCAGCAATCCGTCAAACGGTTCCTCGATATGGACCCGTCGGATAGCTACGAGTATTACCGGTTTGCCAATGGTATCCGTCAGGATGTATTTCAGAAGATATTCATTACGTATCCGACTCAGATTCATATGATCTACATATTAGGCGAGCATGGACGTTCTATCTTCGATCAGAATCAAAGCTTCTCGTCGCTCTCGGTCGACCCTACGAATCGGTACGAGGAGTTGAAGGCGAAGACGCCTGATAATGGCGAGATTGCAATACTGAACACGGCGCTGATGAACGGTGAGCGAGTCGTTACGATTGCCCGCAAGATCAGAGGCTATACGTCTTATGCGGTGAAGGGGATTCTCGCGATCGAGCTGAACGAAAGTCAACTGGCAACGTTATGGAATAACGTGGATCTGGGCGAGAACGGCTTCTTCTTCATCCTCGATTCGGAAGGGTCTATTGTATACGCCCCTGCTGCCGGTACGAGGAGTGAACTGGCGAAGACGGACCTTGGGAAACGAATCGCAACCGGCGAGAACACGCGCTTCAATGAGAAGATGAATGGGAGGAACATGTTGATCGTCTCGCATAAGTCTACATACTCGGGGTGGAGCCTCGCAGTCTCGATGCCGCTTGATGAGCTGCGCGAGCCGATCTCGGGCATTCGTTCCACAACGGTAACGGTCGGTCTTGTCACGCTTGTGATCGCCCTGTTCCTTGCATTCCGGTTTGGCAATTCCATCGTTCGCCCGATTCGAACACTGAAGAACGGGATGCGCGAGACGGAGAAGGGAAACTGGATCAGCATCGAAAGCAAGCAGCGGGATGACGAGATTGGCGGGCTCATTCACAGCTACAATCTCATGGTAAGTCGGCTCTCGGACATGATTGAGCGCGTGTACGATACGGAGCTCAGCAGCCAGAAGACAAAGCTGCAGCTGCAGGAGATTGAGCTGGAGCGGCATAAGGCGGAGTTCCAGGCGCTGCAGCTGCAAATTAATCCTCATTTTCTGTACAACACGCTGGAGACGATCAATTGCTATGCGATTGTACAGGATTCGGATGAAATATCGGAAATGGTCGAGGCGATGGCGTTCATGCTGCGCTACTCGATTCAAACGAATCTCGAAGAAGTGACGCTGGCCAACGAATTGAATCATGTGCGCAATTATATGATCATCCAGAAGCACCGCATCGGACATGATTTCGAAATTGAAGTCGCTACACCGCCATCGCTGCTGCTGTCGGGGATGGTCAGGCTGACATTGCAGCCGATTGTGGAAAATATTTTTCAGCACGCGTTTGCAGATGGGTTTGAAGCAAAGCATTTCATCCGCATCGATACCCGCCTAGACGAGGGCGAGCTGCTTGTCATTGTGGAAGACAACGGAGTGGGGATGACGGAAGAGAAGCTGGCTGGATTGCGAAGGAGATTGGAACGGAATCGTCTGGTAGAGGTGGAGACGGCAAACGATGGACGGCGCGGGGGAATCGGACTGGTGAATGTTCACCGGAGAATTCAGATGGTGTATGGCGATACATTCGGACTTCGCATCGACAGCTCGCTTGGCCAAGGAACGCGGATTGTGCTGCGAATGCCGCATGAGGTTCGTTCGCTTGCGAAGCCGGAGCTCGCGGTCGAGCTTAAGCATGAGCTTGCGAAGGCCTAACGACGAGAAGGGAAGGCGATTGGGATGGCAATCGATTTGACGGGGAAAGTCGCGATCATAACGGGAGCGAGCGGAGGAATTGGGCGAGCAATTGCGATCTCGCTCGCTGCTTCCGGAGCGAAGGTGGTTCTGAACTACTTGAACAGCAAGGAGGCTGCTGAAGAGGCAGTTGCTTTGATTAAACTTAGAGGCGGAAAGGCGAATGCCATTCAGGCAGACGTCTCAAAGGCGGAAGAAGCGCAGCGGCTGGCAGCCGCGTCGGAGCAAGCCTTCGGCCAGCCGGTCGATGTGCTGATCAACAATGCGGGACATCTCGTTCAGCGCGTACTCAATGAGGACATGACGGAGGAAGCGTACGAGCGCATCATGGATGTGAACCTGAAGAGCGCTGTGTTCGTTACGAAAGCGGTCATTCCGGGCATGAAGGCTGCAGGCGGCGGATGCATCGTGAACTTAACTTCGGTAGCCGCTCACAACGGAGGAGGGCCCGGCGCTTCCATCTACGCCGCAAGTAAAGCAGCCGTGCTCGCGTATACGAAAGGGTTGGCCAAAGAAGTTGCGGCCAGCGGCATCCGCGTTAATGCGATATCACCCGGCTTTATCGGGAATACGGCGTTTCATGCAACGTTCACGTCTGCTGCAGCGAGAGAAGCGACGATTCAGAGCATACCGCTTCGAAGAGAAGGGACGCCGGAGGATGTGGCAGGAGTCGCTCTGTTCCTCGTTTCCGATTTGTCGGCCTATCTGACCGGCGAGACGATTGAGGTTAATGGCGGCATGTTCATGCGATAAACGCATTTGGAGGCTATCAACGACGAGCGAAAGTGAGGGACTGCCATGTCCAAGCTATTCGAACCGGTCAGCGGCTTGTTGACCGTACCCTATGAACCGAACGAAGCATCAGAGCTTCGGGAGAATCCGCCGCGATTCACGTGGATGCCAGCAAAGCCGGATGAAGATCGGTATATGCTGCAGGTTTCTGCTTCCGAGCGATTCGAAGCGGATCAGGTGGAGACAATCGGACCGATCCCCTATAACTTCTATACGCCGGATCATGTCTATGAGCCGGGAATCTATTATTGGCGTTATGCTTTGGTATTAGAAGAGGCGGCTTCGCAGTCGAATTGGAGCCAGGTGAGGACGTTTACCGTCCCGGCTTCCATTCCGGCGACGCCACTGCCCGCGCCTGATGCAAGATACGCGCAGACGAGCGCCGCACATCCTCGGCTGTGGCTTGATCGCGATCGAGTAGAAGCGCTCCGAAGCCGTATCCGTGAGGATGCTTCGAGCTGCGGCTTCGATGTCTTCTACGAGAAGTCGGTTAGGCCGTGGATGGAACGGGAGCTCATCGCCGAGCCGGAGCGATACCCGGATAATAAACGCGTCGCGAAGCTGTGGCGCCGGATGTATATGGACTGCCAAGAAACGCTGTATGCGATTCGCCATCTGAGCGTGGCAGGGGTGCTGCTTGAGGATGCACACATCGTAGAGAAGGCTAAGCGCTGGTTGCTGCATGTCATTTCTTGGAATCCGCAAGGAACGACTTCACGAGATTACAACGATGAAGCTGCGTTTCGTATCGCCCAAGCCGTGGCTTGGGGATACGACTGGCTGCATGGTTTCTTGTCAGAGGAGGAGCGCTCAGCGGTCCGGGCGAATTTGCTTGTCCGCACGGAGCAGGTTGCTATTCACGTCATCGAACGATCTCGCATTCATTGGGTCCCCTATGATAGTCACGCGGTGCGCTCTCTCTCTTCCGTGCTTGTGCCGGCATGTATCGCCATGCTGCATGAAGAGCCGGAAGCCCGGGAATGGCTGGATTACACGCTGGAATATTACGCATGTCTATACTCCCCTTGGGGCGGTCAAGATGGCGGATGGGCGGAAGGGCCGATGTATTGGACGACAGGCCTTGCCTATCTCATTGACGCTTTTAATCTGGTTCGGCAATATGTTGGCATCGATTTGTTTGAGCGGCCTTTCTTCACGAGTACCGGCGATTTCCCGCTTTATGTACACAGCCCGGATACAGTGCGAGCCAGCTTCGGCGATCAGTCCACGCTTGGCGAGCCGCCGAGCCTGAAGACCGCTTATAACATTCGCCAATTTGCAGGTTTAACAGGCAATGGGCTGTACCAGTGGTATTATGAGCAGGTCAAAGAGCGGGATAAAGACGCCGACAGCAAGTTTTATAACTACGGCTGGTGGGATTTCCGGTTTGACGATTTACTCTATGCTCACGACTATCCGGCGGTCGAGCCGCTGTCTCCTGAACCGGGGAGAATTGAGCCGGTCAAGTGGTTTCGAGATGTTGGCTGGGTCGCCTTTCATCGGCGGATGGACGATCCGAACGAGCATATTCAGTTGATCGTGAAGAGCAGTCCCTACGGGTCGATCAGTCATAGCCATGGAGATCAGAACGGCTTCCTGCTCCATGCCTACGGTGAACCGATTGCCATCGACAGCGGCTACTATGTTGCCCACGGAAGTACGATGCACCGCAACTGGCGGAGGCAGACGATTTCGAAAAACAACCTGCTTATTGATGGCAACGGTCAATACGCCGGCGCAGATAAGGTGCTTTGCAAGGAAGCCTATGGCGTCGTGGAGGAGGTCTCCTCGAAGCCGGGATTTGCAAGCGTACGCATGAACGCGACAAAGGCGTATCGGGAGACGGTACCGTATTTGAAGCAATTCGTACGCGAGGTGTACTGGCTGGATGACACGTATGCCGTCATCGTGGACGCCGTAGACCTGGAGCAGCCGAGCCGCGTGAGCTGGCTTATGCATACGCTGCATCCCATGGAGCTGAAAGGACAGACGTTCCGTACGATCGGAGCCAGGGCGGAAATGGATGGCCGATTCGTATATGCCTCTTCCGGCGACCTGACGCTTCGTCAGCATGATCAGTTTACCGATGTGGATCCTTCCGAATACGAAGGGCTACCAAACCAGTGGCATCTGATGGCTGCAACCAAGGAAGCGACGAACCACCGTATCGTTACGCTGTTAGTGCCAATGAAGAAGGGCGAGGACAAGTTCGTCTCCTATTTCATTGACGATCAGGATCATGGCATTCACCTCTACTTCACGAACGAAGACGGCATAACCCGCATGATTGCGGTGCCCAAAGCATACTGATCAGCCGAAGGAGGCATAGAAGAGTATGAGCAACATTGGAGTATGGGAAGCGGCAGAGCCTGGCGTGACACGCAAAATATTACGGGCCGATGGCGGTCTTATGATGATGGAAGTGCATTTCGAGAGCGGCGCGGAAGGCTACGAGCATGACCATCCGCATGAGCAAATGTCCTATTGCCTCAAAGGGGCTATGGCGTTCACAATCGATGGAATAGAGACGGTGATTAGTCAGGGCGAATCCATCTATATCCCAGGGGGAGCGAGGCACGGGGCAAAGGCGCTGGAGCCGTCCGCATTGCTGGACACGTTTACGCCGATCCGTCAGGATTTATTGAAGTAAGACCTATACGATAAGGTGAAAGAAGCTCGGTGTTCGCGGCAGGTAGCGTGGATGCGGGGCTTCTTTTGATGATGAAGAGAAGTGAGTTGAGTACTCTTGTTTACTCTACTGCTCTCTATTAATCGCTCTACTAATGTCCCGATCAAACTATTGTATACATATTGTGTACAGATTTAATATATGATAGGCTGAGGGTACAGCTAGATGATGCCGATCAATAACCTATACCAGGAGCGTGAGTAAGAGGATGTCGAGCACGTTGCAGCAGTTGAAGGTCAGCGATAACAAGAGGTTTTTGATGCAAGCGGACGGTACGCCGTTTTTTTGGCTTGGGGATACGGCTTGGGAGCTGTTTCATAGATTAAACCGCGAGGATGCGGACGAATATTTAAGAGGCAGAGCAGAGCAGAAGTTCAACGTGGTTCAAATCGTTGCACTTGCCGAGTTTGAGGGGCTGACCGTCGATAACGTTTACGGTCGCCGTCCGCTGAAGCAGAATGCTGAGGGAAACTATGATCCGACATTGCCTGATCTAGACGGTGACGATAACTACTGGAGCCATGTCGATTATGTTGTGGATCGTGCGGCGGAGTACGGCATTTATGTAGCGTTCCTGCCTACTTGGGGCGATAAATACAATGTAGCATGGGGCAAAGGGCCGGCTATTTTCAATGCAGATAATGCGCGAGTCTACGGACAATGGTTAGGTGAGCGGTACAAGAATCGTTCGAACATCATCTGGGTGCTGGGCGGCGACCGTCCTCTGCAGACGCTGTTGCATTTTGAGGTGAATAACGAATTGGCAGCGGGTCTGCGTGAAGGGGATGGCGGACGCAATCTGATTACCTTCCATCCGTGCGGCGATTCTTCCTCCTCGCGCCATCTGCATGATGCGTCTTGGCTTGACTTTAATATGATTCAATCCGGTCATCATGAGCGAATTCGCGTCAATTACAAACATGTGAAAGCGGATTACGAGAAGCTGCCGGTAAAGCCTACATTTGATGCAGAGCCATGTTATGAGGACCATCCGGTTAACTTCAATGCGGTAAATGGCTACTTCGACCAAGCGGATGTTCGGACAGGGGCGTATTATGCGGTATTCGCCGGCGGGTTCGGCCATACGTACGGGCATCATTCCATCTGGTCGATGACAACGAAGCCGGAACCCTATTTCATTATGAACTGGAGACAAGCGCTCCACCGTCCAGGCGCTCAGCAAATGCAGCATGTGCGCAATCTGATTGAATCGGTGTCCTTCTTTGACCGGGTACCGGATCAAAGCCTAATAGCAGAAAACTACGAAGGCGCCAACTACATGGTCGCTACTCGTGGCGAGGATTACGGCTTTATCTACAGCCCGAACGGCTTGCCGTTCCGAGCGGCGCTCGGTATCTTGGCAGGAAGCCGCATCGAAGCTTCGTGGTTTGACCCTCGGACAGGGGAGTACAGCTCAATTAGCGAATACGACAATAGCGGCGAAGTCGCGTTCACCCCGCCAATCAGCGGCAGAGGAAATGACTGGGTGCTGGTGCTCAGAACCGTGCAATAAGAGTCAGTCCGGCATTTCTATTCCTGCACTCCTAATTCCTCATCTATTAAATGCCTGTCATTATGCCTCCACCGGCATAGTGACAGGCATTTTGGCGTTTCTAAGTTATTTAGGGTGCAAATGGAACGGAAAGCAGCATGAAAAATCACATGTTAATATATTCGTGTCCGAATGACGTGCTCTATGATGATGGTGTCTCTCTATTGAAATAAAGGAGCCCTGGTCCTATGAATCTCTATCGCCCGATCTATCATTTTCTGCCGCCGAGCAACTGGATGAACGATCCTAACGGCCTGCTTTATTATCAAGGAGATTATCATGTGTTCTATCAATACAATCCGAACGGAGATACATGGGGAACGATTCATTGGGGTCATGCGAAGAGCAAGGATCTGATCCATTGGGAGCATCTTCCTGTCGCGCTGACCCCCTCGACGGATCGAGGGGAAGAGCATTGTTTCTCTGGCTGCGCCGTGATCGGACCGGAAGGCGTTCCCACCTTGTTCTATACAAGCATCGGCAGCGGGGAGCGGGGATACGAAGATGGAGCAGAGCAATGGATGGCTACGAGCACGGATGGGATGATGACCTGGAACAAGGATCCGGGCAATCCGGTTCTGTCGAAGGACGTTCATGGAGAGCTGAATATCCGCGATTGGCGCGATCCATACATTTGGAAGCACGAGGGAAGCTGGCTGATGGTACTCGGTGGAAAGCATGACGGCAAAGGCTGTGCCATGATCTATGGTTCGGACGATCTGAAGTCATGGAAGCTGCTGAACAAGCTGATGGAAGCTGAGCGCAAAGAAGAGTATCTATGGGAGTGCCCGATATTCTTCCCGCTGGATGGCAAATATGTGTTGATCTACTCGCCTAAGGATGCAGTTCGCTATTATACGGGCACTTTAAATGACGACTTTACGTTTACGCCTGAGCGGCATGGGATACTCGACCCCAGCGGTTGGGAAGGCTTCTATGCGCCGAATGTGATGGAGGATGGCGAGGGACGGAAATTACTGTGGGCTTGGATGCCCGAATTTGCGCGGGGAGAATTCGATGGCGCGAAGGGTTGGGCAGGCGCGCTGACCGTTCCTCGGACTTTATCGCTGACGGAGACTGGAGCGCTCCGCATGGAGCCGGTCCAGGAGCTTAAGCAGTTACGCGGTGAGTACGAGAGCACAAGCGATTTGACATTGAGCTCTGGTCAGACATTGACGCTGAAGACGAGGGGGCGGGCGTTCGAGTTGCTTGCAGAAATCGAGTTGACGGATTCGGACTCGACGTTCGGATTCAAGCTGCTGCATGGGGAGAATGATGAAGAAGCAACGCTCATCTTATTTGATCCAAGTCAGCGGCGGTTTATTCTTGACCGCTCCCGTTCAAGCCTTTCACCTTCGACACATCGCATGGAGCTGCAGGGTGAGATCAATTGGAAGATCGGCGATACGGCGACCGTACATATTTTCCTGGATCATTCCTTGTTGGAGATATTTGCCGGCTATGAATCCTGTCTGTCTGCACGGATGTACCCGCTATTGGAAGACAGTGATCGAATTACTGTATTTGCCGGCAGCGGGAGCGTCACGTTCCGTTCGCTGCAGGTCTGGACGCTTCATTCGATATGGCCTCAGCAGCACGAACCCGGATAACCATCCGGGTTTTTCTATTTTCCCCGAATGAAACCCACCCAAGGATGGAGGCAGCTGTTCACCTTAAAAAGAGCGTTTTCAAACATGAATGTCCGCTAATTTGGATATTTCCCGAGAGAGGCGTGAGCTATGATGAATACAGGAAATGAATCCGCTTTCAATGCAGCGAGGAAAGGCCAGAGAGGATGACCAGAATATGAATCATGTCCCGGCAGAGTTAATAACGGCAGCTTCCCCTCCTATTCATCGAAGAAACCACATATGGAGGAAGATTAAGAGGCAGAAAATACTACTACTCTTCAGCCTCCCATTTGCGATTTGGGCAGCCGTGTTCTGCTATGCTCCGATTTGGGGCTGGATCATGGCTTTCCAGGACTACAATCCCGGTAAAGGAGTGACGGGCAGTCCTTGGGTTGGCTTCAAGCATTTTCAAGCTTTTTTCCAAGAAGAAATGCTCTATACGCTGCTTCGGAACACCATTGCGATCAGCGTCTTGAATATCGTGGTGGGTACGTTCGGAGCTGTAGCCCTTGCGTTACTGCTGAATGAAGTGAAGGGCGTTTTCTTCAAGCGGACGGTTCAAACCGTATCGTATTTGCCCTATTTCATTTCGTATGTAGTTGTCGCCAACCTGTTCCTGACGCTACTCTCTCCTTCAGATGGGACAGTTAACCGAATATTATTGAAGCTTGGCTTGATCGATAAGCCGATCTTCTTCTTCGCCGAGCCGCATCTGTTCTGGGTGCTCGTCGTACTCATCAACGTTTGGAAAAACATCGGCTGGGATGCGATTATCTACATTGCAGCGATGTCGTCCGTAGACACGGAATTGTACGATGCAGCCAGTGTAGATGGGGCGGGACGCTGGCGGAAAATGTGGCATATCACCTTACCATGTATCCGTCCGACAATTGTGGTGCTGCTCGTGCTTAGCGCAAGCGGAATCTTGAATGCAGGCTTCGATCCTTCCTACTTGCTCGGCAATCCGATGGTTCACGATTATTCCGAAGTCATTGATACGTACGTTTACCGCATGGGACTAGGGAATGCGATGTATTCCTACGCAACTGCGATTGGCCTGTTTCGATTGTTGGTATCCCTGGTGCTATTGTATCTTGTAAACCGCATGGCGAAGAAGCTCGGAGAGGACAACGTGCTATGAAAAGAGGGACAAGACGATGAAACAGAGATGGCAGGATACCGCGTTCGATTTCTTTAACATAGGCGGACTTACGATATTGATGATTGTTACTCTGTACCCGTTCCTGCATGTGCTGGCTTTCTCTCTAAATGATGCCGTAGATTCCATGCGGGGAGGGCTGATGGTATGGCCGCGTAAATTCACTTTTGCGAATTACGGCGTCATCTTCCGCTACGATGCATTAATCGATGCTTCCATCATGAGCGTGCTTCGGACCGTCGTCGGGACGGTGACCTCAGTCATATGCACGGCTATGCTGGCTTATTCGTTATGTAAGAAGGATCTGATCGGCTACAAGTTTTTCAATTCGCTGTTCATTATGACCATGTTCCTCTACGGCGGCTTGATACCAACGTTTATTTTGTTTAAGACGATTCACATTTACAATTCGTTCTGGGTCTATATTGTCCCGGGGTTGATCAGCGCCTTCAATATGATCTTGCTTCGTACCAATTTCAAGTCCATTCCGGATTCCCTGATTGAATCCGCCTATATGGACGGGGCTAACGATGTGTATGTGTTTTTCCGAATCATATTGCCGCTATCGACGCCGATTATCGCCACGATTGGCCTGTTCGTTGCCGTCGGCCAATGGAACTCCTGGCAGGACACGCTGTTTTTCACGGTCAATGGCAAGCTGCAGACGCTTCAGTACGTGCTTATGAAAATTTTGAATCAGACCGAGGCCGGCGCGATGATCAATCAGATGAAATCCAGCATGGCTCGCCGCGGTATGGTCAAAGTAACGCCTGAAGCAGTCAAGATGGCGATTACAATGGTTGCCACGGTGCCCATACTGTGCGTGTACCCCTTCATTCAGAAATATTTCGTCAAAGGCATGCTGCTCGGCTCCATCAAGGGTTAATCGGTTAGGCTGGTTCGAGGCTGTTCGTCCTCCAAGAGGATTTGTAATAGCAAAATAGGCAAAGAGAATTTACACTAATGGGGGAGGTTTCAAATGAGAAAAGCAAGTGTTCGGAAAGTACTTGGTATTATGTTGAGCGTTTTTATGATCATTTCCGCAGCGGCCGGTTGCTCAAACAACAATAACAATACGACGGGCGATTCGACGCAGCAGGCATCGGAATCAAACGGGGCGGCGAATACGGAAGGAAACACAGCGGCGCAGGCAGGAGATATGTCTACATTGCCGGATGCCGAATTCAGCGTCATGCTTGGTTGGAACGTACCGCAGCTTGCGTCTCAGGATGCGCCGATCGTGAAGCAGGTCTATGATAAAACGAAAGTCCGCCTTAATCTTGAATCGCCTCCGGCTAATGTGGATGAGAAGCTGAACATTATGCTGGCAAGCGGGGAAATGACGGATGCGATCGTTATTACGAACCCCTCGATGGCGCAAAAGTTCATTGACGCCGGATATGTGATTCCATTAGACGAATTGTTCGATAAATACGGCGGACAAATCAAAGAAAATTTAAGCTCGGTATGGGGCCAGCTGAAGAACGAAGACGGCAAGATCTATAAAATCCCTTCGGGCTACATTCTTCCGGGTGCGGATAGAATGCTCGAGACCGGCTATAGCTTTCAGTTTCTGACCAACGTTCTGGAGGCTAAGGGCTGGTACAAGCCGCAAACGTTCGACGAACTTACGGCGCTGCTCAAAGAAGTGAAGGAAAAGTATCCGCAATACATTCCGATGTCTCTGGCGCTCGGAACGGAGAGCTTCTTTACGAACATGGTCAAAACCTTGGCAGGCGCCGAGGGCGTAAGGCTGTACAACGATTATGTCTGGACGCCCGACGATAAGCTGATTTACAAATATAAGGATGCCGGCATCCGCGATTCGCTGAAATGGCTGAACCAACTCTATCAGCAAGGGCTGCTCGACGAGGAGTCTGCCGTTCAGAACATCGACGGGTTTAAGGCGAAGATGGCTTCAGAGAAGGTTTTCTCTTCTATCGGATCTTGGTTCGACAACATGTACGAAGCGAACAGTATCTTCACCCAAGACAAGAAGCCGTTTCGCTTCAAATACTTCCTGTTGAAAGGGAAACCGGAAGTAGCGAAGACGACTTACGACGCATACGGAGCAAACTACGATTCGGGCGTCTATATTTCGAGTAAAATGAAAGATCCGGAGCGGTTTATGCAGTTCGTGAATTACTTGAATACGCAGGAAGGCAACTTACTGCAAAAAGGCGTCGTGAACTTTGACGGTGAAGATAAAGATGGCTATGATTATTTTATTACGGAAGAAGACGGCAAAAAATATATTAAGAGCACGACTTTCCAAGTGAACGGTTGGCAGAATGATGAGCTGTTTGCGTCGAAGCGCGGATTGAACACATTTGGGTTTCTGACCTTCAGCACGGATATGAACGACCACCCGAGCTTCACTTACCAAATGTCGCGCAAAGAACTGGATTTCTCCATGTGGTGGGACGAAGAGACAAAGCGGGCCAACGAGGGTTATGGCGAGAAAGGGACGGATTGGATCGAGGAAGGAAGAAACACGGGGTGGGACTTCACGGATATCGCCGGACTTAACTTTAAACCGGAGAGCAAGGAGTTCATTGCTTCGACTAAAGTCAATCAGTTATCCTACAACTCGATCGTCAAGCTGATTCTGTCCGCGTCCGATGCGGAATTCGATAAAGGGTACGATGAATTCTTGAAGAAAGCGGATGATATGGGCATCGGCCAAGCGGAAGCGGCAATGAACCAAATGTATCAAGACCGCAAAGCAGAATGGCAACAATAAGAAGGTAAGTTTCGGAAAGGCTCCGGTTGCCACGACGGGAGCCTTTCCGAATTTCTCATGGGCAATTTCGGCAAGGAGGAATCATCATGATCAACTTGTTTATCGTGGACGACGAAGATATGGAACGGGAGGGTATCCGTTCGCTCTTTGACTGGAACCAGCTCGGCATCACGATCATTGGCGAGGCGTGGAACGGCCAAGCCGCTTTGGAGGCTCTTGTTGACGTGGAACCGGACATCGTAATTACAGATGTGAGGATGCCGGGCATGAATGGTCTGGAGTTCGCGAGCCGGTTGAAGCGGCATTATCCGAACGTCAAATTTATATTCATTAGCGGGTACGAGGATTTCGATGCGGCAAGGAACGCGGTGGATGTGAGCGCGGTTGCTTACTTAATGAAACCCATCAATAAAGAGACCCTGATGGATACGATTGCCGGAGCGATAGGCCGGATTCAGGAAGAGAAACATCGCGTGAAAGAGGAAGTCCAGCTTAAGCATCAAGTAGAAGAAAGCCTGCCCTTGCTGCGAGAGCAGCTGCTGCGGGACATTCTGCTCGGCATCGAACGGATCGACGACGATAGGACGATGCAGCGGGCAGAGTCCTATGGGTTGTCGCTGCCTGTGATCCCTACGGCCGTCATGATCGTGAAAGCGGAGGAGCTTGGGGCTGACCGCGAGGATGCGGAGCACTTGAAGACGATCGCTGTCTATCGAGAGCTCAGCGGGATGATCGGGGAGGAAACGAGCTTGCCGGCCGTCATGACCCGGGAGGGTGAATATGTCGTGCTGATTCCGTGTTCTCCGATTCTTACGCAGGAAGACATGGAAGAGCATTTGGAACAGACGGCCGCGAGCTGGATTCAGCAGCTGCAGCGGTCAACGGGCATGACCCTTGCGATCGGCATTGCGCTGGCAGAGGAAGGGATTCGAAGCTGCCCGCGCTATTACCGGATGGCCAGAACTGCAGTCGGACGCAAGTTTTATTCAGGCGCACAAAATGTGCTGTGGCACGAGGAAGACGAAGGCAGCTGGGATGATGTTCCGATTCTCGTTCATCGCTCCAAAGATGAATTGGAGGAAGCGATTATCGCCTCCGATACGTCCAGGATTGAACAAATCGTTACCACCAGCTTACAAGGCAAATCGATGAAGAAGGAACAAGCCTGGTTCGTCGCGATCGATCTTCTAAATACGGCTTTGCAAACGCTTGCGGAGAAGAAAGAGCTGGTGAAAGCGGCGTTCGAGCAAGAAAAGGCACCGTGGGAGAAGTTGATGTTGATGGATACCATTGATTCACTTGCAGCTTGGGTCGTCGCTTACATTCAAGGCATCGCTGAATTAATCAAGAAGAACCAAGGCAACCGAAACGAACACATCGTGCAAACGATCAAGCAGTGGGTGAAAAGCGAGTACATGACGGATTTAACGATCAATTCCATAGCAGGCCGAGTATTCCTGGCTCCGGGCTATGTCCGGAAACTATTTAAGAACCACACGGGCATGACGTTGAAGGAGTACATCGTGCAAACCCGAATGAAAAATGCGAGCGAGCTGCTTCGCCAACCTGAGCGTAAAGTAAACGAAGTCGCGCTTGCTGTCGGCTACGAGAACGTTTCATACTTCTGCGCGGTATTCAAAAACTTTTACGGCATATCGCCGGGGGATTTCAAAGATGCCTATCAAATCCTGGCTTAACGATTTACCCAACCATACCATTAACCGGATCAGGCTGAAGCCGAAATTAATCGCTTCTTATATGATTGCGGCCTTTTTACCGCTTCTGTTCATGGGCTTCTTTCTGGTGCATAAGGCGAATCAGATCATCGAGAATCAGACCAACCTTACCTACGGGATCTCGATGCAGCAGTTGATGTACAATATGGAAACCCGGCTTGCTTCGTATGAGGAGCTATCCAATCATTTCTACTTCGATACCAATTTGAACCTGGATCTCCAGAAGGATTACAGCAAAAGTTCGAACCTGGACAAATACGAGGTCGAGAGCGATTTCATCGAGCGGGTCAAAGTATTGCTGAAATTCAAAAACGATGTGCGTACCGTCGGTATTTATTTTCATAATGCGAGCCTGTATAATGCCAAGCCCTATTTGACCTATGCCGACGACAAAATCGCGGGTCAGCTTAATTTCCAGAGAGCCTCGGCATCCAAGTATAAAGGATATTGGGGGAAGGTGAGATCCGTACCGGACGGTAATTTGTATTGGGACGTGGAATTAAGGCGCAACGCGCCGAATACCCGCGTATTTAGCTATAATCGGCCCTTGGAGTTTTATACGGATCATCATTCGGTAGGTTTGCTGACGATTGAAATCAAGGAATCGGAGTTCTATCAGCTGCTTTCCAAAGAGGGAACCGACAAGGCAATCTACCTCGTGGAGCCAGATGGGAATATCATTACGTCCAATGATCGGGCTAGCTTGGGCAATAACCTGGAAGCGGACGTGCTGGGCGAAATCGGGAGGCAGGCTAGCGGCGATTTTCTGCTGCAGCGGAGCGAGGACCATTTCAAAGTCATGTACAGCGAATTGTCGAACGGCTGGAAAATGGTTTATATGATTCCGGTCAACCGTCTGCTGGAAGAAACGAAGAACATGCGAAATTACGGGCTGTTGTTTATTCTTGTCAGCGCAGCCGTGTCGGTAGCTTTGCTGATCATTTTCTCGAATCTGATTCTCTCCCGTATGACCATTCTGCTCAAGCGCATCCAAAGAATGAGGAACGGAGAAATCGAGACGGGGCGGTTTGTGAGCGGGAAGGATGAAATCGCCGTTCTGGACCATAGCTTTAATCAAATGGCGGAACGCATGAAATATTTGATCGACGAAGTCTATACGCTCACGATTAAGAGAAAGGAAGCAGAATTGACGGCACTCCAAAGCCAAATCAATCCGCACTTTCTGTACAATACCTTGTCCACGGTCAGCTGGCTTGGGCGGAAGAACGGGAATGACGACGTATGCGAGATCGTCGAAAGCCTGGCGAAGTTCTACCGTATTTCCCTGAGCAAGGGAAAGGATGTCATTACGATGCGGGAGGAGTTCGAATGCATTAAAGCTTATATCGATATTCAGCGATATAGGATGAAAAACCGCATCCGCTCGATCTACGCGCTCGATGAAGGCATTATGGACGCCACTGTGCTGAAGCTGATTTTACAGCCGATCGTCGAGAACGCGATTCTGCACGGACTCAGCCATGAGAAGGAACAAATTTCGATCTTGATCAAGGGAGGGTATAACGGGGGGAGCGTCCAGCTTGAGGTGAGCGACGATGGAGTCGGCATGGAGCCAGAGGTATTAGCTATGCTGCTGGATGCAAATTCACAGTTGAACCAAAAGGGCGGTTATGGCCTGCGAAACGTGAACGAACGGATTAAGCTCCAATTCGGACACGATTACGGTGTAGAAGTAAAGAGCAAGCCCGGTTTGGGTACGTCGGTATTCATCCGATTGCCGTACCAAACGGAATAAAGGAACGTTTTCGAGCACAAATGTCCGGTTATTTTGATATTTCGATGCGGGTGCCCTGATGTATGATGAGGGCAATTCCTCTGGTGCGGACAACACGGCTGGATTGGAAAATGATAAAACGGAGTGTGAAAGGGAATGATGGGGAATTCCGAAAGATCGGCTCTTGCGAATCATACAATGCCTGAGGATTATGTGGAACGCGTATATGCGGGATGGGTGGGGAAAACGATCGGCGTCCGCCATGGCGGCAACGTCGAAGGCTGGTCCTACGAGCAGCTGGAGCGTACGTTCGGCGAAATGACCGGTTATTTGCACCAATTCAAAAATTTCGCGGCTGACGACGACACGAACGGCCCGCTGTTCTTCCTGCGGGCGCTTGAGGATTATACGCATACGCCTGACATCTCCGCAGAGCAGATGGGGCTGACTTGGCTCAATTATGCGCCTGACGGACATGGTTTCTATTGGTGGGGCGGCTACGGTAAATCCACGGAGCATACCGCGTACCTGAACTTGAAGAACGGTATCATGGCACCGCGTTCCGGCTCTACGGCGTTAAATGGAAGCGCTGTCGCCGAGCAAATCGGCGGGCAAATTTTCATCGACGCATGGGGATTGATCGCGCCTGGCAACCCAAGACTGGCTGCCCATTATGCGGAGAAAATTGCCAGTGTATCGCATGACGGCAACGGCAAATACGGAGGCATGTTCATTGCGGCCTGTATCGCAGCCGCTTTTGTGGAGCGGGATATCGAAGCGATTATCAAGGCAGGCTTGGACGTTATTCCTGAGGATTGCGAATATACCCGGATGACGAAAGACGTGATCGCGTTCTATCACCGTAATCCGGAAAATTGGCGGGATTGCTTCAAGTTCGTATTTGACAACTACGGTTATGATCGTTATCCCGGCGTCTGCCATATTATCCCGAACTCCGCGGTCATCGTCTTATCCTTGCTTTATTCCGGAGGCGATTACTCCAAGGCGATTAATATATGCAATATGTGCGGATGGGACACCGATTGCAACGTCGGTAACGTGGGTACGATTATGGGCGTGATGGTCGGCCTAGACGGCATCGATCCATCGTGGCGCAAGCCAATCAACGATTTCCTCTGCTGCTCAAGCGTCATTGGTTCCCTGAACGCGATCGATTTGCCGTGGTGCGCCCAGTACGTGGCCGATTTGGGCTATCGCATCGCGGGCACCAAACCTTCGGACAAATGGAAGCCAATCTTAAGCGGCGGGCAATCGCAGTTCCATTTTGAATTTCCGGGTTCAACGCACGCGTTCAAGACCGATTGGGACGACCGGAGCCATCATGTCACGAGCTTCGTGGAGAACACGACGGAAGCCGCGGCAAGCGGAGAGCGCTCGCTCAAAGTCGTATTCGATCGTTCCCACGGCGGACAAGGCTATCGGGCTTACCGACAAACCTATTACCGTCCTGAGGATTTCAACGACAGCCGGTACGATCCATGCTTTTCGCCGAATCTTTACCCGGGGCAGTCGATTGCGGCGAAGGTAATGCTGCCGAAGACGGAGAAAAGGTCGATCCAGGTGCGACTTTATGTGCGAGACCGAAATGCCGGCGTCCGCCATTACGGAGAGAAAACGACATTGACTCCAGGGCAATGGACGGAGCTTACTTATTCCATCCCGGCGATGGAGGATGTCTGTCTGCTAGAAGCAGGTATCGAATGGATTCCCGAAGGAGGCTGGGGACCGCTGATCGCTTATGTGGACGACATGCACTTCGCCGGGAAGCCCGATTATGCGGTCGACTTTGCGCAGGAACGTCTGGAGAAGTGGACCGGCACGCATATTGAAGTAAGCCAGCTCACCTATTTGCGCGGCTTGTGGACGCTGGATGAAGGTAAGCTATGCGGCAGCTATTACGGCGAGTCAGCCGAGAGCTATACGGGAGATCTGCAGTGGAAGGATTACCGCTATACGGCTTCGGTCATTCCGCAATCGGGCAGCGAGCATCGTATTCTCTTCCGCGTGCAGGGTGGTATTCGTTCTTATGCCGCAGGCTTCTCCGAAGGGAATACGTTCCGCTTGTACAAGAACGAGAACGGCTATCGCGAGCTCGCAAGCGTAGACTTCGAATGGGCTTGCGGCCAGGAGTATGAGGTAGGGATTAGCGCAATTGGCGGTGACTTCGAAGTTACTGTTAATGGAGATACTGTGATTCGATATAAGGATGAGACCGCGCCTTATTTGAACGGAATGATAGGCTTTGCAAATAAGAACGGCAGCCGTACCCAATATGCTTCTTTCCGTGTTAAGGGACACTAGTACGCTCGTGGGATGTGTATAGGAAGAGAATAGCGGCGGTGCAGAGGTTGATCATCTGCACCGCCGCTTTTTGATTTAAGCCCGCTGCATAATAGTCTTGTACATTTCAGGGTAAATTACTACTATTATCCATTGGATTGGTGAGAGTAGGCAGCGGAGAACGATGAAGCAGGCACAGAGCACAAGCAAATCGAGATACATAACGAAAGCGTCAGCCCCCATATTGGATGCCCAATTAAATGTCGGCTTTTCAGGCAGCCTTGAGGAAGCTATCGAAGCCGTGCAGAGCATTATGATGGATGACGGCGATTTTATTATGCGCCGTTTTCATCTATTCGGGCGCTATGATGCGGTATTGTTCTTCTATAGCACGATGTCAGACCTCGCGACGATAAACAATCATATCCTAAAGCCGCTAATGCACTTGCCAGCTCACTTGGAAGGCAGGAGCGTCGAAATACAAAGTTTGCGCGATATCGTGATCGATGACGTTCTCTATCACAGCGGCGTTGAGTCGGAAATGAAGCTTTCCGGTCTGATCTCATGCATCCTGCGCGGAGATACCGCTTTGGTCATCGATGGATTGGAGGAATCCTTCTCGATTAGCACAAGCAGCGTAGAGAAGCGAGCCGTCGATCAGCCGGCCACCGAGCAAGTTATTCGCGGTCCGCGCGAAGGCTTTATTGAGATGCTGGAGAAAAATATCGCCTTGATCCGCTACCGGCTTCAAACGCCGGAGCTTCGCATTCATTCGTTAGAGATCGGCCGCAGAAGCCGGTCGAAGGTGTCCGTATGTTACTTGGATGGGGTCACCAACACAGAGCTTGTGGATGAAGTGAAACGCCGGCTCTCTTTAATCGATATCGATGCCGTGCTGGATTCCGGTTACCTGGAACAGTTTATCGAGGATAACCACGTAACCCCATTTCCGCAGGTGCAGTATACGGAGCGTCCGGATAAAGTCGTCGCGAATTTGCTGGAGGGCAGGGTAGCCATCCTAGTGAACGGATCGCCGCTTGCGCTCATCGTTCCCACGGTGTTCAGCCAGTTCTATCAGACCGTCGAGGACTATACGGAACGGTTTCTGCTCATGAGCGCCATTCGGCTGGCGAGATTGGTGGCGCTTGTTTTCTCGCTGGTTTTCCCAGCGATCTACGTCTCCATCATCTCCTTCAATCCGGAGCTGATTCCGACGGAATTTGCGGTAGCGGTGGCCGGTGGGCGGGCAGGCGTCCCTTTCCCAGCCATGGTTGAGGTCATCATCATCGAGATCTCGATGGAAGTATTGAGGGAGGCAACGATTAGGCTGCCGCAGCAGGTGGGCGGAGCGCTGTCGATTGTCGGTGTGCTGGTTATCGGCCAAGCTGCGGTAGCGGCCGGCTTCGCGAGCCCGATTACGGTTGTCATTATTGCGCTGACCACGATCGGTTCCTTCGCAACGCCGGCCTATAATGCCGCGCTCGCCTTGCGTCTGCTGCGCTTCCCGCTAATTATCATGGCGGGCATATTCGGTCTGTATGGCGTCGTGATTGGACTGATTCTCATTGCGAACCATCTGCTGTCCTTAAAGTCATTCGGTGTCCCTTACCTAAGCCCGCTTATTCCGGGAAACTTCAAGGGAATGAAGGACCTCCTCATCCGGAGTCCGTTGAAATGGATGACGGAACGCCCTGCGTCTTTGCAGACGCAGGACATGAAACGGGTTTCCACCGGGAAATCGGCTGAGGAGCAGCCTAAGAATGTGCTGGATCCCAGCAACTTCAAACCATCTAATGAGGAGCAATAAGGTATGCAGAACACCCGTACAATTACAACGATTCAGTCTGCCGCCATTCTGGTCAGCACCATCATTGGTGTAGGCGTTCTCCCGCTACCTTTGTTTACGGTGCGCGCGGCAGACGCAGGTGCGCCGCTTGTTACGTTATTAGGCGCCTTGGTCGGTTTCATCGGGCTTGGGCTGATCAGCATACTCGGCATGCGGTTTCCGAATCAATCCTTCGTGGAGTATAGCGAGGCCATCATAGGCAAATGGCTGGCCGCCATGGGAAGTCTAATGATTATTGCCTTCTTCGCCGTTCTGACTTCACTTGCCGCACGCGAGTTCGGTGAGGTTGTCGTCACCTCCGTACTCAAGAATACGCCCCTTGAGGTGACTGTCATCGTGATGCTGCTGCTTGCCGCCGTTTCCACGCGCAACAACCTGGTGACCTTTACCTATATCCATCTGTTCTATTTCCCGTTTCTCCTTGGGCCTGCGCTGCTCATTATCGCGCTTTCCTTAAAAAATGCGGACGTTATCAATCTTCAGCCGGTATGGGGAAATAACCATGCTCATATGCTGCCTGGTATTCTGACGGTTGCTTCCTTGTTTCAAGGCTCCTTCATCATGACAATCATTATTCCCAGCATGCATAATCCGAACAAATCGCTGAAGGCGAGTATAGCGGCGATGATCGTTTCGGGCGGTCTTTATGTCGCGATCGTCGTTGCGGCGGTAGGTGTCTTCGGCGCCGAGGAAATCCGTAATTTGTTGTGGCCTACACTGGAATTGGCTAAGGCTACTTCGTTGCCGGCCAATATCTTGGAACGGCTGGATGCGGCGTTTCTGGCGGTTTGGGTAACGGCGGTATTTACGACGCTGTTTTCCAGTTATTATTTAATGATTCGCTTTACCAGCTATCTGTTTCGTTTGAAGGACCATAACATGTTCGCCTTCTTCTTTCTTCCGTTTGTTTTCGTTATGGCGATCCTTCCTCAAAATATTTTGCAAATGTATGACATTATTGAAGACATCGGACGAATCGGCTTGTTTATCACGATCGGATATCCGGCATTCCTGTACATTATCTCACTCATTCGCGGGAAGAGAGGCGAGCGCAATGAGCCAGATCCCTTGGATCCGGTCGGTTAAGACCTTGCTTGTTATAGTGCTGACAGTACCGCTCCTAAGCGGCTGCTGGGACCGGCTTGAAATCGAGGAACGCGCCGTCGTACTGGGGATATCGATTGACGAAGCCGGCAAGCGAACGCAGGAGGAGCGAGAGTCCCAGGTTACGCAGACAGCGCCTCAGACGGACTTGGTTCGGGTAACGGTTCAAATCGCCTTGCCTGGCCGGATTCCGCTTGGACCGGGAGAAAGCGGAGGCAGCAGCGGCGCTGGCACGCAAGAAACACTCTGGGTGCTGGATTCAGTGGGACACTCCGTCGATGATGCGTTGATGAACTTGCAGCAACAGCTCTCCAGCAGACTGTTCTTCGGACATTTGCGCGTCATCGTCGTGTCCGAGAGCGTCGCGAGAAGAGGACTTGAGAACGTCAACGATTTCTTCCACCGTAATTCGGAGGTTAGACGATTGGCCTGGCTCATGATTTCGGAAGGCAATGCGAAGGCGCTCATGAAGGCTGCTCCGAAGCTGGAACGGGTGCCGACGCTTTATTTAATGGCAACGCTGGATGAAGGCACTCGAATGGGAAAGTTCCCGTCCAATTACATCGGCAATTTCTGGAGCAACTCGGTAAAGCTGGGGGAGGAAGGTTTCCTGCCTTATGTCGCTATTCGCAAGGAACAAAACGTCCAAATTGCCGGTCTGGCCTATTTTAGAGGCAATAAGATGGTTGGCCATACAAACGCGAGTCAAATCGGAGCCTACATGGGGGTCAAGGGCATTAATCCTGCCGGTTACCGCATCTTTGTCGATCTTGGCGGACCGAAGAAGAACGTCATGACGACAATCACGCACCGAGACAAGAAGATAGTTGTGCGCATTGTAAATGGGCTTCCCCGGTTCACCATTCATATCGCCCTTGAGATCAATGTGGAAGAGAAGCTTAGCGAGGCAGTTGCCATCGATGATTCGAGTATCTTGAAGCGAATTGAACAAGATGAGAAGGAAAAGGCGATTCAGATCTATAGAAAATTTCTCAGACAAACGCAAGCAGATGGCTCGGATATTTTCGGTTTTGGCGAATATGTGCGCGCGAAAAAGCCGGGATATTGGAATTCAAGGGTTCGCACGAAGGAGCGCTGGCAGGAGATGTACAAGGAAGTCGAGTTCGATCTGGATGTCCAAATTAATGTAAGACGAGTCGGTATGAAATCCAGATAAGGAGGAGAAGTCATGTTCGGCGGAGGCTTTGTCGCCATTAGCTATATCGGTTACTCCATCCCCTTATTCTGGTTAACCGGCATGTTGATTCTGCAATTCGATATTAAGGAATATCGGATCAAGAAAATGGAGAAAGAGCGCAGGCTTTCCAAGGTTCTGGGATGGACGAACCTCGGATTAGGAGCTGCGATGCTTATTGGTAATTACTTTTTCTTGTAATGACGTGGCAAGCGATGGGCCCGCGCCCGCTTGCACAATAAAATCGCCCGCCAATATGCATGTCTGCATAATGGCGGGCGATTTGCATTATTTGAGCAGCGATTTCAGCTTCGTGCCCGCGCTGGCGAGAACTGCCGGATCGATGACGGCTTTGCGCTCGATGAGCATCTCCGCCAGGCGGATGTCCTTGGCGATGCCGGGACCGATGCCGCTGGCTGCTGCCAGCGTGCCGTCTTCTGCCAGATGGAAGAAGAAATGCACATTGTCGGCCGATTCGCGTTTGATCTTATTCGCGCTGCCGAAGTCGACAAGGCCCGCTACCTGCAGCGACTCGTCGTATTGATCCGACCAGAACCAGGGAATCGCTTCATACGGCTGATCTGCGCCGAGCATGTTTTGCGCGGCAAGAATGCCTTGATCCTGCGCATTGCGCCACGATTCCAGACGGACGCGCTTGCCGCCGTACAGGGCAAGAGGGAAGGAGCAGCAGTCGCCGGCCGCGAAAATATCCGGGTCGCTCGTAGCAAGCTTCTCGTTGGCGCGGATGCCATTCTCAATCTCAAGGCCGCAGCCTTCGGCCAGCGCAATCTCAGGCACGGCGCCGATGCCGATGATGAGGGCATCGCAGCGAATTACAGTGCCATCGGCCAGTTCAATGATTTGCGTGCCGTTATCGTTCGTGATGCGGCTGATGGCCGTGCCGATCTTGAACGTAACGCCGGCTTCGCGATGTCTCGCTTCCACGACATTCGCGATTTCTTCCGGTACGCCACGCGTCAGAATACGCGGGCCAACTTCAAGCAAAGTAACGTCGCAGCCGCGCGCGCGCGCGCTCGCCGCAACTTCAAGGCCGATGAAGCCGCCGCCGATGATGACGATATGGTTGCCCGCGTGCAGCTGCGAACGAATCGCAAGCGCATCGGAGAAGGTACGAAGGTACATGGCGCCGGATGTATCGGAGCCTTCCATGATCAGTTTGCGCGGGCTTGCACCTGTTGCTAGCAGCAGCTTCTCATAGGACAGCTCTCTGCCGTCTGCCAGTACAATCCGATGTGCATCGCGATCGATGCTTGTTACATGGCTGTCCGATAGCAGCTGAATATTAAGCTCGTCGAGCTTAGCCGCATCCAGCATGAATGTCGGAGCCGGTGTTTCTTCTTCGAGCAGGACGCTCTTCGATAGCGGCGGACGCTCGTAAGGCGTACGATTTTCCTTGCCGATCAGCGTAATGCCGCCCGTGTAGCCTTGATTGCGCAGCTCCATTGCCGCATTTGCACCAGCCTCGCCGGCGCCGATAATAACCATTCCCGGTTGTGTCATCTATGTTAAGTCTCCTGTCTTAGTCAAGTTTGATATAGACCTTGCCCGATTCCACTTGAACCGGATAGGTTTTGAGATCTTCGCAGACAGGAGCTTTCTTGCCTTGTCCCGTCGTATAGTCGAATCTGCCGTTATGTTTCGGACATTCAATCGTGTGCCCCATCACCAAACCGTCGGATAAGTGAACCTTCTCATGGGTGCAAAAGCCGTCGGTCGCGTAAAATTTCCCTTTATCGGAATGGTAGACGGCAAACGTCCGGTCTTGATGATCGAAACGGATGACATCCTCCTCATCAATATCGTCAACTTCACAAACTTCAATCCAGCCTTCTAGTGTACTCATGTGTTAACTTCCTCCTGTTCGTAATGGTGAAACGTTTCACCTTCGTTATTCCATTATAAACATTGCTCCATCTGCTGTCTATTATACAGATCCTACATACCGGGCTGGATGACGTGGGGCGGCGATTATAAAGGTGCGAATATCGATGCGGATTACACGCAAGCAGGCGGAATGAGCGGAGGTTCCTACGAGGCGGTGCACTGGAAAGCGACAGCCTATAACGTGTACACAAGCCAAGATATTAGTTTGCCGAACGGAACGTATACGCTGAAAGCGAATGTAAGATCAAGCGGCGGCCAGAGCCAGGCGAGGATGGTTGCTAAGAACTATGGCGGGGCAGAGCTGTCTGTGAACATTCCGACGACCTCCACTTATACGACGGTCACGATTCCGAGCGTTCCGGTCAGCAATGGCAGCGTTCAGATCGGATTCTATTCCGTCGCTAACGGAGGGAACTGGATCGCTTTTGATAATGTAAGTTTAACACCGGTGAATTTGGGGCTGAACAAGACGATTTGGGGCTCAAGCCAGTGGGATGCGAACTATGCGCCTGCGAAGGCCAACGATGGCGACTCAGCGGGAACAAGATGGAACTCGGCTTCGGGAACAAGTGCGGGGGAATGGCTGCAGATTGATTTTGGCAGCAGTACGACGTTTAATACGGTGGTGCTGAAGGAGTTCGATACGCGGATTACGAGCTTCAAGATCTCCTACTGGAATGGCTCGGCTTAGGTGGATAGCGCCACGGGAACAACGATTGGTGCAAGCAAGACGGTGACCTTCGCGCCGGTAACGGGTACGAGCGTCAGGCTGCTGATTAACTCGGCGACCAATACGCCATCCATCTATGAGTTTGAGGTTTATAATCAGTAAAAAGAAGGGAAGCACCGCCCTCTCAAGGTTGGCCGGTTCCCTTTTCTAATTTCTAAGAATTTATAAGTTCCACATCTATGAATGAGCTTAGAAATCTCCGGAATGAACCGCGCTACGCCATCAAAGGACGGCGTCAGCCGTTTCACCTTGTGCGTGGAATTTCCGTACTGTTCAAGGAATCTACAAAGGTGCGGGGTACATGTTCGCGTCGTTATTTGTAAACTAGTAGCAGGAAGTATTTCTTCGTTTACTAGTCTATTTCAGGTGGTGAGCAGGATGGGTTTTTGGTTCAGAAAGAGCAAAAAACAATCCACATCAGTCGATACTCCGCAAACAGACGAAGTGCCGAATGCGAAGTCCGAATTAACGGTGGAATCTACTGCGGAAACGGAACGTCCCGAATCTGCGGTCGAGTCTAGACAATTCTGGAATTCCGGTCTGTCCACGCAGGATTGGATCGGTGAGATGTACAAGGAGCAGGAGCGAAAAGGCGCGTTCGATCATCTGCCCGGAAAAGGGAAGCCAATCGAGGTTCCTTCGGGCGATATGACCAACAGTTTTCTGAAGGAAGCTAATTTCTTGCCGGCTTGGCTGATGCTGCAGCATGAAATCCGGGATCAACTGCAGAAGCTGCTACTTTCATCAGATGGTGGCAGAAACAGCAGTGGCAGTGGCAGTATCGAATCGGAGCTTACTGAAATCAACAAGAAAATCATGAAGTACAACAACATGGTGCCGAGTGCGATTTTGCAAAAGAGGCGCATAACGAAGGAAACGATGCAGCAGCAGTTTGAGCTTTGGAAATAACAAAAGCAGCCCGGGCGGGCTGCTTTTATTTTGGTTGACTTCCCATCGGCGCCAGCTTAATAATCAAGGTACAGATGGAAATAACTAGGACAAGGTTAGTCCTTTGGCAGGTGCTGCTTAAGAGCAGCTTTTTTCGTGACCAGCTCTTTGGCCAGATCGGCTTGCTTGCGCGTGCTTGCCTTAATCTCTTCATTTAGCTTATTCATCCGTGACATCTTGCTGCTTAAATCACTTGCGGATTGACTTAGCTTCATGTCGCGCTGCAGCTGCTTGATTTTCGCTTGCGCCTTATCCGTCTTGGCTTTCTCTTGCGGTATTTTGCTCTCTATTTCAGCAATTTCGCGTTGCAAACGATCGACAATTGCTTTGGTGAAATTAATGGACATGTCGGGCACCCCATACTCGTTTAGTGTAGCTAAGTCCTCATTTTACTATAGATGATCCGGTTATGCGAGGGATGGGGGCTGAAGGATCGAAGGAGGCAGCGTGATGCAGGAGCTAGTCGGGCAGTGTGAGCAATGTAAGAAGGACATTTACTGCAAGGATGGATTTGTGGAAGGTATGATTTTGGAGAATGGGAAATTGGTTTGTTTGGATTGTTCAAATCAGGAAGAAATGGAGCGATTCCAATAATATGCCGATCCAATTAAGGAGCACCTATCTGAACGTTCCGGTAAGCAGTTTCACGAAGTCCATTGCGTGGTATGGTGAACATGTGGGATTTCGCGTAGTGAAAGAGGATCCATTCTATATCGAATTAGCGAATGATACGGGCATTCGTATCCTATTCCAGCAGAACGAGCATAGGCTTCATTCGCATTTCGTATACCCGGATGGATCGCTGCAGTCCTCGTATGGTTTTAAGGTGGAAGATGCGGAGGCTGCTTATCATGAATTTGCGGAGCGAGGCATTGAGGTCGGCCAGCTCTTCGATTATCAGGGCAAGTCGTTCTCCTTCTATGATCCGGATGGCAATTTCATTGAAATATGGAGCACGGAGCGATAACGGATTGCAGGAGGTAGTCAGCTATGATCAAGCTTCATACCTGTTATGCGAAGGATTTTCACGGTAAATGGGAAATGGGCAAAAGCCCCACGCAGTTTCACATTCTGCTCGTAGTGACGAAGGGGAAAATCATCTATTACGTCAATGATGAGTCCGTTTTGCTCCAAAAAGGGGATGTTCTCTTCATGCCGGCCGGCACGGTACGCGGAGGGATTTCGAGTGAAGAGCATCAGCGGTATGCGACTCATTTTACGCTGGACGATAGTGATCGCATGCTGCTTCCGCTTCTAACGGAGAATCGTTATTGCAAAACGACGATCAGCGGATTTGAATATTTTAAGCAGCGGTTCATGTTATTGAAGCATCATTGGCTCATGAGGGGGCCGTATTCGGAGCCGACTTGTTACGCGATTCTGCTGGAGCTGCTTAGCATTATCAACTACGAGCGGGATAAGTGGAAGCTTCCGGCTAAGAAGATTGAGATGGCGGAGGATATCAAAACCTATCTGCTCGATCATTATAAGGAATCCGTATCGCTGGATGATCTGGCGCAATTGACGGGGAGGACGCCGAATCATGTCTCGCATCTGTTCAAGTCGGTCACGGGCTTGTCCCCGATTGATTATTTGCACCATGTTCGGATCGCGAAGGCGAAAGAGCTGATGTTCGACAAAATGATGTCGATCAGCGATATCGCAGAGGAGACGGGCTTCTGTGATCAGGCGTATTTTAACCGGGTGTTCAAGAAAGTGACGGGCTGCTCGCCTACGGCATTTATGAAGGGGAGAACGGGCTGAGTGGGGTGGCAGTGGTGTTAGTTTGTGGCAGCGCTGTCATCGAAATCGTTGAATCGTCCAAAAGAAAGCTAGATCGTTACTCGAAAGGAGCACGTAAACCATCTATGATTGAAACAGGTTGATTACCAATCATACGGAGGGGATTACGCGTGGATCCATCTTGCTTGCAGTATGCGTTGACCGAAGAAGAACGGAAACAGTTTAACGAATTGGGTTATTTGATTGTGGAGGATGCGCTCTCGCCGGAGCAGATTGCTGAACTGACTACGGAATTTGACCGTATTTATGAAGATAAGCTAAGCAGCGGCCATGATCCGAAGACGGCATTGTTTTATCCAAACTTTATTCCTGATCATTCATCTTTTCTAAACCTGGTGGATTACGATAAAGTGCTGCCGAAGGTATGGGACATTCTCGGCTGGAACATCTACTTGTATCATGCGCATATGATTGCGACGCCTCCGTCGGGGAAAGCGAAGAGCGATGCGACGTTCGGCTGGCACCAGGACAGCGGTCGCGTCAATATGGAGATGGAGTCGCATCCGCGTCCGCGCTTATCGCTCAAGGTGGCGTATTTCCTCTCCGATGTGTCGGAGCCGGACCGGGGCAACTTCTGGGTGGTGCCGGGCAGTCACCTGAAGGACAGCCTGGAGATGCCGGCTGATCGACAAGGCCAGCCGGAAGGCGCCATTCCGGTATGCGTGAAGCCGGGGTCAGCGGTCTTCTTCGATCGCCGCACCTGGCATGCCGGTTCGCCGAACTGGTCGGACTACACGCGCAAAGTGCTGTTCTACGGCTACGGATACCGTTGGATCCGCACGAAGGACGATATGACCGTGCAGCACCTGTGGGAGAGCGCCGATCCGATCCGCCGTCAGCTGCTTGGCGCAGGCGTGAATTGCAACGGCTATTACAGTCCGACGGACGAGGATGTGCCGCTGCGCGGTTGGCTGAAGGAACACCAGCCGGAATTGGTGCGATAATAGGTGAAGTTGCGAGGCTGCCGATCATGTGATCGGCAGCCCTTTTTTTTGTTATGTGGCGCGCAAGAAAGGCATGAAGGGATCTACATGAGCGAGATTGCCGGGTTTTCGGCAGAAGAAGGGTACGTAGGGATCTACATGAGCGAGATTGCCGGGTATTCGGCGGAAGAATGGTACGTAGGGATCTACATGAGTGTGATTGCCGGGTTTTCGCCGGAAGAAGGGTACGTAGGGATCTACATGAGCAAGATTGCCGGGTTTTCGGCGGAAGAAGGGTACGTAGGGATCTACATGAGCGAGATTGCCGGGTTTTTGGCGGAAGAAGGGTACATAGGGATCTACATGAGCGGGATGGCCGTGTTTTCGGCGGAAGAAGCGCATGTAGAGATCTACATGCGCCGAGCTTTCCGGGTTTCCCGCCGAGCCCCTACTCCATCCCATACTGCCGCTTGCGGAATTCGCTTGGCGTGCAGTCCATTAATTTCTTGAACACTTTGCTGAAGTACTTCTCGTCCTGGAAGCCGGACATTTCGGCGACTTGGGTGATCTTCAAGTGTGCGCTTGCTAGTAGAATCTTTGCCCGGTTGATCCGGCAAGCGGTGATGAAGTCCGAGACATTCTGGTTCAGCTCCTGCTTGAATTTGCGTGAGATGTACTCGCGGCTGAGATGAAACTTGTCCGAGATACTCTGCAGCGTCAGGTCTTCATGAGCGAACTTCTCAATATGAGCAGCGATGTCGCGAATGGTGCTGCCACGCTCGCTGGCGGCGTTCAGCCGGGCTCCGATCTCGCATGCTTCGCGGACGAAAGCTTCCTTCCATGCTGCATACTGGAAAGCGCCGCCAGCATCTACAGGCAAGGAGCTGCTGCCTTCTCTCGAATAGGGAATGTCCGCCTCGGCGACATTGCGTCCGCCTTCCCAAATCGCTGCGGCGAGCTGGAATTCCCTCTGCCAGAGCAGGAGATTATCCGGCGTCAGCCGGCTTCTCTGATCGAGAGCGTCGAACCATAGCTGCAGCGCGCGGCGGATGTTAACCGGACTGCCGCTTTGCACGGCGTAGCGTACTCGCTCCTCGTAAGGGCTGAAGAATAATGCCGGCTCCGTAGAAGTAGCCGACCGAACATCAAAGCAGTGGATGCATTTACCCGTTTGCAGCAGGTTTCGCTGCATCAGTGCAGTCCGCGCTTGCCGGTAGGAAGCGGTAAGTCCGGACGGGAAAGCAACCGGCAGGCCGAGTCCTATGGCCAGCCGCGCTTTCAATGCGACGAACAAGGCGTCGTTGCACTCGACGAGCAGTCCGGGCACATCATCCGGGTTACCCCAGAAGAGCAGGACAATCTCCTGCTCAGCTCCGGCGTGATGGCGGAAGGCGTGACCCGCACCGCGCTCGCGCAGCATCTCATTCACGATGTTGGCTACAGCATAAGCAAAGAGATCCCGGCCGGAAGAGCCGAATTTATCTGCAACGGCAGGTGGGGTGGAGCTTAGCTCCACAACAGCAGTCCGAATGATCGTCTCGGAAGCGGCCAAAGTCGCAGCGTCCTTCACAGTTCTGCCCTCGCCAGCAGCGCTAGTCCCGCCGCCAGCACTCCCAATTCCGCCCCCGCCAGCTCCATACCGCATCCCAAACGGCTTCATCGCCTGCGCGAACTCCTGCGCAGATCCTGTCCCCTTCATCAGAGCAGCCAACAGCTGCTCCGAATAAAGCGGCTTGAGCTGATTCAGCTCAATATCCTGCCCGCGCGCGCGCGAGCGGCTCGCATCCTCGCTGCGCCAGCTGCTGACCGCCCGTTCCACGGCACTCGTCAGCTGCTCCGCATCGATCGGCTTCAAGATGTAGTCCATGCCCCCGAATTTCACGGCCGTGCGGACAAAATCAAACGTATCATGCCCGCTGATGACGATGATTTTGCTCTCCGGCGCATGCTCCGCCATCCATTCCATCAGCTTGTCGCCGCCCATATGGGGCATCATCATATCCGTGAATACAAGCGCAGGCCGCTGCGCCTGAATCATCGCCATTCCGGTCGTCCCGTCATCGGCCTCCAGCACCGTTTCAATGCCAAATTGCTGCCATGGCACAAGCAGCCGAATCGCCTCGCGAACATGCCGTTCATCATCTACTATGAGTGCTTTCATAAAGGCTGGTCCTCCAATGCATGTGGAATGTGAAGCGTCACCGAAAATCCATGCGGGTGCAAATGCTGGATACTAAGCGCCGCATCCTGTTTAAAGTAAAGCCTCAGACGGAATAGGACGTTTCGAAGTCCGATAGCCAGCCCTTCTTCCTCCTCGTTTTCCACCTCGTGATCCTGCATTAGAAGCCGGTTAAGCTCCGCCATACGTGCAGCAGATATCCCTTTCCCGTTGTCCGATACCACGATCGTGAGTGCCCCGTCATCGCCAAGCGAACTGGCAATTACCAGCTTCGCCGGCCGCTCCGAAGGCAAGAAACCATGCTTGAAGAAGTTCTCCACCAGCGGCTGCAATATCATCTTCGGCAGCCTTATGCTGCGAGTGCGCTCGTCGATCATCAAGATGATATCGAGCGAGGTGTCGAAACGCTCTTTTTGCAAATCCAGGTAGGCCTGCACGTAATCCAGCTCCCGGCTCAGCTCCACCCCAACATCTGCCATGTCCATTTGATAGCGCATCATCTTCCCAAGTGACGTCACAAGCTGATATACTTTCATGTTGCCATGCTGCAGCGCCACGGTCCCAACGGATTGCAGCGCATTATACAGGAAGTGCGGGTTTACCTGCGCCTGCAGCGCTTTGAGCTGAATGGTTTTGTTCGCAAGCTCGAGTCTATATTCTTTCAAAATCAAATTGTTAATCGTCTGCATCATCGACCGGAATCGCTTGGCCAGCAGCCCGATTTCATCATTGCTCTGGATATCGATGTGGACGTTCAGATTACCGGAATCGATCTTGTTAACATAACCGATAAGCGCAAGCAGCGGCTTCGTGAAACGATAAGAGATGAGCATCAGGGCAATAACAGCAATGGCAAGGAAGGCCGCCCCAACCCAGGTATTAATTAAAGCGGTTTCATTGGCAGTCGCGTATAGATGGCTGTTAGGCGTTTGCTTGATTAGGTACCAATTCATGTAGTTGGTCTTCACCTGCTGGTAGAAAATCATGCCGGAGAACGCATTCCCATCCCAGTCAAAATGCCCCTTCGTCGTCGAAGCATTCCGTACGTTATGAAACCATTCACTATCCAGACGTTTGCCAATTTGGGACTCATCGGAGGAGATCAGGACACCGCCATCGGCGTCAACCAGATAGAAATTCTCATGACCGGCATCGTACAATTGACGGTTCAGATCACTAAGCACGGTTGTTTTCACATCAATCGTAAGCTCCGCCAGCTGCGTGCTGCTCGGGGCTAAGAAGATCGGACGATGAAGGGTGAAGACCTGTTCTTCTTTCACGGGAGACTTAATGGACAGCCCGTAATTGTGGCTCAAATGGGTCGGTTCGATATAGGTTTTGGAAGCCATCGCTATTGAACCGTTCTGATGTTTGCCAACTTTAATGTCGTCATTCCATAGTAGATAGCTGGTGTTCTGACCTGCTACGTAGAGTCTGATTTTATAAAACTCCTGCACGCTTTGATAGATATTGTAGAGATGATCCTTGAGCAAATTGCGGTTCTGGATGACATCGCTGATTTGGTTGGGGAACACTTCGTTCTCCATATTGTGCTCCAAAATATAGTAGAGTGAGCGGGGAACATTCATCGAATTGTAGACGGCAAGCGACTTCTGGTTGATATTGTTCATATAGTTGATGATGTTCGTGCCCCCGAGTGCGAGCAGCCGGTTGTTCTTCGAGATGGCCTCCTTCGTAATCGAGGACTTCGTCTCGTGATACGAGATTGCGATGGAAGCGGCTATGGGCAGTATAGTGGCGATTAAGAAGAGCATCATCATCTTTTTACGGATTGTCGTGTTTTTGAACAAGGTTGTGGTCAAGGATGCGCCTCCCGAATCGATGGCGTGGATTTTGGTATAAACATACGCTATGAATTGTGAGTTGGTCAATATATTCCACCATGAAGTTCACGATCTTCTGTCGATTGGTGTTATCGGGAGCCGCTATACTGAGGTACGAGGGTTAAGAAAGGGGACATCTAGGTGCAGAGCGTGAATCGCAAAATCAAATGGCATGAATGGCTGCAGCAAACCGTATTTGTCGGACCGGGACTTCTGATTTTTCTGCTTATCGTCGCGGTGCCGTTCTTTATGGGTTTCTATTATACGTTTACGGAGTGGGACGGGCTGGATCTGAACCATGCGAAATGGGTCGGCTTTCAGAATATTCATCGGATCTTCACGGATGATGAACGGTTCTGGACCGCTTTCTGGTTTACGGCGAGATTTACATTGGCAGCCGTTCTGGCGACCAATGTGATGGGGCTATTATTGGCGATGCTGCTTACTCGCAATCTGAAGAGTCGAAATGTGCTTCGCACCATCTTCTTCCTGCCGAATGTAATCGGCGGCTTGCTGCTGGGCTACATTTGGTACTTTATCTACGTCCGCGGGTTTGCGGCTGTCGGCGAAGCGACGGGGCTGGAGTTCTTCAATCTTCCTTGGCTCGGTACGCCGACTACGGCATTCTGGGGGATTGTTAACGTGTTCGTGTGGCAGACGGCAGGCTACATGATGATCATCTATATCGCAGCGATTATTGGAATCCCGAAGGATTTGACGGAAGCAGCTCGTATAGACGGCGCTAATGCGTGGCAGGTTTTCCGCTCGATCACGATTCCGCTTATAATGCCGGCCATTACGATTTGTCTGTTCCTGACGACATCGAATGCCTTCCGGATGTTCGATCTGAATTTGTCCTTAACGGCCGGCGGACCGGGCTATGCATCTGAATCGATCGCACTCAACATTTATCGTGAGGCGCTGACGAATAATCGATACGGATTGGGTACGGCCAAAGCGATGATCTTCTTCTTCGCAGTCGCGCTGATCACCGTCACACAGGTATGGTTCACCAAGAAGAAAGAGGTGGAAGCGTAACGATGGAAGACAAACAACGATATACGCCACTCCTTTTCGTATTCGAGCTAGCATGCGTACTATTGGCGCTGCTTTTCCTGACGCCTTTCTATTTTCTAGTCATTAATTCGTTCAAAAAGCTTGGCGCCATTCTATTAAACGCAGCTGAGCTGCCGACGAGCTGGGGGTTTGGGAATTTCAAGCGAGCTTGGATCGCGATTGATTTTCCGGTCGTATTCATGCACTCCCTAGTTATTACAGTGCTCAGCGTTGGCTGTCTGGTAATAGTTGCGAGTATGAGTGCTTACCGTTTGGTGAGAAAACCGACAACGTTCAATAAGTTCCTGTTTACCGTCTATGTCGCGGCGATGATTATTCCGTTCCAATCGGTCATGCTGCCGCTGATGCGCATCACGTCGCTGTTTGAACTGCGCGGGCATGTATACGGAATCGTCATTTGCTACATCGGTTTTGGGATCTCGCTCTCGATGTTTCTGTTCCATGGCTTTATCAAATCGGTGCCGCTTGAGATTGAAGAAGCTGCTGTTGTGGATGGCTGTTCGCCTTATGGCGTGTTCTGGCGCATCGTATTCCCGCTGCTCAAGCCAATTGCCGTTACGGTTATCATTCTGAACGTGCTGTGGATTTGGAACGACTATTTGCTGCCGGTGCTTGTCATCAACGACAACTTCACCACGATTCCGCTAGCGGTGCAGAAGTTCTTCGGACAATATTTGCGCAAATGGGATTTGGCGATGGCGTCGCTTACTTTGAGTACATTGCCGATCATTGCATTTTTCCTTTTTCTACAAAAACATATTATTCAAGGCATTACGGCAGGATCAGTTAAGGGGTAATAAATTGATATTTACCTAATTTAATCAAAATATTACACTATCTAGTTCAATTTATTCGGTGTAATAGCCGAAATATGCACTCTATAATTGGAAATGTAACCAAAACCCTTTGGGAGGCCAATCATGAAAAAGAGATCGATATTCGCACTTACGCTTGCCACTGCACTTATCGCAAGTGGATGTTCCAGCAACAATAATAACGGGGGCAACAGCACAGACGGGGAGAACGCGAAAGCTGCTAATAACACTGCTGCAGCTAACAACACTGCTGCAGCTAACAACACTGCTGCTGCAAACAATTCGGCGACTACAGAGACAACAAACGCGCCGAAAGAGCCGGTAACGATTAAAGTATTCCAATTCAAAGTCGAGATTGCAGCTGCGCTTGCCAAGATGGCAGAAGCTTATGAGAAAGAAACAGGCGTGAAGGTTGAAATCGAAACGCATGGCGGCGGCGAGGACTACAGCGCATTGCTGAAGGCTGAGCTTGCAGCGGGCGAAGAGCCGGAAATCATTACCTCCAGCGGCTGGGCCGGCTTCGATCCTTATGTAGATCGTGCGGTGGATCTCTCCAATGAGCCATGGGCAAAGGATCTGGTAGAAGCTTCCCGTGCACAAATTTCGCGCGACGGCAAACTGCTCGGCATGCCAATGACGCTTGAAGCGTACGGCTTGACGTACAACAAAGATCTGTTTGCAAAAGCAGGCATTACGACGCTTCCGCAAACGCTTGATGAACTGGAAGCGGATTGCAAGAAGCTTCAAGATGCAGGGATTATTCCTTTCGCATTGACGAACGAGTGGTGGTCGCTCGGTATTCATACCTTTAATATCGCGAACGCAACGCAAGCTGATCCTGCTGCATTCATCGATGAAATCAAAGCAGGCACCAAAACATTCAAGGACGATCCGCTTACCAAACAATGGATTCGCCTAGTAGACATCATGTTCGCAAACGGCCAGAAGGCCGCTCTGACAACGGACTACAACACGCAAGTGGCAGAGTTTGCTGCTGGCAAATACGCAATGATTCAACATGGTAACTGGATCCAAGGTATGGTGGATGAAGTGAATCCGGATCTGAACCTGGGCATGATGCCGGTACCGCTGGAAGGCAAACCGAACGTATTCACAGGCGTACCAAGCAACTGGGTTGTGAACAACAAATCCGCTCATCCGGATGAAGCAAAAGCGTTCCTTAACTGGATGGCTACTTCGGAAACAGGCAAGAAATTCGTAGCAACCGACTTCAAATTTATCCCGTCGATCACTTCGATTCCGGCTGATCCAGCGGCAATCGGCAAAATCGCGGCAGACTTCGCAACGTTCTCCCAAGAACACCCGGATCAAGTGAAGGGCTGGCAGTGGGATCGTTTCCCAGACGGCATCACGCAACAATTCGGTGCTGCGATGCAGGAATACATGGGCAAACGCATCAAATCCGACGAGCTGCTTGGCAAGTTTGATAAAGCGGTAGCGGACATCGTGAAGAAATAAGGAAATGGCTGAGCGGGGGAGACCTTGCTTGGCCTTTTTTGTTTGCTTGCACGTTGCTGGCGGCACTCAGCTTGAATTGGGGTTTCTTACTATGAGATGATCGGACTAGAAGAAAGCAGAGGAGGATGAGAAAGAGGATGAGGACATGGCTCGGAGGACTTTCTGCAGCAGGTTGGTTGCTCGGACTTTGTTTACTGCTCACTGCTTGTAAAGGCGAAGAAGAATCGGTGGTGCTGCCTTCGAATGAGAACGGACAAGCCACCTCGGCAGCGGAGAAGCCGGTTATATTAGAGACGATTGTACCGGAAGGGACGCTGGATAATCCGGTTGGGATGGTGAGTGAGTTCGGTATAACGACAGCGCTGCGTAGTAAAGCCTTCGTGATCGAACAGCCGGGCCAAGTGGTGATGCTGGACCTGGAGAAACCTTCTGGGAAACCGAAGGTTGTGCTCGATATTCGGGATCGCGTATACAGTGACGGCAATGAGCAGGGACTGCTTGGGTTAGCTTTTCACCCGAAGAAGCCCGGTGTTGCATTCGTGAATTACACGACGAAGACCCATACGGTTATCTCTCGCTTCGTGATGAGTGATCCGGAGCATCCGGAAATGCTGGATCCGGCGAGCGAGGTGAAGCTTCTGACGTATGAACAGCCTTTCTCGAATCATAAAGGCGGGCAGCTGGCTTTTGGACCGGACGACGGGTATCTATATATTGCGGCAGGAGACGGGGGCAGCGGCGGCGATCCGCATGGCAACGGCCAGAATAAGCAGAGCTTACTGGGCAAACTGCTGCGCATCGACGTGGATACCGGAGCTAACGGGAAGAAATACAGGATTCCGTCGGATAATCCTTTTGCCGGCGGAGGCGGGGCACCGGAAATCTACGCGGTTGGGCTGCGCAATCCATGGCGATTCAGCTTCGATGCGGTTACGGGTAAACTGTGGGCGGCGGATGTCGGACAGGATCGGCTGGAGGAAATTAATCTCATCGAGAAAGGCGGCAACTACGGTTGGAACGTCATGGAGGGGAATCTCTGCTTCAAACCTCAGGAAGGCTGTAAGAAGGAAGGATTAATTGAGCCAATCTTCACGTACGGCCGCGATCAAGGCGTGTCCATTACGGGCGGATTCGTGTATCGGGGTAAGGCGCTGCCAGCGCTTGTCGGTTGGTATGTCTATGCGGATTATGCCATGGGCACGATCTGGGCATTAAGGCAAAACGAGGATGGCAGCGTTGAAAATAAGGTGCTGATCGAATCCGATCACCTGATTACTTCGTTTGGCGTTGACGCAGACGGGGAGCTGTACATTTGCTCGCAGAAGGGAAGTTTGCTGCGACTGGAATAAGCTGGAATAAGCCGCTCGGCAATGGGAGAGAAACGAATTCGTTCCTTGCTCACACTGCCTTGCGGCTTATTTGTTGTTCTTATTCTGACGTAGGAAGCTGTTTATACTTGATGAACGCTTCCCACTGTGCAGGTGTCAGCTTATGGCCTTCGAAGAGACTGCCGGAGCGCGCTTCCTCCAGCAGCGTTGTCAGCCACTGCTTCTCCGTCTCGCCGAATTGGATGAAGCCTTGAATCATCAGCGCGGAGCCGCGGGGCAAGAAGTTTCCTTTGAGCTGTAGTACCGCATGCATGCGCTCAATTCGCGATTGGCAGGCTTCGAGCTGTTTGACGATGTTCTCTTCCACCTTCTTAGGTTCGCCGTGGCGAACGAACGCCATCGAAAGAAACAGCGGATGCTGCGGGTATGAAATTTGTTTGAACTGTGTGTCGAGCAGCTCTTGGAAGGCCTCTCGTCCGGAATCCGTGATCCGATAAATCGTCTTATCCGGCCGATTCTCCCCTGGGACCGAAACGACCTCAGCCGCCTCGATCAGCCCATCCTCGCGCAGCTGGTCTACCGCATAATACAGTGATCCGTCGCGAAGCTTGAAGCATTCATTCCAGTTGCGGTCTTTAATCGTCTGGCGAATTTCGTAGGGGTGACGGTCATACTCCATAAGCAGCCCTAAGATTAAGAGCCTCATTGACATGGACGTTTATCCTCCGTGGAACGATGGCGCTGGTTTGCCGTCGCCTTGAGGACCTTGTTGTCCTCCAGCGCCCGGTTTGCCAGGTGCGCCTTGCGGCCCGCCTAATTTGGATGCTTCCAGCTTTGCACGTCCCATCAAGATCGCGAAGACGAGAGCCAGTATCGGAAGAATGATCGTCCATTGGAAAATAAAGATGACGGAGTCGCCAAGCTTGCTGAGCAGCTGGTTAATGAGATCGGCAGGCAATCCCATTTGAGCTTGAACATCAGGGTTCAGCAGCGCTTGGCCGCCTTTGATCTGGGAAGCTAATTCCGGATTAATATTCGGAATTTCTTTCACGCCGGATTGGAAGGCTGACTTCTGCATCGCGCCGAATACCGTAATGCCAAGTGCGGAGCCGATTGTCCGGAAGAACGTAATCAGGGATGAAGCAGAACCTTTATATTGCGGAGGAACAGCGTTCAACGTCGAGATATTGAGCAAGGAGAAGGAAACCCCGATGCCAAGACCGACGATGACCATAAACAAAGTAATGACGAGTCTGGATGTTTCTTGATCCATTACATAACCTAGAAGCAATGTGCCGACCAACAGGGTCAGTGCAGATACGACCATGACGTCACGATATCTGAACTTGCTGACCACGCGACCGCCGACTTGGCTGCTGAGTACGACGCCAAGCATCATCGGTGTAAGTACGCTGCTTGTTTCTGTAGCTGTTTTGTGAAATACACCTTGAATGAAGAGCGGAATGTACGTTGCAGCAGCGATCATAATGCCGCCGTAGAGCACGCTGATGGCCATGCTGCTGGTGACGACTTTGTTTTTGAATAAAGAAAGCTTGATGATCGGATCTTTCGCCGAACGTTCGATGAACAAGAAGGCGATCAGCAATACGCCGGCAGCAACGAAGAGCGAAATGGTTTTTGCCGAATCCCATGCCCAGCCGTCCGAGCCGCCAAGTTCCAGGCCGAACATAAGCGTAAGTACAAAACCTGTAAGCGAGATGGCACCCAACCAGTCGATGATTTGTTTACGCGGATTGGATTGTTCGTGATAGGCCTGCGCGATGAAGATCACCGCTAGAATACCGATGGGGACATTGATGTAGAAAATCCAGCGCCAGCTGAGATTGTCGGTGATCAGCCCGCCCATTACCGGGCCGAAGACGCTGGATACGCCGAATACGGCGCCGAAGAGTCCCATCATTTTGCCGCGTTTCTCGGCTGGGAATAGATCGAAAATAATCGTGAAGACGATTGGCATCAAAGCGCCGCCGCCGATCCCTTGAATCGCACGGTAGATGATGAGCTGCTCCATGTTCTGCGCGGTTCCGCAAAGGATGGAACCCGCCATGAACAGAATCAATCCGGCGAGAAAGAACCGTTTGCGTCCGTACATATCCGATAATTTACCGAAGATCGGGGTCGATACGACCATCGCGATCATATAGGCAGAGTATACCCAGATAAATTTATCGAAGCCTCCAATCTTCTCGATAATCGTAGTCATTGCCGTCGACACGATCGTTTGATCGAGTGCAGCCATAAACAGACCGAGGAGCAGGCCCGCAATTACGAGTTTGACATTACTTCTTTTGGCGTCCACTGCATTCATTCCTTTCCTTGTTGAGAGTATGTACTCAAATTTGAATACTACTCATTTTATTATACTCAAATTTGAGTTTACAACAAGAAGAATTTGGATGTAGTGAACATTATTATGATTTGGTGAAGGGGAAGTGGATTTGGTGGTTGGCGATGCGGATTCGATAGGGAAAGCGGCGCTTAGTTTAGTCGGAAGGCTGGGATCGCTATCGGCGATGGATGAGAGTTCGAAAATTGAACTCTCAGCTCCTAGCGAGATCTAGATTACTGTGAAATCGGTGGCTGCACCACATCTTAAGCGGGATATCCGCTTAAAGTGGAGCAATCTCCTCCGAACTTCTGCTGTAAGCGACATATCCGCTTAAAGCGCCAATCGAGAGCGAGATTACTGAAATTCGGCGCGTATTCCACATCCTAAGCGGTATATCCGCTTAAAGCGGAACAACCCTCTCCGAATTGCTCCTGTAAGCGGAATATCCGCTTACAGTCCCCAGCAAGAGCAACAAAAAAGCCAAGAGTCGAATACTTCGACTCTTGGCTCAAACCCGGCGCTGCCGCCACCGCCAGCACAGCTGCCGCATGCAGCCGTGCCGCCTCAGTCGTTTTCGACGACGCGGGCGACGGGGCTGGCGCAGGTGCGGCATTTGCCGGTTAGCAGCAGCGCGTATTTCTCTTCGCGGATGCTGTAATCGACGATCTCGACGGCGCCGCCGCAATTGCCGCAAAATACGTTGCGGACCAGCTTGTCCCGCAGCTGCTGCGGGATGGATTTCCATGCTTGTAACGCTTTAAGCGAAGTGACATTATCGGCCTTGTTCATGCGATTCTCCACTCCCATTCGATTCGAATTACTTGAGCCAATCAGCCAATGAGATCAGAACAATAATGCGAGCCATTCCTCTCGCTCAACCGGACCGAAGCACAGGGTCAAATCAACGTTCGCGAGCGCTTCAGCGACGGCTTGCGGATTATATCTCACACCGGCGAGCCGATCAGTAACGAGGGACACTTCAGCAGTTCCGAAGAAATCGCCGAAGACAGAGGCTTCGGCAATAACGCCTTCCTGCACGTTAAGCCGAACATCGAAGGTGCCGGCCGTTAACCGTTTGACCTGCCGCACATTGAATGCCGGCGAGCGTCCGTAGTTCCAGTCCCAGCTGCGGTAGCGTTCTTCCGCGAGCTGCTGCACGGCGGCGATATCCGCATCGGTCAGCTTGTACTCCGGAATTCCGGTGCTGCTGCCGAAGATCGACTCCAGCAGGAACTGGCGAAATTGCTCCATCGTAAGCGGCTCCCGCAGAAATTCCGTGATGTTCGCGACACGGCTGCGGACGGACTTGGTCGCTTTGGACTCGAACTTGGCCGGGTTGACGTTCAACGCCGAAACGATGGAATCGACTTCGGAGTTGAATAGCAGCGTACCGTGGCTGAACATTCGCCCTTTAGAGGCGAACTGCGCGTTGCCGGAGATTTTGCGCTCACCGACCTGCAAATCATTTCTTCCGCTCAGTTCTGCTTCAACACCAAGCTTACGAAGCGCTTCTACGACAGGCTCGGTAAACTTGCGGAAGTTATGAAAGGAGCGTCCGTCGTCCGAAGTGATAAAGCTGAAATTGAGATTGCCGAGATCATGGTAGACCGCGCCGCCGCCGGATAGACGACGCACGACATGAATGCCATGCTCCTCCACATAAGAGCCGTTTACCTCTTCGGCGGTGTTTTGATTTTTGCCGATGATAATGGATGGTTTATTAATGTAGAAGAGAAGATAATCTTCTCCGTCGCTGCCTAGGTTACGAAGCGCGTACTCTTCTAGCGCAAGATTCCACGAGGGATCATTGTTGTTGCCGTTATCGATAAATCGCATCGTATGTCCTCCAAGTTAGTTCGTCGTTCCCCACGCGGCTTTGCGAATTTCAGAAGGAGTGCTGCCTGTTTGTTCCTTCACGAGCCGCGAGAGATGAAACGCAGTCTTGAATCCGCATCTTGCCGCTATTTCTCCCATGGAAAGACCGGATTGAGAGAGCAATTCGGTTGCCTTGAGCACGCGGTAGTGCCACAGATAGCGGATCGGTGTAAGGTGATGATGAACGTGAAACAGACGGACCAGGTGCTCCGGCGATACGCCGGCAGCGCCGGCCAGATCAGGAAGCGAAATCTCCTCCGTATAGTGCTGCTGGATATAGGTCAATGCTGCAATGATGCTGGGATGGAGCTCCTGCTGCTGCTTGGTTTGCGCAATTCTGGCTGTAAACAGCCGAAAGGCGGAATATCCCAGACTTATCATGAGCTCGTCCTGCTTTAAATAATCATTTTGCAAAGAAAGCAGCATATCGGTCACCGAATTGAGCGCTTCCGGAATTGGCATGCTAAAGGGCAGACTGTCCAAATAATGGAGTTCAGCATCCGTAAGAGCCGAAACGGATAAGGTAACCCAGCGATGCCAAGACTCTTGCGATTCGGCAAAAGCAAAATATTCGTGATGCTGCGGTTTCAGCAAAACGACTTGTCCGGCTTTGACAGGATGGCGAGTATCATCAATAGTCAGATCGAGTTCGCCGGTATGGAGCAGTACAAGCTGTATATCTTGCTGCACCCGAGGTCCATACGTACCTTTTGGCGGGTAGACGATGGTGCCGGCGTAGGCGGAAGTGATTTTGTCGTAAGGGAGTCCTGAGCTCATGCCAATCGTTCCTCCTTCCTTATATTATAGCGCTCGAACTGCAAAACAGGAACATCGCGCTGCTCAAAAAAAGAACAGCCCGGCGTGGCCGCCAGGCTGTCTGCATGAATCTAATAAACTCTTCTCGCACCCGCAAAACGTGGCCCCCAATAGGTGTTGTCCAGCTGCTGCACGTAGATTCCCTTTGAGGATAATGCCGAAATGAACGAACCGTTGCCCATATAGAAGCCGACATGATCGACTTCCCCTGTCGATGGACTATTATGGAAGAAAACAAGATCTCCCGGCTGCAGCATCGGCTTGCTCACCGCGAAGCCTTGGCTGAACAGGTTCGAGGAGGTAGTCCGAGTTTGCGGAACGCCGAATTTCGTGAACATATAATAGATAAAACCGGAGCAGTCAAAGCCGCTTGCCGGACTCGTGCCACCCCAGGTATAAGGAATGCCGAGGTAGGAGGACGTATCCGCGATGAGTTTTTGCTTCAGGATCGCATGACTAGCCGCTTCGAGCGTCAATGGACCGGTTATGCCGTCTGCGCGAAGTCCATATTTACTTTGAAAGGCGACGACGGCATCGCGAGTAACGGTGCCATAATAGCCGGTTGCCGTAGGATAGTTGAAATAGCCAAGCTTCTTCAAATCAGTCTGCAACGCCGTAACAACGCTGCCGGAAGCACCGATCGAATAAGTGACAGCGCTTGCATGAGTTTCTCTGACAAAAGTCGTCGCTTGCACGGCGCCTGACAGAAGCATGAAGCTAATGGCCGCCAGTATGGTTTTCTTTCTCATGATTGTCCTCCATCTCTGTTTATGTATAGACCACCACTTCAGCATACCAGCATCTCATGCGAGCGATAACCTGTGTTTTGCTGGGAAAAAAGAAAAAGCCCGGCATCGACAGCCGGGCTTTTCTCGCATTAATAGAGCGGAAACTTCTTCTGTAAATCACTGCGTGAAGTCGTCGCATCCTCGCGGATATAGTGGCATACATAAGAACGGCGCCAGCGGTCGGTGCTCCGATTGCGAGTGGAGGAATGAATAAGCAGCTCGTGGAAGAAAAGAATATCGCCTTTCTCCATGATGACCGGGACCTGCTGCTTCAGATCAATTCCTTCCGTTTCATCCGTCCACGGCTCGTGCTCATCAAGATTCTTAACGGCGCCATGCGGCAGGAGGCCAAGGCGGTGCGACTTCGGAATGACCCAGAGACAGCCATTCTCCTCGTCGACGCTTTCTTCCATTGCGATCCAAGCCGCGATCATCGTCATCGGATCGTTCTTAATGTAATAGAAATCCTGATGTGCCGCTTGTCCCGGGGAACCCGGCTCTTTGTAGAAAAACATGCTTTGCACGCAAACGGCTTCACGGCCCATTAGCTGGGCAAGCGTGCCGCGCACGATCGGCAGCTTCATCATTTGACGCGCGAATCCGTCATGCAGGTGCGGGTTGAACAAGCGGACCGAATATTTCTTGCTCTCTTCGCAAGCGGCCCACTCCGGCATCGGCTTCTCGTCGCGCAAATCATAGATATGTCCGTTAAAGGCATCGATCAGGTCGGCTGAGCAGCCGTTCTTAATCAGCAAGAAGCCCTCATCATTAAATTGATCTATTTGGGCTTGTGTAATTGGCGTCGTTAAGCGTGGGACTACTTTGTGCATCGTTCTCATCCTCTCGCATCGGTTAGCTCAAGCTTACTGCGAAGGCGAGTCGACGACAATGGCTGACATTATCACAAATATATCTGGAATTGATATTAGATGTGGTAATCGACGACGACAACACTTTCAAGCAGACCGTCCAGCGATTTCACGAACGCTTGATGAACAGGATGCGGGCCGTAAGCGCGAAGGGCATCTTGGTTCTCGAAGGTTACGCGGAGTCCTAGGGAGTACCCGTGGATATTGCCGGTTTCCTCCGTAATGTTTTGTCCGGCAGTGAGATCAACGATACCTGGAATAGCGCCTTTAAATGCGAGCAGGCTGTTTACCAGCTCTTGTTCCTTCTCGGGTGTTACGGTGGCGTTCATTTTGAAAATAACGATATGCTCAAACATGGGATTCGCTCCTTTAATAGTTGAATGTAAGCAGGTGTTTCGTTGGTGATTGTCCAATACAAAATTATAGCAGAATCGTTCGCGATAATGGAGAGCGTCAGTCGAATATGCGAGCCCAAAATAAAAGGGCACCGGCAGCCCGGCACCCTTGCTTGTTAACCCATCATCATTTTGCTGCCGGACGCTGCGGCATCTTCTTCTTCGAAGGCTTTCGCATCGGTCATCCACGGCGTTACGCCGAGCAGCATTTTGCGCATATTCGATGTTGCACCGGCTTTGAGCTCCTCGGAAGGCTCGTAACCCGGCCATGTGCGCAGGCAGGATTGGGCGTAGTTATAGATGAGTGAGCGGCGAGTCACATCTGAGAAATTGTTCAGCGCCGAGTGATACGTGTAGCCGTTGAAGATAACCGCCGTACCGGCTTTGACATTCATTCTGACATGGCCCGGCAAATCCTCCTGCTTCTCCACTTTAGGCAAATCCTCATCCTTCATGTGGATGCTGCCGGGCAAGAACGCAAGGCAGCCGCCGTCGTAAGGCACATCGGAGAGGAAGTAGAACACCTTAACCATGAATGGGGCTTGCTTATCGCCAAAGAAGATCCTCGTAGTCGTGTCACGGTGCCAGTTGGTATGCGAGATTTTGCCCGGTGGTTTGAGTAGAGCGTCGTTATCGATCATAACGAATTGATTGCCGATCATATCTCGCAAAATGTTCATCATTCGTTTATGCTCCAAAAGCCCGGCGAAGGTTTCGCCATACTCAATAATGCCGCAAATCTGCTTCACATGGTTCAGCTGGCCGGTAGCCGGGTTGACGCGATTATTGACTTCGAATTCATGAAAAGCCCGATCCATGTCTTCGTTAATGGAATCGACCTCTTGGCTGCTCAGAAAATCCTCAATCACTAGAAAACCGTCACGTTCCCACATCAATTGCTGTTCACTCGTTAATCCGTATAGGCTCATTCTTAGACCCTCCTAGTCAGTAAACGCTTTAATTAACTTTAGTTTACGACATAGAGAGACGCTATTGAAGCTAGCGAATTGCCGAATACACTCAATAAATTGCTGTTTGCAAGAAAGGGGCTGACGCAATTAGAGGCGGCGTAAGCTTCGGCGGAAATCCCGCGGCGAATCATGCTGCACTTTCAGAAAAGCATGCAGAAAGGCGTTATAGCTCGCAAATCCGCTTTGCACACTGACCTCGCCGATCGAGAGCGATGTGCTGATGAGCAAACGCTTCGCATGGTGAACCTTCTTGAGCAAGACGTATTCCTTCGGCGTGACGCCGTATTGCTTCTTAAATTGACGGATAAAATGATACAGGCTGAGATTGGCGATTTGGGCCAGCTGCGAGACTTCTTCGACCTCCAGATAGTTCGCATCCATGAATGCCCGCGCGCGCTGCAGCGGCTCCGGTTCGGAGCCGTGGTTTGTCAGCCAAGAACCTCCTAAGTCGCGCTGCTTTCGGAAAATCTCCATAAGCAGCTGATAGATATGCGCAGACAGAGGCATTTCATAAGCCGGATGCTGCTCTCTCATTAGTTCTACAATCTGTTCGAGCAGACTGTGGATTTCATTGACAGCCGGGAGATTTTGCACGATGGAGTAGGAAGGTTCGCCGAACAGCTTCGGCCAGAAATGCTCCATGTCGATGCTGTCGAACACCAAATAGTACATTTCGAACGCGTTCTTCGCTTCCGTTTTATAGGCATGAGGCAGCCGCATGTCATGCACGACGCAGTCGCCTTCAACGATCTCGATCCACTGGTTCGCATGCTTGAACGCGCCTTTGCCTTTCGTAATGAACAGAATTTCATAGGCCGGATAATAGTCGCGTGTATAGAGAAAATCCGATCGGGGCGCATCATAGCCACCGATTAAACCAAAGAACAAGTGGCTTCGCGCAAACTCGCTTGGGGTGCCGACAATTTCGAACGAATTCATAATGCCACCGTTCCTTTCAGACGAGTCTTTGATAGGCTGCTTTCATTATAGCTCGATCATGTGGAATGCTGCATGCTAAACTGGAAGGGGGTTGATAGATATGGAGAAACAGGAAGCAGCCGCACTCGCGGCATGGATCGAGCGATCCAGTGCCCGGCCGGTCGGCGCCTATGATGTAACGCGAATCAGCACGGACGGATTGCCGCTTTCGAACTTTCATCAATGGTCCAATGGCAAACCGCTGGTGAATGCGTATCATATTGCCCGTACAATCGGCGGCGCGTTATATGTATTGTTTATCGACTGGCATCGGAATGACAACTATTATGTGGTCATATATGCAGGGGACAAATCGACGACGCATGCCGAGATTCAGAAACTCGTTTATGATCGTGAAGGGAAACCGTCTTATCTGCGCTGGACGTACAGTCCGATGAAACGCGATGGCGGCAATGCGGTGCGCAAAGCGTATTTCAAGCAGCAATGGGGCGAGCTCGCCGCAACAATTCCGGTTCTGGGAACGCTGCGGGAGAACGAGTCGGATGTTTTCTGCGATGCGCTTTTCGAATTGGTGGAGAAACGACTTCGAGCGGACAGGGCACCTGAACTTTTTGACGAAATATAGAACTGTTTATGAATTTGCCTGTAATGGAATAGGAATTCAGGGCAATAAACGGTATAATACCGATTAGGGATTTATTCTTACCGGCGTTCTTATGGTCGCCAGCACCCAATAAACAGCGAATAAGGAGTATGAAGATGTCAAAAACATTGATTTTCGGACACAAAAACCCGGACACCGACACAATCTGTTCGGCAATTGCTTACGCAGACTTGAAAACAAAGCTTGGCCAAGAGGTTGAAGCGGTTCGTCTTGGCGAAGTGAACGGCGAAACGCAATACGCGCTGAATCAATTTAAAGCGGCTGCGCCACGTTTGGTAGAAACCGTTTCGAACGAAACAAGCAACGTTATTCTTGTTGACCACAATGAGCGTCAGCAAAGCGCTAGCGACATCGATAAAGTGCGCGTCCTTGAAGTTATCGACCACCACCGTATCGCTAATTTCGAGACCGCTCATCCGCTCTACTACCGCTGCGAGCCTGTAGGCTGCACGGCGACCATCCTTAATAAAATGTACAAAGAAAACGGCATCGCGATTGAAAGCAACATTGCAGGTCTGATGCTTTCGGCAATCATCTCCGATTCCTTGCTGTTCAAGTCGCCGACTTGCACGCCGGAGGACGTTGCAGCCGCTCGCGAGCTGGCAGCAATCGCAGGCGTAACGCCTGAGACTTACGGCCTTGAAATGCTTAAAGCCGGCGCTGATCTCAGCGACAAAACAATCGCGCAATTGATTTCGCTCGATGCGAAAGAATTCTCGATGGGCAGCTACAAAGTGGAGATCGCGCAAGTTAACGCGGTTGACGTTAACGATGTTCTTTCCCGCCAAGCAGAAGTTGAAGCGGCACTGAATACGATCATCGCTGACAAAGGCCTTGATCTGTTTGTATTCGTCGTCACTGACATCTTGAACAACGATTCCGTTGCGCTGGCACTTGGTAAACAAGCGGCAGCAGTTGAGCAAGCCTACAGCGTGAAGCTTGACGACAACAAAGCGGTTCTGAAGGGCGTAGTTTCCCGTAAATCGCAAATCGTTCCTGTTCTGACTGAAACACTTAGCAACCTGTAGGATATAGAGGAACTAGGACATAGAAAAGAGGCCGATGAGCAATCATCGGCCTCTTTCTTTGTTCGTATCCGGCGGCTGAGAGTCGCGAAATGGAACGCTCAGCGTCCAAACTAACCCCATATCTCCCGTCCCGGCAGCTGAGAGTCGCCAAATGGAACTCTCTGGGCCAAAACCAGTCGAAAAAGAAGCTGAGAGTACGAAAATCGAACTCTCAGCGACCAAACTAACCCCATCACTCCCGTCCCGGCAGCTGAGAGTCGCGAAATGGGACGCTCAGGGCCAAAACCAACCGATAAAGGAGCTGAGAGTACGAAAATGGAACGCTCAGCAACCAAACTAACCCCATATCTACCATCCCGGTAGCTCAGAGTCGCGAAATCGAATGCTCAGCGACCAAACTCACCCCATCTCTCCCGTCCCGGTAGCTGAGAGTCGCCAAATGGAACTCTCAGCGCCAAAACCAACCGATAAAGAAGCTGAGAGTACAGAAATCGAACGCTCAGCGACCAAACTAAACCCCATCTCTCCTGTCCCGGCAGCTGAGAGTCGCGAAATGGAACTCTCAGCGCCAAAACCAGTCGAAAAAGAAGCTGAGAGTACGAAAATCGAACTCTCAGCGACCAAACTAACCCCATCACTCCCGTCCCGGCAGCTGAGAGTCGCCAAATGGAACTCTCTGGGCCAAAACCAACCGATAGAGAAGCTGAGAATATGAAAATGGAATTCTCAGCGACCAAACTAACCTCATATCTCCCATGCCGGCAGCTGAGAGTCCCCAATTGGAACGCTCAGCATCAGACTCAACAGAAAAAAGAGGCTGATGAGCAATCATCGGCTTCTTTTTTGATATAACGAATCGTACAGGGCTTATTCTCCTCAAAATACCATGGAAAATATTCTAACGAATCGCAGCGGTCTTATTTAGCGGTTTATTTGGATTTAAGAGCCGATTTACTACAAATAAGGTCTCTACGATTCGTTAGAATCTCGCAGACCCCAAAACCGGCCCAATAAGGTCTGTACGATTCGTTAGAATTTCGGACACCTCAGATTCGGCCAATAACGCCACAATAAAAGGCAGTTCAGGATGCTTGCATCCCAGACTGCCTTTTCTTGTTTCACATTCTATTCCTTAGCACTCATCCCAATGCTGATGATCTTGTACCCTTCAACCGGCACGGTTGCAGCGCCATCAGTCCCTAAGTCGACGGCTGCGTCCGCGTCTTCGAGCACAGTGCTCTCGTAGAGTCGCCCATGTGACTGTGAGCTGACCGTCAGCTCAGCCGGTTCACCGGAGAGGTTATACCAGCGAGCAATCAGATCGCCGCGCTCTTCGTTGATCTTCACGCTGGAGAGGGCGAGGCCCGATCCCGCCGCGCTCCAATCGAGCATGTTTTGCTGTGCGGGCAGCGGCCCTTCGTGTACGCCTGTTTGGCTGGCCTGCATCGGCACCTGGAAACCATATGCTTGCTGATAAGCGACGAACCGTGAATCTCCGCCTCCGTGAGGGAGGATCATCCATTCCGCATGATTGGAGCCAAGGCACTGCGCATCCGGCGTTAGGAATACGCCCCAATCACCGAGCTCGCCGGTTGAGCGCAAGATCGTCACCGCAATCGTTCCGCTTTCGTCACGCAGCACTTCATATTCGTTGAGACCTTTATTGGCAATGGTCAAACCGCGGCCGTTCTCATGCACGTCGACAAAAGCGCTCTGATGCTGGCAGTTGCTCGGATTAACCCATTCCTCAGCAGGAATCGTAGCTCGTTCAGCAACTTCAAAGATGGAATCGGCGTAGTGTTTCGCCGCTGTAACGCCGGAGGGGAACAGGACGCGCAGACGCTGATCCTTCGCAGGATTATGGAATGCAGCGTGGACGCGAACGCCTTCCTCGGAACGGCTGAGACTAACGCGAGTCACAATGGTGATCGGCACTCGCTTCGCAGAACGCTGTGCTTTCCGGTCAAGGAAATTGACCATCGTGGCGATTTCCTGCTCCAGCCGCTCATCAGCCTGCTCCGGAATATCGAACGTATGTGTAATTTCATACGTCGCCCGGTACGCTGTGTCTTCGACAAGCTCTACCTGTGCCGCAAGTCCTCTGGTTGTAATGGCGGTGTCGCCTTCCGGCTGCTTGAAAATATATTCGTTGCCGATATCGCCGACATTCTCATAAACGCCAAGCCCTGCATAGGTCTCACCGTTTCGTTTGTCCTTAATCGTCAGGCTGCCGTCACCAGCGACCGTAACGTGGAGGTAGGCATTCTCCATCGTGTTCTCCTCAGCGACCAACGACGATGGCTGCACCAAGGCCGCCGATTGTGCCGCCGGAATCCATGCGAAGCTGGAATACCCCATCGCAGGCAGCGCTCCGGTCTCGAACGTTACCGTAATGACGCGGGCAAAATACGGTTGTCTAAACTTATCATCCGGCAGATCATAGCCGAATCTTACGCCATGGTCCACGCTTGTGAAGTCCAGCTTCTCACCTAGGTGGTTCACGAGATAGCCCGCAGCTGTTGTATGTTCTGAGACATAGTTCGAATTGTTCGCCGGGCTCTCGCCTGGCTTGAAGTAGCGGCGGCCAAGCTCCAGTTCCACGGTTACGACACCACTCTGCGCATATCCGCTCGTGCTATATACGACGAATGGCGCGCTGTCCGAGCTAATCGAAGCGAAGCTCGCTGTATCGATTTGTGCGCTCAAATGAGCCAAGCTATCCGCAATAACGGCAGCCGCAACGCCTTTGCTCTTCTCGAAACGTGTTTTCATTTCATGGTACACTTCATCCACGCTGCAGCCGCAAATGCTGTCATGCGGGTGATTTTGCATCAAGGTCTTCCATGCATAATTAAGCAGACCGTGTGGATATTGGCGGCCGTTCACATGGGCAAAAGCAGCCAAAGGCTCGGCGATCTTCTCCAGCATGGTCTGATTTTCTTGGTTGAGCTGCTTAATATAGATACGCGACGAGGCTGTATTGACGAGGGAGTACCAGCCGTCAGTACGTTGACCGCGAAGCTCGCCTCTGATAGTGCTTAACGTCTCAGGCAAAGTAGACTGCACGGCTGCAACGTAATCATCGTAATTCGAGTGAATGAATTCATAGTCCGGGTACAGCTCGCGCGCCGTCCGCAGTGCAGCGGATAAATTCGCCTGAGCGGGCTGGTGATCGCAGCCGTTCATAAGAAGCAAATGCTGCGTAGAAGCATACTTCGACGCGTTCGCGATGGCATTGTCCCAGAACTTGCGCGCCGCAGCCGGCTCCTCAGGGATCTCCATCCCGTTGTTGTACCAATTAGCGAACAAGATGCCGAGCACCCGCGAGCCATCCGGTGATTCCCAGTGCAGCTCCGAGAATGGCGATTCGAGGTCCAATGCTTCCGACACGCTATTATTGAAGCCGGTAGCTTTCACGCCGCGGCCGAATACAGCTGTTGTGATGCCGGCTTGCTGTAAAATCTGAGCAGCCTGCCCCATGTTGCCGAAAGAGTCGGGGAAGTAGCCAAGCTTAGAGACAGGGCCATACGCTTTAGCGTCACGATGTCCGATCTGCATGTTGCGAATATTGGCTTCGCTGCTGGTCAGAAACTCATCCTGCAGAATGTACCAAGGGCCGGCAGAGAGCTTACCTTCTTGGACAAGCGCAATGAGCTTCTCGCGTTTCTCAGGATATACTTGCAAATAATCCTCGAGCACGATCGTCTGACCGTCGAGGTAGAAGCTGCGAAACTCCGGATCTTGATCCATAATTTCGAGCAAGCCATCCATCGTTTGAATGAGTTTGGCATGATGTGCCTCGTAAGGCATATACCACTCACGATCCCAGTGGGTGTGCGAAATGACATGTATAATTGCTTTTGGCGTCGACATAAAGAGGGCTGACCTCATTTCAATGGAATATTAAAATATACTTTAATCATAAATCGATCCCTAATTATTGTAAATCCGTATTTATTAAAATATATATAAAAAAATCCCACGACCGCTTAAGCGTCATGGGAAGGTAGGTTTACCGGTCGATTGCCGTACGATCAGCTTCGTACCAAGCACGAGCTTGGATCGGCTGCGTTCTTGTGCCGGAGCTAAGACGAGCTTCGCCGCATCGCGGCCGATACTGTAGAAATCCTGCTCCACAGTTGTGAGCGGCACTTCCAGATGCTCGGTGAAGGAATGGTTATCGAAGCCGGTAACAGACAGCTGCTCCGGCACCGCAATTCCTCGCTGGAGCGCAGCCTTAAGCAGCCCGGTCGCGGTAAAATCATTCACGGCTACAGCGGCTGTAGGCGTTGGCGTAATGGCAAGCAGATGGTCGAGCAGCACATCGTACGGATTGCCGGCAGCCTTGTTTACCTTTAGCTCCTCCAGGTTAATTAACCATTCGGGCTGAGGCGGAATGCCTGCTTCAATGAGTGCGTTGCAATATCCTTTGTAACGGTCGCTGACGGATACCGCTTCTTTCCACGATTGGCATACGAAGGCAAGCCGTTTATGACCAAGCTGGATGAGATGCGATGCAAGGCTGTAGCCTGCTTCAATATTGTTCGACACAACGAGCGGCGCATCCAGCCCTTCGATGTTTCGATCAATGAGCGTGAACGGGATGCCTTCGATGGCAAGATGACTGAAGACATCGATGTTCTTGTAGCTGGATACCGGATAAACGATGATGCCGCTGACGCGATCCTTGGCCAGCTTCTGAATGATACTCCGCTCGACGGCGTCATCATATTTGGAATTGTGGAACGTGACGTATAGGCCTTGCTCTGCGCACTCTTCCTCTACGCCGCGGAAGATCTCATATCCGATCGTTTCGCTAAACGGCATCACGAGCGAAATGACGGGGATGGGCAGTGTTGAAGCTTGTGGTGTCGAGCCTGCCGCGTCTCCTAAGTCGGTTAGATGGCCAGCCATCGGTTGCGGCGTTCTATCCGTTACGAAGGTCCCTTTTTTCTTAATTCGCTTAATCAAACCATCGGTTTCCAGCTGCCTCATCGCATGGGTAACGGTAATGGCGCTCACGCCGAACTGCTCCGCGATTTCCGGTCCTGTCGGCAGCTTATCGCCTGCGCGCAATTCCTCCGAAACAATCCGGTCCGTATAGTAGTCGATTAAGATTTGATAGCGGGGTCTATGATCTTTCACGCTGATCCTCCAAACCGATCCGTCTCATTAATATATATTTTATTAGTATAATGCAAGTTGGAGGGCCTGTACAATAGAGGTCATATGTAGCACAAGGCATGCAAGAAGGGATTGGAAGCCCATTCCAATTTAGGGCTGATGTGTTATGCTTGCAGGGTATGGGGAAAAATGTTCCATAGAGGTAGAAGAACACAATTCTGGAGGGCAATAATGGACGGCAAACCTTACGTAATTGCAATTGCCGCTGTATCCGGTGGCGGGAAGACGACGCTGACCGAGCAGCTGCTTGAACGTTTAACGCATGCACAGGCTTTATATTTTGACGATTATGACTTTGAGGATAGTCCGCAGGACATTTGTGATTGGGTAGAACGAGGGGCCGATTATAATGAATGGAATCTGACCTCGTTAAGGAACGATATTGAGCTCTATTTGCAGGATGCTGAGCTGGAGTATCTTGTGCTCGATTATCCGTTTGCCTATTTGAACAATGACATTCGTGAATTTATTGATTTGACGGTATTTATAGATACTCCTCTAGATGTTGCGGCTGCCCGAAGAATATTGCGCGATTATGCTTATCGGTCTATGGATGATTTGCGACATGAGTTAACCAACTATTTAACCCGCGGCAGGGATGCCTACTTGGAGATGCTGCGAAGCGTCAAACCAAATTCGGACATCGTCATCGACGGTACGCAGCAAACAACAGAGATGGTGGATCACATTCTACATGCCCTGCAATAAAAGATGGCTGCGCAGAGATGCGCAGCCATTGCTATTGGAATAACACCTATTTGCTAGGCTTCGTCAACGATCAGCTTGCCGACCATATCGCGATGGCCTGAACCGCACATCACGGAGCAGTGGAATTCGAAGGTGCCAGCATTCGCGGCATCGAATTCGCCGTCGCCGTTGCCTTTGATGTTTACGTTGTAATCAGCAATTGTAAAGCCGTGACCGCCATCGTCGCTGTGAAGAGTGATTTTGACATGATCGCCTTTCTTCACATGAATCTCCTTCTGATCATACTCGAAATCTTTGGCCTCAAGTTTAATCTCTACTGTCGATCCGCTTCCTGAATCTGCGGTTGTCGTGTTCGTGGATGCCTCGTTCGTACTCGTGTTTGCAGTTGCCCCATTTGTGTTTGTGCTGGCGCTGTTGCTGTTGGTGCTGTTGTTGTTCCCGCATGCGCTGGCTAGTGCTGCAATGAGTAGTAATGACGCTGCGAGTATAGCGAATTTGGCTTTCATGTTTCTATCACTCCTTTACCATTATGGAATCATTACCCATCGTAGCATAGAAAGATTAAAGGAATATGAAAGGATTGGTATTATTTTCATGGAGTTGTAAGACAGCTTAACAAGATCTACATATCCAGATTACATCCTCTTAACCTACTCTATATAAACTTTAGTAGAAAAGATTATTAGGAGGTAGGAAAATGGTTTCGCAAAAGAAAATCGCATTGAAAAGCACACTTGCTGCAACAGCGGCAGCGGCGCTTGTTGTAACAAGCATCTTGGCTACACCGTCGACTGACAAAGCGGAGGCAGCTTCCTCGCAAACGAAAAATGTCATTCTTTTCGTCGGAGACGGAATGGGTACAGCACAGCGCGACGCAATCCGGCTGGCTACTGTCGGAGAGAAGGGCAGCCTGGCGATGGATGCTATGCCGTTCTTGGGACTTATTCATACAAGCTCTACAATACCCGTAACAGACTCAGCAGCATCTGCTACCGCGTATGCTAGCGGAGTGAAAACGTACAATGGCGCTATCGGAATGGATGCCGATAAGAAGTCGGTCAAAACGATTATGGAATATGCAAAAGATGCAGGTAAATCGACGGGTGTTGTTACAACGAGCCAAGTGACAGATGCTACCGGTGCAGCGTTCGGTGCCCATGTTGAAGACCGCGCCAAGCAAAGCGATATCGCGCTGCAATATTTGACGAAGAGCAAGCTTGACGTCATCCTCGGCGGCGGCGAAGATTTCTGGTATCCGGCAGGCGAGCCGGGTAAATTCAAGGACGAGCCGGCTGAAGATCCGTCGGAGAAGAGCAAAGGCACGCAAGGCAATCTCGTGAATAAAGCGAAGCAACTGGGCTACAGCTTTGTTTCGAACAAAACGGATATGCAGAAAGCCAAAGGCGGCAAGCTTCTCGGCTTGTTCGCCAACGAAGAAATGTTCCAACAGCGTGCAGAGGGTGAAGGGGATATCTACAACCCTGTCGTATCGCTTCCGGACATGACGAAGAAGGCAATCGATACGCTGTCTGCCAACAAAAAAGGGTTCTTCCTGATGGTTGAAGAGGAAGGCACGGATGAGTTCGCTCACCAAAACAACGCAAAAATGACGATCAAAGCCGGTCAACAGCTGGATCGTTCCGTACAAATCGCGAAGGATTTTGCTAAGAAAAATCCGGATACGCTTGTACTCGTGCTTGCTGACCATGAAACTGGCGGCTTCTCCATCGAAGAAGTGGACGATAAAGACGAGACTGGTGATGGCATTTCCAAAGAAGACGGTCCTTTCGCCATCGCTAACTCCAAGCTTAACTTTGTTGTAGACTGGACGACTTCCGGTCATACGGCAGTAGATGTTCCGGTTACGGCAACAGGCAAAAACTCGCAGCTGTTCACTGGCAGCTTTGAGAACACGGAAATTTTCAATAAATTGATGCAGGCATTGGGCTTTAAAGCTGGCAGATAAGCGGATTTTTAAGAGAAAGAAGCTGGCTGCGGGAATCGCGGCCAGCTTCTTTTGTTTGGATTGACAGGCATGTTCAGGGTGATTCAGAATGGGAGTGTATCCTATAATGAACGGTCCTGGGAGGTAGGAAGCTAGTGCCTAAAATAACGGACTTTGTTTTGACCTCAGACAAGATTGAACAATTTTATCGGGAAGGTTACTTTTATGCTCCGGGATTCCTTGCGGCTCATGCGGTGGACGCCATCAATGCCGAGCATGTTGAGTTCGCCAATCAGCAGGGGGATGTCAAGTGGAGGAGTCAAGCCATTATCGATCTGGATAAAGAGAAGGACAGGTTTCCGCATACGACTGATTTTCTGACGGACCCGGACATCGTGAGCATCTTTGAAACCATACTCGGCGACAAAGTACGGATTTGGATGGGCATGTACGCTGTGGTAGCACCGCATGGCAGCGGGCTGGAGTGGCATCAAGATAATCAATATACCCATATCCTAGGGCATATGCTGAACGGGTTTATTGCGCTTGATCCGATCACGCAGGATAATGCGGGCTTGTGGCTTGCCCCCCGTTCGCATAGGCTGGGGCGACAGCCGAACTTGAATGCGGAGGGCGGCCATAAACGGGCGGCTGACCCGGAGAACGGCATCCCATGCAAGCCGATGGCGCCGGGGGATGCGGTGTTCTTTCATCGCGAAACGCTGCATCACAGCAAGCAAAATCATACGGATAAACCGCGACGCGCTTATGCTTTCCAAGTGGCGTCTGCTAGTTGCCGGTATGCAGAAACCGGCAAGCTGCTCGAGGATCGATTGGTATTGTCCGACTATCGCCGCCGTCAATAGCGGGGGATAAATGAAGCCGTCTCAACAGGTTGCTTGGCGCAACGGTTGAGGCGGCATGTGGAGGCAGTGCTTCGCCCCGATCCTGAGCCAGATTTATTGCATGGGATTGTTCAAATGTTGCAGTTGATGCATCCATTCATTCTCCCTAACACTTGGATTGGCCAAATGCTGCTTAGAATGCAACATTTAGCCGAGAATGGCCTCCTATGTAGCACAATGGAGCTTATTTGTTGCATTACGGGCACATTTTCGGAATGCGGTGCCAATTTCATCGCTGTCAGCAGCGGTCTAGTTAAGCCGATTATCGCGGAATCACGATCGATCGGCTTGCTTTTAGCAAAGCATCCATGGATAGGAGCGCCGCGAAGTAGATCAGCAGCGCGCAGGCGATGGAACCGACGGAACTCCAGAGAAGCGGCAAGCTTTGGACGACGGTTAGATAGTCAAAAGACCAGCGACCGCAAATTCCCATCAGCAGCATACAGATGCCAACCTTTAGGTAAGGTTGAATATTCATATAGATTCCGATTGAGCCCGATATCGAGAAGAAGTTTAGCAGGGTTTGCATGACGATTCCAATTCCGATGCCGAAGGTGACGCCGACAATGCCGAATTGGCTGCCAAACACGAATATCGCGATCGCTTTGAACGCTGTGGACACGACGTAGTTCCAAAGCGTAGCATTGGCGCGACCGAGTCCGAGCAGAATCGCATGCAGAGGAGCGTCGAAGTAATGGAGGAAAAACATCGGCGCTAAGATTTTGAGCAGCAATCCCGCATCAGGTGCGCCATACACAAGCTTCGTCAGCGGAGTTGCCCACTCGAACAAGATAACGGTAGCGGGTGCGCCGATCAGCAGTCCTAAATTAAGCGCTTGATTCATCCGTTCATGCATTAGGCGATCATTTTTATTCGCAGCCGCTTCCCCAATCGCCGGTATGAGCGCGGTGGACAAGGATTGCGTAATAAAGCTTGGCATGTAGAGCAGCGGGAAGGCGTAACCGGCCAACATCCCGAACTGCTTCGTGGCTAGTACTGTGCTTATGCCGGCAAGCGCGAGGCTGGTTGCAATGAGCAAGGGCTGGAATGCACTATATATCGATTGCACTACGCCTTGCCCGGTTGTTGGCAGGCCGATTTGCAGCAGCTCTGATAGCGTTTTTCTGCCGTGCTTGAGATGGCCGGTCCACGTCTCGCCCGGCAGTTTGGCTTCGCCGCGCAGCTTATAACTAATGACGAGGAATGAGAGGCTGAATGCTTCGCTTATGACTGAGGCGGCCATTGCGCCTGCAGCCGCGTAAGCTACTCCATATGGCAGCAGCAAGTGTACCATTGCGAGCACACAAGCAATCTGCACCGAATACTCGAGCACATCTGAAGCGGCGATGACCTTCATGCGCTGAATGCCACGGAAGTATCCTTTCAGCACAGCGGACACGGCAACGATCGGCGCGATCGGCGTAATGGCGAGCATCGCATAATAGGCGCGCTGGTCGCTCAGCAGAATGGATGCGATCCAGTGGGAGCCGAGCAGGGAAAGGGTCGTCAGCGCTAAGCTTAAGAAGCCGGTTACAGCCAGTGAAACATGCAGGATACGCCTGACCTTCACTTTCTCATCTCGCGCATAGGCTTCTGCAACCAGCTTCGATATCGCAACAGGTAAGCCGAGCTCTGTGATCGTAATGACAAGAGGCACGAGAGGGTGTGCCATCATTAATAAGCCAATTCCTTCCGCTCCCAGTGCGCGAGCGACATACATGCCGCTGATAAAGCCAAGAATTCGGTTTATGAAAGCAGCGACAGATAAGGCCATCGTCCCTCTCATGAACGATTCCTTCTTTTGTGCCATGTTTCGTTCCTCCTGCTCCTCGAATACTTAAATGTATTCATCATTCGGAAAAGCATGCGAACGAGCTGGTGGCTGTACTACTTTTCGGAACAACCGCGAACGCGAAAAGAAGCTGGCCGCGGTTATCGCGGCTAGCTTCTTTTGCTTCGTTATGCTGGCTCTAGTCTGTCAGCTGGCGTTTTAGCTGCCAGCCATCGGCAGGGGCATCCATGATGTACTGCTGCAGGCGGCCATCAGGGTTCTCAATGACCACCAACAGCCCATCTGACACCGGCAGTATGTTGTGAATCTCACCGCCCGGCACAAGCTGCTGGGCAACCGGCTCTAGGATAGGAATGAGCATATTCTCCAGCCAAATTCGCTCCTGATACCAACGAGGCACGGGAATTGAAGCGGGATAACCATTTACCGGTGCATGGAGGGCAAGGGCGAATTGCTGTTGTTCAAGCGGCAGCCCCGTTCCCGCTCCGATTGCGGCAACGAATCGAAGGCATAGCTCAATCGTATGCAGCACTTCGTCAACCTGCACACTGCCATTGGCATAACGAAATTCTACCGTCCCGATATCGAACCAAGAGGCTACATTGATGCCGCAGCGGTGAGACTGCGGGCGGCCAGAGTTGTGTACGGCATGGGCGGATGGATCTACCGCGAATCGCTCGCGCATCGCTGTCGTCACTGGAGGGCAGAAGAGCAGGCGATGCTCGCTCGTTTGCAGCAAGGCCTTCAGCGTTTCCTGATAGGTCAGTGCCGCATCAAGGAGTGGGAGCACCATTTGTTCTCCCCATGCTTCGATCCCGATATGCACATGAAGTCCGCAGCTCCAATTGGCCGTAGCCCCCTGTGCTTGAAGTCGGCTTAGCATGATGCGAATCTGATCCCGCTCCTCCCACACCATTGGAGGGGGCTTCAGTTCACTGCCGGACTCGATGCCGGTTTCATCTAATTGATGCTCATCCAAAGACATTACCCAGCCGGGCAACAGCGCAAGCTCTGCAGGTTTACCGCCTATAAACTCTATTTCAACGCCGAACTTAAGTTGTTTCCAATCTACTGTTTTGGGCCACATTGCGATCTTCCTCTCGTTTGTATGATGAGTCTTACTTGCTCATACTTCCGAAAGGGAAGAGGTGGACCTCGGGCTTACCGGGGGATTTTCAGTTTAGGCATCGCGAGCTCGCCTCCTGATGGATTTGGATATCGCTACAGTATTCGCGCTGGCGGCGATCCATTCCTTCTTACCTAGAAGAGCGTACACCGGGGCTGTCCCGAATCGCGTAATTGTCCAAGCTAGTTGGCGCATTCCACATAGATTAATAGATGAGAGGAGCTTATCCATCTCGATGTCAGGCTATTATTTTCTATGGAAAAGGAGTGAATGCGATGGCGGATTGCAATCAAAATCCAGTCGGTGAATGCTCAGAGGCGGAGGGTCGTGATACAACCGCGAACGGGACGGCTTCCCACGCTGAAGGGTATCAAACAACCGCAAACGGCGATGCTTCACATTCGGAAGGAAGCGGGACGACGGCAGGAGGAGGAGCTTCCCATGCGGAAGGCTATCAGACGCAAACGGTGGCGGATACAGCCCATGCGGAAGGAACGGCAACTTTTGCGAGCGGAGTAGCCTCCCACGCGGAAGGAAGTTCATCTGTTGCCAACGGTGCAGCTTCCCATGCAGAAGGTTATCTGAGTGTATCCAATGGACTTGCTTCGCATGCGGAAGGTATTTCATCCGTATCCAACGGTTCTGCATCCTATGCCGGAGGCAGGGAAACTATTTCTAATGGAGATGCATCCCATACGGAAGGCTTTCAAACGACAGCCAACTCGGATACCTCGCATGCGGAGGGCTATCAATCCACAACCAATGGAGATGCCTCCCATGCGGAAGGCTATCAGACCTTAACGGCTGCGGCTGCCGCTCATGCAGAAGGGTCTCAGACCATAGCCGGAGGCGGTGCAGCTCACGCGGAGGGCAGCAATACGCAGGCGCTTGCTTTGAACTCGCATGCGGAAGGGGAAGGAAATACGGCAAGCGGCCGGGCTTCCCACGTGGAAGGCGGAGGCGTGGATCTACTCGGCAATCCTTCGCCTAACCAAGCTATGGGCTTTTCGTCTCATGCTGAAGGGATAGGAACGGAGGCAAGTGGAGCCGGCTCGCATGCCGAAGGCGGAACGGTAGATGTTACGATAGCTCCCGGCCCTCGTGCGACAGCTGCCTTTGCCCATGCGGAGGGACAAACCACCGTCGCCAGCGGAACGGCCGCTCATTCGGAGGGTTTCCAAACTACCGCAAGCGGACCCAGTGCGCATGCGGAAGGCGCCAATACGAATGCCGGAGGGAGTTTCTCCCATGCAGAAGGCATAGGAACAAATGCGAGCGGAGTTTATGCGCATGCTGAAGGCGCGGATTCTATAGCCAGCGGTCAGGCTTCTCATGCCGAGGGAGAGAGTAACACAGCAAGCGGAAGAGCTTCCCATGCCGAAGGCGGCGCCGTGGATTCACTCGGTAATTTCGCGCCAAATGTCGCGTCCGGTGATAGCTCGCATGCAGAAGGCGTAGGTACGATGGCGACAGGATTCGCTGCCCATGCGGAAGGTGGAACGAATGATTTTACCGTTGCGCCCGGGCCAAGGGCAATGGCCGCTTTTTCACACGCAGAGGGTCAAACGACCATGGCCAGCGGAACGGCCGCGCATGCGGAAGGTTTTCAAACGACCTCGAGCGGTCCAGGCACACATGCGGAAGGGGCAAATACCAATGCGAGCGGGCCGTTCTCTCACGCAGAAGGAATCGGTACCAGCGCGAATGGTCCTTATTCTCATGCAGAAGGAGCCGATACACTTGCAGGTGGCCAAGCTTCACACGCGGAAGGGTCCTCCACGAAAGCGTTCGCTGCGGTATCTCATGCAGAAGGTAGTAATACGATTGTTGATATGTCTCATGTTGGCGCTCACATTATGGGGCAGAATGGAACAACCAGATTTCCGTTTTCTTGGCACTTGGCTAATGGACTCGTGGTGGGGCCAACCTTGAACTCGGCCGTTATTGAAGGGCTGACCGGCAATTTGTACCTTGATGGCACAGTCAGCTCACCGAACGCGGCCGATTATGCCGAGATGTTCGAAACGGCAGACGGGCTTGGTATCGATGTTGGATATTTTGTCACGCTTGATGATCAGGACTGTGATAAAATCCGCCGAGCAACGGACTCAGACCGTTACATCCTCGGCGTTGTCAGCGCTCGTCCGGCCGTCCTAGCGGATTCCAGCGATTTGCGTTGGCACAAGCTGTTCGTTACGGACGAATGGGACCGCATCCAGTACCATGAGGTGGATGTGCCCGAAATGCTTGATAGTGCGGGCAACGTACTGAGACCTGCCGGTATCAAGACAGAGCCCATGCTGAACCCGGATTGGAACGAGGCGTTTGACTATGTGCCGCGTTCGCAGCGTCCGGAGTGGGTGGCTGTCGGCGTGGTCGGCAAGCTGCTCGTTCGGGATGATGGCACTTGTATGCCAGGGGGCTACTGCAAGCCTAATGAAGAAGGGATAGCAACTTCAGCCGCTTCGGGTTATCGCGTCATGAAGCGGACCGGGCCGAATCAGGTGCGGATATTCGTGAAGTAAGGTTAAGGAGCTGCAGCTTGTAGAAAGTCCTGCTACTTTGATTGTGGCAGGGCTTTTTGTCGTTATGAGCCATGGCGAACCCAGCGTGCGAGGCGCTGAGAGTCGGGAAATCGAACTCTCAGCAACGCAAATCGCCAAAAAGAGAGCTGAGAGTTCGGAAACTGAACTCTCAGCTCTGAGAACATAACTAAACAGGCGTTACAGCGCTCTGAGAGTAGGCAAACCCACCTAAAGTGGCACCATATCGTCCATAAATCATGCCGTAAGCGGCTATTCCGCTAACAGTTCCGCAAACCCACCAAAGGTGGCACCATACCGCCCATAAATCTCGCCTTAAGCGGCTATTCCGCTTACAGTTCCGCAAACCCACCAAAGTTGGCACTATACCGCCCAACAATTCTCGCCGAAAGCGGCTATCCCCCCTCAGCCCCCTCCTCGCGAACTCCACCAACAAAAAAAACCCGATAAGAACCGGCAGCGCAATTGCGTGCGCGCCGGTTCTCTCCGGCTCAATCACTTAAGGCAAATTCACGCCGCGCGAAGCGACGTACAGGCGATACCAGTCTTCGCGCGAGAGGCGAAGGGTGGCGGCGTCTTTGCAGGCGCGGATGCGCTGCGGGTTGATGGTGCCGATGACCGGTTGGATGCCGGATGGGTGCGTCATCAGCCATGCGAGGACGATAGACTCGCGTGTCGTGTTATGCTTCTCGGCAAGCTGGGCCACGAGCGCGGCAGTTTGCACTACGCTTTCGCTTTGGCCTTCCAAGGAGCCGCCGGAGTAGCGGCCTTGCGCAAGCGGTCCCCACGATTGCAGCTGAATGTTCTCCAGGCGGCAATGCTCCATTGTGCCTTCCGGGAACACATTGTCGCGCCAAGCTTCTTGGTTCACGCTGACGGCGGTGTCGCAGAAACCGATTTTGTGCAGGCTCATTTCGAGCTGGTTTACGATGAACGGCTCGTCGCTATAAGCTTGCAGCAGACGAATTTGGCCGTGACTCATGTTGGATACGCCGAAGTGGCGTACTTTGCCGGATGCTTTCAGTGCATGGATCGCACTAGCTACATCTTCCGGCTCTACAAGCGGATCAGGACGGTGCAGCAGCAGAATATCGAGATACTCCGTGCCCAAGCGCTCCAAGATGCCATCCACACTGTCCAAAATATAATCCGCCGAGAAATCAAAACGATGCGGATTGCTCTCATCGCCGAAGCGAATGCCGCATTTGGATTGAATGATGATCTCCTCGCGAAGCGCCTTGCGCTCCTTCAGCAGCTGCGAGAAAACGCGCTCCGCTTTGCCGGAGGTATAAATGTCGGCATGGTCGAACATGTTGATACCGATCTCAAGCGCTGCATCGAGCGCTTCGTTGCCTTCGCGGTAATGCTCGGCGGTAATCGGGCTGTTGGCGTTCCAGTCGCCTCCAAGTCTCATGCATCCGAGAACGAGCTGGCTGGCGTTTATATTACGGCGTTGTAACGGAATAAGTTTCTGCGTCATAGGTTCCTCCAGAATTTCATATGGAATGGTCGAGCTCCTGTTTCATTATGATGCAGCTACTTGCAAAATAAAAGTAGTGAAAATATTGATACGTAATGATACAAGGTATATATAGTAATCAAAAGTATAGCGGTAATCTCGATAGATCTGCACCTAACATCCATAAGAATAGCCATACGCGCGCGCGGCGCAACTTGGTATAGTACCAGTAACGCGAGAAGGAGAGACTGTTCCGATGGCCCATATGACGAACCCGCTCACGCGGATGAACGTGAGACAGCAAATTATTTTACTCTTTATTATCATGGTCAGTCCGATTCTACTGCTGCAGTGGTATGGGAACACGAGGGCGGAGCTCATTCTGAAGCGCCATGTGACCAATGCCTACGTGGAGCTCAACAAACAGAATATGGCCCTCTTGAGCCGCGATATCGATACCGTCAATAAAATCACCACGACGATCATTCAAAACCCGCTCACCCAGCAGCTCGTCCCGGCACCGGGGGAGACCGTGTTCGAACGGGTGCAGGAGTATTCGAAGCTCGATAAGCTCATCGCAGGCTACTCGATCAGCGTGAATGGCGGCGAAGCGGTCTACTACAGCCTCTATGTCTACGACCCGGAGGACTACTACTATTTTGCGCCCAAAATCCCCATGACGCAGACAGGGGTGTACTTCTTCTCCAACCGCGACAAGCCGGAATGGTTCGACGAGGCCGTGAAGAAGAAAGGCGAAGGCTATATGAAGCTGATTCGCAACAACATCGGCTTCTCCACGCAGACAACGCTGGCTTACGTGCGTTCCGTTAACAACATCTCGAACGGACACGGCGTCATCGGCGTATTGGTAGCTACGAAGATGGATAAGAAGATTGGAGAGTCGTTTCAGAGTGTAACGCTGCCCGACGGCGAGATTTATTTTACCGATTCCGCGAATCGGGTGCTGACGGCGACCACGCCGGGCATGATTGGCACGACCTTGCAGCTTCCGCCCGAAGCGGCGGGAATCAAACTCGATGAAGCGGATGGCATGAGCAACATCATCACGCCGGAATTTATCTACGTCATTAACGACAATCATCTGCTGCAGCAGAAGCTGGTGTATAAGATCCCGGTCAATTCCCTGCTCCAGCAGCAAAATGAACTCAAACGCGTCATCCAGCTCATTTCAATCGTGTACACCATCTTCGGCATCATCGTCATCCTATATTTCTGGCGCTCGCTCATGACACCGCTTCAGCGACTGGCCTATTTTGTCCGCTCCTACGAGCCGGGCAGGCGGGTGCCGGAGACACCGGGCAAAGGGCGTAAAGACGAGGTCGGCGTACTCATCTCTTCCTTATATGACATGGCGCGGCGGCTGAATGTGCTAATTCATTACAAGTACCAGATGGAAATCAAGGAGAAGGAGTCCCAGCTCCAGCTGTTATATCAACAGATCAATCCGCATCTCCTGTACAACACGCTTGAGAGCATTTATTGGAAAAGCACGCTGGAAGGCAATTCCGAATCCGCGGAAATGATCAAGGAGCTGTCCAAACTGATGAAGATCAGCTTAAGCCGCGGTCGGGAGCTCATCTCGCTCGAAGACGAGATGGAGCATGCCAAGGCGTACATCAAGCTGCAGCAGAAACGCTATGAATATACCTTTAACGTCATCTGGAACATACCGGATGAGCTGCTGCACAACCTGATTCCGAAAATCACCTTGCAGCCGCTTATTGAAAATTCCATCATTCACGGCGTCCGCAACATGGGCGAAGACGGCGAAATTATTATAACGGGCGCGCTTCTGGACCATGACAAAATCATCATCCGCGTCGAGGATAACGGCTACAAGAAGGTCGATTTCGAAGCCATTCACAGACTGCTGAACGAAGAGAAGGGCGATCCGGCCATCGGATACGGCATCCGGAATTTGGATCAGCGGATCCGGCTTCATTTTGGCAAAAGCTTCGGGATTCGTTACGAGGAGCGGGAAGAACGGGGAACGCGCGTTGTCATTATACTGCCGCGCAGCCATGACGAAAGCGGCGATGCGGCCGCGGGTCCGACGATATAAGCAAGAGCCAGGAGGGAACCTCACGAGATGTATTCCATATTGGTTGTAGACGACGAACCGTTAATTTGTAAAGGACTGAGCAGTCTGCTCATGTCATCAGGTCTGGCCATATCCCAGCTGTACGTCGCGCATAACGGCTACGAAGCGATGGATTATTTGAGGCTGGAAGACATCGATTTGCTCGTGACCGATATTCAGATGGGCGAAATGAACGGCATCGAACTGATGCATCAAGCCAAAATGATCAAGCCCTGGGTGCAGACGATCATCATCTCCGCCCATGAGACGTTCCAATATGCACAGCTGGCGATCCGGCTCGGTGCGAAGGATTACCTCATTAAACCGCTGAACAGCGACCAGTTCCTCGATTCAGTGCGCAACGTGCTGCTCAACACGAACAAAACAAGCCCATCGCAGGATGAGCTGCTGGCAGGCTTTCGCGAGCAGTTCCACATGGAGCAGCCTTCGCCCCAAAGAATGGCACTGCTGAACAAACTGCTCACCGATACGACGGAGTCCGAGGCACTCGCAACCGCAGTGCTGTTGAAGTACGAACATGCCACCGTTCTCACGGGGCCGTATTTCTCCGTGCTGCGCGTGAAGCTAAGCCGCTCCTCGGAGCTGCTGCAATATGCGGCCCTCAATATTGCGATGGAGCTGCTCGATCAAGCATGGAATCCGGTCGCCTTCTATTCGCCGGAGGATGAGGTCAGCATCATTATTCAGTGGGATGATAAGCGGTTCGAGGATAGCGGCACATCGCGGATCAACCAGCTTGACATGCTGGGCCGCAGTTTGCAGTTCAACATTACGAAGTACCTTGGCATGAGCTGCGTCATCGGCATCAGCCAAGTGCTAAGAGGTGTTCAATTCTTAAACGAGCTCGGTGAACAGGCGGAGAAGGCGATCAGGTGGAATCGCGACCAGAAGGAGCTGAGCGTCTTCTATTATGGCGACTTCAACTGGAGCCGTTATGACGCGAAGCAGGATCCGACGGTTGAGGAGCTGGATGCGCAGAACAACATTATCGTCGAGAAAGCGAAGAACTATATCGATGAACACTATGCCCAGAAGGGGCTTACGTTACATGAGGTGGCGCAGAAGAACCATGTCAGCCCGAATTACCTCAGCTATCTGTTCAAGAAGAACACCGGCCATAATTTATGGGAATATGTCATCAAGCTGCGCATGGAAGAGAGCCGGAAGCTGATCCTCACGACGGATCTTCGCAGGTACGAGATCGCGGAGCGGGTGGGCTATGAATCGCCGGAGCATTTCAGTAAAATTTTCAAAAAATATTTCGGCGTAAGCCCAACGGAGCTGAAGAAGTAATATCGCCTATAATCCCCATAGAACTGCACATGTTCAGCCATCACCCGCTTCTCTAGAATGAAAGTAGGCAAGTAGAAACGGCGTGCTTCCAAGCGAAGCAGCCGTTTCTTCAAGGCTACAACATGAAAGAGGGGACCATATGGGAACGTCCGCGCGGTTTAAAAAACATATTTGGGGTTATTTGTTCGTCGTACCGGCAGCTGTCATCTTCATTCTGTTCTTATGGATGCCGATCGTGAAAGGATTTGTGTACAGCTTCTATCAGGTCGATTTCGTCAAAGGCAATACGTTTGTCGGCTTCGATAATTTCCGGACCGTGCTGCATGATCAAGATGTATGGACAGCGGTGAAGAACACGCTGTATTATATGATGCTCTGCCTATTGATCGGCTTCTGGGTACCGATCGTGTTCTCGATTGCGATTTCAGAGCTGAAGCGGTTCCAGGGTTTCGTGCGCGTTGCGGCGTATTTGCCGAACGTCATCCCGGTCGTGGTTTTGTACGGGCTATGGCGCTGGATGTACGATCCTGTCGGTCCGATCAACGCAACCATTACGCAAGCCGGCTTTGAGCCGATTTCCTTCATGACCGATACGAAATGGTCGATGATTTCACTCGTCTTTATGGAAACGTGGCAGCAATTCGGTGCTGCGATGCTGATTTATCTTGCAGCGGTGCTGAGTATTCCGCGTGATCTGTACGAGGCGGCGGAGATTGACGGCGCCGGCGTATGGAACCGAATTCGGCATATTACGCTGCCTTTTATTCGCAACCTGGTTGTACTGCTGCTTATTTTGCAGCTTATCGCCACCTCTCAAGGCTTCCAGTCGCAGTTCGCTATGCTAGACGGCGGACCGAACAATGCCACGCTGACCTATGCGCTGCTCATCGTCAAATACGCCTTCACAAGGCTTGATTACGGTGCGGCATCCGCGCTTGGCGTGCTCATGTTCCTCGTGCTCGGCGGACTTGCCGTCCTTCAGCACCGACTTTCCAGCAGAGAGGTGAACTAAGATGAAGAGCTATGACCGCGGTATACTATCCCGTTATGATTTGCAGAAAACATCCAATAAGCTGGTTTATGGCCTCATGCTGCTCGTCATCGCAGCGATGGTCTGCTCGATGCTTTATCCGATACTAGTTACGCTGCTGAACAGCTTCAAATCCAATGTGGAGGTCAACTCGTTCCCGCCGCATTTTATTCCTCAGACCTGGCAGGCGGAGACGTACTCCAAGGGATGGAACTATATTAAGCTGCCGCTTTTCTTCCGGAATACGATGATTATTTTTGGCGGCAATATGTTTGTTACGGTTCTAGTGCTCGGCTTGGCGTCCTTTAGCTTGTCGCGGCTCAATATCCCGTACAATCGGGCGATTAACTTCTTCTTCCTGGCGGCACTGTTCATCCCGCCAACGACGTACATCATCCCAAACTTCGTCAACCTGAAGGATTTGGGCTTGCTTAATACGTTCCAAGCGTTCTGGCTCCCGGCCGGGGCGAACGCTTTCTTCCTGCTGCTGCTCAAGAACTTCTTCGACGGCATCAGCCATGAGCTGTTCGAAGCGGGCCGCATCGACGGGGCATCGGATTTCAGATTGTTCGTATCGATTGCGATTCCGCTGTCGGTGCCGATCTTCTCGACACTTGCGATCTTCGTCTTCTCCACGGCATGGAACGACTGGTTCTGGCCATCGCTCGTGATGCATACCGACCAGAAACGCCCGCTCGCTACGGCGATCTATAATTACGTCATTAACGTGCGCAGGCTGGATACGAACGTGAAATTTGCGATGCTGACCATGGTCATGCTGCCGCCGATTGCCGTGTTCCTGATTTTCCAACGGTTTATCATTCGCGGGCTGCATATGGGCGGCGTCAAAGGATAGAAAGGGTTACATCGTAATCGTAGACCTGCACATGATCGACATAGGAATACACATTCTGCTTTCTCGGCGCCTCTATTATGATGAGCGTGTAAGGTAAATAAACGTGAGAAGGGGATATAACATGCGTAAGATGCGTAAGGTTTCATTCATTCTGGCGAGCATGTTTCTAATGACAGGCGTCCTGTCGGCATGCGGAAGCTCGAACGACAACAACACCAGCGAGAACAGCGGAAAGACGAACAATGCGGCCTCATCGAATACCAGCACGAATACAGCGGCTAACACGGGCGATAACACAGCTGCGGAAGAAACACCTGCTGCTAAAGTAACGATCAGCATCTACTACCCAACACCGGATTTGGTGGAGAAGAGAGCGCTTGAAGACGACAAAATCAAACGTTTCACAGAGAAATATCCAAACGTTGAGATCGTGAAGAGCGAATGGCAGTACAACCCGAACGAAATCGGGATCAAAATGGGTGCGAACGAAGCGCCTACACTGTTCAATACTTACGCTACAGAAGGCAAATTCCTTGCCGAGCGCGGCTGGGCAGCAGATATCACAGAGCTGTTCAACAACTATGAGTTCAAAGACCAAATGAACCCGATTCTGCAAAATCAATTCATTATCGGCGACAAAGTGTACGGTATTGCGCAGCAAGGTTATGTAACCGGCACAGTCGTGAATAAGAAAATGCTGACGGACAAAGGCGTTGCTGTTCCATCCTTCGACTGGACTTGGGACGACATGCTGAATACGGCGAAGGCGGTTGCCGAGCCGAAGAAAGGGATTTCCGGTATCGCTCCAATGGGTAAAGGCAATGAAGCAGGCTGGAACTGGACCAACTTCCTGTTCGAAGCAGGCGGCGAAATTCAAACGGTTGACGGCGGCAAAGTAACGGCAGCCTTCAACTCCGAAGCAGGTCTTAAAGCGCTTGAGTTCTACCACAAGCTGGCTTGGGAAGCCAGCGCAATTCCGAAGGACTTCGCACTTGGCTGGGGCGATGCGGTAGGTGCATTCGCGCAAGGCAGAACAGCTATGGTTATCGCAGGTCCGGACGGTCCGGTTGACCAAGGCTTGAACCAAGGCGGCATGAAGCCGGAAGACATCCTCGTGTACCCGATGCCCGCAGCGGAAAAAGGCGGCAAGCACACAGGCGTACTCGGCGGCGACTTCCTTGTTATCAATCCGAATGCTTCCAAAGAAGAGCAAGAAATGGCGTTCAACTACGCAACGTTCGACTACTTCTCCGATAAAGGCTTGGAGTCCGTGGAAGAAAGCATCAAACAACGCAAAACCGACAACAAATTCTTCATCCCGCCGGTTATCCAGTACTACAACGATAACTCCGAATACGGTCAGAAGGTAAAAGCGGTTTACGATAAATACGACAACGTGTACCAATACAGCCCGGAAATCATGAGCCTGCTTGACGGTAAACCGGAAGCGCAGTTCAACACGCAAGATTACTACGCGGCAATGACCAATGTCGTGCAAGAAATCTTCTCGAAGAAAGATGTCGACATGAAAGCAGAGCTGGATGCAGCAGCGAAAAACATGCAAGAAAAGTTCTACAACACAATCAAGGTTGAATAGGTCCCGTTCTATGGCGGCCTGGAAACCGGAATCTCGAACAAGAATCTTCCTCGCAGCAGCGCTACTTACGGTAGCGCTGCTGTCCCTTATCTCCCTCCGACAAGATCTGTTTACCTCACAACCCGTAAGCTTCAAGGAAACCGGCAGCCTGCTCGTGCTTGCCAATGACAGCTACGAAATCGGTTTTCAACGGGACGCCGGCGGAATCGCCTATATCAAGGACCGAAGCACAGGCAGCAAGGTGATGCAAGGCAACCGTAAAGGAGCGCTGTGGTGGGCATTTCTGAAAGATAATTCTTCCATTAACAGTTTAGGCGCTGCAAAATTCGACTATGAGTGGAAGAGCGGACATTCGGAGCTGCTGCTGCATTATGGCGGCAAGCTTGCAGTGGATGTGACCGCGAGCTTCGATAAGAGCAATCGCATCCAGCTTCAAGCTGAGGTAAAGAACGGTACGAATGACACGCTGCAGTCGTTTCGGTTTCCTTACGAGCTGAAATTCGCGGCGGATTCCGTGGTTGACGGACTGCTTCCGATGCTGCCGGGCGTGAAGCTGAAGCCTTCTTTCTTCACGGATAACAATGCCTATGAAGGGCAATATCCCGGTGTGATGTTCGCTTCCTATACAGCGCTGCGCACAGCGGGCGGCAATGTGGCACTGTATGATTTGAACTCGAATGCCAAGCCCGTCGTGACGACAGAACTTGGGTTCAAGAATCAAGCGGACGATGCAGGCAAGAGTGCATTCGTGCATCAATATAACGTGTGGACGGAAGCGGGAGCGAGCTGGCAAAGTCCAACGGTAGTGCTTGAAATCGGCGGAGATTATACCGATTCCATCGCGAGCTATCGGGCGCTAAACGGGATTGACCAGTATCAGTCGCTAGGCAGTAAACTAGGCAATGCGAAGGCGCACACCGCTGAACTTCCGCTCTTGAAGCTGGATATTTCGGCCTTGGGCAAAGAAAAGTGGAGTACGCTGACGAGCAGCTATGTGGATCAATTGCCTTACAACGGAATGCTTCATCTTGTTGGCTTCCAGAGTGGCGGCCATGATGAGAACTATCCGGATTTCTTGCCTGCCGATCCGAAGTGGGGCGGAGAGGATGCGCTTGAAGCTTTCATTACAGATGCGAAGGCGAAAGGCAATCAGGTTGTGCCGTATACGAACTTCTCTTGGTGGGGCGTACATTCTCCTACACTAGCGGAACTGCCGGAAGGCGTGAAGCTGGAAGACATCGTGGTGGAGCAGCAAAATGGTACCCTGCTTAAGGAAGACTACGGCGAGCATAGCGGCTATGTGATGAACCTCAATCATTCCTTCGTGACGAAGCGGATAGCAGAAGAACATCAGAAGCTGATCGATGCCGGCGTGGATGGTATTTTCGAAGATCAATGGGGAATTCGCAACGCACCGTTCGCGGCAGGCGAGCAGCAGCCTGAGGATACGGATGCTTGGTCCGCTTATTTTGAAGGCGTTCAGCATTATTTTGCCTCCTCCAAGCATCGGATGTATACCGAAGACGGCATTGATGTGCTCGCCGATAACAGCATCGGATTCATGGGAACGAACTACTTGTGGGATTTGCTTGGCTACAGGAAGAATACCGCTTCTTATACCGACTATTATCCGCTTGCCAGCATGCTGCTGCGCGATAAGGTGCTGCTCTATCAGCATGATCTTGCTGCGGAGACGATGACGGACAATAAGGATATGCTTCGCTGGAATGCGGCGATGGGTTACAACTTAAGCGGCGATTTATATACCGGTACGACGAATCCATGGATCAGTCTAATCGGTGTATTCCAGAAGTACGTGCTTGCCGATTATGCCGATGCTCTTGTACAGCGCTATGATGCGGTGGACGCGACTACGACGAGGACGGATTTCGGGACTCATATTGTGACGGCGAACTGGGATACCCAGAAGCCTTATGCGATGGATGAACAGACGACGCTCACAGCAGGTGGATTCGATATTGCTTCGGTTTCCGGAGAAGTACGGGCAGGAAGCTATGCGAGATACAACGGGTACGAGCTTGATCCGGGTGAGCATTATTTGGCCGAGGTTCGCGGCGGCGAGGAAATTCGCGTCTATCAGCCTATCGGTTCCGACACGACGCTGCGGATCAAGCCGATGAAAGGCTGGAAGCATGCCCATGCCGCAGCTTATGAGGCAGAAGGCAAGAAGATCGCCGATTTGCCCGTTTCTGAATCAGGCGAGTGGCTGATGGTGGACTTCATTGCCAGCATGGGCGGCAAAATGACAGCCTATGTCTCGCTCACGCCTTCGGATGACGTAAGTCCGATAAAGGATTCGCCGTTCAAGAAGGTAAGGGTACTGGAGAATCTTGCTCAGGGGCATGAGCTTCAGACGAGTACGAACACGAATGCGGAGCTGATCGCGAAGCTGGCCGGAGACGGCGATCCATTCACGTACTGGGAGAGTGTTTCGAATAAGTTCCCGCAGTCGCTGTCCGTTGATCTAGGAGAGAAGAAACAAGTTAAGCGAATTGTACTAAAACTGCCGCCGCTTGACGCATGGGCAGCACGTGATCAGACGATTGCCGTGCAAGGCAGTGAAGACGGCGAGCGCTATGTTGAAATTAAAGCGCTAAGCACGTACACCTTCGATCCCTCGAAAGAGAATACGGTTGAAATTGCGCTGGATGCAGCGAACATCCGTTATGTGAAGCTCATCGTAGAGGGCAACACAGGCTGGCCGGCGGCTCAAATTTCCGAATTTGAAGTGTATGGACCGTGATTTCGTCAGATATCGTCACAAAAACGCATGCTTTTACAGATGCGTTTCTTCTTTTTCCTGTTATAATAAGAGATAAGACGGATGACGGGTGGCAAAGGAGAATTGCCGTGAATGAAGCGCAATTAGTGATGTTATCGAGGCAAGGCGATGAAACGGCCTTTAACAAATTGGTCGAGCTCTACAAGGATAAACTATCCCGTATGGCACATCGAATACTTCGCAGCAAGACGGATACCGAGGATGTCGTTCAGGAAACGTTTCTGAAGGTGTATTTGAACCTGAACCGCTTTGATGAGAATAAACGATTCTCGACGTGGATTTTCCATATTGGGAAGAACATTTGCTTGGATCTTCTTCGCCGCCGCAAAACCCCTCCCCTGCCGCTGGACCAGCCTGTCTTAGCCCAGTCCGATCAAGCGCTCTCGCTCCATGATGTCATTCCGCATGCCTCGCTCTCTCCGGAAGGTGAAGTGATCGAACGCGAGCTTTCGTCGAAGATGGCGGAGCTTATCGATAAGCTGCCCGATAAATATAGAAGTGTCGTCTATCAGCGTTATGTGCTGGAGATGTCGATGGAGGATATCGGCCTCGCGAACAATATACCGGTTAATACAGTGAAGTCGCGCATCCACCGCGGGAAAGATTTTATGAAGAAACGCTGGGGCAAGACGTTACTCATCTATTCTCTGCTGTTGTTTAGCTTCTTCTAAACGATAAAGCGTGTTTGAATGGAACGACTCATTCACACGCTTTTTTTTGTGCCGTTTAGCCCGTTTCGGTGTGATCTTGAGCGATTTGTATAGGTAGTATCCAGTTCTGGGATACTATGGGGTGGTTTGGGCCTGAATTACGTAATATTTACATATCGGATTGCCGTATTTATGGATAGCCAATTCTGGTACATAGCGGTATAATATCCATACAGATTGCGCGAAAATTGTCGATTTTTGATGGGGTTTGAGCAATTTAGAGAGAGACTACACATAAGACTAGGAGAGAAACAGATGAAAAAAGGGATTCTGCTTGCTGTAGTACTTATTTTAATGTCTTCATTGTTCGTCGCATGCGGTAAGAAAGAGAACAACACGGCCGATAACTCGACTAACGCGGGCAACTCGGGCAATGCAAGTGAACAAGCTCCTACTAAGAAAGTCGCACTTGTTCTTCCAGAGAAAATCGGCGTTAACGCCTTCTTCGTACAAATGGACGAGGGCTTCAAGAAAGCGGGCAAAGAGTTTAATGTTGAAGTGAAAACGATCGAATCGACGGACCCTGCCGCATTCGAGCAGAACCTTCGTTCGACCGTTGCCGAGAACTACGATATGATTATTACCGCTACTTTCCAAGCGGAAGACGCACTGAAGAAAGTGGCTGCCGAGAATCCGGATAAGCCATTCGCAATCATCGATACAGTAGTAGACCTTCCCAATGTACGCAGCGTTGTATTCCGTGAGTACGAAGCATCGTACCTCTTGGGCGCAGCTGCAGGTCTTTCCACGAAAACAAATAAAGTCGGCATGGTCGTTGCAATCGACGCGCCGCTTCTGAAGAAATATACGGAAGGCTTTGCGCAAGGCTTGAAATACACGAACCCTAATGCAGAAATGCTTGTAAACTACGTAGGCGGATTTACTGATCCGGCGAAAGCGAAAGAGCTTGCCTTGCTTCAATTCTCCAAAGGCGCTGACTTCATCGCAGGCGCATCGGCTGTAGGCGACCTTGGCGTGTTCGAAGCTGCGAAAGAGAAAGGCTTCTACACTTCCGGCCAAGACATCGACAACACTGGCGTTGACCCAGAGCACGTTGTCCTTGCTCAGCTGAAAGGGACTGACACAGTTGCATATGAAACGGTTAAATCTTTTGCAGAAGGTAACTTTGCTTACGGCGCAGTCGATTACGGCTTGAAAGAAGATGGCGTTGGTCTTACTTATGTAACAAGAGACAGCCAATCTCCTCTGAATCCGTTTATCGGACAAGCAACCGTCGATAAAGTAAAAGCAATCAAAGATGATATCGTATCCGGCAAACTGGTTGTTAAGAACCCGCTGAACCCATAATGTTACCCTGCCGGCTGTATGAACATACAGCCGGTTTCTTCCTATTTAGACGGTATGAGAGGAGAAGAACGGCCGAATGTTGCTTAGCATGGAGAATATAACGAAGGCTTACGGTCCTGTTAAAGCCAATACCGAGATCCATTTTACGCTGAACAAAGGTGAAATTCATGCGCTAGTCGGCGAGAATGGCGCTGGCAAAACCACGCTTATGCGCATTCTGTACGGCATGGAGAAGCCGACCAGCGGCTCTATTAGGATTAACGGCGTCGAGCAATCTTTCACTACACCTTCGGATGCCATTCGCAGCGGAATCGGCATGGTGCATCAGCATTTCATGCTGTTTCCCTCTTTTACGGTAGCCGAGAATATCGTTATCGGCCGAGAGCCAAGCTCAGGTATCGGCTTTAACCGCAAGGCTGCGATTGCAGAGGTAGAAGAGCTGTCACGTTTGTATGGGATGCCGGTTGACCCGCGCAAGAAAACTTCGGCTTGTTCGCTTGGCGTGCAGCAGCGCGTTGAAATCTTGAAGGTGCTTCATCAAGGTGCGGACATTATTATTCTGGATGAACCGACAGGCGTACTGACGCCGCTTGAAGTGAAGGAACTTCTTATCTCGATTAAACGTCTCGCTGCGCAAGGGAAAAGCTTCATTATCATCAGCCACAAGCTGCAAGAGATCATGGATGTTGCGGACCGGATTACGGTGCTTCGCGATGGCCGCGTGACCGGCGTGGTGGATGCCAAGCATACCAGTGTTGATCAAATCTCAAGGCTGATGGTGGGCCGCGATTTGATGGAAATGACGCGTACAGCGCCTGATCTAGGCGAGGCAGTACTTGAAGTGAAGTCGCTTATACTGAATGGCGATAAAGGGAAGCCGCTTGTGAACGATGTGAACCTATCGGTCAAAGCCGGGGAAATCGTCGGCATTGCCGGGATTTCCGGCAATGGACAATCGGAGCTGATTGGCGCGATCGCGGGTCTTGTCGATATCGGCAGCGGCCAAGTCATGCTTGCAGGCAAGGAGATTACTGGAGCTCCGGTTCGGAAGATTCGGGACCTTGGGCTTGCGCATATTCCAGAGGACCGCTATCAATGGGGAGCCGCTAAGGATGCTACCATTGTAGAGAACGGCGTAATGGGACATGCCCGCAGAGAGCAGCGTTACGGCATTCTGCGTGGACGGAGCATTCGTTCCATGGTAGAAGGCTGGATTAAACAATTTGAGATCAAGACCGGTTCGCCGGATACGAAAGCGCAGTTTCTCTCCGGTGGCAATCTGCAGAAGCTGATCGTAGCCAGAGAGCTGGCACAAGGGACACCGTTTCTTATTGCGGCTGAGCCCACGCGCGGCGTCGATGTTGGGGCGATGGAGATCATCCATGGCGAGCTGATCAAGAAACGGAATGAGAAAGGCGCTATTCTGCTCGTTTCGTCGGAGCTGACGGAGATTTTGAAGCTGTCTGATCGTATCCTGGTCATGAATGAAGGCCGGATCGTGGGCGAGCTGCGTGCAGACGAAGCGACTGAAGAACGGATTAGTTTATTGATGGCAGGAGGTAAGCAGGCTTGAAAAGTAAACTCACCCAATTTGCAGGCTCGCTCTTCCAGCCGGTTATCGCTGTCATACTTGGCTTGCTGATTGGCGCAATTGCCATCTCGCTAGTTGGTGGATCCATTATGGAAACCTACTCCGAGATGTGGAAGGGTGCATTCGGCAGCTTCTACTTTGTCACGAATACGCTGTCCCGAGCAACGCCGATTATTTTAGTCGGACTAGGCGCGACGCTTGCCTTCCGAGCGGGATTCTTTAATCTCGGCGCAGAAGGACAAATGATCCTTGGCGGGCTGAGCGCGGCATTGACCGCCCTTTACGTTCCGGGTCCCGGTTGGTACAGGCTCATACTGGCACTGGTTGCCGGTATTCTGGCAGGCGGAGTTTGGTCTGCTTTTGCCGGTTGGATGGATGCGAAATTCCGCATGAATTTGCTTATTACGACGCTGCTGCTCAACTACATTGCTTCCTTGTTTGCCGGTTATTTGGTTGCTTATCCGCTGAAGGATACGTCCGGTTCGGCGGCAATGTCGCAAACGAAGATGATCGATCAAAGCGTCTGGCTTCCTAAATTGTTTCATGGCATGAGTCTGCATGCCGGATTTATTATTGCGATTGTAGGCGCATTGCTGCTGTATCTGTACATGAAATACACGGTGAGCGGCTATGAAACACGCATGCTTGGCAACAATCCTTTGTTCGCCGCTTACGGCGGCGTGCAGCGCGGCAAGCTGATGCTGTATAGCATGATCGCAAGCGGCGGCTTCGCCGGTTTGGCCGGTGCAGTAGAAGTACTCGGCACGCAGTACCGCTATTTGGATGGCTCGCTGTCCACGCCAGGTTATGCTTGGTCAGGGATTATGGCGACATTGCTCGCGGGTTCGCATCCGCTTGGCACGGCATTCGCTTCCTTGTTGCTGGCTGCCTTGCAAACCGGCGGCATGGGCGTAGAGCGTAATACGGAGGTGCCGCTTGAGATTGCGAGTGTCATCCAGGCTACGCTGATTCTTTTCGTCTCGGCAAAATTAAGCTACGGCTTCTTAAAACGCAGGAAAGCGAGGGCCCAAGGTGGAACAATTACTTGATGCTTCACTGTTTAACTCTGCCCTACGAATGGTGACACCCATTCTGCTTGCCGCACTCGGCGGCGCGATTTGTTCGCGCGTCGGACTGTTTAATGTAGGCTTGGAAGGGCTTGTACTGTTCGGCGCTTTCTTCGCAATCGTCGGCAATTACCTCATGGGCAATGTGTGGCTGGCTGTCGCTTTTGCGGTCGTTTGCGTCATGCTGTTCTCGATGATCTTTGCTTATCTGAGCATCCAGCTTAAGGCGAACGTTATAATAGTCGGGATATCGCTTAACTTCTTGGCGCTCGGCTTAACCTCGTTTAGTCTGCGAGCGATCTTCAATGTTAAAGGCGCATACTACGATAAGAACATGCAAGGTTTGCCGGGATGGGATATCCCTTTGATCAAGGATATTCCGTGGCTTGGCGAGGTTCTCTCCGGGCATTCACCGCTCGTGTATGCCGCATTCCTGCTCGTCTTCGTCTTTCAATATTTCTTGTTCCGAACCGTGTCCGGTTTCCGGCTGCTGGCTGTCGGCGAGAATCCGGTTGCCGCGCGCAGCATCGGTATCAAGTCCAAACGCATTCAATATGGTGCTGTACTGATCTGCGGCGTATTATGCGGATTGGCCGGCGCGCAGCTGTCGCTTGGACAAGTGACGATGTTCACGGAAAATATGACCGCAGGCCGGGGGTTTATCGCCCTCGTTGCGACGATGCTCGGCCAATCGAATCCGATTGGCGTTGGCGCATCCAGCCTATTGTTCGGATTCATGGATGCGATTAGTATTCGGCTGCAGGGTCTGGCGCTGCCGACCCATTTTACAATGATGCTGCCTTATGTGGTGACGCTTGTGATGATGTTCTTCTTCAAGGATAAGAGCTATCTTGCGGAAGCGCGCAAAGCGAACGAAAGCTCCCGTTAATGGAATTGAAATTGAATTGCTCAAGCTCAAGGAGGTAATCGAGGTGAACAATAAAGCAGAACGCTTGAAGAAAGCGAAACCGATCACGCAAGTAGTTGTGGATCCTTCGCTAGCGCATCGTCTGCCGCCGGGCCAAGCTTTAACAGAACGCTTCCCGATTCTGCATGAAGGGGAAGTGCCGAATTATTCGCTGCCGGACTGGAGGCTTCGCATCTTCGGCGAAGTGGAGAAGGAAATGGAATTCTCGCTGGAGCAGCTGCAAGCGATGAAACAATCCGAGGTGCTGTGCGATATTCACTGCGTGACGCGCTGGTCGAAGTTCGATACGACATGGGATGGCATTCTGTTCAAAGACCTGCTGCCCTTGCTCGGCGTGAAACCGGAAGCGCGCTACGTCATGATCCATGCGGATAATGACTATGAGACGAACCTGCCGATCGAAGATATGCTGAATGATAATGTGCTGCTCGCCTTCTTGTTCGACGGTGAGCCGCTGACGCCTAAGCACGGTTACCCGCTCCGTCTTGTTGTTCCTCATTTGTACTTCTGGAAGAGTGCAAAGTGGATCACGGGGATTGAGTTTATGAAAGAAGATCGTCCGGGCTTCTGGGAGCGTAACGGCTTCCATAACGTGGCTGATCCCTTCCGTGAGGAACGGTTCTCCGGGGAAGATTTAGGTCTCCCGGAAGATTTGTGGAAAGATGTGGACTTCGACTAATGACACTTATGCCTATCCTACAAATACACAGTGAGGATGCGGCGGATTACGCGATTGTATGCGGCGATCCGAAGCGTGCCGAGCTGATTTCGAAGAAGCTGGACAATGCCAGAGAGCTGGCGTTCAGCCGTGAATATCGGACGTTCACCGGTGAAATCGAAGGTGTACGTATCTTGGTTACCAGCCATGGCGTCGGCTCTGCCGGAGCAGCGGTCTGCTTCGAGGAGCTGATCCGCGCAGGCGTGAAGACGCTGATCCGCGTGGGCACGGCCGGTTCGTATTCGGCTGACCATCCTGCGGGCAGCCTCATCGTCAGTACCGCTGCGGTGCGTGCAGAGGGACTGACCCGCCAGCTCGTGCCGGACGGCTTCCCGGCCGTCGGCGACAGCGATGTTGTCGGCGCTCTGTATGCCGCGGCGCAGGAGAGCGAAGGCATTGTGAAGAAAGGCATCACCGTTTCACTGGATGCGTTCTTCACCGGGGTGGAAGAGATTCCGCACCGCAAGTATAAGCAAGCGGGCGCGCTAGCCGTGGAGATGGAGATCGCCGCGCTGTATGTTGTCGCGACCCTTCGCGGTGCGCGTGCCGGCGCTATCGTCGCGCTGGACGGCTACGCCGACAGCGACCTTGCCGAAGTGTACGACCCGCACACGAAAGTGGTAGCGGACGCCGTCGAGCGTGAGATCGCCGCATCGCTGCGCGCTGTTGTGATGCTGGCGGGAGAAGCTCGATAGTAAATGGAAAGCCGTCTCAAAGGTCGCTGTGCGACTTTTGGGACGGCTTTTTGGTTGCGCGCGTGTGGAAGGGGAAGCGGTAATCGCGGGGGCGTTGACTCTAACGAACCACAGAGGTCTTATATTAGCCAAATGACTCGTTTTAAAAATCTAACGAACCCTACAGGTCTTATTTGAGCTCAAATGTCGCTATTTTGCTTCAATTCCACCTAATAAGGCCTCCACAGTTCTTTAGAATTTAAAAGGGGCTATTTCCCCCTAAATAAGGCCCCCACGGTTCGTTAGAATTTTACAGTGGCCATTTTCGCGTAAATGTGGCCTTCAAGGACCATAAGTGTGGAACCACGGCATCAGATTCCAGTTACTGCGTGCAAAGGCTGGTTAGTTGGTTAGCTAAGCTCATCAAAGGTTGGTTAGCTAAGCTCGTCAAAGGTTGGTTAGCATGGGCGCGTCAAAGGTTGGTTAGCATGAATTTTGCATTGAGTTCGTCTGAGGTCGATTAGCATGAAATCTCCTAAGGTGAGTTAGCATCAGTTCATCTATAATGTGTTCCAGCAGGGTTAGGCAGGCGAGAAATGAATGTTTGTCCGCTTCTGCTCCTCTCTGTTATATTGAGTGAGGTGGTGCATCAAGACGTGAAGCAGAAGGAGCGTTCAGCGCATATATGAATCCCATTAGGCGGTTCTCACAACTATTCTCCGCATTTAGCGATATGCCGATGGAGCGCAAGCTGCTGCTTGTTTTCCTGGTGCTGATTACTTTGCCGCTTACGTTTATTGGGGCGGTTTCCTTCCGCAATTATTCGGATTCGATTGAGCAGAACACCATCGCCTATTCCACTACGATGCTGGGCAATATGATGGACCGCGTGGATGATTATATCGACGATATGAGCCGGATTTCTTCCATTCCCGCCTATCAGGATGATATTAAGCAAAACCTGATCAAGTCAGGCAAATACCATGAACAGCGCGCGCAATATTCCTCGGATGAGAACAGCGGCGCGCCGCCGATGGATTTTGATTTGCTGCTGGCGATTCAACGCGGCATTGAAGGGAATATTTCGTTTATCAATACGATCAAGCGCGGCGCTACGTCGGTCTATATTTTCGATCAATATGGAAACGGTTACTATTCGACGAAGTCCGGCGGCATCCGCATGAACATTAAGGAAAGCTATCAGTACTGGATGGAGCGCACAGCGGATTCCAAAGGGGAAGCGCTGCTGATCAGCACGCAGAAATATACGAGTAATTTGAAAAGCACCCGCTATGCGTTTACCGTGGTCCGCAAGATCATCGACAAATCCTTGCATGATATCGGCTTAATCGCGGTGGATGCCAACATCAACGTAATCGAGGACCAAATCGTCAAATTCGATGGGGTCACGCACGGCAAATCGTTCATATTCGATGCGCTCGGCAATGTGATTTACGATAGCGATAAGAAGCTGCTGGCCACGAACATTAGCGACATGCCGATGGTGAAGATGGCGCAAGGGGATAAGGGTAGTTTCTATTTGGAGGAAAATGGTGAACGGCATCTCTATATCTTCACCACTTCCCCGCATACGGATTGGAAAGTGATTACGTCCATCCCGGCGAAGGAGCTGACGCGCAACACGGCGGTCATTCGCAATGTGACGTGGATTCTCACGTTCTTAACAATTGGCATTGCGCTGCTTATCTCGATCTTCTTCTCATTCGCATTGACGAAGCCGCTGCGGAAGATGATGAAGCTGATGAGGAAGGTGCAGGAGGGCGACTTCAGCGTGCAATTCCAAGTCAAACACCGCGATGAAATCGGACAGCTTGGCCATCAATTCAACCGCATGATTCTGCGTATTGATGATCTCATTCGGGACATCTACTTGATGGAAACGAAGAAGAAGGAAGCGGAGCTGCATGCGCTGCAAAGCCAAATCAATCCGCATTTCATGTATAACACGCTAGAGTCGATTCGGATGGCTGCTGAGCTTAATGATGATACGGATGCAGCGGATATGCTGGCGATTCTCGGGAAGCTGCTGCGTTACAGCATCAGTGATCTTCATGAAGAAGTCATTCTTGGCAGCGAGATTAACCATATCCGGTACTATGTGGACATTCTGAATTACCGTTACCCAGGCCGTTTCGAGCTGCGGGTGAATGCGCCCGACGAGCTGCTGAACTACTCGCTGATTAAGCTGGTGCTTCAGCCGATTGTTGAGAATGCGATCTATCACGGCATGGACGATAACAAACCGAAGATGGTTATTGAGGCGTCAGCGTGGAAGACGGAGCAAGCTGTCTTCGTTCAGCTCACCGACGACGGAATCGGGATGGACGAGCAGACGCTGGAGCGTTTGAACGGTACTTTAAACGGAGTGCTGACGCATGAGGGCGGTTATTCGGATTCGCATCGAACCGGAATTGGACTGCGGAATGTGAATGAACGGATCAAATTGCATTACGGCGCAAACTACGGCATTCAGGTCACGAGTAAGCCCGGCATGGGGACACAAGTGATGCTGCAGCTGCCGATCGTGGGAGGAGAAATGGAATGAAGATGCCGGTTCTAACAGCCAAGCGTATCCTATACGCGTTGGCAGCTGCTGCGCTCTGCAGTTCTATGCTGACAAGCTGCGCATCCGATCAAACCGCAGACAAAACCCCGCCGCCCTCGCCGAGCCAGAATGAGGAGAACAGCGAGGTCCAGAAGCAAATTACGGTACTGACGAATCGGATTGACCTAGTGGAGAATGGTGTCTTCCAGAAGTACGCGGACAAATTTGAAGCGAAGCATCCCGGTGCACATGTCGAGTTCGAAGGTCTGACCAACTATGCCAGCGATATTATCGTCAGACTGTCGACGCGGAGCTTGGGCGATGTGCTGCTGCTGCCGAACAACCTGCCAAATGAGGATTTGATTAATTATTTTGAGCCGCTTAATGACAGTCTCTTCGAGCATACGCGGTTTGCCGATTTCAAATCCTATCGCGGAGAGCGGTACGGAATTGCGACAGGTGCATCAACGGACGGTATTGTGTACAATAAAACGGCTTTTCGGAGAGCCGGCATTACGAAGGTGCCTGCGACATTAGAGGAGTTCTATGCGGCATGCGCCAAGCTGAAGCGTGTGGGTATCGTACCGATCTACTTAAACTATGGCGCGCAGTGGCCGATGTCGTCATGGGGTGAGAATTTAGTCAGCTACATGACCGGGAATGCCAATTACTTGAACCAGATGACGGCGTCCGATCAGCCGTTCACCAAGGATAATCCATGGGGGCAGACGATTACGATTGTCAAAACATTAATTAATAAAGGCTACGTCGAGAAGGACCTGTTTACGAACAACTGGGAGATGTCCAAAGGCGAGGTGGCCAAAGGAAATGCGGGCATGTATTTCCTGGGCAATTGGGTCATCAATCAAGTGATTGCAGCAGGCGGGAGTTCCGAAGATCTTGGTTTCTTCCCATTCCCGTATGATAATACGACGAAGCGGTATGCGCCGCTCAGCCCGGATTGGTTTCTCGGGGTCAGCAAATTCAGCGAAAATAAAGAGCTTGCCGAAGCATGGGTGAACTTCTTCGTGAAGGAGTCTGGGTATGTCGACGACTCCGGGTTCCTGCCGGTGGATACGACAAAGACGTCCCAGCTGCCGCAAGTCCAGCAGTTTCTAACCTTTGATCCAACTTTCGTCGAACGGCAGCCGCCGAGCGATGATTTCTTGAATATTTCGGCGAAGGCGCAGATGGCGTTCTGGTCCGGTGATTACATTCAGGAGTGGATCGCAGCGCCGGATTTGAAGACATCCTTCCAGAGCTACAATGTGAGATGGGCGGAAGCGCGGAAGCTTGTTCTAGGTCTAGAGGCGTCTAGTAAGGAGCAATCGACGGAGCAATCGGCGAACAATGAAGCTGCTACAGAAGATGATAAGAAGTAGTAGCAGTAACAGTAGCGGTAGCAGATGTCTTGCCTATAAATAAATTGTAATATTTTTCCTTGTTAACTATAATAGGTGTAACTTAAAGGAATGGTGGGATTAGGGCGTTGTTGATGGCATAGGTTCCAAGGCAGCAGTTATCGCTTCATAGCGAACTGAATAACCATGAACGTTAGTGGCGGCAACCTCCTGCAGAGCGAGGTTAGCTTAGCTATGCGTTCGTTCGTGGTTGTCTGAATCGAACCTATTGATCATCATCGCTCCTTGTAGATCGTTCTAGCAAGACGTTAGTTGCGTCTGGTTAGGGCTGTCTTTATTCGAGAAGCCGTGAATGAGCAATATTCATTCACGGCTTTTTGTCGTTCCTGTTCTGCACTTTACGTTGCCTAGACTAGATTTCATAACCCGGGGGGATTTGCATGAACGATTGGTCCGACGAAGTACGAAGATTCAATTTAGACGGACGCTACTGTCTAGAGCAGGCGGATTCGAAGGATTGGGGAATCTATTATTCCGTTTATTATAATATGGAATATAATGGATTTTTTAAAGATTAAGGCTTGACGATGAACAACGGTCGAAGAAAGTTCTGGATTAAGAAAGGGGATATGAAGGTTGGCGGGGTCGTGATTGCGCCTAACGTTATTTTTGGCCTATTCTTCATGCCGCCGTTCACTAATGAGACGAAGGTGATCCAATTACTCAAGCAAGCACTGCTATCCTGGTCAGATCGATCGAAACCGATAACGGCATACGAAATTTTACCGAATCAAATCGACCTCTTTGCGAAAGCAGGCTTCTGGCCAGGTGAATTCAGATGCCGCTGGATGCAGCGTCCGACCGAGATCCTGACGACGGAATGGGACGAAACGCTGGAGGTATTGTCGCCTGAATTAAACAGGGACGCGGAAGCGATAAAAGAACTCTCCTATAGAACCTACAGGGATACGATAGACGGGGTGCGAAGAAAGCAGACATCACGCCAAGATTATGATTCATGGATGGCGTATTATCCCGGGCAAACGAATGAACGATTCCTTCAGGCTTCAAGCCTTGTCTATGATCGCGCAGCATCACAATTAATCGGCATTTGCTTGATTTCAGCGCAAGATGAGTTGCCGGCTGTATATAACATCGCAGTTGCTCCGTCGCATCAAGGCAAAGGGATTGCAACGAAAATGCTTCGGCGGGCACTAAGTGTATTAAAGCAGCATCATTATCCGATTCTTCGCCTGTATGTGATGCAAGGTAACGATGCGGAGTCCGTGTATCATAAGGTTGGTTTCATAGCAGGGCCTCTAGAGGTTCAAACTTGTCATATTCCTGCTCTTCCCAAAACGACCGAATCAAAACCATAACGAAGGAGGCTATACCATGCTCAATGTATTCGACGTTGCACAAACGCTGGTCAAACATATAAGCGAGCGTTACGCAGAGGATGTTGCTCTTATTGCCTATTACGGATCGTATGCGCAAGGGACGGCAACGAGCCGATCGGACTTGGATTTCTTCTTCATCCCTACTACCAGCAAAGGGTACGATGCCAGCATTCAGTTTGTGCTGCATGATATCAGCTTTGATTTCTGGCCAATTAGCTGGGAACGCGCGGAGCGAATGGCGAAATTCGAAGAGCAGAACACAACGATCATAGCCGATTGCGAAATCTTGTATGTTCGTTCCGAGGAGGACCGAACTCGATTTCTACAGCTGCGCAAGACGATCTCCGAGCTCCCTCAGCAGACACAGACGTTCATCGAGAAAGCAGAGTCTCAGCTGCGCGAAGTCTATGTGCATCTCTACAGAATGAGCCGGCTTCATAAGGACGACATTTCGGCATGCCGCACGGAGGCTCAAGGTGTGCTAAATAAGCTGGTCTATACGCTGGCTCTGTGCAATCGAACGTATATGACCTGGGGCTGGGGGAAGAATCGCGAGCAGCTGCTGCAATTCCCGCTGCGACCGGCTCGATTGGAGGAACAGATCGAAACGTTATTGAGGGCAAACTCATGCAGCGATATTCGGGAAACCTGCGAGCAGCTTACAGCGGCTATTGTTGCCATATGGACGGAGCAGAGAGATATCCTTGTAAGCGCCCCTTCCTATCCGGATCGGGCGAAAGGCTTCTATGAAGAGGTCAAAGGGATCTTCGATAAAATCCGAACGGCATGCGAGAAGAACGATTATATGACAGCCTCCTATTGGTCAATTGGCGTGCAGGATGAAGTCGCTCGGTTTCTCTACTACTTCGAGAAGGGGATCTGGCCCGATTCATTGGCGATTGGTTTAGCCTATCAATCCTACTATAACGAAGCGGGCTTCCCCGATTTACTGACGGTTCTAGACCCTCATACCCTAGTCCCGCTTCATGATGCTGTCATGCGTTTGGATCAGCTTCTCGAGCAATATCTCCTGTCCCAAGGGGTAGCGATTAATCGGTTCAACGATCTCGGCCAGTTTGAACATTTTCTGAATGAGCGCGTGTAGGGAACTCGCCGAGCCAAACGATAAGCATGCCACAATTGGCATGCTTTATTGCTTTACAGGAATGCATCGGGAGCATAGAATATAGCTTAAAGTTGTACCGGGGCTGCGCAATCAGCGCGGCATGCAGATGATTGCCTTCAAGCCGGTCAGCGGGGCGACGCATATCAGACTGACCGCTCTGAGCAATCACGGCGGCACCGAAACGTTCCAACTGATTAGTTTGCGGCTGGTGCATGTTTGATAAACCTTCCTTGTAGACCCTGCTAGCTTATTGCGGAAAACTCTAACGAACGAACCGTATGGGGCTTATTTGCCCCAAAATAGCTGCAATAAAATTTTAACGAATCGTGGAGGTCCTATTCGGCGGATATGGGCAAATTGGAGTCGATTTTCTCATGATAAGGCCTCTACGATTCGTTAGATTCTCGGGGACGATAAATTCGGCCATATAAGGCCTCTACAGTTCGTTAGCTTTTCGTGGAAAACTCTAACGAACAGTACGGGGCTTATTTGCTCCAAAATAGCGCCTAAAATATTTTAACGAACCGTGGAGGCTCTATTCGGCGGTTTACGGGTAAATTGGAGCCGGTTTTGCCATAATAAGGCCTCTACCGTTCGTTAGATTCTCGGAGGCGAGAAATCCGGACATATAAGGCCTCTGTGGTTCGTTAGCTTTTCGCGGCACATGGGATGTGAGTTGCGGAACGCTGAAATTGGAATGCGAATATGCAGCATCGTTGAGACACGCAAGATTCGATTTGCCAAGAATAAGATCGTGGCGCAGCCGGAAACGCTGCGTCATTTTTTTTTAGATGCTGCCCCTCAACGATCCTACTCCTTCAACGGTCCTGTCCTTTCAATCATCCTGATTTTTCAAAATAAAGGCTTGCCCATCCACAATTCATAGTTGACTTATCGGATTAATGTGTTTATTATAAAACCAACAACAAATAGTAAGAAGCCTACCGGACAACCGGAGGTTTCCCGACCGATACTCCTTCTTGGAGATTGGATTGGGAAACCTCCGGTTTTTCGTTTGGAATCCAAGAAAAAAGGGGTTTTGAAAGATGACAACTACCACTAAATCGTTTCGAGCCATCACGCTGCTAACGATCTCACTTCTAAGCTTCGTCCTAATCCTATCTGCTTGCGGCAACAACAATTCCAACGGGGCTGCGGAAGGGAACAAATCCACGACGGCGTCCACCGAGACCACAACGGATGCCCCTAAAGCCTCCAAAGAAATTCGGATCGGCTATCAGAAATACGGCACGGTTAATATTCTCAAAGCGAAAGGGACGCTCGAGAAACGATTTGAGTCCGAAGGCTATAAAGTGACGTGGACGGAGTTCCCGGGCGGACCGCAATTGCTTGAAGCACTCAACGTGGGCAGCATCGACATCGGCCATACCGGAGAAGCGCCGCCGATCTTCGCGCAGGCAGCTGACACGCCGCTCGTCTATCTATCGCATGAACCTGTGAGCCCGAAGAGCGAGGGCATTATCGTACCTAAGGATTCCAAGATTGCTACGCTTGCTGACCTGAAAGGGAAGAAAATCGCCCTGAACAAAGGCTCCAATGTTCACTATCTGCTTGTCAAAGCACTTGAGAAAGCTGGCGTCGACTACAAGGATATTACGACGGTCTTCTTGAAGCCCGGCGATGCTAGGGTTGCTTTCGAGAATGGAAGCGTAGATGCATGGGTCATCTGGGATCCGTTCCTGGCTGCTGCTCAGACGGCTACCGGAGCGAAGCTTCTGACTGATGGAGAGGGTCTTGTATCGAATATCGAATTCTATCTGGCTTCGCGCAAGTTCGCAGAAGCGAATAAACCGGCGATCGATTCGTTCATCGACGAGTTGAACAAGGTTGACGAGTGGTCCAAAGCCAACCAGAAGGAAGTGGCGGCACTCCTATCGCCGCAGCTCGGCATCGACATTCCATCGCTAGAGCTCGCATCTGGCCGAAGAGATTATGGCATATCGCCGATCGACGATACCATTATCGAAGCGCAGCAGAAGATTGCCGATACATTCTTCAACCTGCAGCTGATCCCGAAAGAAATTAATGTTAAGGATGCCACACTGAAATAATCGAACATTTGAATGTAGATGAAAGGGTGATTGAAATGGAAGTATTCTGGTTTATTCCGACACATGGAGATGGGCGTTATCTGGGTTCTGCTGAAGGAGCGCGCGCCGTTGATGCAACGTATATGAGGCAAATCGCGCAGGCAGCGGATCGACTTGGCTACGGCGGTGTGCTGCTGCCGACAGGGAGCTCATGCGAGGATGCATGGGTAGTGGCTTCTTCGCTCATTTCGGCTACGGAGAAACTTAAGTTTCTCGTCGCCTTGAGACCGGGCTTGATGTCACCGACCTTATCGGCCAGAATGGCTGCTACTTTCGATCGGCTTTCAGGAGGAAGACTGCTCGTCAATGTCGTCACTGGGGGAGACCCGGTAGAGCTGGCGGCAGACGGTTTGTTCCTCGGACATGATGAACGCTACGATCTGACATCGGAGTTTCTTGAAGTGTGGCGTAGGGAGCTTGCGGGAGAAACGGTCGATTACGAAGGAACCCACCTTAAGGTGGAAGGCGGCAAAGTGCTCTACCCTCCGGTTCAAAAGCCTTATCCACCGCTCTATTTCGGCGGATCATCACCGGCTGCGCAGGAAGTGGCAGCTGACCATATCGACGTCTATCTGACGTGGGGCGAGCCCCCGCAAGAAGTAGCTGAGAAGCTGGATCGCGTTCGCAAGTTGGCAGCAGAGCGTGGCCGCGAGGTTCGTTTTGGCATTCGCCTTCATGTCATCGTCCGTGAAACGTCTGAAGAAGCTTGGAAGGAAGCCGATCGCCTCATCAGCAAGGTTGATGAAGAAGCGATTGCCGCTGCCAAGAAGGTGTTTGCCCGTTATGATTCGGAAGGGCAGCAGCGGATGACGCGCCTTCATGGCGGAGATCGGAGCCATCTTGAAATTTATCCGAACCTGTGGGCAGGTGTTGGCCTTGTCCGAGGCGGAGCAGGAACAGCGCTCGTAGGCAATCCCGCTGAAGTGGCGGCACTGATGCAGGAGTATGCAAATCTCGGTATCGATACGTTCATTCTGTCGGGTTACCCGCATCTGGAAGAAGCATACCAGTTCGCTGATCTGGTATTCCCACTGCTGCCCTTGAACCGGGCGGCAACGGTGCAAGGCCCGTCTTCGACCAGTCCGTTCGGCGAGCTTATCGCGAACTCGATCAAGCCGTCGGAACGAGCGCCGGTTAGCTAGGAGGGGAAGCAAATGAAGAGTCCAGCAGATAACAAGTGGAAAACCAGAACGCTATCCGTAGGACTTGAATGGGTCATTCCGATCCTGGTCGTGGTGCTGTGGCAGTGGCTTGGCAGCGTGGGATGGATATCCTCCCGCATCTTGCCGACACCGGTATCCGTACTTGAAGCAGGCGCCAAGCTCGTGCGAAACGGAGATTTGTTCATCTATATCGGAGACAGCACGCGGCGTGCACTGATAGGTTTTGCAATTGGCGGCGGCATCGGATTTGTCCTGGCTATTCTGAACGGCTTGCTTCCATTGTCGGAAAAGCTTACGGATTCCAGTATCCAGATGATCCGTACGATCCCGCATTTATCTCTTATTCCGCTGATCATCGCTTGGTTTGGCATTGGCGAACAAGGTAAAATTTTTCTGGTCGCACTGGGAGTGGCTTTTCCGATTTATCTGAATACGCTCCACGGCATAAGGTCGATCGATCCCGGCTTAATCGAGATGGGGCGGACCTATGGTTTAAAAGGGTACTCCTTGTTCCGTACGATTATTTTTCCGGGCGCGCTTCCGTCTATCTTAGTGGGGCTGCGATTCGCGCTCGGCATTATGTGGATTACGCTGATCGTATCCGAAACGATCTCCTCGAACAGCGGCATTGGCTATATGGCCATGAATGCCCGCGAATTTTTCCAGATGGATGTCGTCGTGCTCAGCATCGTCATCTACGCTTTGCTAGGCAAGCTGTCGGATTGGATGGCTAAGCTTATGGAGAGGAGTTGGCTGAAATGGCATTCGCACTTCCGTCCAGGAAAATAAGCGAGGAACCCGAAGCGAAGACGCCGCTGATTGTACACGAGGCGACTCGCGGACTTCAGGTGAACGTCCGTGGCGCGAGCGTTCATTTCGGCGATCTCGCCGTTCTGAGAGAATTGGGCTTGTCCATTCCATCCGGTCAATTCTTAGCGGTTGTGGGCAGAAGCGGCTGTGGCAAGAGCACGCTGCTGCGGCTGCTCGGCGGCTTGGAAGTCGCATCGCAAGGTTCGGTCACGTTCGGCGGTACAGATACAGCCTCTCCCGGACTCCGATCGGATGTGCGCGTAATGTTCCAAGACGCAAGGCTGCTGCCTTGGAAATCTGTGCTCGATAACGTTCGGATTGGCGTGCCGGGCGGCGATCGCCGCAAAGCGATGGATGCGCTTGAGCTCGTTGGACTCGCAGACCGTGCGAAGGAGTGGCCGTCTGTGCTTTCAGGCGGTCAGAAGCAGCGCGTTTCGCTGGCTAGAGCGCTCGTCGGAGATCCGAGTCTGCTGCTGCTTGATGAACCGCTTGGCGCGCTCGATGCGCTCACTCGAATCGAGATGCAGCAGCTGATCGAGCGGCTGTGGAGGGAGAGACGGTTCACGGCCGTTCTCGTAACGCATGACGTCAGCGAGGCCGTCGCTCTCGCCGATCGAGTGGTGCTGGTGGAGAACGGCACCATTGCACAGGATGTCCCCATCGCATTGGCACGACCGCGCGAGAAGGACAGTGGGTTTACCCATTATGAGAACACCATATTAAATCGCGTACTAGCGAGGCGGCCGCCGGACGGCGATCGCAACGGATTCTCGATCTAGCCCTACAACCAACTGACCAATGATGGAGTGCAAACTCCCTTGGTCAGTTTTTTTATTGTCTGGAGGGGATGGCTGTCACGGGGATGCCTAGTCCTTTTATTCCCTGCGAGCATATCATGATCTCATTACTTGCTAAATGGAGATGAAGCGATGTCAGCCCCTATCAAGAGCAGAGCTAGCAACGCCCGAATAGATGTCCTGATCCCGGCAATCGAGAAGGATTTATCGACGCTGCCCTACGTGATTGATGCTGTGCGTAAACAGGTAAAGCATCCCATTGGCCGCTTCATGATCGTAGCTCCGAACCGAGAACGAATGCGGAATCTTTGCAAACGCAAGAGATGCACGTTCGTCAACGAGAATACGGTGCTCCCGATCACGAAACGAAACATCAACTATCGCTCCAAGAAGTGGGAACGCTCTGGATGGATGTTTCAGCAATTATTGAAAATGGGCGGGGACAGATTATGCACCTCGAAGTACTTCCTGGTTATCGACGCGGACACCATCTTAATCCGGCCTCACGTGTTCCGAACCGGTAAGAAGACGCTGTTCTATACCCGCAGTTGGAGTCAGCCTGAATATTTCCGAACCTACCGCAAGCTTATGGGAAAGCGTGCTGCTTCACCGACTTCCTTCGTTGCCCACTATATGCTGTTTGAGAAAGCGAAGCTGCGGCAATTGAAACGGACGATTGCGGCGAAACACGGGATGAGCTGGTACTCGGCAATACTCCGGAAGATGGACAAAACAAAACAGTTTGCCTTCTCCGAATTCGAAACCTACGGCAACTTCCTTTATGCTCAGAACCCGGGCGGGATTGCTCGCAGGAAGGCGCTGAACAAGAGTTTATCGACGAGTATTGCGCGAATGACACCCAAACAAATGAAGAGGCTGGCTAAGAGCTATCGCTCGCTCTCTTTTCATAAACGGAAAGGCTATTCGAGGAAAGCAGCCGGGAAGCGAAGATGACTCCTTATCAGGTTATTTGGAAAGGACCTGTAAAGAGAGCTTCGGGTCTAGGGGTTGCAAGCAGAGAGTATGTTCGAGCATTGAGACGGCAAGGGGTTTCTGTCTCCGTTGGGACAGCGAGGAAGGGATCGCGCAAACGCCCCAGAGTCCTCATCTATCATCACGCCCCGAATTCTCTTAACGTGAAGAAGGAAAGAAAGAATTACAACGTGATTATCATGAATACAGTCTGGGAGACGACTCGTATCCCTGTTCAATGGCGGGCGCCTCTTAATCAAGCCGATGCGGTGTGCGTCCCTTCGCTCCAGAACAAGCGGGCTTTAATTGCTAGTGGCGTGAAGGTGCCTATATTCATTGTTCCTCATGGCGTGAATGCTCGAATATTCAATCCGAGGAATAAGAAGCTGCCCCTGCCAAACGCAAAAGGGACATTTGTATTTGTTTCCGTATTCGGCTTTCAGCATCGTAAAAATCCAGAGGCGCTGTTGAGGGCTTATTGGGAGGAGTTCTCCTCCGCAGACAAAGTACTGCTAATCATCAAAACGAACGGTTATGCACGCTATGAGAACGAGAAATGGATCCGGGGCCGTATACAAACCTACAAAAAAAGGCTGGGCATCCGCAAGAAAACAGCGCCGGTTAAGCTCATAACGAGGCATCTGAGCCCGATGAAACTGAGAGGGATTTATACGCGCGGCGATGCTTTTGTGCTTCCTACCCGAGGAGAAGGTGTCGGTTTGCCGTTCTTAGAAGCATTAGCCAGCGGCATTCCCGTAATCGCAACCGGCTGGGGCGGACATATGGACTTCTTAACCAGAGGGAACTCATTTTTCATTATGTATAAACTGCGGCATCCGACCAGCAGCATGAATCGGAAGTCATCCATAGCCCGTTCGTTTCGCAAGCTGTTTGCGGGGAAGGGGCAGAGCTGGGCGGAAGTGGATATCGGCAGTTTGAGAAGACAGATGAGAGCAGCGTACCGTCATCCTGGACTATGTAAGAAGAAAGGGCGGCGTGCGCGGCAGGATGTGCTTAAGCAATCTTGGGATCGCGCAGGCCGTACGATGAAGAGAGTGGTTGAACAGGTTATCCGGAAGAAAAGAAAATGATCGCGGCTTCTACTAATTCGAGGGGGAGGAATAGACGTGCGGATTGTTCTGCTTGGCGGCGGTTCCGGTAAAAGACTCTGGCCGTTATCGAATGAGATTCGTTCGAAAATATTTCTAAAGCTTCTGCCCTCGAAGGATGGCGGCATGGAATCGATGATTCAGCGAATTTGCCGGCAATTGGAGGAAGCGGGTTTACTTCCTCAAACCTCGATTGTCGCGCATCAGAGCCAAGCGGAAATTATGAATAATCATATCGGTGATGAAGTCCCATTCATCGCTGAGCCTCATCGGAGGGGTACCTTCACGGCAGTTGCATTAGCCGCGAGTTATTTGCATGCCAAGCAGCAGGCTGCTCCGGATGAAACGATCTGCGTAATACCGGCGGATTTATTTGCCGAGTCGGATTTCTTCCACTTGCTGAGCCGGTTTCCTGAGATCCTCAAGCAGTCGGGTTCGGAGCTGGCTCTGCTTGGAACAACTCCGAATCATCCCTCCAGCCAATTCGGCTACATTGTGCCTGTGCCGCAGCAAGAGTCAACGCAGAAGGAATACTTGGAAGTCGCCCATTTCGTGGAGAAACCGGATGAAGAGATCGCGCTGCGCCTCATCAGCAGCCATGCCATGTGGAACTGCGGCGTGTTCGCTTTTCCATTGTCATTTATGCTTTCCAGTCTGCAGAGCAGAGGCTTGCCGATCGATTACGACGAGCTGCTAGGCTGCTACGAGCAACTGCCCGAAGCGAGCTTCGATGTCGAGATCGTGGAGAAAACGCAGCCAGTCGTCGCCCTTCAATACGGGAACATGTGGAAGGACTTAGGTGATTGGAGCGTGCTGCCGGACTATTTTGGAAGCAGTGTCCTTGGTCTGGGGGAGATCTCCAGCGATTGCGAGCATACGCATTTGGTCAACGAGCTTGCCTATCCGGTTCATGTGGTGGGTGTATCGAATATTATCGTAGCCGCCAGCGCAGATGGGATTCTCGTCGCCAATAAGGACAAATCCAACCAAATTAAGAAGCTGCGGAGCAGCCGGCAGCAGCCGATGTACGGGGAGAAAAGATGGGGAACGTATCGCGTATTGGATCAGTCGAAGAAGGACGGCAGTCTGCTGGAGACGTTAACGAAGAAAGTAGAGTTGCTGCCCGGGAAACATACAAGCTATCATTCGCATCAGAAGCGGCAAGAGATCTGGACGATTATTTCCGGTCACGGAGAGTTCATCTTGGAAGGCGTAAGTTCGCCTATTCAGACCGGAGATGTTCTGCAAATCGCTGCCGGGGCCAAACATGCCATCAAAGCAGCTACGGCGCTGGAGTATATTGAAATCCAGATCGGGACGGAGCTCGTTGAGACTGATATCCTACGGCTCGCCGTGACCTGGGAGGAGATCATTCAGTATTGCAAGATGGGATGAGTGAGAGGGACTGGTTGGCATGGTGGGCGACTAACTAGGAGGGGCACTGACTTAGAAACGAGATTGCTATGACTAAGTAAGGCTGCTCCGTTGCTGTGGTTATCCTCTAACGAACCGTAGGGGCCTTATTCGGGCGAAAATAGCAGCTTTTTAGATCTAACGAACGGTGGAGGTCTTATTCCGAGGAATTGGAGCGATAATGGGGAGTTTGCCGCCAAATAAGGCCCACAGGGTTCGTTAACATTTCAAAACCGGTTACTTTAGTGAAATAAGACCTGTACGGTTCGTTAGCATTAAGTCGCCGCTGTGGCATCGCCAATGACCACTATACTCATGAAGCAAAAGGGAGCCACAAGTGGCCCCCCATTCACATTAGCTAAATATAGCCGTCTTCGCACTATAGTAGTCCCGGACGGTAGCTTCGGCCTTCTTGCCGTACATACAGTAGTCTTTATTAGCCGCTGCGTCCTCCGGCTTGTACAGTTTAGCCGGCCAATCCCACAGCATGAAGCCCAGGGCCCAGTCCCGTTTATCGCAGTGGCTGAACATAGCTTCGTAATAGCGCGCTTGAACATCCTCGCTTGCTTCGCCCGGCAATCCCCAATCGTTCGGCAGATGCTGTGAGCCTTCCCGGCTTGGACAGCCTGCTTCCATGAACATAAACGGCTTGCCGTGCTGCTTCACGACAGCTTCGATCCGGTCAAGCTGTTCCTCCCAAGTGTCGATCGGATAGTAGCCGCTGGACGAAATAACATCCACCGCATCCCACCAGCTCACTTGATTCTCTTGGTATTTGTCGCAGTTGTAGGTTATGACGCCGGAGTAGACGCGTCTTACCTCCGCAATCAATGCGCGCCACTCCGCAGCCCGCCGGTCCGTTTGCACCATTTCGCATCCGACGCAGAGCATCTCGCAGCCGGTTTCTTCCGCGATCTGCGCGTAATGGAGCATGAAGCGGGTATACGAAGCGAACCACTCCGACCACTTCGGCTCGCATGGGACATCCACATCGAAGAAGTTAATATGTGCGCGCCAAGTGCCGTTCGCGCAATTGACGACCGGCTTCAGGCAGACTTGCAGACCAAGCGATTTGGCTTTCTCGATGGCCCAGCGAACTTCCTCATCCGTCACGGTAGGCGCATCCCCATACTTAATTTCCGTTGCCTGCGGATGTGCCTGCAGCGCCGCGAAAGTGATCGCCGTCCAGTTGACGGCCAGTCCTTCTTTCATCAGCTCGATCGAGCGTTCCGCCTGCTCAGTCTTCCATGTTCCTCTAATTCCGGTCCAGCCCCAAGTCATGCCGCCATAGTAGTTCGTCGACTTCTGCACGCCGTCTCAGCCCCCATCTCATTACGCAGGATGATCGTTCCTGCTTCATTGCTCCAGTAAAACAAATGCGGGGGAGTGCAGTCAATAGCCATTTATGGGCGCAAACCATAAAGTCAATTGAAGACTACAAATCACAATTGAAACCATTTTACCCCCTTCGCGATTGGCTTATAGTTACACATGTAAGCGATATCATAATCGAAACAGGGGGAACAACAAATGAAAAAAACGATCTCGTACACGATGATTTCACTTCTTCTCGTCACCTCACTGGCTGCTTGCGGCAGCAATAATGAAAGCGCAAACACGAACGCGAATGCGGCAGCGGACACGGCAAACGCAGACACTACGAATAACGCAGCGGCTACAAACGATGCAACCACGGACAATGCGGCAGCGACGAACGAAGGCGGAGATACGAAAGCGCTGAGCGGTAAAGTCGTGTTCCTAACGAACCGTACAGATATGGTCGACAAGGAGTACAACGATTACGAGAAACGGTTCGAAGCGAAATACCCTGGCGTAGACCTGCAATTCGAAGCCATTACCGACTATGAGAAAAACGAGAAAATCCGCATCGCTTCGGGTACTTACCCGGATGTAGTGCTGCTCGGCGGATTGATTCCAAACTCCGATTACCCGAAGTATTTTGCACCGCTGGATGATATCAAGTTCTCCGGCGACATCTACTTCAAAGACTTCAAATCCTTCGAAGGCAAATCATACGGGATTTCCTCCGGTAACAGCACGGTCGGGATTGTGTACAACAAGAAAGCTTTTGAGAAAGCAGGCGTTACGGCCGTTCCGAAAACCTACGATGAATTCCTGGCAGCCTGCCAAAAGCTGAAGGATGCCGGCATCGTGCCGCTCGCATCGAACTTCAAGGATAAATGGCCGCTTGGCGCTTGGTCCGGCGATGTACCGACCATTATCGGCGGAGCTGCGGATCACCAGAACAAACGTAAAGACACGGACACGCCGTTCACAATGGATAACGTATACGGCAAATCGTGGAGCATCATCCGCGAGCTGAAAGAGAAAGGGTTCCTGGAGAAAGACGTGAACTCCACGAACTGGGAGCAGTCCAAGAAGGATGTAGCCCAAGGCAACTTTGCCATGTACCTGCTTGGCAACTGGGTTATTAACCAAGTGATCGATGCCGGCGCGCCAGCGTCTGATGTAGGTTTCTTCCCATTCCCTGCCGACAACTCCGGTCAAGCAAAAGCGCCGCTTAACCCGGATTGGTTCTATGGCGTCAATAAAGACGGCAACGTGGAAGCAGCCAAAGCGTTCGTGCAATGGATGATCGAGGAGTCCGGCTACGATGAGTTCGCAGGCTTCATTCCGACTTTGAAGGACAAACAACCGAAGCTTGCGCAGCTGGCAGAATTCAACACGTACAACCCGACTTATTTTGAAGCTGTAGCCGGTGACGACGTAGCGACGCAAATTCTGAATAAAGCGCAAATCGATCAAGATGCCGTTCTTCAAGAGTTCGTTCTCTCCAAAAACCCGCAGGCTGTACTGGATAAAGTAAACGCAGAGTGGGCGAAAGCGAAGAAACAAATCGTGAAATAATCGATAAGCTAGGGCGATTTTACCAAGGTGGAACGGCTCTCTCCGGTTCGAGGGGAGGGCCTCCCTCCACAAGGTGAAATGCAGAAAGGAATGATCGCATCATGCTAAGCAACCTATCCTTTAAGAAACAGCGCATCATTATCATTACCTCCTTCACGATCATACCGCTGCTGCTGCTGCTGACCTTCTCCTATTATCCGACGCTGGAGCTGTTTCATCTTAGCTTCACGAGCTGGGACGGACTTAGCCCGGATAAAGAATGGATCGGCTGGGACAATTACAAGGAAGTTTTCACCGACCCCGATATCTTCGGCGTGTTTAAGCACAATTTTGCCTATTTCGCTGTTGGGATCGTGCAGAATATCGCAGCCATTTACTTTGCAATCGTCTTGAACGGCAAGCTGAAGGGACGATATTTCTTCAGACTGCTGCTCTTTTTACCATATATCCTAAACGGCGTGGCGGTGGCATACCTGTTTGGTTATGTGTTTGACACGACCCAAGGCTCGCTTAATACGCTGCTTGCTGCCATTGGCCTAAGTGGTGAAACCAGCTGGCTCGGCAGTGAATCCTTCGTCAACTACACGCTGGCTTCGATCGGCTTCTGGCGGTTTATGGGCTTTAACATGGTCATCTACTTGGCGGCGCTGCAGTCCATTCCATCGGATCTGTACGAAGCGGCGCAAATCGACGGAGCTAACTCTTGGAAGCAATTTCTCTTCATTACCTTGCCTAATATTTATAAAATCATCGAGCTAAACCTGTTCCTAACCGTCACCGGAGCACTTGAGGTGTTTGACCTTCCGTTTGTGCTAACGAACGGCGGACCGGCAGGCGCGAGCGAGACCTATGTATTCAAAATCATTGCAACGGCTTTCCAATTCAATAATTATGGCTTGGCATCGGCGATGAGCGTCGTGCTTCTATTAATAGTAGTGCTTGTCCTATCGATTCAGCGTCTGCTCTTCAGCAAAGGAGGGGACTAGATATGCGCACGCAGAATCCCTTTGCATCCACTGTGAAATATTTGACGCTGCTGTTCGCGGCTTTCATGATCGTATTCCCGCCTTACGTCATTATCGTAAATGCCTTCAAGACGAAGGAAGAGTTCCAAACGAAGTCGACGATGTCCTTGCCGGATTCGTTCTTCCATTTCGGCAATTTCGTGCATGCGTTCCAGCAGGCGAATATGACGAAGGCGTTTGGCAATACACTGGTTATTGTTGCGGTTACGCTAATTCTGAACATCGTGCTCGGCTCGGCGTTCTGTTACGCGGTTGGGCGGTTCACATTCAAGTTCAAAGGTTTCCTCGTCGGTCTGTTTCTGATGGCGACGGTCATTCCTTCGATTACGACGCAGGTCGTGAACTTCAAGACGATCCAATCGATGCATCTGACGAACAACCTGATGGGGCCGATGCTGATCTATATTGGCGCTGATATTTTGCAAATCTATATCTATCTGCAGTTCATTCGCAATGTGCCCTATGAGCTGGATGAGAGCGCGATGATCGAAGGCGCTTCGTTGTTCAAAATCTATACGACGATTATTTTCCCGCTGCTGGCACCTGCGACGGCGACGATCGTGATTCTGAAGACGATCAGCATTTATAACGATATTTACACGCCATTCTTATATATGCCGACGCCTGAGCTGGTGGTTGTATCGACCTCGCTGATGCGATTCTTCGGCGTAAACAGCGGAGATTGGCAGAGCATCTCGGCGGCTATCATCATCATCATGATTCCGACCTCGCTGCTTTACTTGTTCCTGCAGAAATATATTTTTGCCGGCGTGACGAGCGGTGCGGTAAAATAAGGCTACTTTCGCTTGGGCGGTGAGGAAAAGACATGAAAATCATGATCGTGGACGACGAGCAGTTCATCCGTCTTGGCCTCGAGAAAATCATTTCGAAGAGTGATGAAACGCATGATGTGATCGGCTCCTTCAGCAACGGTCAGGAGGCGTGGAATTTCCTGCTGGGGCATGAGAGCCAAGAGCCGGATGTGCTCATTACCGATATAAAGATGCCGATGATGGACGGGCTGAAGCTGAGCGAGCTTGTGCGGGAGAAATATAAGAACATCACCATCATTATTCTGAGCGGCTTCAGCGATTTTGAATATGCGCGGTCTGCCCTGCGGTTCGGGGTTAGAGACTACTTGCTGAAGCCGGTGGATAAGAGTGCGTTGTTCGACTTGCTCGGCAAAATCCGCGTGGAGAAGAGCGCTGTCAGCGAGGCTTCGGTGGAAGACGGTGCGCAGCTGGAAAGCGACCATTATATTATTGAGCAGATGAAGGATATTCTGGACCGGGAATATGATAAGAACTTTGAGCTGGAGCGGCTGGCTGACAGTGTTGGCATGAACGCGAGCTACATTAGCAGGCTGTTCAAGCACAAGACGTCGATGACGATTACGGACTACTTGATTCAGCTCCGCATTGAGAAGGCGAAGCAGTTTCTGGCCGATCATCCGCATTTGAAGAATTACGAGATCTCGCATCTGGTCGGCTATAGCGACCCGGTTTACTTCAACAAGCTGTTTAAGAAAATGGTCGGCGTGACGCCGAAGGATTATAAAGATAAACATCGCTGGCCTTAGGGAGGCGATGCCTGATTAGAGGGGGCTAGCCGGACGATTGGGTTCGGCTAGCCTTCTTTAGTCATGGGAGCGCAAGTCGTCGCGGAATTTGGCCGGTGTGACATGCATGAGCGAGTGGAAGGTGCGCGTGAAGTAATGGACGGAGCCGAAGCCGGTGCGTTCAGCGATTTCCTTGATCGTTAGCTCCGAGTATCGTAACAGCTCGGCCGCCCTGCGAACGCGCTGCTGGCGGACGTAATTGGTGTAGGATTCATTGACACCGGAAGAGAATAGACGGGACAAATGGCGCGGCGATAGATTGATCTGGGCTGCGACCTTGTCGAGCGACAGCTCATCATCGTTTAAGTTATCGGTGATGAAGAGCTTCGCCTGCTTCAGCAGTGCCGTTGAACTTCGGCGAGGCATCGCCGGCATACTGCTCGGCTGCATCAACGGCTTGCAGAACACGCCGGGGAAGGCAAGCAGAAGCGACGCTGCTAGCTGAGGGAGCACGGAATCCGGCAAAGAGGGCGAATCTCCGGGGCGTCTCAGCAGCGACCGCCACAGCTCGGCGGCAGGCATATCGTCGGTGTTTTGGACGACGCAGGTTTCCGTATCCGCCAGCGCTTGGAAAGCATCGCGTATCGCATCAGAGCTTCCTTTCTCGTCGAGCTCGAAGGCGACGAAGAGCAGGCTGTTCTCCGGCTCCCCTTGAATGAAGTGCGTGATGCCGGGGCGGGAGCAGAACATCGTCCCCTTTTGCAGAGGGTAGGTGATGCCGTCGTCGAGATAAGAGCCATTACCCCCGAGCACATAGCAAATTTCGAAGAAGGAATGCTTATGCAGAAAATTGGAAGTATGGCGCTCGTGCACACCCCAGTAATGAACGGTAAATACCGCTTCGGCGGTTTTAAGCCGCAAAGCGTATTGATTCAGCCAAGTGTCGCTTTCTTCCCACAGATACATGACAAACAGGCACCCCCTTGCAGGTTGATATTGAATGGCGTGAAAAGACAAAAAGCTGGCTTCAACGGCTAAAGACCGAAACCCCTTGATTCTACTACAATAAGGTCATAGGAAAACGAATTCATTCTTAGGAGGATTGTAGCATGATAACAGCTCAGGATGTAGAATTTTACAAAGAAAATGGTTACTTGCTTGTGAAAGGCGTATTCAATAAAGAGGAAATCGTTCAGATGCGCAAAGCGGTAGACGGTATTATCGATCGCGCAGCAAGAGCGAATATGGACCACAATGCACAATGGCAAGGGGACTTCCTGCCGGCAGAAGAATTGAAGAAACTCGTTCTGAAAGGGTTCCATGATGTGCATTACCATGATGCTTCCTTCCTTTGCGCTTTGTCGCACCCGAACATGACGGATGTGCTGTCGCAAATTATTGGACCAAACGTGCAACTGCACCATTCCAAAATGCTGGTGAAGCCGCCGGAAAACGGCGCCGCGTTCCCAATGCACCAGGATCACCCGTACTTCCCGCATGAGCAGCACACGATGCTGGCTGCAAGCGTTCATCTCGACGATGCAGACTTGGAAAACGGCTGCTTGCACGTTATGCCAGGTTCGCACAAATGGGGCGAGCTGCCGCATATGGGCAGACACTACCTGAATGCGAAGGAATATCCGGTATCCGATGGTGTGCCATGTGTGGCAAAAGCAGGCGATGTGCTGTTCTTCAACTACTTGACCATCCACGGCTCACCGGCAAACCGCAGCGAGCGTACTCGCCGCAACGTGCTGTTCCAATATCGCAGCGCAACCGACTTCCCATCCAAACAAGAGCATATCAACTGGGGCATGGGCCTCATGGTATGCGGCGAGAACCCGAATTTCAACAAAGCAAGACCGGAATATTCGGTTATTTCCATCTAAAAATGTGGCCGGACAGGGGCGATCCTGTCCGGCTTTTTGTTTTTGTTTTAGCTCGTTTGAACCTCGAGCGTTGTAACCCCGCGAGCCGGCGAACCGCGGCAACCTCGCGAACCGAGGTAACCCCGCGCACTCCATGAACTCCGCGCACTCTGCACACCCCGCGCACTCTGCACACCCCGCGCACTCTGCGCACCCCGCGCACTCTGCGCACCCCGCGCACTCTGCGCACCCCGCGCACTCTGCGCACCCCGCGCACCCCGCGCACCCCGCGCACCCCGCGCACTCTGCGCACCCCGCGCACTCTGCACACCCCGCGCACTCTGCGCACCCCGCGCACCCTGCGCACAGGCGCGAACGCTGCCGCCTCTGTGAACCGTTCACGCCCCGCGACCTCGCGCCTCCCGGCCGCTCAGCCAGCCCAGTCAACCTGTTAATCCACGAACCCACGAACCCTACTACCCGAATTGCATAAGCGGATATGCCGCTAAATTGCGAACAACCAGCATGATTTTTAGCTCGAAAGCGGATATGCCGCTTAAAGTAGCGCATATCCGCCAAATTCGCTCCAGCCTCGCGTGTTTTTCTGAGCAACAGCGGATATGCCGCTTATTTCGATCAAACTAACCCGTTTTTAAGCTCGAAAGCGGATATGCCGCTAACAGTCCCTCAATCCCGCCGGATTCGCTCGATTCCACTTTGTACGAGAGTCGGGAAACCCAACTCTCGGCGCAAACTAAACTAAGCCGTGCATGCCTGATGCTGAGAGTTCAAAAACCGAACTCTCAGCATCAAAAACGCTGAAACAGAAAGCCGAGAGTCTCAAAATAAGACTCTCAGCGATCAAACTAATCAAATTCCGTGCCGCCGGGGGCTGAAAGTTCGAATATTGAACTCTCAGCATCAAAAACGCTGAAACAGAAAGCCGAGAGTCTCAAAATAAGACTCTCAGCCCCCAAACTAACCGAATCCTGTCCGCGCCGGAGCGCGAGAGTCGGGAAACCCGACTCTCACTCTCATCTCCCACCAAGCGTGCACTCATCGTCGCCGCCACCCGTTCACCTCTCTTCATATGGACTTCATTTATGCGTGCTATTGTGAATAGCGGAGAACAAATAGAGAGGTGGAATCCTAACCTTATGGATCGTTCCAGTTTGAAATTAATGGCCGCAGCGATGCTGCTGACGGCGATGCTGACGGGATGCGGCGCGCAAAACGACGAGCAGCAGCCGACTAATAACGGACAAGCGGCTGTTGGCGGTTTTAGAGGCGCCGGTTTGAATCAGCCGGATCGGACAGCGGACTTTTTGGCTAAAGTGGTGAAGGTGTCCGGCGATGCGATTATTGTGCAGAAGTCAACGTTAAATCCGGCGGATATGCCGCGCGGAGGCGGATTCGGTGGCGGCGGTGGCGGGCGCCCGAATCGGGACGGACAGGGCAAAGCCGGCAACGGCGCCGCTCCAGAGGGCGATGCTCCCCAAGCTGGCAACGGCACCGCCCCGCAAGGCGACGCGCCATCAGCTGATGGCGCAGCTGCAAACGCCCCACAAGGTGGCGAAGGCGGCAAGCGCCAAGGTGGCAGATTCGGCGGAGGCGCAGGCTTCATGGATCAGATGAAGTTTGAAGATGCGCAGACAACGGTGGGGGTCGACGCCGACACGGAAATCGAAACGATTAGCCGCGGTCAGGACGGAATGAGCACGAAAACGCTCCAAACCACGGATTTGAAAGAAGGCGACATCCTCACCGTATGGTTGGCCTCCGACAACAAGACGGCGCAATATATTTCGCTCCGGTTCAATCCGGAATCCCTAGGAAAGGCAGGAAACGGGCAATGAGAAAATGGTGGCTGCTCGGAATCGGTGTGCTGCTAGTTGCGGCCGCGGTTGTGGTTTATATGAGAATGGGAGACAAGAAGGAGCCGCTGGCACAAGTACAATCTACAACCCAGGTGGTAAAAGGCACGATTGAGGTGCATGTGAGCGGAACAGGCAGCTTGGCCCCGCTCGACAAACAAACGGTTAAAGCGACCGAGCAAGGTACTGTTGAGAAGGTAAACGTGAAAGAAGGCGACATCGTCAAGAAAGGCGATGTATTGCTGACGATCGAAGGCGTGGACAACTCCGACAAAATCAAATCGGAAAAGCTCAACCTCGAAAGCAAGCTGCTAGACTTGGAGGATACACAGTCCAAGCTGAAAACAGCGACGGAGGAAGGCGACATTTCCAACATTAAACTAAGCTTGAAGAAACAACAGCTCGCGATCGAGCAATCCAGAACATCGATTGCCGACTTGGAAGAAAGCGAAGAAGGGAGCACGGTTACGGCGCCAATCGATGGCACAGTTACAACGTTATCGATTGGCGCAGGGGACTCCTTGAATCCGTCCACTGAAATTCTGACAATCGCAAACTATGCCTCATTGCAAATGGTCGTTGGCATCGACGAGCTCGATATTGCCAAGGTCAAAGAAGGCCAGCGTGCAACGATTTCCGTGGAAGCATTAGCTGATCAGACCTTCACAGGAAAAGTTGTCAAAATCGCGGACGAAGGTACAGCGAGCAACGGAGTAGCATCATTCGATGTTACAGTGGCCTTAGATAAAGCGCAAAATCTCAAGAGCGGTATGTCCGCGGAAGCGAGCATCGAGATCGAGAAGAAAGAAAATACGCTCATGCTTCCGATTGATGCGGTTCAATCGTTAGGCAAACGCTACATGGTTATGCTACCAGCGGGCACGCAAACGGCAGGTGCCAATGCTGCAGGAGGACAAAACACAACAGGCGGCAGCAAAACAGATGCAACGACCGATAAAGCGGGATTCGGCGATCAGCAATCGCAAGGTCAGGGACAATCCAGAGGCCAAGGTCAAGGCGGCGGCCAATTTACTCCTCCGGCAGGCGGCGGCGGTCAATTCGCAGGTCGTGCAGGTGGCAGAAACGGAGCAAGCAGCCGCTTCGGTAATGGCATTCCGACAATGATTCAGGTCGGCATTCATAATGAAGACTTCATAGAGATTCTGTCCGGACTTAAAGAAGGGGACAAGGTTGTCGTGCCGACTGTTGTAGCTTCAAACGGTACGACCGGGGCGCCGGCAGGCTTCGCAGGAGCTGCTCCTGGCGGCTTCGGCGGATTTGGCGGAGCAGGCGGCTTCGGCGGCGGTGGCGGCGGAGGATTCCAACGTACCGGTGCAACACAACGTACCGGAGGTACTCAAGGTGGAGGCGGTGGAGGCACCGGCGGCGGAGGAACACGCTAATGGAAGCCAAACGCGAACCACTCATTCATATCGAGAACCTATCCAAATTGTACAAAATGGGCGGGGAAACCGTCCACGCGCTCAGCGATATTTCGCTGAAGGTCGATTACGGTGATTTTATCGCCATTATCGGCCCGTCGGGTTCCGGCAAATCGACGCTGATGAATGTCATCGGCTGTCTGGATGCGCCGACCGAAGGCAAGTATTGGCTGGATGGCGAGGAGGTGAGCCGACTTCGGGAGAACCGGCTCGCTGAGATCCGCAACAGCAAGATCGGATTTATTTTTCAAGGCTTCAATTTGCTCAATAAGCTGTCGGCCCTTGAAAATGTTGAGCTTCCGCTCATCTACCGAGGTGTCCCTGCCAAGCAGCGCAAGGAACAGGCCATTGAAGCACTCACCAAGGTTGGGCTGGAAGAGCGCGTTAAACATAAGCCCAGCGAGCTGTCCGGCGGACAACAGCAGCGCGTAGCCATCGCAAGAGCTTTAGCGGGTAATCCGCCCATACTGCTCGCCGATGAGCCGACCGGAGCACTCGATACGCGCACCGGGGTTGAGGTTATGGGGCTAATGCAGGAATTGAACAAGCAAGGGCATACCATTGTCCTCATCACGCATGATACGGCGATTTCGCAGCAAGCGCGGCGGGTTGTACGCATTCAAGATGGTCAAATCAGTGAAGAAGGCGGTGAGAGACGTGAACGTCAGTCAAGCCTTCAAAATGGCGGCTAAAAGCATCCTTTCCAACAAAATGAGATCGCTGCTCACGATGCTGGGCATCATTATCGGGGTAGCGGCCGTCATTGCTTTGGTCGGTGTCGGCCAAGGGACAACGAAGCAGGTCACCGATCAGGTGCAGAGCTTGGGCACGAACCTGCTCACTGTCAATATTACGGGGCGCGGCTCCAAGACGACCGTGGACTATAAGGAAGCGGAAGAAATTACGGCGAAGGACGACATCGCTTTCGCCGCTCCAATCAATCAATCGAACGCGACCGTGAAGAACGGAAGCGAGAGTACGTCAGTCAGCGTAGTAGGGACGACGGAAGACTACCTGGATGTGAAGGAATATAATGTAGCGGCAGGGCGGTTCGTAGCGCAAATCGACCTCGATTACTATCAGAAGATTGCGGTGCTCGGTTCGACGACGGCGACGGATCTGTTCGGCACATCAAACGCGGTCGGGCAAACGTTTCTGATAAACGGGGTCAGGTACAAAGTGGTGGGCGTGCTGGCTTCTAAGGGAAGCTCGCTGACCGGCTCTAACGATGAAGTGGTGGTCATTCCGATCACGACGGCGGAGCGATTGTTTAAATCCAAAGGGGTCAAAACAATCAACGTCCAAGTGGCGGATGCCGACAAAATGGATGCCGTCGTAACAGAGCTTGAGACGGCGCTCACGAAGAAGTTCCGCGGCGATACGGACAGCTTCCGCGTCTTCAACCAGCAGGATCTGCTGGATTCCTTCAGCAGCATCTCGGATACGTTGTCGCTGGCACTTGGCGGCGTTGCGGCGATTTCCCTGCTCGTTGGCGGTATCGGCATCATGAACATTATGCTCGTATCCGTTACCGAACGGACGCGGGAGATCGGAATTCGTAAAGCGATTGGCGCGAAGAAGCGGGATATTCTAACCCAGTTTCTTATTGAGGCCATCGCCTTAAGCGGACTGGGCGGCTTGCTCGGCGTGGGCATCGGCGTTGGGGCCGCGCAGCTGTTATCCAAGGCGATGAGCATGACGGTCGTCCTGTCACTGCCGATTATCGGCTTGGCATTCGGATTCTCGGTTTTCATCGGTGTTGTGTTCGGCCTGTTCCCGGCGAACAAAGCATCCAATTTGAGGCCTATCGAGGCACTTCGTTTTGAATAGCACATCAGAGGAGTACGTAAGCGAGAGGGAGGCCTTCTCGTTTGCCCTCCTCTTTTTTATATCCCGGCTGTCCTATTTATTATATTTACGATAGGGATTCAACTCCGATAAAGTAGCCTTATGGATGTCTACTACTAGAAAGAGGTGCTCGCGTTGAAATCGAAATTCACTTATACACCGCCGGCGAACGGTTATCCGGAATGGAACAATAACCCAGAGATTTTTGAATTGAACCGAATGAAGGCGCATGCGACTTTAATGCCCTTCGATTCTATAGAAGAAGCGCTCAAAGGCGACCGCAACGCATCCCGCAGCAGCTTATCGCTAAACGGGAAGTGGAAATTCGCTTTTGCCGAAACACCGTCCAATCGAATTGCCAATTTCTACGAGGATCATTACGATGCAAGCAGCTGGGACGAAATCGCCGTACCGGGCCATTGGCAGCTGCAAGGTTACGATTACCCGCAATATACGAATATCCGTTATCCGTGGGAAGTATCGGAGCCGGACCTGAAGCCTCCTTTTGCACCGACAAAATACAATCCGGTTGGTTCCTATGTGCGCAGCTTTACAGTGCCTGACGAATGGCAGGGCCAGCCTGTATTTATCAGCTTCCAAGGGGTAGAATCCGCTTTCTACGTCTGGGTGAACGGCGAGTTGGTCGGTTACAGCGAGGATACATTTACGCCTGCCGAGTTTGATCTGACTCCATATCTGCGTGCGGGCGACAATAAGCTTGCCGTGGAAGTGTATCGCTGGTGCGATGCAAGCTGGCTGGAGGATCAGGATTTCTGGCGGATGAGCGGCATTTTCCGTGACGTGTATCTGTATACGGCGCCGAAAGCGCATATCTACGACTTCTTCGTCACGACGGAGCTTGACGATGCGTACCGCGATGCCGAGCTTAAATTGAAAGCAAGCATTATGAACTACTGGGAAGCCGATCTCGGGACGGTAACGGTTGAAGCACAGCTGTACGACAGCAAGCAGCAGCCGGTTCTGGCACAGCCTATAGTTGTAACGACAACGCTTGGCAGCAGCGAGGCGGAAGTTGAAATAGAAGCCTCCGTGCAAGTAGCCAATCCGCTAAAATGGAGCGCAGAACAGCCGAACCTCTATACGCTTGTCATTAGCTTGAGGGATGCCGAGCAGAAGCAGCTGGAGACGATCAGCACGCAAACGGGCTTCCGTAAGTTCGAAATCAAGAATGGGCTCATGCTCATCAACGGACAGCGCATTGTGTTTAAAGGAACCAACCGTCATGAATTCTCCTGTCATACCGGCCGTGCGCTCGGACTGGAGGATATGATTACAGACGTAAAATTGATGAAATCTCATAATATCAACTCCGTTCGGACTTCGCATTACCCGAACCACCCGCTCTGGTATGAACTGTGCAACCAATATGGTTTGTACGTCATCGACGAGACGAATCTGGAAACGCACGGCAGCTGGGCGTACGATCAATTGGAGCTGCTGCCGCATAACGTGCCGGCTAGTAACCCGGCATGGACAGCGAATGTGCTGGATCGGGCTAACTCCATGATGCAGCGGGATAAGAACCATCCGTCCATCATCATTTGGTCGCTCGGGAACGAATCTTTTGGCGGCGATAACTTTGTCAAAATGCATGATTTCCTTCGCGAAGCAGATCCGTCGCGTCTCGTTCATTATGAAGGCGTCACGATGTGGAGAGAATCGTCTGATGCGACGGATATCGAGAGCTTCATGTACGCGAAGCCGCATAAGCTGGCCGAGTATGCTCACGATCACCGTCCGAAGAAACCTTATATCCTGTGCGAATACAGTCATGCCATGGGCAACTCCTGCGGCGGATTGCATATTTACACGGAGCTGTTCGACAAGTATCCGGTGCTGCAGGGCGGATTTATTTGGGATTGGGTAGACCAAGCGATCTGGACAACCGGAGAAGACGGTGTCTCCTATATGGCCTATGGCGGCGACTTCGGAGAACAGCCGCATGACGGCAACTTCTGCGGAAACGGGTTGATTTTCGCGGATCGTTCCATCTCGCCGAAATTGCTGGAAGTAAAGAAATGCTACCAGAATATCGGGATTACCGAAGTGGACGGCAAACAAGGTCTGTACCGGATTCACAATAAGAACTTGTTTACGAATTTGGATGCTTATTTGCTGCAATGGTCGATTGCGCTTGATGGCGTGCTGTCGGCTGAGGGCAGCTTGACTGTTTCTGTGGCGCCGGGTGAAGCTCAAGAAATTACAATCCCGCTGCCGGCTCGCGAGGAACAAGCAGGTGAAGCGGTATTGACCATCAGCTTCGTCACGACAGAGGCTGCAGAATGGGCTCCTGCCGGACATGAAGTCGCGTTCGAACAATTCGTCCTTGCTGCTTCTACACCAGCGCATGTAGGCGCTGTGCGCGTGGAGAGCGGCGCTGCTGTTGAAGTGAACGAGCTCGCTGATTTGCTGGCTGTACAAGGGGCAGGATTCTCAGCCGGCTTCGATAAAACGACCGGCAGCCTCGTGTCCTACAAGGTTGGCGGAACGGAGCTGCTGAAGAGCGCGGTTGCGCCTAATTTCTGGCGCGCGTACACCGACAATGATCGCGGCAACAAACACCACGAACGCTGCGCAACCTGGCGGAGCGCTGGCGAAGAACGCATACTGCGCGCTCTCCGGTGGGAAGCGCTTGCTGACCGGGTAATCGTGCACGCGGACTACCTGCTGCCGACAACCGTGGAATCGGCTTGCTCCATTACGTACACGGTTATGGGCAATGGTGCGATCCAAGTGCTGCAGCAGCTGGCACCGGGAGAAGGATTGCCGGAAATTCCGGAAATCGGCATGATGCTCGTCATGGATGGCTCCTTCGAGAACCTGGAGTGGTATGGCAGAGGGCCGCATGAATCGTATTGGGATCGCCAAGGCAGTGCGAAGCTTGGGTTGTACCAAGGTAAACCGGCTGAGCAATTCGTTCCGTATCTGCGTCCGCAAGAGTGCGGAAACAAGATGGGCGTACGCCATGCCACTATTGGCAATGGTTCCGGAGCGGCGCTCCATATTATGTGTGTACCGTCATTTGAACTGAACGTGCTGCCGTATACACCGTTTGAGCTTGAGGCGCATGATCATGTTTATAAGCTGCCTGCCAGCGATAAAACGGTTGTACGGATCAACTATAAGCAAATGGGTGTAGGCGGGGATGACAGCTGGGGCGCGATGCCGCATCCGCAATATTTGCTGCAGGCGAACAAGACTTATGCGTTCACCTTCACGCTGCAAGGCAAATAAGTAAAAAAACGTCCCGTGCTGCATGGTGTATGAAGTTCATACACCAAGCGCACGGGACGCTTCTGTTATTAGTTATCGACGATGACCTTCTGACCTTCGTCGATCCCTTTCTTAATTTCGACTTCGGCACTTGTCTTGAGGCCGACGTCAACGTCAACTTCTTTAATGCGATCATTCTCGATGATCTTCACGTAATTGCGTCCAAACATGCTGTTTAAACTGCCGCGCGGAATAATGAGGACATTGCTTCGTTTCTCGATAAACAGCTTAATGTCAGCGAGCTTACCGATCTCGATCTGCGGCTTCGGTGCATCAAGCGAGATGATGAGCGCTCTGGCATTGCGCCGTTTAATGGCATCGACATCGCTCTTGGGTGCAGTAGCCGGCGTTTGGATAACGGTTCCCTTGTAGGTCTTCTTATCGACCGTAACGTCCACCTCAATGCCATTCTTCACGGCGGCGATCTTGGAAGCGTCGGTTGCCTCGTAGATGAAGTTTACTTTATTCGGGTTGGAGATGATCGCCATCGTTTGCAGCGCTTCAACGGTTTCACCGGGCTTAATCTCATTCAAATACGTAATTAATCCGTCAGCCGGAGAGACAAGGAGCGACTTCTGGTACTGCTTGCGCAGGGCATCCAGTTGAAGCTGTTCTTTCTCCAGGTCGATGTGAGCGAGACGTTCCACTTCTTTATCGCCGCTCTTTACGGCATCGGAGTAACTAAGCGTACGCTGTTCGACGGTTAGCTCCTGCAGTTTAATCCGGAGCGGCAAATCACCGGTATCGAGCTCGGCAATCGGTGCGCCGGCCTTCACGGTGTCCCCGGGCTGCACGTACAGCTTCTTCAAGCGCGCACCGGATTCCAGGAACGAGACGGATTGGTTGGTATCGGAGGAAGCGGTTGCAGTCGAGGATAAGTATAATTCCATATTGCCGCGTTTGACGGCTTCTGTTTCATGAATTTCTTCTTTCTTGCTTAGAATAGGAGGCTGAAGCGACTCTTCTTCAGCAGGCAGCAAGGAGCAGCTGCTAAGCATCAGAGCGGCTAACGATCCTATGAGTGACATGCGCAGCAACGAAATGGAAGTACGATGAATACGAAACTTCGGCACGAGATAATCTCCCCTCATAATGGGCACTTAATGGAAGGACAAGCGTCACTACTATAAAAAGAATAACGGCCCTGTATAGCGATGTCAACGATTACATTTCCAAATATTAGTTGGGAATTTTGCTTAAGAATGGATAATTGTCACTCCATAGCGATTATGCTAAGGTTTGCAGGTAGACTAAGATTCAACTTATCGCATCGTGATCAGGTTGTTTTTGAGAAAGGTGGTTGGCTAGTTTGGCTACAGCTTCATCACGGACAGCTGTTTTGCAAACCGGTACGCTGTATTTTATCTTGTTTGCAATCAGTGCCGTGCATTTATTGAATGATACGATGCAGGCTGTCGTATCCGCACTGTTTCCTGTCTTTGAAAAATCACTACATCTAAGCTATGGGCAAATGGGCTGGATTGCCTTTACGCTGAATATGACTTCATCCGTCATGCAGCCTGTCGTGGGCTATTTCTCGGACAAGCGGCCGATGCCATGGATGCTGCCGATCGGAATGGGACTTAGCCTGCTCGGGATGGCCGGTCTTGCTTATGCGCCGAATTTCCTTTCCGTAATAGGGGCGGTTGTGTTTATCGGCTTGGGCTCAGCGGTATTCCACCCGGAAGGCTCGCGTGTCGTCTATTTTGCTGCTGGTGGACGCCGAGGCTTGGCGCAATCCATCTATCAAGTTGGCGGCAACGCGGGGAGCTCGCTGGCTCCGCTGATGACGATTTTTATCTTCTTGCCGCTCGGACAGCCCGGTGCGATCTGGGGAACACTGCTGGCTGCTGCGGCTATTGCCATTCTATTACGTGTCGTCCCTTGGTACAAAGGGCAGCTGGATCAGCATGGGAAGCCGGTTAAGAAATCAGCTAGAGCGGCAACTCAGAATGGTGCGGCAGGGAAGAGCCGCGGCGTAATCATTTTCGCCATGACGATATTGATTCTGCTCGTATTCTCGCGATCGTGGTATGTCAGCGGCATCTCGAACTTCTATAACTTCTTTGCCGTAGAGAAGTACGGACTATCGGTTAAAGCAGCTCAAGTGCCGATCTTCATCTTTATGGCTGCCGGTGTGCTTGGCACCTTCTTCGGCGGCGTACTGGCGGATAAGATCGGCCGCAAGCGGATGATTATATTCTCGATCGGCGGTGCTTCACCGTTCGCGCTGCTTCTGCCGCATGTGTCTATCGGATGGGTGTATCCGGTGAGCTTCGTGCTTGGCTTCATCCTGCTGTCCGGTTTCTCTGTCAGCGTCGTTTACGCGCAGGAGCTCGTTCCGAACAACGTCGGCATGGCGTCAGGGCTCATTACAGGATTCGCATTCGGGATGGGAGCGCTCGGCGCCATCATCCTGGGGCATGCCGCTGAAGCTTGGGGGCTGATTCATGTGATGAACTATTCCAGCGTACTCCCGATGATCGGCTTGCTAGCGATCCTGCTGCCGCCCGATCGGCGCGAGGCTGCGTAGGTACCCGCAAGTTCGGCAGCTTTTCGCGCTAACGAACCTACGGGCCTTAATGCAAACCGCAACATTTTGCTGAAATAAGGCCCCTACGGTTCGTTAGCGTGCTGCCTGCAATCCATACATCCGCCCCTTGAAACGAAGTACCCGAATCGTATAAGCTAGAGAAGAGCTTCCGGTAATTATAGCAGCGGCGGCAGTCTCAAACTTAGATGAGGAGCGTGCATAACGCATGGCGAAGAGTACGGCGCGTAAGCAGCGGGAGAAGAAGCTGCAGCAAGGCGGAATGGACCCGAGAATGCAAAGAGGAAGTTGGAATGGTGTGAAACCGGTGACGAAGGTGAAGCCGGACAAACGGAAATATGCGTATCCGAAGAATGACGATGATCGAGGCTTTAAGCTTGCTGCAGCAGCTTAAAGATTGGATCATCGTCATTCTTTTTTATATCGGAACTTCACCTGCTGTCAGGACTGAGCCAACCGTTTCATCTTGTTGCCATACAAACGTTTATTGAAATTAACCAAACAAAATGATATATTATCTAGGTAATTATCAAACGAATGATGGAGTTGTTTGCTATGGACATTTCAGAATCCTTTTATAACGCATCGCTCTCCGAGCTGAAGCAAGGTTATGTATACCATGGGGAATCAGATAGCTATTACTGCTTAGTTTGCGGGGAACAATTTGAAGAGGGCATCATCTATTCCATTGATAATCGCCTGATGGAGGCACATAAGGCGGTTGCCAAGCATCTCGCCAGCTCACATGGATCCATGCTTCACTATCTTCTGGAACTAGATAAGAAGGCAACCGGTCTAACCGATTTACAGAAACAACTCATCAGCGCATTCGCATCGGGCTCGTCCGATGCAGATATTGTGAAGCAGACCGGCAGCGGCAGTGCGTCGACGATCCGAAATCACCGTTTTGCGCTGAAAGAGAAAGCGAAGCAGGCAAAGCTCTTCCTCGCTATCATGGAGCTGATGGACGGCGGTCTGGCGCAAGGCGCAAAGTTTGTTCCGGTGCACCGGACGGCACCTCTTGTAGATGAGCGTTTCGCGATCACGCATGATGAGTACAAAGCGCTGTTAAACAAATATCTACCGCAAGGGCTAGCCGGGCCGCTCACGGGTCTGCCGCGTAAGGAGAAACGGAAGGTAGCGCTGCTTAGACACATTGCAACGAGCTTCAAGAAAGGCCGCAAGTATAAGGAAGTTGAGGTCAATGAGCTGCTCAAGCGGTTCATGGAGGAAGATTATGTGACGTTAAGAAGGTACTTGGTCGATTATGGTTTTCTAGACCGCGAGAGTGACGGAAGCGTATATTGGCTTAACGTGTAAGCTGGCTTATAGCATGAATGGGAATGACTGAAGGAGGAATTTACAATGATGAACAGACGTAAGGAATTACAGAATGAATATGGGATGAAACAGCGCGCGATGGGCGTGTTTCAAATTATCAATGAACGGAATGGCAAACGATATATTGCCTCATCTCCGACGCTTGATTCCGCATGGACGCGCCAGAAGTTCTCGCTCGACATGAACGGACATATGAACTCTGCGCTTCAAGAGGAGTACAGAGCGCAGGCAGGCGCGGACTTCCGATACGAAGTATTAGAGCAGCTCAATCTTGGCGAAGAAGTACGCAATGATTACAAAGATACGCTCATTCCCGGCACGGAAATCGTGGATCGCAATGCTTTAATGAACTACCGTGACTCCCTCAAGCGACTGGAGAAGAAGTGGCTTGATGAATTACAGCCGTACGAACCGAACGGTTACAACCGTCCGCCCAAATAGAACCGAATAAGGAGTTATGAACGAAATGAATACGAACCAAGCAGCAGCTGCGGGTACAACAGCCCAAACTCCGTTGCTGCGGAACCGCTTTTTTCAAACGATACTCATGTCGAATATGATGCTGCAAATTGGAATATGGGTGCGGAATTTCGCCATCCTATTATATGTGACGGATCAAACCAATAACGATCCTATTGCGGTGTCTCTGATCTCCGTTGCGGAGTTTTCGCCGATTTTCCTATTCGCCTTTATTGGAGGCACCTTCGCGGACCGCTGGCTTCCGAAACGAACGATGATTTGGTGCGATCTCATGTCGGCTGCATCCGTTGTGCTGGTGCTGATCGCACTTGTATATGAATCATGGGCGGCCGTATATTTTGCCACGTTCTTATCCGCGACGTTGTCTCAATTCTCGGCACCTTCATCCATGAAGCTGTTCAAGCAGCATGTACCGCAAGAGCAGCTGCAAAGCGCGATGGGTATTTTCCAAACGCTTATGGCGGTGTTCTTAATTGCCGGACCCTCTGTAGGAACAATCGTTTTCCAAAACTACGGCATTCATGTCTCCATAGGTGTCATGGGAGCTGCCAGTTTCTTATCGGCGCTTATCCTGTTCCGACTCCCGCAAGATAAAGCATTGATGCGTGATCCGCAAGCGAAGCCAACCTCCGTCATGACGGAAATGGTGGAAGGACTACGCTATGTGTGGAGCAGCCGCGTACTTCGGACCATGTGCATCACATTTGCTCTGGCAGGTTTGTCGGGCGGGATTGCTCAAACGCTGGGACTGTTTGTCGTAACGGAACGACTCGGCCAACCGAAGGAATTTCTGCAATATGTACTCATGCTGAGCGGGATTGGCATGTTGATCGGCGGTGCATTTATTACGGTCATTTCGAAGAAAATGTCACCGGTAAAGATGCTGGCGCTCGCCTTAGGCGTAAGCGCGGCCGGTACAGTTGGCGTTGGTTTCTCTATGAGCGTACCTTTCACACTGACACTGCAATTAATCATGGGTATGATTTTCCCAATGGTTCATATCTCGATCAATACGATTATGCTAAAATGGTCGGCGCCTGAATTTATCGGACGCGTGAGCGGCACACTAGGTCCAATGTACATGGGAGCCATGGTGCTGATGATGGCATTGGCGGGACCGCTCAAGACGCTCCTTCCGCTGACCACGATTTACAGCATGTCCGGATTATTAATGTTAGCCGGAGTACTGTCGCTGGTACCGCTCTTTAAACAGAAGTCGCCTGAACCTGCTGCAACGAGTGTATCCGCTTAAAGAAAAATTTACCAAATATCTGTTGACACCGAAAGGGTCAGCAGGTATTATTTTGTATAAATCATAGTAAGTCGATAGGAAAATAATAGTTTAATCCACCGGATTACCGGAGAGAGACCAGCCATCGAGAGATGAGTGCGTCTCTTTTTTTTATCACTTTTTCCTGTCATCGCATCCAAAACAATTCCAAGGAGGCAATAACATGAGCCAAGTAGAACAAAACGAAATCATTGGTCAATCGTTCGAGGTACGTCCGGTAGCAGGTAGAATCGGTGCGGAAATTAGAGGGGTTACACTCTCTTCCGATCTGAATGGGGAAACGGTTAGCTTCATTAGAGAAGCGCTGCTGAAGCATAAGGTTATTTTCTTCCGCGGGCAGCATCAGCTGGATGATGCGGGGCAGGAAGCTTTTGCCCAATTGCTTGGCGATCCTGTTGCTCACCCGACGGTGCCGATCAAGCAGGGAACCGATTATGTATTGGAGCTCAACTCCAACCACGGCGGACGTGCCGATTCGTGGCATACGGACGTTACTTTCGTGGACGCTTATCCGCAAGCCTCCATACTACGGGCAGTCGTTGTTCCGGAGTACGGTGGCGATACGGTCTGGGCGAATACGGCAGCAGCTTATAGCAATTTGCCTGAAGAGCTGCAGAAGCTGGTCGATGGTTTATGGGCGGTGCACTCCAATGAATATGACTATGCCGCGTATCGGAGCAGACCTATAGATGAAGAGGCGGAGACGAGATACCGCGAAGTATTCGTGTCCACTTTATATGAAACGGAGCATCCGCTTGTACGCGTACATCCGGAAACAGGGGAGCGGACGCTGGTTTTGGGACATTTTGTGAAGCGTATCCTGGGGCTGTCTTCAACTGACTCCGCTCAATTGTTCTCCTTGCTGCAAAATCATGTTACTAAACTCGAGAACACCGTTCGCTGGCGCTGGGCAGAAGGGGATGTCGTCATCTGGGATAATCGGGCGACGCAGCATTATGCGGTCAACGACTATGGCGATCAGCACCGTGTTGTGCGGCGCGTCACGGTCGATGGCGATGTGCCTGTAAGCATTGATGGTCGGAAAAGTGTTACCCGCAAGAAGGTGGGTCCGGCGGAACAAGCGGGAGAGTCTGCGTAAGACCGATAGCGATTAGCGTCCTGGAAGTATAGAGCCTGGAAGCCTCGGGTGGCGAGAAGCTGGAAACAGCTCTTGCTGCCGGGGCTTCTTTCGATTTGCAGAAAATATACTCTACTTGCCGCTCATACGTGTGTATAATGTGGTGGTACTTTATACCAATTGCGAACGAAATCATCGTTTTATATTTTCCGGATTGAATAGGGAACCATTCCGGCACTCTATCGTCTACTTGATGAGGTGAACGACTTGCAGTTTGATTACTTGAAGCATGTAACAGGCGGCTTAGACCGGCATGCGGTGCTGAATGAGCTTATGGCGGCGTACGGCAAAGACGTTTGGAATTTCGCTTTCTTCTACACACGATCCAGAGAGCTGGCCGATGATATTTCCCAAGATGTATTCGTAAAGGTGTTTCAACAGCTCTATGAATTCCGCGGGCAATCGTCGATCAAAACATGGCTGCTGGCCATTACACGCAACACGGCGCGCGACGTGCTGCGGTCGGCATGGATCAGACGTGTGACCTTCTTCGGAGGGATCGTCCGTCCACAAGAGAAAACTTCGCCATCGGCGGAGCGGGAAAGCTTCGATAAGCTGATGACCGAGGAAATATGGGCGGTTGTCTTGAAGCTGCCGCAGAAGCTGAGGGAAGTGCTGCTGATGAGCAGCCATTATGGACTTTCGATGCAAGAAATGGCGGACATGCTCCACGTATCAGTCGGTACGGTGAAGTCCAGACTCCATCGTGCTCGAGCTGCGGTTAATCGCAGTCTTACCCAAGAAGCGAAGTGGACTGGGGAGGAAGAATGGACATGAAGGAACCGTTAAACAGCTGGGAGCATAAGCTTGCAGGGAAACCTCCCGTAAAGAATGGGTTCACCTCAGAACTTGAGCATAAAGTGAGGGAGCGCATTCATATGCAAAATGAGAAAAGAAGGACACCCTATCGCGCGGTTGCAGCTATAATGAGCCTCGTACTCCTACTCGGCTGCGGCTGGTGGTTCCGCGATGATGTGAAGCAGCTGCTGAAACCGGATACGACCGAGAATATTCCGGCCGCACTTCTTGGTGATCCGCTGGGAGACCGGGAATATACGCTTAAGATCCATCAGTTTGCGCAGGATGGCAGCATCGAATATCAGATCAAGCGGCCGTTCATTATTCGTCACCCATCCGTGAAGCTGAATATGGTCGATGCTCCCAGAGATTTATATAATGATCCCGATCTGTTTCAAGCTTGGATGGATAAGGAGCAGCCGGACATGCTGCAGCTTCCTTTGAAGCTGTTTAAGGAGCTGGCGGCAGACGGAAAGCTTAAGTCATTGGATACGATTGTGAAGGAACGGAAATTTGAGCTTGGCGCCCTCTATGCGCCATTAATTGAACTGCTGCGGCAGCTTGGCGGAAGCGGGGAGTTGTATGGACTGCCGGCAGATTTTAATACCACGGCGCTCTATATTAATGAGGATGCTTTTGCCAAGCAAGGAATTCCACTGCCTGAAGGAGAGGTTTCGCCGGAGGAGGTTCTCCAGCTGGCCAAACGGTTCCAAGGTACGGGGATTAGCGGACTCGGAGCTTTCGACCGTGACAATAAATTTGCGCTGACCGAATTCTTCGGACAAGTATCAGGACTGCAGACCTTTGGTAAGAGCAGTGATGGGAAGACCGAGGCCACTGTCAATTCCGACGCATGGAAGCAGGTTTGGCAGTCGGTCGCGGCTGGATTTCAGGAAGGCTGGATCACGCAGCAGAAGCCTTTAGTTTACGGCAAGAACGGCATCACGATGAAGGATATGGGCAAGAATGATGCGTTTGCTCAAGGCAAAATAGCGATGATGATTGCACCGAGCTACTTCTATTCGAACTTGGAGAATTTCAAGTATGAGGGAGTCATGAAAGTGAATTGGTCGGCAGTTCCGCTTCGCGTGGACTCATCCGCCACTAACCAATTGTCATTTTTGGGCACGAATACCGTGTATGCGATCAATGCTGCTTCAACCCAAGAGGATGCGGTCTGGGAGCTGATTTCGTTTATTATAGGCGGCTCTTGGCGTAGCGGACTTGAGAATGCGCAGCTATTCAGCACTTTATTGGCAGATAAGTCGGTCATGGATGAGAAGGAAAGCAAGCACTGGAAAGCATTCTATGAGAATAAGGTTGATCCGGCAAAAGCAGCTGAAGGTTATAGAATGGCTTACGATAATCGAGCGAAGGGGGAGCTGGATGCTGCCTTGTATACGCTTGGCGGTGAACAGATGGAGGCCGTTGTGATAGGAACGAAGTCCGTTGCTGCAGCGCTTGATGAATTGCAAAGCACGCTCGAAGCGAGGCTGGCCGGAAAGGGTGATCAGGCACATGAGTAGTCCAATACGTCGGTCTTCATTCGTCTGCCTCATCTGCTTACTGGCGGTTAGTTTCATGCTAAGCGGCTGTATGGCGGATGAAAGGATGTCCGGTAATGAGAAAGAAGTCATTCGTATTGCGCTGCCTACCAAGAGCAGCTATTCCTTTACGATTGGGGATTTTGTCGCCGCTGCTTTCCCGAATTTCCAGGTTGAGCTCATCGAGATGGAGCCGAATTATAAACCGATAACGGCGAAGCAATACGAGAAGAAGCTGAAGGAAGAGAAACCGGACCTTGTGCTGCTTGGCTACTCAGGCCAGTATCCCGGATTGGCGGCACAGGGCTTACTGGAGGATTTATCGGTACGGCTGCAAGCGAGCGGCATGAAAGCAGAAGATTTCTATCCAGGGATGATCGATAAAATCAAGCGTGAGGGGGGCGGGAATTTATTCGCGTTAGCCGCTTCCTTCCAAGCCTCGGTTCTCTATTACAATGCTGACTTGTTTCACAAATACATGGTGGATTTGCCCCGGAACGGCATGACGATCATGGATGTGATGCAGCTGGCCAGCCAATTTGCGAGAGCAGGCAGCCGCAAGGACGGAATTGTCGGCTATCACCAGCCGTTCAGCAGTATGCCGAATAGCTTACTCCTCAGTCTGTCTAGCTCGGAAGGGCTCCAGTCTTACAGTTACAAAACGGGTAAAGTGACGATAGACACGCCTGCATGGCGGCATTTATTCGCAACCGTCGTGAATCTCTATAAGAATGGCACCTTCATGATGCAGGATGTCAAAGGGGATATGGTCGATGGTACGCTGATGTTCGATGAGGATGCCGCGAATGAAGCAGATTTGTTTAAGAAAGGCAAGTCTGCGATGACAATCGATAGCTATAACAGTATCAAAGGCATGAAGTTCGAAACGGGTATGGTTACGCCGCCGGTGAGCTCCATCGAAACGAGCAGATCCGTCCATTTAGGCGTTTATGATTATATGGCGATACCGGCAGGCGCCCGGAATGCCGATGCTGCATGGCAAATCATCGAATTTATGCTTAGTGATTATGTGGCCAAGGCCAAATCAGGTATTCAGGACCAGTACAGCATGCCAACGCGCAGGTCCTATATGAAATACGATCATGATCCCGTGCTGGCAGAGCTGTATGAGACGCTTCCGAGCATCGATCAAAGCTATTCGCTCGAAGGTTATGATCCCAAGTTTATGGGGCTGTTCCAGCAGCTTGAGGATCGAGAAGTGAAAGCAGCCGTGAATGGCGAGAAGAGCGTAGACGAATGTATTGGGGCTGTGCAGAAGGAAGGCCAGGCGCTGTTGGATGCGGCGAAGCCGAAATCATAGTTTGGAGCTCTTAGCGATACTGGTAAGTTTAGTCAAGACAAATTCAGCCTGCTCAATTAAGGGTCTCATTTACGAAATGCATATGTTCAACTCCTGAGCAAATATGGTATTATATTGGCAAAGAAACGTAACAGGCAAAGAGAGTCGGCGGCAACCGACTCCCGGCGCGATTAACCGCTTTTAAGGGCGGAAGGCTGAATCAAGATATGAGATTAGAGTAGACCGCATACCTTCGCGAGAGGGCGGTCTATTTTTTTTTGAGGTAAGATAGCAGCGCGAGAATAAACATGCCGAACGTAAACATCAGCGTGATCGCGTCTTGTATCTCCATGGCATCACCTCCCTTCCGGGAGAATAGCCGACCGCCCTTGCAAGCCATTCATCGCTTCTTTATTATAAGCGAACACATGTTCGTTCGTCTATGCTTATTTTGGTACAAGTTGGGAGTAGGATAGTCCTAGGCTAGGAGGTTAGGTAGTAGTAGCAGGGATGACATACTAACAAATAAGCCGACTGGAGAGAAGATAACGTTGCAAGGCGCGCCATCGTTCGTACTCCTTCAAAGAAGCGTTGTCAATGAGCTTCTGGTGTTCAACTTCATGGCATCGGATGACCTTCTCGGCCAGTTGCAGGAAAGCACGGGAGGTGGAGCGGACGTCGTCATCGACGCTGTTGGACTGGATTCCAAGAAGACACTATTGGAAAAAATCGACAACGCAAGCAAGATTATTTTGAAACCATAAGGATTTTCTGATTTTAATCAGGTGGACCCAAGTCCGCCGATATAAGGATTCGGATAAAATATTACATCGAGGATAAACTTTGTATAGCAGTAAAATCTAAGTCAAAGGTGTGATGGTAAATGAAAAAAACACTATCTACATTTGTAATTATTGGTTGCTTTGCTTTGATGTTTGGAATGGGTGCAGTAAGTGCGACAGGAACAACAACAAATGGAAACGGAATGTCATCAACTGGGGTTCGAGCCAATAATACCGACAATTACAATACGACATCCTTAAATAATGGAGGAAATTACAGAGCCACAGCATTATCTGATAACGATAATGATTTTGACTGGGGATGGTTAGGGCTTCTTGGATTAATTGGCTTAGCAGGAATGAGAAGCCGCAATCGTGAACGCGATGGAGCACGTTAAGCATTAAACTAGCATTCCCTAATGCAGTGAAATTGGCCGCTCTTTATTGAGCGGCTTTTTATATGCAATAAGAAAGGAATATGACTTAGGCATTAATTAGTGATTTTTTCCTGTATAGTCTTCATCTTTAACCGCTTCGACTGTCAAAGTTTGAAGTATAGGGTTTATGGAGATATTAGGTGGTAATCTGTTTATAATTGGGTGGTTAACCTTGCAGTATATATATGAGGACATGGCTAAGCATGAATTGAACACGGAGCTTGAAGTCACCTTGAGCGTCATCCGGTCCCTGCTTGGCAACAGTACCGATCTTGTCATTCGCAATTTTAAAATCATGACGAAGCTGCAGCCGCATTCGGCCGCAATCGTATACGTCGACGGGCTTGCCAACCCGAAGGACCTGCTGGAGTCGCTGCTTGCCGACAGCGGAGAGACGCAGGCGTTTCACCAGCTCTCAGACGTGACCGAACCCTTGGAACTGATCCGATTGTATATGCTCAAGATCGGCGATATCAAGTCTGCGTTCAAATTTGAAGCACTCTGTCACGGAGTTTTATCTGGCGAAACCGCGGTGCTCGTGGAAGGTTATTCAGAAGGAATCATTGCCAGTACGAATGAGTGGAGAGACAGGGGCGTGACCGAGCCTAGCTCCCAGTCGGTCGTCAGGGGTCCGCGGGAAGGGTTCTCCGAAACTCTTCGTACGAATACCGCTTTGATCCGGCGCAAAATCAAAGATCCCCGATTGTGGCTGGAGACGAGACAAGTCGGCTCCGTGACGCATACGGACGTTGCCATCATGTACATAAAAGGGATCGTGGACGACAAGATCGTGGAAGAAGTCCGCTTCCGGTTGGATCGGATAGACATTGATGCGATTCTGGAGAGCGGCTACATCGAAGAGTTGATTCAAGATGAGACATATACGCCGTTTCCGACGATCTACAATACAGAGCGTCCAGATACGGTCGCTGGCGGCCTGTTAGAGGGGCGGGTGGCCATTATCGTCGACGGAACGCCTTTCGTACTGCTCGTGCCTGCCTTATTCACGCATTTCATGCAAACGGCTGAAGATTATTATCAACGCGCGGACATCGGCACGCTGCTTCGGATGCTTCGGTACGTTTGCACGTTCATAGCATTGTTCGGACCGGCAGCATACATCGCGATCACAACCTTTCATCAAGAAATGATTCCGACTCCGCTCCTAATCAGCATCGTAGCGCAGCGGGAAGGGATCCCGTTCCCTGCGTTCGTCGAAGCCATTCTGATGGAAGTGACTTTCGAAATTCTCAGGGAAGCCGGCGTTCGCATGCCACGAACGGTAGGGCAGGCCGTATCGATCGTCGGGGCGCTCGTCATCGGCCAAGCAGCGGTGGAAGCGGGCTTGGTCGGCCCGGCGATGGTCATCGTCGTGTCCATCACGGCGATCTCGAATTTCGTCATTCCTTCTTACAATATGGGCATTTCGATCCGGATGTCTCGCTTTGTATTGATGATGCTCGCCGCTTCCTTCGGGTTGTACGGCATCCTGATAGGCGTCATTATCATGGTACTGCACCTTTGCAGCCTGCGTTCGTTCGGCGTACCCTATCTGGCGCCGTTCGCGCCGTTAATCTTGGAGGATCAGAAGGACAATATTTTCCGATTGCCACAATGGACGTTCATTACGCGTCAGCACATGATTAGTCCGAATAACCGGAAACGGCAAAAGAAGCGTCCTCCGCAAAAACCTGCGCCATAGCGGCACCTTCACAGATTCTGAAAGGCGATGATTCAAGCCATGATACCGCGCAAATTGCTGTTGTCTGTGCTTCTGCTCCTGATGTCTGCGGCGTTGACCGGATGCTGGAATCGAAAAGAGCTCAACGAGATCTCCATTGCAACGGCCTTTGGATTCGATAAGTACCGCGAAAATTACAACGTATCGGTTCAGTTAATCAACGCTACGGAAATCGCCGCTTCGAAGGGCGGGGGTGGACGGGTTCCCGTGATTACGGTGCAGTTGTCCAAAGGGCATACGATCTTTGAATCGATTCGCGCTATGACCACGACGACGCCGCGAAAGATTTATTCGTCCCACTTGCGCATTCTCGTCATCGGGGAGAAGCTAGCCAGGGACGGCATCGCGAAAGTGCTGGACGCACTCTCCCGTGACCATGAATTACGGACGGATTTTTACATCGTCGTAGCAAAGGGAGGTCCCGCGAACGACGTGCTGAAAATTTTGACGCCGCTGGAAAAAATTCCGACCGATAAACTGTTCTCCTCGCTCGAGGCTTCCGAGCGAAGCTGGGGAGTGACATCCACAGTCGACCTGCACGAGCTGATCTATGAATTAGTTGACCCAGGCAAGGATCCCGTCCTGCCCGGCGTCCGCATCATTGGCGACATTAAGCAAGGAGAATCCAAATCCAACTTGGATAACGTGAGTCCGCAAACATTACTGAAATACGAGAATCTCGCCGTGTTCCGCAAGGATAAGCTCGTGGGATGGCTGAGCGATAAACAAAGCAAAGGATATAACTACATTCGAGGAAACATCCAAAGCACGATCGTCCGGCTTCCGTGTCCGAATGGCGACGATCTGGCGATTGAATTGATTCATGCGACTCACAAGATCAAAGGGAAAATTGTGAACGGACATCCGGAAATCCAAGTGACCGTCAGGGCGGAAGGCAATATAGGAGAGGTGGAGTGCAGCATGGATTTGGGCACGAACGAGGCGATCGCGTTGCTCGAGAAGGAATTAAGCGATGAAATCAAGGCGAGCATGGCATCGTCCGTCACGCGGGCTAAAGCTTATAAAGCGGACATTTTCGGTTTCGGATCCGCGATTCATCGGGCCGATTACAGAGCATGGCACCGTCTGGAGAACCACTGGGAAGACGAGTTCGTCCATCTGCCTGTGCATCTGACGGTAGACGCGAAAATCCGCCGCACCGGTTCTGTTGTGCAGTCCTTCCTTAAGAGAATGGAGGGGGAATGAGTTGTTATGGATCATCTTGATCATCCTCACGAGCGTCGCGGTCTACGAGTACCCGCGGCTCAAACGCGCCGGACAATTCAAGGAGCTATGGCTTTTTACGTTCTTGCTGTTGTTCGGCATGCTGCTCAGCGTTGCCGAAAACCTACATATGCCCATCCCAAACCCGCTTGATTGGATCACAGCGCTGTACAAGCCGATGAGCAGGGCCATTCTGTCCACCCTTGAATAACACCGGAAAGAAGGTCTCGGTGAAATGATCGAGAAAGGCAAAATCAACCCGCGACAATTTTCGATCCTTACGCTATTGTTCTGTTTAGGCAGCACCATTCTAATTGTGCCATCCGCGCTGACTTCCGTCGCCAAGCAGGATGGATGGATCGCCGCCATTGCCGGGGTTGTCGGCGGCATGGCGGTCATTGTGCTCTACAGCATATTGGGTTCGAGATACCCTGACCAATCTTTAATGCAATATACCGAAACCATTCTAGGCAAATGGCTGGGCAAGATCGCCTGCGCGCTCTTACTAACCTATTTTTTTATCCTGTCGGCATTGGTGCTTCGGAACGTGGGCGACTTCATTACGACTATCGTCATGCCCGAGACGCCGATTCAAGTCGTGCATGCCCTGTTCCTGCTTGCCACCGTCATGGGCGTGAGCTTGGGCTTGGAGGTCATTGCGCGTTCGTCGGAAATTTTCCTGCCGTGGATTGTCTTGATGATCGTCGTGTTGATCGTGTTCCTGATTCCTCAAGTCCAATTCGACCGCATACAGCCGTTGTTTGAAACCGGAGCCAAAGGGATTATCCACGGAAGCTTGTCGGTCCTGAGCATTCCCTACTTGGAACTCGTCGTCTTCCTAATGGTCTATCCGTACGTCAATAAACCGAAGAAAACCCGCTCAGCCTTTATGAGGGGAGGACTCCTCGGCGGCTTGATCATCATCATCGTGACGACCCTATGCGTGTTCGTCCTCGGGTGGGACTTCACGGCCCGCCATACCTTTCCCAGCTATACATTGGCTAAAAAAATTCAAGTCGGGGAGTTTCTCCAGCGCATCGAGGTATTGGTGGCGATCATTTGGTTTCTTACAATCTTCTTCAAGTTGGCCGTCTGCTTCTATGCCTCGATGCTCGGCATGGCCCAACTGTTCCGATTACGAACCTACCGTCCCCTTCTCGTGCCTTGCGGCATCGTGCTCGGCGTGTTGTCGATCATCGTCTATCCGAATATTGTGTATTTCCGCGTGTTCGCTGCTGAAATCTGGCCGTTCTACGCGCTTACGTTCGGCTTGTTCATGCCAATCCTGCTACTGATTGTTTCCGTATTGAAGCCAAAGCCGTGCGCAGATGCCACTTCCGCCGAGGGTAGGAGAAAGCTCATTAAAAGGGGCTAACTTGCATTTCCTAAAAAAGCCCCCAACCATCTACAATTTGAAAGATGAAAATGTGAAAATATTGCTTGACTCACTGTGTTTGCTGTAATTAGTTTTGTCATGAAATGGTTTAAAAAATTTAGAAATAAAGGTAAGTAAAAAGCAATTGCCAGAAAAGGCAATTGCTCAAAATGTCGAGAAACCCAACGTTTTTCTAACGCTGGGTTTCTCTTTTGGTTTTTGGGCAGAGGAACACATGTAACATGCCAAGCCTCGCCTCATATAATGGATCATTACTGAGAATCAATGTGCACACAAATAATGAGCATATTGTATCGGTCGCTCATAAACAGCAAATTGATTGCGCATTCCATTATACAGATCTTTTTGTGGCTTTCCATTAAGTTCAATTATCCAAATATGATCATCTTTGTCCAATACAAAATCAACGCTAAACTCGCCCAAATGGTAGGTTTTATCTTCATCCAAAATTTCTGCGGATCTTAAACTACAGTTATAAACCGATTGAATGATAGCATCAACTTTATCAGGAGGATATAAATGATTGAGAACTTCTATAGATAAACAAGCTCTTTCACAGATGCTGGTATTATAACTGACTTTATATGCAATCCGGCTCACGACATTCGTTACTGACCATAAGCCTCTATCATTTTTTTGTACAAGCGCTCTGATATCGAAATGTTGATTGTTGAATCGTTTTATGTTGACTCCTTCTTGAATCATATAAGGAGTGGAGCCGATAAGTTCTTGAATGTGATCCTCAAATTGTTTGACGTCATTAAAAATGATATCAGGTGTGAAATAGTGGAGGCTAATGTGGATTTCCCCGGAATCCATCAACTCCACACGATATACACCTTTCCCCTTATGCCCGTAGATAGGTTTTAAGTATATGACACTATGAACATGAAGCAAATGAACTGCGTTCTCTTTGTCAAAGGGAACAGTTTCTGGCAAATAATCTACAAGCCATCTACTTAAATTCGTATAAATCTCCTGTTTATTGAATTGATTAATATGATTAAAGCACTTATCTTTTCCGATTATTGCTCCCAAACGATCAAGCAGCTCTGGATGTGTATCGTAACAGCGGTTGTATACGACTTTGGGGAACGGAAATTTACTAAGCACCCATTTTCGGTTTAAGCGGTGAAGTCCGACTATGCTTTTTTTCTCCCAATCTATGGAATTGGGGGTAAAACAGAATAATTTCAAATTGGTCCTATTATGCCGAAGATATTGATGTAGAACATTTTTTCTTTGAATACGGTTAGCAACAAGAAGACCCACAAAACCGTGATTTTTGATCATCATTTGCCTCCACAATCATTCTTAAAGAGAGTCATATTATTAGCATATGAAAGTGGAAATAGAAAGGTATGGACAACAATACATTCGAAAAGGGAATATTTCCATATATAGTTGCACTAGGTCTCACTATTCGGAATAAGATTAACTCGGGAATGAAATTACTGTGGCACAAGGCATGTTGCCCAATGGTGATCTCAAGCCCTAAAACTTAATAAAGGGGTGTAACAAACAATGGGTAGATTACCGGGTCCTCCTGGACCTGCTGGACCACAAGGACCACAAGGACCACAAGGTCCGCAAGGTCCGCAAGGTCCACAAGGTATATGTCCACCATGTCCTCCTCATATTGCTAGTTTTGCATTTCTTTGCAGCACAGAAGAACAGAACGTAGGTGAAGCTCCGACCCCAGGTGGGCAAGGAGAAGCTGTAACCTTCAACAATTCATTAATTAATGGAACTGCAATTACCTTTGCTCCCACGACTAATATAGTGATCAATGAAACTGGCATTTACAATATTAGTTGGGAAGTATTTCCAACTCCTGGAAATAGCGCTTTTGGATTGTTTTTCGACCCTGCCGGAGCAGCACCGGCTGCATTAGTTCCTTGCAGTAATTACGGTTCAGGAGCAGGAAATAATCCTTATCAAGGCCAAGTCGTTACTCAATTAACGGCTGGCGGGATTTTGACTTTAAACCGCATCGATAATATGGGGAATCTAGTACTACAAAATGCGATTGGTGGAGGTACCCCTACTGTAAGTGCATCTATAGTGATCGAAAAATTAGCATAAACGCAGGAAATCATTAAACCGACGAGACACGATAGCACAATGACAACAGGCTGCCGGCACGAACGGCGGCCTATTATGCAATTTGGAAGAAACGGCAGCCAGCATCATGTTTCCGTTTTCTCAACTCACGAGTAGATCATCCTGGTGAGTGTCGGTTTGCTATTCTCTATGATCCAGTCAGCAGCGATTATCGGCAAGTGCATTACCGGTATGTCCACAATAGTAATGTGTATGCGGTGTCAAACCATCGACCGTAGTGCAACCTTCGAAACAATGATAATGACCGCCGCCGGACAGCGGCAGGGCAGGGCCTGTCGTACCTTTAATCGTGTGCTTATGTCCGCTGTTTACGGAAGTTACCGTGCAGTAATAGTGGCAGTGCTGTACGCCGGAAGGTGCAGGTTCCGTTGTGCCGGCATACTGATGATGATGACCTACTTCCACTGAAGTGACTCCTGAGAAATCATGGACATGTATCGGACTGCCATCCCAGCTGGTCAAGTAGCGAATGATAGAGAGAGAGAGGACTCTTCAAGGCAACTGCGGGATTTCGATATCATTAGAGATTCATCAGTAAAATGAAAAAGCCCCGATAAGGGGCTTTTTCAGGTTCCTAGGGGAAAAATTAGTCTTCGTCTTCGTAATCATGGTCTTCATGATCGTGACTTTCATGTTGACCGTGATCGCCATCATGGTCAACATCCCGGTCTCCGCGAGCGAATTGCTTTTGATGCTTCTTCGCTTGCTGCTCTTTATGAGCTTTTTGCCAAGCTTCTTGCAGCGCTTTTTTCTTAGCGATTAGCGCTTTTTTCAGCTCTTTTTGCGTTAGCTGATCCTTATTTGCGATTTGTTCCTTCTGCTCATCTTGCTTCTTTTGCACGTTTTGAACTTTGGCATTGTCTTCGTCATCATCTTTTTCTTGTTCGTATTTCAAAATATCAGGTCGATTCGTCAATTTGATTTCGAATTTGATTTTCACCTTGGCCGGTTCGACAGCAAAATGCTTGAACAGCGCATCCGATACTTGCTGCTTACTCATGTTTTCTTGCAACTTGACGGCATCCAGAAGCTGTTGGATAAATAGTGCCGCTTCGCTGCCTGTCAGATGGTTTTCTTGATCCTGGCCGCGGTTTATTTCTACCTTGGACTCAACCTTCGCTTGTTCCCGTTCGAACACAATTTCAATCTTTAGTCCATTGCCGATGATTTTAATTTCCAAGTCTTTCAGCTGATCGATCTTGATCGGTCCTTTGCTCACACTCGGTTGAGTAGTCGAGGACTTAGGCGTTGCTGTAGCCTTTGGAGGGACAACGTATGTGTCGCTTGCTGCAGTCGGTTTGTCCTCTGTTGTTGCGGACGAATCATGATCCGCGTATGCGACGAATCCATAAGAAAGTATGATTGAGCATAGTGCGCCGATTAGCATATAGGCTATTTTCTTCTTCAAAAATAGTCCTCCTTCAAGTTTGCAAATTTTGTGGTTCTTGGCAGCCAGTATATGAATTCGTCATGTAAGTTTGATTTTGGTCCGTACAGGGTTTAATGAGGGCAGACATAATAAACCAATCTAAAGGAGGTAATTTTATGCAAAGTTTGAAGAAATCGATCCAAGAAGCCCAAATTAATATTAAGGACTTGATCGGAATGAAAAGGCTAATGACGCTCATAGCCATAATTTTAGAAACTTCTCGACGATCGGAATTCGCATGGACTATACCGTTTCCACTGCTGGGGTCGTGAAGGTAACAGGGGTACGACATTACATATCCTGGGGGCTGTTTCCAGTGAACGTGTCGGAAGAATCCTGCATGTATCACCTTTTCTGAAGCTCAACCTTAAGCCGGTTGGGCTTCTTTGTTGTTAGCTGCGAAATCCCACCATCCCACAAATTAGAAAGCGACAGCCGCAAAAGGTGTACCCTGTGGCGAGGAACCCAGAAGCAACAGCAAGGAAGACACCGATAATTGATAAAGGGAAAAAAGTTCTTTATTCTAGACGATGTCCATCGACGCAATAGCCGACGGTTCTGCAATGTCCACCGGATGCTCTTTTTCTTTGATCTTCATCTCTTCGCTCTTTGGCGTAACGCCTAGTCGCATGAGAAGTCGGTAAATAAACACGCCGGCTTCTTTTTTAATATAATCACGCAGATGTTTATGTCTGATTTCCGTAAAGCTATTAAAAGTAAACGAAAGGCATTGAAATACAATATATACCATCAATGGAGTGTGATACCTTATACGCATCGGGCTCGTCATCGAAAGTAAGGAAGGAGGGATATTCGCAGGTTTCCGGCCCGGATCTACAGTTCATCAACTTGGAACAAGAGCGCTTTGTCCGACACACTTGGGACCACCATTTTCATAAGGGGGAACAATGATGAAACGAAGGCTATTGGCAGTTATGATCATTGTAATCATGATGTTCACGAGCATCCCGATTCCGGCTTTTGCGGGCACCGCGGCGGGGATTGATGTGTCCGTGACTGCGGATAAATCATCCGTAAAACCGGGCGAGAAGGTAACCTATACGGTCACCGCCTCCAATAACGGCAGCAAGGGGACATACAACAATATCAGCATTGTCGCGGGGGAGAACAACTGGGACATCAAACAGATCAAAAAAGGCAATTCTCAAACCTTTACATTTAGTGCTACCTATAATGAGCCGAAAGAATACACGGTTATAAGCAAAGCGCAGGACAAAAAAGGCGGCCTGATCGCCCAGTCTGCCCCTCTGACCATTAAGGTGGCGAACGCTGTCACCGACGACACCGACGACGGATGGATCACCATAGGCGACACGGAGGTCGTCGGCGTGGAAAGATCCTGGCTCGGCGCAAAAGGTCAGGATACGACCCCCGGCAACCCGTATCTGCTGTTCCGTGGATACGATGCATACAAGGACTTCACGACGTTTGAGCAGATCAGCGCAGCGAGTCCGTCCGGCTATTGGCCCATACTTAGCCAAGAGGACAAGCTGATCCCGAACGGCAATACCGACAAAGTCTGGAGATCGGGAGCCGGAGGAGCATGGGATACGAACAGAGTCCTCGAGATCGAGCTTAAACAGCGGCATGATCTTGAGGAGATATGGTTCTTTGACGGCGGAGCGTACCGCCCCTCGGCTTATTGGAACTTTACGGATCCGGCTAACCCTGTTCCCGACGTCCCGAACGATCCTGAAGGCGTGGGCAGCAAGTGGGAGGTCATCGGCGGGTCTATCAATGTGTACGGCTATCTGGAAGATGCGCAGAGGTATGAGCTGCTGTTCTCCTACGATATGAACAACGATGACAGCTGGGTGCAGGTAGACCTCAGCGATCTCAGCCATTTCGCCAACCATACCAGCCTCTCCTACGATGAAATCAAGAGAGTTTCGAAAATCAAAATCGAGAAGGTGAGCGAGGATAAATACCACTGGTGGGAAGGCGCCGAGGTATACAGAAACTTCGATACCGACGTAAACCTTTCGAGCTTCGTCATGGTCGGCAAGCCCATCACCCGCAGCAAGGTGGCGGCGGTGCAGCGGTCTTGGCTGGGCAACGACGGCAAGGCCGAGGGCGACGGATCGCCTTACCTGCTGTTCGACGGATACGAGAACTACAAGGACTTCACGACGTTTGAGCAGATCAGCGCAGCGAGCCCGTCCGGCTACCGGCCCGTATTAAGCGACGAAGAGAAAGCGCTTCCGACTAACGACAGCGTATGGAGAACGGGCGAGGGCGGCAGCAACACGCTGGAGATCGCGCTCAATCAGAAGCATACGCTTCAGGAGATCTGGTTCTTTGACGGCGCGAAGTACGGCCGCACATCAGATGCCATAGCGGACCAGCCCAGCGAGTGGCAGGTCGCCGGCGGTTCCGTCAAGGTGTCCGCCTATGTGGATGGCCATTATGTGGAGCTGTTCACCTACGCGATGAACAACGACGACAGCTGGGTGCGAATGGACCTCGCCAGCCCCGCGAGCTTCGGCGGCGGCTACAACTACGATGAGATTAAGAACGCTTCGAAACTCAAAATCGAAAAGCTGAGCGGCGGTACGTACAAATATGTTAATTTCGCGGACGATACCATTACGGTCGACCGAGACGTCAACCTTTCCGAGTTTGTGATTCTCGGACTGCCGCTTGAACCGCTGATCGCGGATACCGGCAAAAGGGATATCGTCCCAATAGATTGGAATAAAGAGCCTCAGGCGGTGCCCGAATCCAACATTGACTTCGGTACGTTTGTCGGCACCAACAGCTTCTTTAATGACCCCGACCTCGGTGGCAACGTCGTCCCGGTCAGCGGAACGACGAGAGAATACCACACTTGGTCCTGGACGGAATATATGGCCGGAAACGACTTGGGCGCCGGCGACAACGATCCGCGCATGATCGACGATCCGGAAAAGCCGCTGGTGGCGTTCGTCAATACCTGGGGCGCTTTTGACGCTTTCTACAGAAGTATGAAGGCCGCAGGCGCGCTGGTATATCTGTGCCTGCAGAACCTGCATGTCGGAGACGCCGAAAGAACGGATCCCGCGTACGACATGCCCAATTACCAGGGCGATGGGGACAGAGAGAACCCCGATTCCTATCTGGGCCACGCCATGAGCTTATGGCAGCACGCGGCTAGATACGGAAGCGCCAAGAGCAAGGAGGAAGGCGGCACCATCGATCCGGATCTGGTACACGTCGCCCCCGGCACCTCCAAGGAAATCGGGTTGAACCTGATCGAGACTTATGAAAACGGCAACGAATTGAACCTCAAAGGCGTGAGCGGCTATGAGTTCGCGGCCATGACCAGCGCGGACTACGACGGCCACATGAACTCCATGAAGTCGTGGATACACGATACGGACATCGATGTGAAGTCCCGGAGCGGGAATTACATCTACACCGAAGAAGCGACCGGCAAGCCTTACTCCGGCGTGGGCATCAAGAACGCCGACCCCAATGCCAAGCTGTCCATAGCGGGCGTGGGCGGCCTCGACCTTAAGTTCTTGGAAGAGATGACAGAGTGGTTCCTAACGTACAGAACCGAGGACGATTACCTTGATATCAACTATTTCTTCGAGGGGAGTTCGTACTACAGGAAACACGATACCGAGAAGAACAAACCCTACACGAGAGAGGAAGCCTTGTTGGGAGAGGAACATCCCGAGGACCAGTCAAACTTCCTGTACAGGTTCGAGCAGTTTCCGGTAGACGTACTGAACGTGCACCATTACACCCCCGACTCCAAAGACGTGGCGAACGGAAGGGCGATCGGCGGCGTGGCGCCTGAAGAAGACCAGTGGACCAACCAAACCTGGAACCAGGACGTTCCCCTTGAGTACGGCATGAAGTGGGTCATGAATCTTCGCGCGCTGTATTATCCGGGCGCCGAAGTGTGGATTTCCGAGCTGGGCTGGGATAGCGCCCAAGGCACGGCGACTACCGCCAAAGCGAATCAGGATTATTACCCCGGCGTCAACGCCGAGCTCGAATTGAATCCGGCTCTTTATCCAAGCTTCACCGGAAAGGACAATCCGGCAACCCTGCAAAACGTAGTCGGCGGTTTTGAGATTCAAGGCCGCTGGATGGTCAGGGAATTCCTGCTCCTCGCGTCCTGGGGCGTGGATCGTGCCCAGCAGTTCATGCTGCGCGGTTCCGGAACGGGTACCGCCGGTAAATTCAATACCAGCGGGTATCTGGATACCCAAGACGTGCTGGGCGAGGGTCCGAACGCCAAGAAACCCGCATGGTACTATGTCGCGGCCATGCGCAACTGGCTGGGCGATATGCGCTTTGAGAAGGAAGTGGAGACCCCCACTTATACCAAAAAAGTAGAACCATGGGATACATCGGGCAACGCCTTCACCAATAACAATACCACGCCCGAAAACGCGCTGAACGTCCTTCAGTTCGGCTTCGAAGACGAGAACGCCGGGAAAGACGAGCAAGACAAGAATAACGGCAAGGGCTACGCGCTCTGGCTGGGAACCTCCAAGGGCGATGTTGACGGCAACTATGTCGATTATCAGCTTGATCTTTCCGCAATACCTCAAGCGGATATCGAGGACGTAACGCTGGTTGAGCTGGTACGCAATAGTGAGACCGGTTCCTCGACATCCATAAAGTCTCAACTATCTGACGGAAAGGTCACCATAAGAGTCACTGAAAAACCGGTATTCGTCATGGTGAACACGGGTGATAATCCGGAGCCTGCGGCGCACAATGTTACGATCGGCCAGATGGAGAACGGAAACGTCACATCTGATAAAGCTCAGGCGAGAGAGGGCGAGCTGGTCACCCTTACTGTTGCTCCGGAACCCGAATACAAAATGCAGCTTGGCTCGCTCAAGATCAACGGCAGCGCCGCCGGACTGACCAGTCTCGGCGATAACAAGTACCTGTTCGCCATGCCAGGCGAGGACGCCGCCGTGACGGTTTCGTTCGTCGAGATAGAGGCCGACGACGAATACGCCGTCCTATATGACGAGAACTTCGACGCCAGAAACAGCGTCGGCGGCGGAGCATGGGCCGGCGACAGAGCAGCGATTGTCGACCGTCTACAGGGTAATGAGGGCGACAAGGCGGTTGAAATTACGCAGGGTGCCGGCAATAACCTGTATCAATTGCCCGGGATCTCCTTTGAGTCCGGCGTCGACTATACCCTTGAATATGACTTTAGGGGCGACAGCGGCATCGACGGAACCAGTTTTTATTTTAACGACAGCCAAAGGCTATTCGACGGCGACGCCCCGGTGGACGGCTTGATGAATGTGCGTTCGGCCAGCACCTGGAGCGCGAAGACATATACCCAAAACCAGTGGCACCATTTCAAATTGCAGTTTAGGCACGACGGCGTGAAATGGTCGTTTACCCTCTACATCGACAACGTCCTTATGGCTAACGGCCCCGTCGCTAACGCTACCGCTACCGGGAGCCAGACGGTGAAGCTGAAGAACGGCTACCTTAGCGATGAAGGCGGCAAAGCGTATTATGACAACTTCTTCCTCTATCGGGGTCAGCAGGAGGTCGTGAAGACGCCGCACGGCATCACGGTACCCGGCGCGATCGCCGGAGGTTCGGTCACCGCGGATAAGGCAACGGCTACCGAAGGCGAAACGTTCGGCCTGACCATAGCCCCGGACGACGGCTATACGTTGTCCGGGCTTAAGATCAACGGCGTGGAGCAGACGATCGCCGGCGGCAGCCACGTTATCCTCATGCCCGACGAGGACGTCGTCGTAACGGCTGCGTTTGAGGAGCTTGAGGTTCCATATGCGGTCCTGTATGAAGAAAACTACGACTCGCGCAGCGCTCCCGGCGAGGTTAGCGGATGGGCCGGCACCGGCAGCGCGATTGTCGCCTCTCCGGGCGGAATGGGCGGCAAGGCGCTAGAGATTACTCAAACTGACGGCAATAGCTTGTATCAATTCCCTGTAATCGCGTTCCAGTCGGGGGTCGACTACACCTTGGAATATGACTTTATGGGCAGCGGCACGAGCACCGGAAACGCGCTCTATAACGGATGGAGCGAGAGATTTTATGACAGCGACGGCGGCAGCGATTCGAGCAAGCTGCATCTGCGCATGTGGCAGAGCTGGGTCACAAAGCCGTATACGAAAGACGCATGGCATCATTTCAAAGCAGAGTTAAAGCACAACGGCGCGAAGTGGAGCGTAAGACTCTTCCTGGATGGCGTGCTCGTAGACGCAAACGATGTAAACGGCGCGGTTTCTCTCAACCAGCAGCTGATGTTGAAGGTCGGCGGGGCCGGCGGCAAAAACTACTTTGACAACGTCGAGCTCTACCAAGGCGAAAAGTCGGGGGTCGAGCACGCGGTCACAGTACCCGGTGGGATCACCGGAGGCTCGGTCACCGCGGACAAGGCAACCGCGGCCGAAGGCGACAACGTCACGCTGACTATAGCCCCGGAGGAAGGCTACAGACTTCAAACACTCACAGCCACGCTCGACGGTTATGGCAGGGAAGTCGCGTTAACGCCTGCCGGCAGCAACAAATTCACATTTATCATGCCAGCCGGAGATGTCACCTTAACGGCTGCGTTTGAGAATGCCTACACGGTCCTGCTTGAGGAAAATTTTGACTCGAGCAGCGCTCCCGGCGAGGTTATCGGATGGGCCGGCACCGGCAGCGCGATTGTCGCCGCTCCGGGCGGAGTAGGCGGCAAGGCGCTTGAGATCACTCAGACTGACGGCAATAGTATGTATCAATTCCCCGCGATTACGCTAGAGCCGAACGTCAGCTACACCCTGGAATATGACTTTATGGGCAGCGGCGTAACCACGGGAAACGCTCTCTATCTCGGGTGGAGCGCGAGATTTTATGACAGCGACGGCCCGGCGCAGGGCAGTGATTTGAATCTGCGTCCGTGGAACACTTGGGGCAATGCGTACTATACCAAAGACGCGTGGCATCATTTCAAAGTGGAGTTTACCCACAACGGCACGAAATGGAACTTTACGCTCTATCTGGACAATGTCTCTGTGGCTACCGGTCCTTGCGATGCGAATGTTACCGGAAGTGTACAGCTGATGTTAAAGCCCGGCGCGACTGCCGCAGGCGGCAAAGGGTACTTTGACAACATCGTCTTCTACCAGGGCGGAAATCCGGCTTCGTAGTCAAACATCAGCGTGCTTGCCAAGGTTAAGATTCACCTGAAAAAATAATTCGGGCTTGCGATCATCGGGGGGGGGGGTTCTTCCGCGATACGCAAGCCCTTGTTAGGTTTCAAAGCCCGCCCCTACGAACGAAGGTCTAGCCATCCTGTACCGGTCAAAAGGTTATGAAAAGACTGCGATTCAATAAATATTACTATAAGGTTCGGCAGTTCAGTGATTTTATAATAAATACATGCGGCAAAGCCGGAGAAATGAGGCCAATCATTCGCAGTCAGGGAAGGAAGGCTGGAACGCCATGTTATTGAAACAATATGAACAATTAACTGCGGCGGATCAAGCGCTGCTTGGCGCGGAGCCCATTCGTCCGTTCCCGCCGGCTGCCGATCGGGCAGCTTGGGAGAAGCTCGCTCCCGACTTGAAGGACAAATGGACTTCGTTCGCCGCGGATAACCGGGACTTCGATTGGCCGGCGCTGCGCATGGATCGTTATATGGATTCGAAACGCACCGGCGACATTCACGGGTATCTCGACCCGCATTGGGAGCGGCGAAGCATGTTGGGAGGCTTCGTGCTCGCGGAATGTATCGAGGGCCGGGGCGACTATCTCGACCGGATCGTGAACGTCGGATCGTGCTCAAGCTAACGGCTCCGATTGCGGAAGGAAAATTCAAGCTGCGCTTCTCGCTGGAAGGCAGCGGAGCTTCGGGAGGGGTGGAAGCATGACGGAGTATAAGTTGCATCACGGCTTGGAACGGGAGTTGGGCTGGGTAGAAGAGGCTTGGAGCCGGGCGGAAGCAAAAATAGGCCGGAGCGCTCCGACGATTGGAGCCGCCTTTCCGAACGGAACGAAAAACGGACGGTACGTCAGGGGACCGGCGCACGACTGGGTCGCCGGCTTCTGGCCGGGGCTGCTGTGGCTTGCGTACCGCGAGAACGGCGATGAGGAGCTGCGACGCGTCGCAGAAGCGTGCGAGCGGCAGCTTGCGGAGACGCTGCAGACCTACGACTTGCTGCATCACGACGTCGGCTTCATGTTCAGCTTGAGCAGCGTTGCCCAGTATAAACTGGCTGAAGCGTCAGGGCGCGGGGGAGATGCGGACGCGAAGCGGCATGCGCTCATCGCGGCCAACCTCCTTGCCGGACGGTACAATCCGCAGGGCGAGTTCATCCGCGCCTGGCCGAATTGGGACGAAGAAGACCATACCGGCTGGGCGATCATCGACTGTCTGATGAATTTGCCGCTGCTGCATTGGGCCGGACGGGAGATCAAGGATCCGCGCTACAAGCACATCGCGATCCGGCACGCCGATTCCGTCCTGCGCGATTTTCTTCGTCCAGACGACTCGGTCTGCCATATTGTCCGCTACGATCCGGACACCGGAGCGCCGGTCGAGTCGCTGGCCGGGCAAGGCTATGCGGCGGATTCCGCTTGGGCGCGCGGAGCTTCTTGGGCGCTGTACGGCTTCGCGCTCAGCTATCGGTACACGGGCGAGAACCGCTATCGCGAAGCCGCGCTGCGGGTTGCTCGGTTCTTCGTCTCGCGGTTGCCGGAAGACGCCGTTCCGTACTGGGACTTCTTCCTGCCGGAAGAGGGCCGGGAGCCGATGCCGAGAGATTCGTCCGCGGCGGCGATCGCGGCGTCCGGTTTGCTGGAGTTGGCGGAGCTGCTGAATGTGGACGGAGGAGCGGGATTCGAAGACGCCAATTGGTGCCGGACATCGGCCGAGCGGATCGTCCAGTCGCTGTGCGACCGCTATGCGGAATGGGGCGACGAGCATGAAGGCCTGCTGAGACATGCAACCGGTTACTACTCGCGTGGTGTATATGTCGATGAATCACTGATCTATGGCGATTATTTCTTCGTAGAAGCGCTCGCGAAGCTGCGGGGACGCAAGGAGCTATTCTGGTAAGCGACGATACCGGTGATTGTATAACGAGGAAAGCGAGAGGATGAGAGAGATGGGACTGAGAGATCCGATACTGCGCAATCGCATGATCGAAGTGACTGCGGGAGGTTCGCAAAGCGACTATCCGGGCTTTACGTCGATGGCCATTCAGCTGGCGGTAGATAAAGCGACCAGCCGCGGCGGGGGCATTGTGCGGTTGGATCAAGGCGTTTATGACGTGTACGGACCGATTCGCCTGACGGATCGGGTCACGCTGGCCGGCGCCGGACCGGAGACGGTTCTGCGTAAGACGGACGGCTTCAAGAGCCCGTTCATCGTCGACGCCGACTACGGGGAGTTGCGCGTGGAGGTGGAGGATGCCAGCGGCTTCCGCGCCGGGATGGGGCTGCAACTATTCGACGAGTCGCAAAAATGGGGCTGGGATGAAAGCACGGCGATCATTACAGCGGTGGATGGCAAGGTGCTGCGCTTCGACCGGCATCTTGAGCGCGATTACCGCGCGGACGACGGCGGCATGGCAACGAACGCCTGCTCAATCATCGAGGCGGTGGATGTCGAGCAGGTTCGCGTGCGCGACCTTGCAATCGATGGCAACAAGGCGGCTAACGAGCCGATCGGAGGCTGCCGAGCAGGCGGGATCTATCTGAAGAAGGCGCGCGACTGCATGATCGAGCGCGTCTTCGTGCGCGACTTCAATGGCGATGGCATTAGCTGGCAGATTACCGAGCATATCTCGGTGCTGCACTGCGACGTACGCGGCTGCACAGGATCGGGGCTGCACCCCGGCGCAGGTTCGCATTCCTCGCGCGTCAAGGATAATACTTGCATCGGCAACGGCACAGCGGGGCTGTTCATCTGCTGGCGCGTCCAGTTAGGCGAGTTCGAGCGCAACGTGCTGGAACATAACGCCGTGTCGGGCATCTCCATCGGACATAAGGACTCCGATAACCGGTTCGCCGACAATGTCATTCGCGGCAATGGGAATAGCGGCGTCTATTTTCGCCCGGAGAACGCGTCCAACGGGGCGAACCGCAACAAGTGGCTCCGCAACGTGATCGAGGACAACGACGGATTCGGATTCTTCGTGAATGCCGGGTCCATCGACAATGAACTGAAGGATAATCTTATCCGCGATACGGGAGCGGGCCGGCAGACGGGGGACATCTGGCTGGCGGATGGCGCAGATCGCTTCCCGGCGCATCGAGAGTAGTTTTAAGAGACCGCGCGAAGGAGTCATTGGAACATGACAAATAGAAGAATCGAATCTACCATCTCGTATGTGGAGCGGATGCTTGAAGGCACCGATTACCGCAGCATTGCATCCTTGGAGGAAAATTGGCGCTTCCATGCGGGAGACGCTTCCGGCGCGCAAGCGGCCGGCTATGACGACTCGGCTTGGCGGATCGTGCAGCTTCCGCACGACGATTCGGCGGAATCGGATTTCGACGCCGCTTATCCGGCGAACGGGTACGTTCGCTCGGGCATCTTGTGGTACCGATTGCCGTTCGCTTCTCCGCATCGGCATGCCGGCGGGAAACGTTACCTGATGTTCGACGGAGCCGCGATGAACGCCGAGGTGTGGGTGAACGGCCGCTGCCTCGGGACGCATCCCTACGCATTTACGCCATTCTGGCATGATCTTACGCCTCATCTTCGCCCCGCCGGGGAGGAGAATGTCCTTGCGGTCAAAGTGGATGCTTCTCTGCAGCCGTTCGGCAGATCCTATCAAGGAAACGGGCTGTTCCGCCGCGTGCAGTTGATCGTCACCGCCCACTTGCACATTGACGTATGGGGCGTGGTCGCAAGAACGGAGTCCATCGACTCGGAGGGCGCCTCAATTTCAGTCGCAACGAACATCTCCGTAGGGCGTTATCCCGAGACGAAATGGAACGCTTTCGTCTGGCAAGGGAAGGGAATGGCGGACAATAACGAAATCAGCAAAAGCTGCCGACTGCGAACGACGATCCTCGATCCGGAAGGCCGCGAGGTCGCCGTAGCCGAGGCGGAGACGATCGTGCCGCAGTTCGGCAAACATCGGTTCGAGCAGCGGCTGCGCGTCCTGGAACCCGATCTTTGGAGTCCGGGCCAGCCGAACCTGTACCGGGTCCGCTCCGTGCTGTTCGTCGAGGATGAGCCGGCGGACGACGTGCTGACCCCGCTCGGCATTCGCACGTTATCGTTTAGCGCCGAGGGCTTCGAACTGAACGGAATCGAGACGATAATCAAAGGCGTCTGCTTGCACCAGGACGCAGCGATATTCGGCGGTGCGGTTCAGACGCGTACTTGGGCGAGCAGGCTGGCCATGCTGAAGGAAGCCGGGTGCAACGCGGTCCGCACATCGCATCATCCTTTCCCGACGGAATTTTATCATGCGTGCGATTTCCTCGGCATGATGGTCATGGACGAAGCGTTCGACGAATGGCGGTTAGGCTGGGACCGCGGCTATTCGGACTCGCCGTACGGCAAGAATACCTACGGGTATTCGCTCTATTTCGACCAATGGTACGAGACCGACCTTCGGGCGATGGTTCAGCGAGACCGCAACCATCCGAGCGTCATCATGTGGAGCGTGGGCAACGAGATTCCGGATCTCTACTTCGACGAGGGAATCCCCCTCTTGCGCAGAATGGTCGAGATTTGCAAGAAGGAGGACGACAGCCGGCCCGTAACCGTATGCGCGGAAGGCAATCACCTGCTGAGCTTGCGAGAAGGCATCATGGATTTGGTGGACGTGCCGGGATATAACTATGTAGCCAGCCGGGAAGGCGACGCGTACTACGAACGCATTCACGCCGAGCGTCCGGACCTTGCGCTGCTCGGTTCGGAGACTGAATTCGAGCCGGAGCACTGGAAGCGCATTATGCAGCATCGCTACGTCATCGGACAGTTCCTGTGGGTCGGCATCGATTATTTGGGAGAAGGCGCCGATGTGCTCGGCGAAGACTCCGCTTTGGGCAATACGTTCGATATTTCCGCACTCGCAGGAGGCCGCCGCGGCTGGGCGTTCGGGCTTATCGATTCGGTCGGCACGGCGCGAGGGGAGTATCACTACCGCCGTAGCATCTGGAGCGAAGAGCCGTTCGTTCGGCTTGCCGTCAAGCAGCCCGTTCCCGCTGCCAGTGAAGCGTTAGCCTACATGAATGCGCAGTTTCATTGGAACTGGAACGAAGGCGCGCGCAAGACGGTATACGTCTTCACCAACTGCGACGAGGCGGAACTGTTCCTGAACGGACGCTCGCTCGGGGTATTGGCGAAGGATACGGAAGGTTACCGCGCGATGGAGCTGGACGTCGATTATGTTCCCGGAACGCTCGTTGCAGTCGGCCTGAGCGAAGGGCAGCGCGTATGCGAGGACCAACTGGTCACCGCAGGAAGCGCGGTACGGCTGGAACTGAGCTGCGACGCTGAACGCTTGACCGCGGACGGAAGGGACTTCGCGGAGCTGCGCATCCTTGTCGTCGACAAGGATGGCCAACTTGTACCTGACGCCGCACATTCGATCTCCGTCACGGTACAAGGCAGCGGCAGCCTGCTCGGCGTTTACTCGGCGGACGCGACGAGCAGCGAGAGCTACCGTTCCGCGAGCTGCCATGCCTACCGCGGAATCGCCGCTGCTATCGTGCGGGCGGGACGGGATCCGGGAGCGATTGCCATTGTGGCATCGGCTCCGGGGCTGGCTGCCGCGAGCTGGACGTTGCCTTGCGTCAAGCCGGATTAAGCTGCCGCCATTCAATATAAAAAGATACGAACGCGATATGAAATGGGAGGATAAGGTGAAACAATTACCGGACGTTCAAGTCGCTGCGGAGCAGATGTTGTTTTGTTGGAAAACCGATCAGGACCAGGCCGTACTCGAACGGGACGGTCGCATCGTGTGGCAGGGAAGTCTGCTTCCTTCTTTTGAGTTGGCGGATGCAAACGGACTGACTTCATATACGGATGCGATTGCCTCGAATGTGTCAGCGCTTTCGGATTCTCGCTATGAGATCGCGCTTGAATTCGGCGAGTTTGGCAGAGGCTCCCTTCAGGTGATTACCGAGGCATGGGGAATCCGATTTGCCGGTCTGGAAGTGGTATGGCATCAGCCGGCCTCTATCGTAGCGCTCTATTTCGGAACTAAACGAATGACGGACATGCAGCGCAGGGCCGCGCCATCGCTGACCAAGCCTTTCTGGCCGAACTGGAAGGCGGAAGGGTACTGCTTGCCGTGCGCAGGCACGAATCCGACGCGCAGCTTTTGGCGTTTTTTCGATATGGGCGATGCCCTGCTGCCTCTTGGCAGCTTTGGCGATGCGATGGGGACGTCTTATGCGGCTGCTTACCCGAGGCCGCTGTATGCCGCGGCGATGGGAGGCGGTAACGGATGGATGTCGCTGGGACCCGGAGAGATTCCGGATGCGGCGCTATCGATGCAGTTAAAGTCCGCCACCGCTTGTATGCAGTATTTATACAGGGAGGATTTGTGGGAAGCGCCTGACCTGCTCCATCGAAGATGGGGCGAGCCGCTCAGACTTGCCTGGGGGGCGAACGGATTCGAGGCCTACGACCGGCTGTATCAGTCCTTTCCGGTCAACGGTCCTAAATCGTCCACTCATGCGAAATCGTTTGTTTGTACATGGGGCGATTTTAAGGAAGGGCAGTTTAATCTGAGGGCCATTACAGAACGGATTTCCCGATCGGCTCCCGCCGATATGATCGTACTCGACGAATACTGGGAGACTTGCGACAGCAGCGGAATTCCGGACTATAACCGGTTTCCGGAGTTTGACCGAGATATTGCGCACATGCAGGCAGCGGGCTTCGAAATTGCAGTATGGCAGTCTATCGGCTGGATTGACCAGCCTGAGGCGTTCGGTCTGACCGATAGGGATCTGCTCTGCGGAGCGGACGGGAAGCCGAGGCTCTGGCGCTGGTCGGGCGATCCGATATACGGCCAGTCCTATCATTACTGCTTGGATCCCAGCTCGGAGCGGACCAGGTCTTTTCTAACGGAACGGACCCGGTCCATCGTCAGCCGGTTGAATCCCGCAGCGCTGAAGCTGGATTTCGGCTATGGCTTGCCCGGGCCGGACGTAAGCGTGCCGCGTTCTCCGGAATTCCGGGGAGAACGGCTTTGCTCGGAACTGCTCAAGATCATTACGGGCGCGGCAAAGGAAGCAAAGCCGGATATCACGATTATTTATTATGGGCTGCATCCCTTGCTTCACGATTATTTCGACGTGATCAATATCGATGATCTGGGCGACGCCGGAGACAGCGCGGAGTACGAGGCTCTTGGGCACAATCAGCGCTGCATGTGGTCGGCACTCGCGGCGCGCCGCGGCATGTTGATCAATACGTCGACAGGCTATTATTGGGACACGTTGGAGCGGATTTTGCTCAACACGGCCGTTGTCGGCACCAACGGCTTGACGCTCGGAGCTACCGATCGTACCGGCAAGGCGATGACCGCCTCGCAGCGGCTCCGCTGGCTTGCGCTCGACAAGTGGCGCAGGCGCGGAAGCGGATGGACGCCATTATGGCTGGACGCCGATTTCGGAGATGTGAGCCGCGAGCCGGTCATCCGATCATGGGGACGGGTGGAATCGCATACGGGCCGAGACAGGGTAACCGCCCTCGCATTACGACATCCGTCAAGCGACGAGAAGGCTTTTCAGCAAGTGTCGGGTATCCGATTCACGGGAGAGTGGGCGCTTATCGCTCAAGACGATAAGGATATATTACATTGCTCCCAGCTGGCCTGTATCCCGTTTGCGTCCGGCACTCTTACCATTGAGGGAGCTTTCGAAGCCGTCGAATTCCGTCATACCGATGAGGGCGAATCGACAAAGGTTTCGACTTCCGTTCATAGCGGAAAAGTAACTTTATGCATAAGCGATAATGATCTGAATGAGATCGTCGGCGTTCTGTTAGTAAGAAAATAAATGAACATGACGAAGGGGCTGACCATGCGGCAGCCCCTTCGTCATGTTCATTAAGGAAGCTTCGAATGCTTGGAAATGGAGATATATGGAGAAAAATGGGTGTATTCCTGTCGAAAGCGCTTTATAATTAGGTGATGGGACTGACTTACGATAATACGATTGCTCGACTTCGGAGAGGAGAAACGGCTCGAAATGAAAATTTTTCGGAAACGACAGTGGAGATTGACGATTTTTCCGAAGCTGATCATTGCATTCCTGCTTGTGGTCGCTCCGATCTACGGCATCGGTCTCGGGATGAACCAGCTGGGCGAGAAGAGCGTCCGCGAGGAACTGTCGAAATCGCTCAAGTCGAAGGTCGATTTCTACCTCAACTCGCTCGAGGTCGAAAATGAGCTGATGAAAGGGCTGCTGCAGCAATACGCGATTGACAAAGATATCCAACACGCCACATTTATCAGCAATACGATGACGATCGGAGTATGGACGGAAACGGTGCAGCGCATCCAGGAAAAGCTGCAGCTGATCAAGAACTCAAGCCTCTACATCAAGAACGTAAGCGCTCACATTCTGACGCTGAAGCGAACGATATCGAGCGACGAAACGATCAGCGACACGATTAATCCCGAATATGAGGCTGTCGCTACCGTATCCAAACTCCGGGGCGTCGGCAATTATTTCTGGAAAGACCGGCTGTTCATGGCGATCGCCTATCCCGGCTCCGATCTGCCGAATATGAAGGAAACATTCGCGCTCTCGATCGAGATCAACCAGGAGATGATGAAGCAGTCGCTGCAGAACTTCTCCGACTACAAGAATGCGGGAGCGATGCTGGTCAATCCACAGAACGGCTGGATCTTGGGCAACCAAGCAGACGAAGGACTTAAGAAAGAACTTTCGGATTACTTGAAAAACCGTCCCGAGAACAGCGTCGACGAAGACTATAAGCAAATCTCGGCGGGAAACAGCTCTTATTTTGTCGCCTATAAACGCTCGCCTACGTTCGGTTACTATCTGATCGCCTACGTGCCGGCGGACGAAATGCTCGGACCGATCGACAAATACCGCATGCTGCTATGGCTGCTGTCGTTCGTCTCGCTCGTCTTTATCGTCGCTTACTCTTACTGGCTGTATCAGCTCATTCGCAAGCCTCTGCATCGGATGATCACCGGATTCCGCAAGGTGGAGGCGGGGATGATGGAGCCGATGCCGCTGCCGAAGACGCGCGATGAGTTCCTCTACTTGTTCCAACGGTTCAACATGATGACGGACAATCTGAAGGTGCTGATTCATGAAGTGTACGAGCAGAAGCTGCGCGCCCAGACATCGGAGCTGAAGCAATTGCAGTCGCAGATCAATCCGCACTTCTTGTACAACACTTATTTTATTTTATACCGCTTGGCGAAGATGAACGATAATGACAGCGTCATCCAGTTCAGCCAGCACCTCGGCGAATACTTTCAGTATATTACTCGCAACGGCTCCGATGATGTGCCGCTCGATGCGGAAATTAAACACTCTCGCACCTATGTGGAAATTCAGAATATCCGCTTCGCCAAGAGCCGCATTACCGTCGAATTCGGCGAACTGCCCGCAGGTTGCGGCGACATGCGGGTTCCGCGGCTCATCCTGCAGCCGTTCATCGAGAATGCGTACCAATACGGGCTTGAAACCAAACGCAGGGACGGCAGAATCGCCGTGACGATGATCGAGCAGGATGGCAAATTGCTCATGTCGGTCGAGGATAACGGCGAGAAGCTGACGAACGCCGACCTACAGTCGATCGAAGCGAATCTAGTGAATCAGAAGGCGGATATGGAGTACACCGGCATGCTGAACGTTCACCGCCGCTTGAAAATCCGGTTCGGCGGCGAGTACGGCGTTTCCGTCGCCCGCGGCGAAATGGGCGGCATGAAAGCGACGCTGAGGCTGCCGATGCCCCAGTCCTTGGGCAAAGCCGCGGAACCATCAGATACCAATGACGCGAGAGGAGAGTGACAGCATGTACCGTCTGTTGATCGTTGACGATGAGCCGATCATCGTCGAAGGTTTAAGCGAGCTATTCCTGCAGTCCGAGTATCCATTGGAGGTCTATCAGGCGTTCGATGGCATGGAAGCGTACGCGATCGCGAGGAAGCTGCGCATCGACATTCTGCTGACGGATATCGAGATGCCGGAGATGAACGGCATCGAGCTGCAGAAGGAGGTGCTGCGTCTCTGGCCGCGCTGCAAGTCGATTTTCCTGACCGGCTACAACGAGTTCGACTATATCCAGTCGTCGATCCGCGGGGGAGCGATCGATTACGTCCTGAAGACGGAAGGAGACGATTCGATCATCTCCTCGGTCGAGAAGGCCATTCGCGTCATTGCCGAGGAAGTGACCTACGAAGGGCTGATCGAGAGCGCTCGTTCGTCGCTTAAGCTGGCGCTGCCGGCGCTGCGCAAGGAGTATTTGACCGGTTTGCTGGAAGGGGAAGCCTCATCGTTCGCCGTCCGAAAAGAGCGATTCGCGCAGTTCGAAGTGCCGCTCGACCCCGACTTGCCGGTCGTCATGGCCGTTGTCCGGATCGACCGATGGCGCGAGGATGCGACGGGAGGCGATAAAGTGCTGTTCGCCTATTCGATCAATAACATCTTCGAAGAGTTTTTCGCGCAGGAATTCGAATTGACGCACTTCAGAGGCGATCACGAACGGCTGATCTGGCTGCTGCAGCCGAAGGCGGAGTCGGGGTATCGTCAAGCGATCGCCGGTAAACCGCAGCTGCACGCAAGCTCCGTCGCGGATTCCAATCCGGAAGCCGCCCTACACGCTTACTTGCTTGGGATGCTCGAATCCGTGCAAACCGCCTGCAGCCATTACTTGAAGCTCGCGTGCTCATTCGTCGTCTCCAGCGAGCCGTTCGAATGGGACGCGCTCGCCTCCAAATACGAGCGGCTGTCGCAGTTGTTCGGCCGCGGGCTTGGACTCGGCAGCCAGATGCTGCTGTCGGACGACCGGGCGAAGTCAAGCGGAGATGAGGAAGCGCGAAGCAAGGTCAAGCGCATCCGGCTGCTTGACCAGTACTTGATGCAGAAGGAACGGGCGAAATTCGAGCAGCTGTTCGACGGGATTTCGGAAGCCGTAGGCGAGTCGGCGACGCTGGAGGCGGGCTTGCCGCTCGAGGTTTTCTACGAGCTGGCCGCGATCTTCATCCCGCATCTGAATCGGTTCGAGGCGCTGGGCGCAGTTGACGGACAGGCTATCTCGGGCAAGCTGTTCTCGATCCGAGAGCATCGTTCGTGGAGGGAAGCTTCCGACTTTTTCCGCGAGCTGGCGGATTTGTTGTTCGAACGCATGGATGGCGGAAACGAGCAAGAGACGAGCGAAGTCGTTGAGCAGATTCATCGGTACGTGGAGAAGAACATCGATGGGGATCTGTCGCTGAACCGTCTTGCCGAGCACGTCTTCTTGACGCCTTTTTACCTCTCAAGATTGTATAAACAGAAGACGGGCCATAACATCAGCGACTACACCACGAGGACGAGAATCGATAAAGCGAAGCGGCTGCTCGGCGAGAGCACGCTTAAGATTCATGAGGTCGGCATGCGGATCGGGTATGATTCAGCGTCCTATTTTACCCGTTTATTCAAAAAAGCAACGTTGCTGACCCCTCAGGAATACCGCGATTCGCTGAAGTAGATATAAAAGGATAAGGAATGTAATCGGTTTATTATATTCGAGGCGCCATGCTGACTGCATAATAAAAGCGTACCACATTTTGATGCAGGCTATAGGGGAGGAAAGCAGCTGATGTCGACAAAAATGAAAGCAAAAGTAAAAGGCTCGGCAATACTTTCATTACTGCTTATCATGGTTACGGTTACAGCATGCAGCGACAACAACAAAAACAACACAGCTTCCAATGCCAGTAATTCGCCAAACGCAAGTGCAAACGCAAGTGCAAGCGACAATGCAAGCGACAATGCAAGCAAAAACGCAAACGCAAGCCAGGCAGCAACCACTCCGGACGGCCCGACCGGCAAATACGATCCGCCGATCGAAGTCACGACGGTACGCTCGGTCAATTCGGCCGCAGAGATGCCGCCCGGCGATTCGCTCGACTCCAACATTTGGATCAAGACATTCCAAGAAGACCTTGGCATTAATTTGAAGAACCTCTGGAAAGTAAACGATGCGCAGTATCAGAACAAGGTTGCCGTAACGATGGCATCCGGCGATATGCCGGACTTCATGGAAGTCGACGCTCAGCAGTTCCAGATCCTCGTGGAAGCCGGCACGATCGCCGATTTGACCGATGCCTATAACACGTACGCTTCCGATCTGACGAAGGGCTCGATGGAAGTAAACAACGGACTGCGGCTCAAAGCGGCGACGATGGACGGCAAACTCATGGGTATTCCGGCAGACGGCGGAGATATCACCGATACCCAACTCATTTATATTCGCAAAGACTGGCTGGAAAATCTGGGGCTTCAGCCGCCGAAGACGATGGAGGATGTCGTCAATATCGCCTTGGCGTTCACGAAGAACGATCCGGACAAGAACGGCAAGAACGATACGTACGGATTAAGCCTCGATTTAAACCTGTTCAACGGCTGGTCCGGTCTTGACGGCTTCTTCAACGGCTACCACGCGTATCCGTTTAATCCGACCAAGGGCTCGGCTACGAGTCTGAACTTTATCAAAGGCGCGGACGGCAAGGCACAGTGGGCCGACACCCAGCCGGAAGTGAAGACGGCTCTCGGCAAGCTGGCCGACCTGTTCAAGCAAGGCGCAATCTATCCGGAATTCAGCGTCATCGACGGCATGAAGTCCGCAGAGCTCGTCACATCCGGCAAAGTCGGCCTGACGTTCGGCGCCTTCTGGGTGCCGACGTGGCCGATCAACAATATGTACAAAGACGTTCCCGGCGCGGATTGGGGCATCTATCCGCTCGTATCGTCCGACGATAAGCCGGCTCTCTCGCAAAGCATGACCGGATTGCCATCGCGCTTCTTTGTCGTAAGCAAGAAGGCCGAGCATCCGGAAGCTCCTATCTTGATGTTGAACACGTATATTGAAAAGCTCTACGGACATTTCGACAAAAATTATCACACGGTTACGGTAGACGGCAAGGACTTCGGCGTCTTCGGTCTTTCGCCGGTCCGCGGAGGCATGCCGGGCAACAATCCGAAGGCGGCTGCCGCGGTTCAAGCCGCTAAGGAATCCGGCGACACGTCCGCGCTGAACGACGAGCAGAAGCAATATTACGATCAGGTGGCTAAATTCGAAGCCGGCGACAAAAGCATGTGGGCTGCGAACAAACTGTGGGCCGCTGACGGGGTATTCAACCTCTTAGGCCAGTACAGCGACAATAACCAGGTCTTCCAATCGGTGTATGTAGGCAATCCGACGACGACGATGATCGCCAAAGGTCCTTCGCTTCGCGACGAAGAAGTCAAGATGATCACCTCAATCATCATGGGCTCCAAGCCGCTCGACTACTTCGACGAGTGGGCGGCAAACTGGCTGAAATCCGGCGGTCAGGAGATTCTCGACGAAGTCAACGCAAGCGGTCAGATTCGATAAGACGTATGAGAGGGGGTAGGGGCTAACCGCTAGCCGCTATCCTTTCTTTGTATCATGGCAGGAGGGGAATCGATTGAGCCGCAGAAATTGGGGATTGGAATGGCCGCTGCATCTGATGCTGGTTCCGGGTCTGATTATTGCGCTGATATTCAGCTATGGCCCGATGGTCGGCCTCGTCATCGCATTCGAGAATTTTATTCCGGTTAAAGGGATCTTTCGCTCCCAATGGGTCGGACTCGAACATTTCAAGTATATCTACCATTTGTCCGAAACTAGGGAAGTTCTATGGAATACGGTATTCATCGCATTCATGAAAATCGTCGGCGGCTTGGTCGCGCCGCTCTTCACCGCGCTTCTACTGAATGAGATCAGGATCAAGTACTTCAAGCGCACCGTCCAAACGATCGTCTACATGCCGCACTTCCTGTCTTGGGTCATTATGGCCGGCATCTTGCTGGATGTGCTCTCTCCGACATCCGGGATCGTGAATCAGTTCCTCTCGTGGCTGGGGTTCGATAAAGTGTTCTTCCTCGGTAACGATAAATGGTTCCCTTACGTGCTGGCGGGAACCGATGTATTGAAGGAATTCGGTTTCGGAACGATTGTCTACCTGGCTGCCATTACCGCAGTAAATCCGTCGCTGTACGAAGCCGCCGTCCTGGATGGGGCTAACCGCTTCCAACAAACGCTTTACGTAACGATTCCCGCGATCATACCGATCACGATTTTGCTTACAACGCTCGCGCTCGGCAACGTTCTGAACGCCGGCTTCGACCAAGTCTTCAACCTGTACAGCCCATCCGTCTATTCAACCGGCGACATTCTCGACACTTACGTTTACCGGATCGGACTGGCCAGTGCCCAATATGGAGTGGCGACCGCCATCGGACTGTTCAAGTCGGTAATCTCGCTCATCCTCATTTCGTTGTCTTATCTCGCGGCCTACCGTTTCGCAAATTATCGTATCTTCTGATAAGTCGCAAGGAGGATTGTTATGATTCAACCCTACTCATGGAGTCGCAAGCTGTTCGTAGGTTTCAACTATACTTTGCTTGCGGTCTTGTCTCTTATATGTCTTCTGCCTTTGGTTAACGTCTTCTCCGTTTCCTTAAGCTCCGCCGCCGCGATCGAAGCGGGCAAAGTTACCTTATGGCCGGTCGATTTCACTATGAAGGCGTACGAGTTTGTTGCGAAGAAGCATGAGTTCTTGATCTCGATGGGCATATCGGCAAAGCGCGTGGCGCTTGGCGTCTCCATTAACATGCTGTTAACGATGCTTACGGCCTATCCGCTGTCCAAGGAAGCGGCGAATTTGAAGTTCCGGACAGGATATGCCTGGTTCTTCGTCTTCACGATGCTGTTCTCCGGCGGATTAATTCCGTCTTATATGGTTGTCCGTAATTTGCATATGCTGGACAGTATCTGGGCGCTTGTGCTCCCTGGGGCGCTTCCGGTATTCAATGTCATTCTGATGCTCAACTTCTTCAGAGGCTTGCCGAAGGAGCTGTCGGAGTCGGCGTTCATGGACGGCGCCGGACATTGGCAGACGCTCTGGCGCATTATCGTGCCGCTCTCGCTGCCGTCGATTGCAACGGTAACGCTGTTCGCGATCGTCATGCACTGGAATGAATGGTTCAATGGGCTCATCTATATGAACGATCCGATCCACTATCCGCTTGCCAGCTACTTACAGACCATTGTCGTCCGGATGGATATGTCTTCCATATCCGACCCTTCTATGATTCTATTGTTATCGCAGTTGAACGATCGCTCGGTGCGCGCGGCCCAAATTTTCCTCGGCATGGTGCCCGTGCTGTGCGTCTATCCGTTCCTTCAGCGGTACTTCATGAGCGGCATGACGCTTGGAAGCGTCAAGGAGTAAGGTGTTGCAAGGTAAGCCGTCCTTTTCTTCGGAGTAGGGCGGTTTTCTTTGATGCTTATTCGAGATGGGGAGGAGATCGAACGATGTTAAATGAACGTTACGGCTCGTCGCGACTTGAGGAGCTTGGCTTCGGCGACGGCCCTTACGCGCCGTTCCCGAAGGCGGAAGACCGCAAAGCCTGGGGATCGATTTCATATGAGAAAAGAGAGAGTTGGCTGCGGCATGCGGACCGATATGCGGATTATGGGTGGCCGGCACTTAAGGTGTCGGACTATCGCGCCTATTGGACGAGCGGCGACTTGTCGCGCCTCAGTCTCGCCTATTTCGAACGGAGAAGCGTGCTCGGCATTCTGGTCATCGCCGAATGCATGGAAGGCGAAGGCCAATACGTTGATCAAATTTTAAACGGGATTTTCGCCATCTGCGAGGAGACGACCTGGGTGCCCCCGGGCCATCGCAGCCACTGGAAGGAATTCGATAAGCAAGAGAGCATCCCTAGCAATACGGAATACGGAGTCGAGCTGTCATCTGTGGAAACGGCGCGGCTTCTCCTATGGACCCGCTATTTGCTGGGAAATAAGTTCGAAGCGATCAGTCCGCGAATTAACGAGCGTATCGTTCGGGAGACGAAACAGCGGGTGCTGACGCCTTACCTTGAGCACGACGATTACTGGTGGCAAGGCTTCACTCCCGGCGAGCGGATCAACAACTGGAATCCGTGGTGCAACGGCCCGGTGCTGGCGGGATTCCTGCTCATCGAGGAAGATCCGGAGGTCAGAAGCGCGGGAATCGCCAAGGTGATGAGAAGCCTCGACGCGTTCATCGCGACTTATCCGGCAGACGGCTGCTGCGACGAAGGACCGTCTTATTGGAGCGCGGCGGCGGGCGGCCTTTATGAATGCCTGGAGATGCTGTCGCTGGCGTCACAAGGACGTTTCGACATTTTCGGGGAGCAGATCGTGAAGGATATTGGCGCTTATATGCCCAAAGTGCACATTCATGGCGATTATTACGCGGCTTTCGCCGATTGCGATGCAAAGGCGAGCCCGGCAGGCGGGGGCATATATCGCTACGGTGTTAGCGCGGGGGATGAGTCGCTCGTCCGTCTCGGCGCCAGCTTGCCGCCAAGCGGCGATCCGAGCACGCGAATTTGGTTTAACCTATACGGCTATGCGCGGGATTTGTTCGTCGAGAAGGAGAGGCTTGCGCAAGAATGGAAGGCGCCTTATATACGGGACGTCTGGTTCGGCGTTACCCAAGTGATGACCGCAAGGGAGCAGGAAGGTACCGAGCAAGGCTTATACGTCGCGGCCAAAGGCGGCAACAACGAGGAGGCGCATAACCATAACGACGTCGGCAGCTTCCTCGTGTTCGCCGACGGCTATCCGCTGCTCGTAGATCTAGGCACCGAGGAATACAAGGCGCAGACGTTCAGCGCGCTGCGCTATGAACTATGGTATTTGCAATCGCAGTATCATAACCTGCCGACGGTGCGCGGGGTGCTTCAGCGAAGCGGCGGGCGGTACAAGGCCCGCTATGCGGAATATTCGCAGCAAGGCGGCCGCTCCGAGCTTCGAATGGACATCGCGGGCGCGTATCCGGAAGAAGCAGGCATTGCGGCTTGGGAGCGTACGGTTCGGCTGGATCGGGACGGCGCCCCCTCTGTGACAGTAGGTGACGTATTTACCATGAAGGACGGCGCTCCGGCGGAAATGTTCCACTCGTTGGTTACACCTTGCGAGCCTATAATCGGGGGCGAGAGCAGCGGCGAGATTCTGCTGGCTTACGCGCCCGGCAAGCAGGCGGTCATCCGCTACGACGCCGAGCATCTTCGCGCGCGTATCGAGAAGATCGATTGGATGGAAAGCCGTTTGAGAAGAAACTGGGGCGACCGCATGTATCGCATCGTGCTGGAGGAACGGCAGCCGGTCGCTGCCGGAGAAAGAACGATCGCCGTTACGCTCGATCGCGGCTGATCCGACCGTTCCCGGGATTCAGGATGGAAAATTACGGACACGGAAGATTGGTGCATTACAAATTATCTATCTGGAACCACATGTGAGTGTAACAACTCTATGTGGTTTTTCTCTTGCCAGACCGGCGATCTCATAAGCTATTAGCTGCTGATCCGTGCCGAAGCGGACACGCTCGAAGCGATGAAAGCTTTCGTCGCCGGTGGAGGAAAAAGCATCGTCGTTGGAGAATCTTCGTTAAGTGCGGATGAGAACGCCAAGGCGGACGGGCGGCATTGCAAAGCCTTTCTCGAGAAGCCTTACATACTGAGCGTAGATATGAAGCGATAGATAATACGCTAGGCAAGCTCGAATAAGAACCGCGGAACAGAGCCGCAATATACGCTGCTCTGTTCCTTTTTGACGTATGATAGGGATAGGAGGCGGCGCTGAAATGAAGATCAACCATAAACTAATGCTCGCGTATCTGGCAACGATTCTTCTCCCGATTCTGCTATTAACCAACTACTATTTCAACCGCACGTCCGATCTCGTCATCCAGCAAATCTCCGATTCCTATCAGAAAGTCATCTCGCAAGCAAACAGCGGCATCTATTATAATTTCCGATTCTACGAGAGTATCATCGACAACTTATCCGTCTCTCCGGCCATTCAGTTCGCGATGACGAACCAAAGCGCCAACCGGGAGAAAGGCATCTATGCGATGAACCAGCAAATTAAGGAAGCGGTCCGCTCCATTACAATCTATCAGTCGCGGCAGATGGAGCGTTGAGAAGCCATAGGCAAGAGAAGAATTGTTCAACAGCCAAAGTTCGGCAGACGATATTCCCTTCTAACTCCTTGTTTTCAAATTGCCCGTGTTCCGAATCGTGACTTTAACGCGAATGTCCATCTTAAGGCGAGGCAAAAATTCGCTTCGCCAGGACTCAAGCTGCTTACGGGACAAATCGGCCCGGAAATGCTGTCCGAGTCCGAAAATATCGGCATCGACCTGCTGCGTCTTCTTGAATAATTGAGCGAAACGTTCCGTCACGAGCTTCTGCAATTCGGATTTAATAAGCTCGGACGATGGATCGTTTCGGGTATCCAGAAGAATGACTTTCAGATAAACCGTGCTCGTCATGCGCGGCTGATTTTGAACAAACGAATGGCGGATTCGAATGCGGCTGCTGACGATCTGGACCGTCGCCCTTCCCATCACTTCGATTTTTCCTTGGGTGTTCACCCCATTAAACAAATTGTAGAGCAGGGTCTCCTCGACGGTCAGCCTTCCGGCCATTTTGCCGTTCTTCAGAATCGCCGAGCCTTTGCTTTGAAAGATCGTCGAATCGCCGGATGCAATGACAGGAAGGACGACATCGTGGGTCAAAGAATGGATGCTTCTAAAAATCTTCCAGGTTTGTGCGTAGGCAATATCGGGGCTCCATCCGGCATTCTTCTGGAAATAGTCGTAGATTGACGTACCGTTGCTCTTCGAGTTGGTCTCGAGATGGTTAAAGAAATCGTCGAGTGGTTCGTTGCATACAACGAAAACGGTCTTGGGCACGATATGCCTCGAACGGATAATGCTGGCGATGCCGTCCTTCATGCCGTGCGCCGCGAACGCTTTGTCGACGACGATGACCTTAAGATGGAGCAAATCGACTTGAGTCTCCATGTTCATGCTGATACGGTCAATGACTTGGTTAATGGAATCGCCTTGATCGGTGATGATTTGAATCTGTTCTTTGTTTTGTTCACTAACTCGGGGAATTTCAAGGTAAATCTTATATTTACCTTGATCGTATGAGATGCCCATGGCGATTGGTAAGGAACGGTGATTGATATCCTTGTTGTCCCAGCAGCCGCCTGCAATTAAAAGCAGGCATCCCAACACGATCCGCTCCAAGATCCTTTTCACGGCAGTTTACGCTCCATTCGCTTGACATGGTGGCGGCCCGTCAAGAAGACAATAATCGGCGTGGCTACCGATACATATCCCCAGAGTGCAGCATTCCATATAAAATACCGCTCGATAACCTTCCAGTCGGGGATGCACAGGCATAATGCTAGGACCAGGGCGACGATAACGGGCAGCAAGATGCCCATCCTGATTTCTATGATGGCGGTCCTTATGATATAGACCATTTGCCAGAGAATAAGGGCAGCCAAGAGCATGACGAAGGACAGCAGGCTGAGGATCAGAAACATCGTGATGCGGTCGAACATCAACCAGTCGATTTCGATCGTATCGATCGTAAAGATGAACGGAAACTCAAGTTGTAACGCCGATTCTTCCCCCATTGTCAGAATCGGCACATAGACGGACAACAGGTATAAGGGCAGCAGAATCAGGCTGGCGAGATAAATGGCTTTGGGCTTCAATAAAGCAAAAGAAGGCACAAAGCCCAGAAACAAAAAGCAGCCCGCGAAGGAAAAGAGGCTCTTGTAGTAGGAAGAGCGGCCGAGAAAGGCAAAGACATCCGAATCGCGTGGCCAAAGCGGTAATGCATAATGTGGATCAATATTCTGGAAAGCGGCGGCGAGCACGAAGAAGATGGGCAGCCCGAATAGGATGCTTAGTAACAAGCCTGTTCTCAGAAGCCCATTCAATCCGCCTTGTAGGACCATGTATGCCGGTATGACTAACATCAAGGACATCAGGATCCATAACGGCGTATTAGACAAGAAAACGATCGAGATGACCTCAGCATAGGAGCGGACCATGAGGATGATGATTAACGATAGGCTAAGTAAAAGTGGGAGCAGCGTCACCAAGGCCAAGAGCTTGTTCTTCTTCATCAAGAAAGTCACGATGTTCTCATTACCGAAATAGCTAATTCCTTTCAAATAGACGAATAGAACGGCAATATGCAGCAAGTAGCCGATCAGGATTGGCAGCCAATGAGTTGACCGGGTGCTGGCAATGACGTTGGATGGATAATTGAAGAACATCAACCCCATATGCGTGATGATGTACACGACGGGAACTTGCCAGTGTTTGCTCATTTCATTCCCCTTCCGGTTTTTGCAATTGCAGGTATGGAATGCCGAGCGTTTTTTTTCCGGCAAGGTATGCACAGATCACCACGAGTCCCGACATAAGGCCCATGACTCCGAAGACGGCCGATAAGAATAAGAGGAGGTACTTGGACAGTCGTAGGGAATGCGAATTTTGGAATCCGACGACTGTAGCACTCGCTATCGTGACAGCGGCTAATACGATGATGAGCAGGTTGCTTACTAGCTTCGCGGACACGGCGGCTTGTCCCAAGATGATGCCGCCTACCATCGTGACGGTTGGGCCAGTGCTGGAGGGAAGACGGATGATCGCTTCAAGCAGAAGTTCCAGGACGAGCAGCAGCAGCAACGTCTCGACAATCGCCGGATACGGCACGTCTAGCCGGCTCTTCGCAATGGAATGCGCTAGCTCGAATCGCAGTACGTCGGGATTGACGGAAACCAGCGCCACATATAGGCCGGGGAAGATGAGCGTAATCAGAATTCCGGCCAAGCGTAAGATCCTTAGCAAGACCATATATACATACGGGTAGTTCCTATCATCCTCTGTCATGAAGGCATCCGAGGCTAGTCCGGGCAACACGATAGCGAACGGGAAGCGATCGAGGAAGATGACCGCTTTGCCATTCTTCAAGGCGCTTGCCGCGTTCTGCGGCAATTCGGTCAAATTATAATGGGTGACGAGAGTGAAAACGTTCATTCCGAGTGCCTTCGAAAGCTCCTGCAAATTGGAAACGTCCTGGTTAAGATGCGAGTTAAGAGCGTTCTTAATGTTCGCGAGCAATACAGGACTGATGCTTCCGCTCAAATAAGTCAAAACCACCCGATGCATGACGGTCGTCCCGAATGTAAACGAAGCGGTTTGAAGATCGCTCGTGTTCAATTGCTTGCGCAATAGACCGATATTAGTTTGAATATCCTCGTTGAACGCACTGCTCGAACCGCTCACGCTGTTCTCGGAAAAGGGCGATTCGATGCCACGGCTCAGTGTCTGCGGTACCGGGAAAATGCTGACGCAAGTTCCGGAGGCTTCGTGAACCGCGACCAACATACCACTTTGAACCTCGGCGATGACTTCATCGATCTGCGTCTCCGATAATGCGTGCCCCAGTCCTACGAGCTTTACTTGCACGGAATGCTCGGTGATATCGTCAGCAATAAGCTGCAGCCGGAGCATGGAGATCGTGTGAGGAAAATCGATGAGGGATCTTAGTCCGAGAATAACAATAGGGTCAGTACCGACGAGGAGCCGACGCGAGATATAGTCATGGTCGCGGGAAAATTCGAGCTGCAGCTTGTTCACGATGGTCATATCGGATTCCCCGTTTCAGATTGCTGGTATCTTCTTATGCTTATTTCCATTAGATAATATCCCAAATTTTACCTAAACTATTCGACACCGCCGTGCTTTGAATTTTTTATAAGTAAAATAAAATGAAATCATTTAAGCCATAAATGATCCTATGAAGGCCCATTCCGTATTGGAATGGGCCCTCTTTTGTATAATAGGCTCACTAATTAAGTTATTATGACTAATAATAAATGATTAATGTTGACTATTGCATTATATATGAGTCATATATATAATTGTGACATACAATAGAAAAAAGGTGGCTGGGCAGGTGAAAATTGGTTTGAGCGGTACCGGACGCATTGGCCGGTTGTGTTTACGCAAAGCTTTAGCACGCAATGGGGGCATTTGGGGAATTGGACTTATCAATACGTTGGCCACTATTGAAACGTTAGCTCATTTGCTTCAGTACGATTCCGTTCATGGTAAATGGGACGCTGAAATCCAGGTTGAAGATCAATTCTTGATTATTAATGGTTATCGAATCCCCGTTGTCTCTCACTCGGAACCGGACCTCATTCCTTGGCAGCAATATGGTGTGGATTTCGTCATTGATGCAACCGGAAAGTTTACGGATCGTCATGCGATGGAGAGGCATTTATCGGCAGGGGCTAAGAGGGTGCTTATTACATCGCCCGGCAAAGATATAGATTTCACCATCGTGATGGGCGTCAATGATGATAACTACGATCCGATCCATCATCGACTCCTTTCCGCAGCCTCCTGTACGACCAATTGTCTGGCTCCTGTCCTTCATATTTTAGACAAAGCCTTCGGCGTGAAGAGTGGATGGATGACAACGGTGCATGCATTCACAAGCGATCAGAACCCTCTCGACAACGGACACAAGGATTTGCGGCGCGCGCGCGCTTGCACCAACTCGATTATTCCAACATCAACGGGAATCAGCAAAGCATTGACGGATGTTCTTCCTGCTCTCGCTCCTCATATGAAAGGAATTTCTGTACGGGTTCCGACTCAAGATGTTTCATTGCTCGATCTTCAGGTTCGACTAAGTAGATCGGTTACGGAAGAGGAAGTGAAAGAAGCGATTAGAATCGCGATAGCGGGGGGACTGGGTGCTTATGTCGATTATAACGAACTGCCGCTCGTATCTGCCGACTACATCGGTAATGAGAAGTCGGCCATTATTGACGGACTCAGCATGATGACGCAGGAGGACCAGGTGAAATTATTGGCCTGGTACGACAACGAATGGGCCTATGCAAGCCGTGTGATCGATGTGGTCTGTATGGTCGCGGGGAAAGAAAGCAACTATGACGAGGAGGGGGAAGCATGGATAACCAGCGTAATATAACGCCTAAGAACGAGCTGGGGATTATTTTATGCAAAATTTGCAACGAGGTAATAGCTACGCTGCCGACCAACGGCTATAGAAAATTCTATTCGGTTTGTGGCAAGGAGCCATGCACCTTAAATAAACAAGGAGAGCAGCCACTAATGCCGACATCGAAAATGGTGTATGGATTCTCAGAAGGAAATGCGAAAATGAAAGCTTTGCTCGGCGGAAAAGGCGCGAATCTGGCGGAGATGACACGTTCCGGCTTACCGGTTCCACAGGGCTTTACGATTACCACCGAAGCCAGCCATGCTTTCTTTCAATCGGGAAACCGAATGACGGACGATCTCCTAGCGCAAATTCAATCTGCACTTACTGGACTTGAAGCCGATACCGGTCAAAAATTTGGCGATCCCGTCCATGCACTACTCGTTTCGGTTCGATCAGGCTCCGTTACCTCGATGCCGGGTATGATGGATACCATTCTGAATTTGGGATTGAACGACGAAACCGTGCAAGGCTTGGCTGTTTTAACCGGAAATGAACGATTTGCCTACGACTGCTACCGGCGATTAATCCAAATGTTTGGCAGCGTCGTGCTCGGAATGGAGTCCTATCACTTTGAGAGTCTCCTCCATCGATGGAAGAGAAATGCCGGTGTCGAGCTGGATCAAGATGTGACGCCGGAAGGTTGGCGCAGTCTAGCAGATGAATACAAGTCGTGCATAAAGAGGAAGACAGGCCGAGAGTTCCCCCAGCAAGTACACGAGCAATTGAAATTGGCCGTGGAAGCTGTTTTCAAATCGTGGAACAACAACAGGGCGCAAATATATCGCAAAATCAACCAGATCCCCGACGATCAAGGGACGGCCGTCAATGTGCAGAGCATGGTTTTCGGCAATAAAGGCGATGACTGCGGAACCGGTGTAGTGTTCACGCGCAATCCTTCGACCGGGGACAACGAGCTGTTCGGCGAATACCTCGTCAATGCACAGGGAGAAGACGTGGTTGCCGGCGTCAGAACGCCTTATCCCATCGAAACATTGAAGGTCGCGATGCCGGAAATCTATGAACAGCTGGCTCAGGTTTGTATGCAATTGGAACAGCACTACAAGGACATGCAGGATATTGAATTCACCGTTGAGAACGGGAAACTGTATGTGCTGCAAACGAGAAATGGCAAGCGGAATGCTCAGGCGGCAATGAAGCTGGCAGTTGATTTTGTGAAGGAAGGCTTAATTAGCCGCGAGGAGGCGCTGCAAAGAATCGAAGTTTCTCACCTCGATCAGCTGCTTCACAGGGGAATCGATGAAAGCAAGGTGCTAGATAAATTGGCGACAGGATTGCCGGCTTCGCCCGGTGCCGCGATCGGCGTCGTGGCATTCGATGCGGATACAGCAGCCGAATGGAGCCGCTCTGGTCAGCAAGTGATCTTGATTCGACCGGAGACAACGCCGGAAGACATTCATGGGGTATTGGCGTCGGAAGGCGTCCTCACCAGCCGCGGAGGGATGACCAGTCATGCCGCGGTTGTAGCACGAGGGATGGGCAAGCCGTGCGTATGCGGTTGCGAAGGCGTGCGAATTGACTTGGAGGCACGGCGAATGTTTGCTGGCGATCGCATTGTCGAAGAGGGAGAATGGATCACCTTAGATGGTGCAAGCGGCAGAGTAATCTTAGGCGCTATTCCGCTTCGAGAAGCAGCTGCGACGTCAGAGCTGCTTCAAATTCTCGAGTGGGCGGATGAAATCCGCAAATTACGCGTCTATGCCAATGCCGATAATCCGGAAGATGCCCAGACGGCTCGCGGCTTTGGCGCTGAGGGCATCGGCTTGTGCCGGACGGAGCATATGTTCTTTGCTCCTTCTCGTCTGACGGCCATGCAAAGGATGATATTGGCGGATACAACGGATGAACGTAAAGCAGCTCTGGCTATGCTGCTGCCGATGCAGCAATCCGATTTCGAGGGTATCTTTCAAGCCATGGACGGACTTTCCGTCACGATACGGCTTCTTGATCCGCCGCTGCACGAGTTTCTTCCCAAAGTGAGCGAGCTGCAGCGCAAGCTGGATGACTCCGTTTCATTAGAAGAACAGACATTGTTGGCGCAAATGATCCGTAAAGTGCATTCGCTTCATGAATCCAATCCGATGCTTGGCCAAAGGGGATGTCGATTAGGCATTATTTATCCGGAAATCTATGACATGCAAATCGAAGCTATATTCAATGCGGCATTTGCCTGCATGGACAGAGGGGTGTCTGTCATTCCTGAAATCATGATTCCGCTTGTAGGTCACGCTTCCGAATTAGAACGATTGCGCAAACGGGTAGATCAGGTTGCGGAACGGGTCATGCAAGCTGGAGCTTGCAACTACAAGGTAGGTACGATGATCGAAGTGCCTCGTGCCGCTCTGACCGCCCGCCAGATCGCCGCTCACGCAGACTTTTTCTCGTTCGGCACCAACGATTTGACGCAGATGACCTTCGGCTACAGCCGCGATGACGCGGAAGGGAAATTTCTGACGCATTATTTGGATCAGAAGGTCCTGCAGCATAACCCGTTCCAGTCGCTGGATACAGAAGGAGTCGGCCAATTGATTGAAATGGCGGTTACTGCGGGACGTTCCTTGAAACCTATGCTCAAAACGGGTATATGCGGTGAACATGGCGGCGAAAAAGCGTCGATCGCATTTTGTCATGAAATCGGACTGGATTACGTCAGTTGTTCGCCATTCCGGATTCCGATGGCCAGAATAGCGGCGGCCCAAGCAGAGATCGAGCAAAAGGAGCGGACGGAACGATTATCAGCGGTGTGATCTGCGTACCAGATCGGTTACAATAGGGAGAATAGAATGTTTACGCGGGAGGGAACTACCATCGAATTGTCACCTCGTCAATTGGAAATTATGGAGTTGATTCAGAAACGAGCTCCGATTACCGGAGAGCAAATCGCCGAATATCTCGGAGTTACCCGTCCCTCCATTAGATCCGATCTGGTGCTGCTCAGTATGCTGGGGGTTATCGACGCCAAGCCTAAAGTCGGTTATTTTATAGGAAGTACGTTATTAAAGACGGAGTCAGGGATGTCCGACATCACGCATCGGCCGGTCAAAGAAGTAATGGGTATTCCAATCGTTCTTCGTGGAAACGCAACCGTGAATGATGCCGTTGTAACGCTGTTTCTCGAGAATGTCGGCAGTCTCACTATCGTTGATAGCTCCGGTGCGCTGGAGGGAATTGTGTCGCGCAAAGATCTATTGAAGGTGACAGTGGGCAATCCACAAGCATCGAATGTTCTGCTCGGTATGGTTATGACCCGCTATCCGAACATCGTCACGGTGTCGCCGGAGGATTCTGTCCGCGAAGCCATGCGCAAAATGATCATGCACGAAGTGGACGGCCTGCCTGTCGTATTGCCGATCCAATCTTCTGAAGGACCGCCCAAAGTTGAGGTGGTTGGTAGAATTACGAAGACGACCGTGATGAAATTGCTATACGACGTCATTGCGGACCAAACTTAAGGGGCGGATTCAAATTGAATCAACTAGGCAATAAGATCTTCGTCGTCTCGGATTCTATCGGGGATACTGCGGACGGTGTTGTACGCGCGATGCTCAGCCAATTTGATGCCGAGAATGTAACCATCAAACGCTTTGCCCATATTAAATCAGAAGATGAGATTCACCCTATCATGGAAGAGGCTGCACGAATCGGCAGCTTCGTCGTATATACACTCGTTCTTCCCGAATTGAGAGAGATGATCCGGCTTGAGTCGCTGCGCCTGAAGGTATTTGCCGTGGACATCATGGGACCGGTTATGGAGGCGTTTGTCCATACGTTTCATTCGGCACCCAAAGAGAAACCCGGACTTCTTCATCAATTGGATAAAGCGTATTTCAAGAGAGTGGAAGCGATCGAGTACACCGTGAAATGCGATGACGGTCAGGCTTCGACAATCTGGGAGCAGGCAGATATTATACTGCTTGGCGTATCTAGAACGTCTAAGACGCCGCTGAGTATTTTCCTCGCACATAAAGGCTACAAAGTGGCGAACTACCCGATCGTACCGGAATTGAAGCCTCCGGATTTGCTGTTTGAATTGAAGAATTGTAAATTCATCGGGTTAACCATGAAACCGGAGAGTCTGGTAAAGATTCGCGAGGAACGGCTGAAAGCATTGGGGCTGCCTGAAGGTGCAGCGTACACTTCGCTTAAACGAGTGAACGATGAACTGGAATATGCGGAAGCTACATTCCGTAGATTGGGGTGCACCGTTCTGGACGTGACGGAGCGGGCAATTGAAGAGACAGCCGGGAAGATTGCGGATGAGATTTTGGCATTTTAATACAAATAAACTTAGGCGCTGTTGCGAATGCAACGGCGCTTTTTTATTGGGCATAGTCCCAATTCGATAGTTCTTGAGACTTGAACAAACAGGCATCAATCGCATCCACCACATTTTAATTGCTTCGTCTTCCGCCCGGAGACATAAATTCAGTGGAATAGGTTGGGGGAATTCGTTTGTCTTTCTAACCTAATTTGTTCGTTTTATAGGGAGTTCCACTAATGGAGCCGTTACGGTGAGGCATAATTGGGGGGATTTTTATTCGACATAACGCGGCACTTTTCTACAAGACGTCTACTGTATACTAACGGTGAAGTCTATTTCATATAACTAGGGGGTAATAGAATTGCCCAAAACAGGATGGAAATTGCTTTCCGGTATCTCCGCCAGTGCCATTGTGGCGAGCACTTTATTTAACGTCGGTACTCCTGCGGATAAACAGGTAGCGAATGCAGCAATTCAGGAATGGACAACGACTGATTTAGGAGTGGCCAATGACGAAAGACTGATTGAGATGCTAAAAAAGCAAGGGAAAATCGGAAAGGATGCAAGTCCTGCGGAAGCCGAGAAAGCGTTGACGGCTTTTTTGAAAGCGAAAAATCATGCAGCGAAACCAAAAGGATTCGACTCCGATGTTCTGGAAGTGCTGAAAGACAAATCGAATTCAAACGCTAATGGATTGGTGAACGGCAAGGGTAATAAATTAGGGCAAGCCAACAAATCGACGGTCGACTCCGTTGAACCAGAAGTCTATAACGGCGGTGTCCGTACGGATAAAGTACTCGTTCTAGCGATCGATTTCCCGAATTACCCGAAAAGTTCCATTACGAAAGAAGAAACGGATATGTTTTATGAAGATTACACGCACGAACATTTCCAAACGATGATTTTCGGACCAAATGGCTATACAGGGCCAAATGGTGAACATATGATTTCCATGAAGCAATATTATGAAGCCCAATCGGGCGGAAGCTATACCGTAGAAGGAACGGTAGCGGGCTGGTACACAGCCGACAATCCGGCTGCCTACTACGGAGCGAACAATCCAATGCCAAACGGCGACGACGTTAACGCCAGAGGCCTGGTGATGGAAGCGTTGAAAAAAGCCGCTAAAGATCCTTCCATCAACTTAGCCGATTACGATGCATGGGATCGTGACGATTACAACGGAAACGGCATCTACGATGAGCCGGACGGCATCATTGACCACTTAATGGTCATTCACTCCGGAGTAGGTGAAGAAGCGGGAGGCGGAAGCTTAAGCTTGGATGCGATTTGGTCACACCGCTCGAAACTTGCTGCGGGTCCAGTCGGGGTTCCCGGCGGAAAATCCAACAGCAATCGCTTTGGAGGATTGTTAGGTGCTTGGGATTACACGATTGAACCGGAAGACGGAGCTGCCGGCGTTTTCGCTCATGAATTCGGTCACGATTTAGGCCTTCCGGATGAATATGACACGCAATACACCGGTGCTGGCGAGCCAGTCGCGTATTGGTCCATCATGTCTGCAGGAAGCTGGGCAGGAGCCGTTCCAGGTACGGAACCATCCGGATTTAGCCCGTATGATAAAGAAATATTACAGAATTTACATGGTGGAAACTGGCTTAGCGGAACCACTATTCACGCGAATGATGTAACGAGCGCGGGAACCACGGTTCTATTGGATGAAGCCTCCACTAAAGGAACCAACCCTGACGCGGTACGCGTGAACTTACCGGATAAAGAAAATCACGTGAACGTTCCAACAAGCGGAACCTATGAATATTACAGTGGTTCAGGAAATGATATGGAACATTCGATGACGGCGACGGTTAACCTGGCAAACGCAGCGCATCCGGCTTTAACGTTCCAAGCTTGGTACGACATTGAAGAAGACTGGGATTATGCATCTGTTCAAGTGAAAGAAGAAGGGTCTAACGTTTGGACTTCTGTTCCGGGGAACATTACGAAAGACAGTAACCCGAACAACCAAAATCCAGGTCATGGAATTACGGGTACGTCAAACGGATGGATACCGGCTGTATTTGATTTAAGTGCTTATGCAGGAAAACAAGTGAGCATTAAGTTTAACTATTGGACAGACCCTTATGTCGCTCAACGCGGATTCTACGTGGACGATATCCAACTCACATCTGACGGCCAAACGATTCTATCGGATAATGCCGAAGGAAATGCAGCGTTTACGTTCCAAGGATTCGCCAAAGACAAAGGAACTTACTTCTCTACAAATTACTATCTGTTAGAATGGAGATCCCATAACGGGGTGGATGCCGCTTTGGGACACATCCGTCGCGGCGCAAGCCTTATGAGTTATGACCCGGGTCTAGTGGTTTGGTATGTAGATGAAACCTTTGACAATAACTGGACGGGTGCCCACCCCGGTGACGGTTTCCTAGGTGTTGTCGATGCGGATCAGCGTGCAATGAACTGGAGCGATAAAGCAGTTGCTTCTTCTCGCTACCAAGTCCATGACGCTGCATTTGGATTAAATAAAACAAATGCCATGTTCTTAGATTACAAAAACCTTCTAGGCATTACGATGAAAGACAATTTTACTGCTCGCAACCCATTGTTTGATGACCATGCGGACTTCTCAAACCCCGGTCTGATCGATGCGGGACGCAACATTCCAACGTACGGATTAAAGTTCCGTGTGGTGGGTGAAAGTGCGGATGGCACAGTCGGTAAAGTCTTGATTTTTAAATAATGTAGAAACAGCAATAAAGAAGGGTGCCGATCCCGTTAGGATAGGCACCCTTCTTGTCATTTGCGCTCTATTTATTTCTAGTAAACGTTTGACCTGCCATCTCAAGCGTATCGCCGTTTACGGTGAACTCGACCGTACTTACGGACCTGTCCGCGACGATACGGATATGGGACGAGTCAAGGATCAAGTAGTTGCCTACCGGTTGGCCCGCACGATAGAAGACGCCGTCCGCGGTTAGTTCCATCACGGTTCCTTTGCGTGATTCGGTCCAGGAGCCGACTAGCTTAGAAACGATTTCCGCACTTGCGGATGCTGCAGGGGAGAGGACCAAATCATATCCTCTTGCTGTCAGATGTTCGGCGATTTCCTTGTAGCTGGCGTGATCCGCAGTGCCTGCTCCGAACGGATTCTCCTTTGCGCCTCGCAGGATATATACGTATTCGCCTTTGGTTCCCATTACCGAGTCTTTTCCATCGTGGTTATCCGCCGCATTCCATTTTGCTTGATCAACAACCTCTACGGTAGCGATAACCCGTGCTTCAGGGGATGCTGCATCCTGCGGCAAGTAAAGCAAGTCGATCGCGCTTAGAACATTCGCCGACAATGCTCCGGACTTGATTCCGTCCGCGATCGATTCCGCCGGCCAAACGGTCGGGCGGAGCTTGCCTCCAAACGAGGATGGAATTTGCAAAGAGTAGCCGTATTTGTCCAAAATCAATTGCTCATCCATACGGTATTCGAGAAACTTGCTGTTGTGGGTGAAATATGCCGTCTGTGACGATCCTTCCCAATATACGTCGTAACCGAGCTGTCCGGCTACGCTGCGAACGGGCAAATACGTGCGGTTGTTATAAACAAGCGGCGTCAATGCCGAGCCGTCCTCGTCTTTTAATTCGACTTGGCTGCCGCCGACATTGATGTTTACGGACGGATTTAAGAATGCCTTTACTTGGGTCAATTGCCCGGATGCGTATACGCCGGCAGCGAGCCCTAACGTCATGGTTGCGGTTAATCCTGCAGCGATAATGGTTTTTTTCTTCATGATAATGACCTCCGTAAGCTTATTGTGATCTGCACGTAGCTATGACGGGTAACCTCACGAAAAAGTTTGGAACATTTCCCCGATACGGTTTTATTTTACGTATTCTTGATTGATCAGAACGTCAGTTAATAGCTCACTTGGAATGACGAACTCTACGATGCCCATCGATCCGGGGGCGACAGCGTACTTATCGAAGGAAATGACCAGTTTGTTGTCCGCGTTAATATAAAAGTTTTGATCTTTGTCGATGGATCTGAAATTCAAGTCCGACTCTTGCTGGCCATTTCCGGTAACCCAAAAAAACGAGTTTTTGTCTTGTTTCATTCTCGCCAGCATTTGTTCCTGAATGTTGTTGCTGATGAGAGCGATATACCGCTCGTCTTTAAAGAGACTCGGCAGCGTGATGAGCACATGGTTCACTTTGTCTACCGTATCGTATTGGAACGTGGTGGAAGAAGAACCTACGGTATTGGCGACATAGCGTCCAACGGACAACAGGCGATCCGTATCGGTTTTGACAACATAACCGCTTTCCACGCCAGCTTCACCACCGCCACTTTGTTTCAAATCATCCATTTCCGCCATGAATTCATCGTACAGCCGTTTGCTCTCGGCAGCATATTTGTTGTTTAACTGTTGTTCTAACTTCGCGTCACCAAGATCGGCAATGACCGGCACTTGAATATGGGCTTTATAAGTGGGTTCTTCTACCTTGTATTCTCGGATGGTAAGCACTTTAGCAAGGGGGCCGATGACCGGCCATTTCGAAGATGCGTGTGCAAACGATGGACTCGTGTTTAAAGCCGAAATAAACAGTGTCGCAATTGCAGCCGCAGCTGCGATCCATCGAATACGTATCGTCTTCTTACGGACATGCTTGCGAATCACATCATCTACAAGAACGTCCAGACCCTCGGGGATAGGAATTTCGCGATATTGTCGCTTCAGTTCGTTCAACTTGTTATCCATTTCCATCCACCTTACTAAAGTTTTCATCGTTCATGAACAAGCGCAGTTTTTTTAGCGCTTCGTACAATCGCGTCTTGATCGTATTGACGTTTTCGTTTAAGACACCGGCGATTTCTTCTATTTTCATGTCTTCGAAATAACGGAGCACGACTACGCTTCGATAAAGGGGAGGGAGCAAACTCAACGCATTTTCCAAATCGAAATCCCGATAGGTATCTTGTGTACTTAATCCGTAGGTTTCGAGCTTCTCCTCGTCGAGCGTGACAGCGTTTTTCTTTTTCCTCAAGAAGTCCAGCGCGGCGTTGATAACAATCCGGTAAAACCAACTTTTCGCCAGGGACGCATCTTTGAGCGACTTAGAGGCGGCTAACGCTTTCTGGATGGCATCTTGAATAATGTCCAGCGCATCATCGGGATTTCTGACGTATGTATAGGCCAATCGATAGGCATTGTCTTTGTGTTGTAAGATGCATTGCAGCACTTCCTTCGAAGAAGGGGAAGCAACCATGACGAATAAACTCTCCTTTGTGCTAAGGGACGTAAGTCTATGACGTTTCAGGCCTGCAAAAAGTTTGCTGCAGAATTATTTACCACTTAAAAAAATAAGGAGCAGTATGCCGAGGCAACTGCTCCTTATTTAGTCAGCTATTATGAAGCGGTATGGCGATCTCGATATTGGCCGGGCGTAATGCCTTCTAACTTGCGGAAGGAACGGATAAAGTTCTGCGGATTGTTGTACCGCAGCTTGGTAGCTATGTCTTTCACGGGTATATCGCTCTCTCTCAGCCACTTTTTGGCCATGCTGAACCGGTAGGTTGCTAAATACTCGCTAAAGGAGCTGTTCGTTTCCTTGCGGAAAACGCTGCTTAAATAATTGGAATTGTAATTAAGCTTCGCAGCGCATTCCTCCAGCGATAGATCGGTGTCGTAATGATGATGAATCAGATCGATGATCTTCTCCGAAATGTTGGAGTATTGAGCGTCCTGCCGGTCTCTGAAAATACGCACCATGGGGAAGATGATGCGCGTCCAGAACCAATCTTCGATTTCCGGCACTGTATTCAATTCGAATAACTCCTCAAATAACGAACTCCGGCCGGAGCCAATCTGATTCATGCTAATTCCGGACTCCTGCTTCACGACCAGCAAACTATTCAAGAGGCGCACCAACGGGAAATGATACTCCTGCGGCGACATCTTCACGGAGAAGACGGGAGACAGGAACGCTTGAAGGATTTCCTTCGCTTTTTCTTTCTCGGCTAACTTGATGGCATCGATGAGGTCGTTCTCCAATTGGTTCGGGTAGCTCCTGATAAAGTAATGCTTTCCCGCATTTACGTGCTCATATTGGATAACGATGCCTGCACCCAGCTTTAGCCGGTATTTCAGTGCATCCAAGCCTTCTTGATAGGCGGCAGGAAGGAGTCCGATGTCATGGAATGGAAGACTGATGCCGATGCTGACCGTCAGATGTAGGAAACTTTGAATCTGCTGCTGCAATTGCTCGGTCAATATAAATAGGGCGGTTTTAAAGTCCTCGATTTCTGCAGCCGCGCTGCCGAACAGCGTGACAACGGTGTGATCAATCGTTAACGAAACAAGCCGATTCTCGGGCGGTATGAGTTCTTCGATCATATTCTGGACGGCAAAGAGCAGCAGCTCGATGTCTTGTTTGCCGTATCTGGTTTCGTCCAGCGAATCGATTTGGAGAGTAACGACAGCCATCGAATGCCATTCTTCAAGCTGTGCACTGAATCCGAATCGCTCCAATTGCTCCGTGAGATCGCCTCGCTTCACATTCCCCTGGAAAGCTTTAGCCAAGAAGAACGTGCGTACCTGCTTGAGATGCTGGTGAAGCTCGCTCTCGAGCTTTGTTTTGGATTGAGCCAATTGCCGAATTTGTTCGCCTATCGCCTGGAATTCGTTCGTCCGATTCTGACGGATATCGAGTTTGCGCACGTCTATTTGCTTAAGAAGCCTTTCGATAGGCGAATACATGCGCCGCGATCCTAGCCATGCAAGCAGCATCGTAATGAGTAACATAATCACGCAAACCGCAACGGTGTACAAACCGATCTTCTTGGATTCTTTCGTCAGGCTCGCGATGGAAGTGATAGACATGTAGATCCAGCCGTTAGTCGGCGATTTGTAATACGTAACGGAAAACGATTGATGATTCATATCCGATAAGAACTGACCGATCTGCTCGTTAAGCTTGCTTTCTTGATCGAATCCGATGGCCGACAAGGGCTTTCCGATTAAATCGCGGTCAGGGTGAACAAGGATGCGGTACTGATCGTCGATAATCAACGTCATATCCGACTGATCCGGAGCATGCTCAAGCAGCGACTGCAAACTGCAGGTTGGAATGTTTGCCATGATAAGTCCATAAGGATTAGGCTCGGTTACAGGCAGCTTCTTAATCAGGCTAACGCTGTACGTGCACATCGCGCTACCGGCACTTTCCTCGCTGTAAAAGAAGTGGGACGGATTCATGACCCAAGCCGTATCGGATTTGGCTTCAATCAGCCCATCGAGCTGATCATGGAAGGCATATTGATCGAATCGATATAAGCCGGAATTTTTAATCATCCAATTATGGCGCTTGTTAATGAGGACGACATCCTCTAGTTTGGTATCGAAAGACTGCATGTGCAATAGCTCATCCCGCAGATTGCCATAAAGATTGAAATCGCTTACAGTTAAGGAGCTGTTCATTGCGTTTTTAAGCACGGCAGAGTTTATGACCTGGTTAAGCGTATGGTTGACAGTCGTAAGAATTTGCTCTACATTGGCATTGATTTGCTCAAGCAGCTGAATTTTTCCTTTGTTGACATCCTTTTGTATTTCATTGGACGAAGTTACATACGAGAAGATACCGATGAACAAAACAGGCAACGTGCTGAGCAAAAAACAGAAAAAGGTTAATTTGGTCAGAAAACTGAATGAGCGCATCAAGAGCCATCACCTTATCAATGTTATACCACCATTGTAGGCTACTCCTCAGTACTTGGACAATAATCATTGAAGCCTATAGTAATCATTATTGCAGATTCGGGGGGAATTGATTTGTTGCGTTGTCATTTATCCGGCCTTACCAGCAGAACCATCAAAACGATTATTCTTCTGATTACAGCGCTTACGCTTGCTTCATGCTCCAATCCATTACATTCGGATTCGATCGAAGCAGCCGATTCCAGACCTGTCATTACCATTATGGTGCCCCTTCATTTTCCGCAGGGACCAGAGGCGTCTCTTGTTCAGAAAATAGAAGATATGACCGGAACGAAGCTCGTTATCGATTGGGTTCGCGACGAGATTTATTCCGATAAGATGAATGCTGCCCTAACGATGAATTCGCTGAAGAAAGCGACGTTCGTCAAGTATACCGATTATTACCTGTTAAAAAGCGCGATTCGTTCCGGCATGTTTTGGGAAATCGGCCCATATTTAGATGCGTTTCCGAACTTAAGGCGGCTGAATGGCGATATTCTTGATCAGACCGCTGTTGACGGTAAAATATTCGGTTTGTACACGGAGCGCCCATCCTCGCGGCAAGGCGTCATTATTCGGGAGGATTGGCTCGAAAATGTGAAGCTTGCCCCGCCTCGAACGCTCGACCAGCTCTATGACGTATTGAAGCAGTTTACCTATGGGGATCCCGACCGCAACGGCAAGAACGATACGATCGGATTAACCGACCGAAACGATCTCGTTTTCGGTGCATTCAAGACGCTCAGCTCTTATTTCGGAACACCGAACAATTGGGTTGCAGCCGATCACCGTATGGTGCCCGAATTCGAGACGGCGCCTTATATGGACACGATGAACTTCATGAAGAAGCTGTACGACGAGAAGCTCATAAATCAGGACTTTGCCGTTACGAGCAAAGATATTCAGCGGAATTTGCTTATACATGGAACGGCCGGCGTCTATATCGGGAGCATGACGGATGTACAGCGGCTGTCCAATGAAGCGAAGCAGTTCAACAAAGACGCAAGGTTTACGGTCATCAACCGGATCGAAGGCCCGCAAGGGTACAAGGTGTGGTCCATCCCGAATTTCAACGGGCTGTTCCTTTTCTCGAAGAGCGCGATCAAATCGGAGGATGAACTCAAGCAGGTGCTCGCATTCTTCGACCGATCCATGGAAGCCGACGTTGCGAATCTTATGAAATTCGGCGTTGAAGGCAGGCATTATAAGCTGCAGGGCAAGAAGGTCCAGCTGCCTTCCGCGAGCGAGCAGCTGCGTATCGATGAAGTCGGGCCGATGTATGTGCTCATGACCGCCGATTTGAGCAATCCGAACCTTCTGCAAGTCACACAGGAAGACCCGCTGCTGGCGCTTGCCGAGAAGCTCAGCAGCGATAATGAGAAGTTTATCGTCAAGGATCCGACCGTGAATTTGGAATCCGCGACGTTCGATGAGCGGAGCGAGGAGCTGAACCGAATCATCACGGATGCGACGTATCACTATATTTTAGGGCAAATCGATCAAACGGGATTTGATCAGGAAGTCGACAGATGGAAGCGAAGCGGCGGCAACGCAATGATGGAGGAGTTCACGAAGTCTTATTTTGAATAGAAGAGATAGAAATCCGCCCCGTGATTGTGAGGCGGATTTTTTGTTGTCATGGAAAGACGCGATAATCATTTCTTCAGAAGACGGCTCAAAGCATCGAAATGTGGTGACGTGATTGTATTCGTAATGAACCGACCGCATGTATGTTTGACGTGCAGCTCCTAATAACAAATCGATGCGGAGGTCAAGCAAGATGAAGAGAAGGGCATTTGTTCAGATTGGCACGGTTTTGGTACTCAGCACGATGCTATCGGCATGCGGTGGTAATAACGGTGGGAACGCCGTGATTGATTCGAATAGCGGCACCGATACGAAAGTAAATGAAGCAGCAGGCACCAACGAACCTGCGACAAGCGAAACAACGGAGCCTGAGAGCGAGGAGCCTACGGAGATTACGATCATGCTTCCGCTAAACGTTGCGCAAACGCCGCCTGACACCATTAAGAACGAAATCGAGAAGCTCACGAACACGAAGCTGACCTATCAATTTTTTCCGGCGGACACTTACGAAGATAAGTTGAACGCAACCATGGCTACCGGTGCGCTTCCTCAAGTTACTTATTTGAAAAATCAAGCTACGTTTATGCAGATGAAAGGGGCGATTCGCGACGGTCAGTTTTGGGAGATCGGACCCTTGCTTAGCGAATTCCCGAATTTGAGCAAGCTGAAGCCCTTGATTCTGAACAATACGAAGGTCGACGGCAAGCTGTTCTCGCTTTATATCGGCAGACCGCTTGCCCGCCAAGGCCTTATTTACCGCAAGGATTGGGCGGATAAGCTTCAATTGAAAACGCCCGAGACCGTCGACGACGTCATTGCGATGGCTAAAGCGTTCACCGAGAAAGACCCGGACGGAGACGGGAAACCGAACACGATCGGACTTGCGGATCGGAACGATCTGATCTACGGCGCTTTCAAGACGGTCGCCTCTTGGTTCGCTACGCCGAATAATTGGGGCGAGAAGGACGGGAAGCTGCAGCCTGAATTCATGTTTCCGCAATATGCGGCGGCCATGGATTTCATGAAAACCATCCGCGATGCCGGTGCCATGAACAAGGACTTCGCGGCAACCAGCAAGACGGACCAGGTCAGCCTATTTACGAGCGGCAAAGCAGGGATGTACATCGGCGCGATGTCGGACGTTGATACGCTGAACAAAGATTTAATCAAGAACGCTCCATCGGCTGCCATCGACACGCTGGCACTGATCAAAGGGCCAAACGGCGAGCTCGCCACATGGGCAATTCCGGGATATAACAACGTGGTCCTGTTCCCGAAATCCGCTATTAAAGACGAGGAAGAATTGAAGAAAGTGCTGGCCTTCTACGACAAATTGATGACGCCTGAAGTCGCCAACATACTGTTCTGGGGAATCGAAGGCAAGCACTATACCGTCGAAGACGGCAAGGCGAAGGTGACGGAGGATTCGGATCTGATCGAGCGGGAAGTGAAGGGCTTCAAGGACAGTCTCATCGGCGAGTCGGAAACAAACGGCACATACGAGGGCTTTTACGCGCTCCCGGGCAGAATCCATGCGGAACAATTCACGAAGGAAAACGAGAAAATCGCCATCTTGGATCCGGCTGCAGCGCTTGACTCCCAAACCTATACCGAGCAAGGCGTGGAGCTCCAGACCCTGATTACGGATGCGACTTACCAGTATATTTACGGAAAAATCGATAAAGGCGGCTTCGACAAAGCGATCGGGGAATGGAAGAAACGCGGCGGAGACCAAATTATCGAGGAATATAACGCAGTCTATCAAAAATAAGCCGGGATCAGCCGGAAAAGTAGTCAGCTAGCTGAAGAGGCTGTCGGATCGCTAATGACAGCCTCTTCGATCCATGCAGGTGGAAGGGAGAAGAACGATGCGGGAATTGACCGTTCGTCCGGTGCCAATGCGGACGCCAAATGCCGGGAGCGAGCTCGGAAGGCGGCTGCGTCGCAATATATGGCTGTATGTCATGATAGTGCCGGGTTTGTTCTATTTCTTGATTTTCAAGTATGCGCCGATGTTCGGTCTTATTATTGCGTTTCAGAACTTTAAACCGTTTAAAGGGATCGCGGGAAGCGAATGGGTCGGATTCGAGCATTTCAACCGTTTATTCACCGAACCAGACTTTCTGAACATTTTGACCAACACGCTTATTTTGTTCGGACTCAATCTCTTGTTCTACTTTCCGGTCCCGATCCTGCTGGCTTTAATGCTCAATGAAGTACGGAGCAGCGGCTTTAAGAGGCTGTTTCAATCGCTCATCTATCTGCCGCACTTTATGTCATGGGTCATTATTGTATCCATCAGCTATGTCATGCTGACAATGGATGGCGGCATCGTGAATGCGATCTTTGGCGCGCTCGGGTTAGAGAAGGTGAATTTCCTGCTAAGCTCCGAATGGTTTCGTCCGACTTACATGATTCAGGTGATCTGGCGCGAGGCGGGCTGGGGAACGATCATTTATTTGGCTGCCATAGCGGCGATCGACCCGCAGCAGTACGAAGCCGCAAGAATGGACGGTGCCGGCCGGTTGCGCCAAATCTGGCATATTACGCTCCCGGCTGTCCGCAGCGTCATCATTGTCTTATTCATCCTGAAGGTGGGGGATGTGCTGGAGCTTGGATTTGAACATGTGTATTTGCTGCTCAATTCCATGAATCGCGAAGTGGCGGAAATTATTGATACCTATGTATATACGGCAGGATTGAAGCAAGGGAAATTCAGTTACAGCACAGCGGTCGGACTGTTTAAATCGATCGTCGGGCTGATCATGGTCATCGGCGCGAACAAGCTTTCCAAGCGCTTCGGTGAAGATGGCATCTACTAAGAACAACCGGGAGGAATCCGCATGATCCAGGATCGAACGTTCGGAAGCCGGCTGTTCGGCAGCGTCAATTTCATCCTGCTTATGATAATATCGCTCGCTACCGTTCTTCCGTTCCTCCATGTCGTGGCGGGCTCGTTAACGACTAGTGCGGAGATGGCGGCTAAAAAATTCATTATTTTCCCAAGCGACATTAGCTTCGAAGCCTATCGCTTCGTCTTCTCGACGGGCACGATTTTCCGTTCGATCACGGTTTCCATGTTGGTCACGCTGTTCGGCACTGCTTTTAGCATGTTCATTACTTCCTTAATGGCGTATGGTTTGTCTCGCAAGGATTTGGACGGCCGCAGGGCAATCATGTTCCTGGTCGTCTTCACCATGCTGTTTCAAGGCGGACTGATCCCGACATTTCTTGTTGTAAAGGAGCTGCATTTAATCGATACGTACGCTGCTCTCGTCCTGCCGCTGACCGTCAGCGCGTTTAATATGATCATTCTCCGCAATTTCTTCCAGAACATCCCGGAGGGATTAGAAGAATCGGCCAAAATGGACGGCTGCAGCGATTTCGGCATTTTGTTCAGGATCGTGCTTCCGCTGTCGATGCCGGCTATCGCGACCATCTCGCTTTTCTATGCGGTGACCTACTGGAATACCTACCTCAATGCGATTCTGTATTTGAATGACAGCAGCATGTGGCCAATCCAAGTTCTGCTTCGCCAGATTGTCGTATTGGCGAGCGGTCTGGATTTCAGCTCGAGTCTTGACGGTGCCGTTCCTCCCCCGGACCAAGCTGTCAAAATGGCCGTTATCGTTGTGGCTACGCTGCCGATTCTGGCCGTATATCCGTTCCTGCAGAAGCACTTTGCCAAAGGTGCGCTTCTCGGTTCTATGAAGGGCTGAGTGCAGAGAGGGATCACACTACAAGCAAATGGAGGAGCTGCGATGAAAATAGAGATAAGCTTAAGAACGCCGATCGAATGGGCGCGCTACGCCTGCGATTCGATTATGGGCATCTATAGGCCAGAGGAGCTGCCACCCGCACGCCGATGGCACTATCATCAAGGGGTGTTTTTATGCGGGATGGAGATGCTCGCGGAACGAGTGAACGAGCCGATATACGAGGCGTATATCCAAGGCTACGTTGACGGATTAGTAGACGATTACGGGAATTTATATGCTGCGCGTGATGAATTGGATGCCATTCAGGCTGGCTTGCTGCTGTTTCGGCTGCAGGAACGGACAGGCAAGCCTAAGTATCGGCTGGCGGCTGACCGGTTAAGAGGCTTGTTTGACACATTCAACAAGACGAGGGAGGGCGGCTTCTGGCATAAGGATAAATATCCTTATCAGATGTGGCTCGACGGATTGTATATGGGCGGCGTATTTGCGTTGAAGTACGCCGGCACGTACCGAGATGACAGGCTGAAAGAGACGGCGCTGCTGCAGGAACGGCTCATGCGCAAGGCGATGAAGGACGAACGCACCGGGCTTCTCTACCATGCTTGGGATGAAAGCCGAGAGATGCCGTGGGCGGATAAGCAGACGGGCTGTTCGCCTGAATTTTGGGGAAGATCGCTCGGCTGGTATGGACTGGCCTTGACCGAATTGATCTCGAACCTGGCTAAAGATGAGGAAGCATACGCACAATTGAAGGAAGTTCAGCGAGATTTCCTTCATTCATTGATTGGTTATCAGGATAAGTCGAGCGGCTTGTGGTATCAGGTGGTGGATAAAGGCCATAACGAAGATAATTGGCTTGAAACCTCTTGTACGAGCTTATTCGTGTACGCCATTGCAAAGGCCATTAAGCAAGGCGTCATCGGCGACGAATACTTGGATGCAGCGATGAGCGGGTATCGTGGGCTAATCGGCCGCATGGAGCAGGACGAACAAGGCAGGATTGTCATGCCCGATATCTGCATCGGGACATCTGCCGGCGATTACGAGAACTATGTGACTCGCCCTACAAGCAGAAATGACCTGCACGGAGTCGGCGCTTTCGTTATGGCATGTACTGCGATGAGCGATTTATTGGACAGCAACCGATGAAGGAGCGGATGTAGATCATGTCGATCTTCGATATTACCCGGTTTGGCGCGATCGGTGACGGAATCTATGACAATAGCGAAGCCATTTCCGCAGCGGTTGAAGCTTGCTCGGATCTAGGAGGAACGGTTTATATACCCGCGGGCCGATATTTGACCGGAAGAATCGTGCTGAAGAGCCAGATAACGTTGGAACTTGCGGCAGGCGCCTTGCTGTTATTCCGGTCGGAGTTCGAGCGCTATCCACCCGTCCCGACGAGGTGGTCGGGATATGAGTGCTTCGCGTTTTCGCCGTTGCTATACGGAAGAGGCTTGAAGCAGATCACGATTAAGGGACAGGGAGTCATCGACGGTCAGGGGGGTTCATGGTGGCAGGCAAATCGCGTACTGCGGCAGGGCGGCCAAATCGCGAGCGACGTCACGCAGAAGCTGGCGGTACTTAATGAGTCGCTGCTCCGTTCGTACACAAGTAATATCGTCGAGTGGGAGTCCCAGTTTCTCCGTCCGCCTCTGCTGCAATTCATAGATTGCGAGGATGTCCGTATTGAAGGGGTCACGCTGCAGAACTCTCCATTTTGGAACGTGCATTTGGTCTATTGCCGCAACGTGTCGGTGCATGGGGTTACAATCCGCAATCCGCATGACGCTCCGAACGGCGACGGCTTGGATATCGATTCTTGTTCCTATGTACGGATTTCAGATTGTCATTTCGACGTCGGGGATGACTGTCTATGCATTAAATCGGGTATTGATGAAGACGGGAGAAGAGTCGCCAGGCCTTCGGAAAATATTACGGTGGCCAATTGCACGATGAAACGAGGTCATGGCGGCATCGTGATGGGCAGCGAAATGGCAGGCGGCATTCGTAACGTGGTCATAACCGGCTGTATATTTATCGGAACGGACCGCGGAATCCGAATGAAGACGAACCGCGCCAGAGGCGGATATATCCGTAATATATTGGTCAGCAACCTCTATATGGAGGATGTACTGTGTCCACTAACGATCAATGCCTTCTACCGCCACGGTGTCGACAAGTCCGACGTGTTGATCGGCAGTGCCGAGGCCAGGCCAGTAACGGAAGCCACGCCTGTCATCGAACATATCCGGATAAGCGGCTTAACGGCCAAGCGCTGCCGTGCTTCGGCCGGTTTCCTGTATGGCCTGCCGGAGATGCCGATTCGAGACGTGCAGCTCAATCAGGTACATATTGAAATGACTGCGGATCAAGGTGAAGTCGGGGATGAGCCCGATATGGTATTCAATGCATTCGTCGCGGCAGGCGAAGGGATGCTGTGCAAGCATGTCAAGGAGCTGGAATTGAATGGCGTGCGGATCGAAACAAGACAGGGTCCAGCGCTGCGGATCGAGGACAGCCGCGATATTGAAGTGAAGGATTTTAAGATGAAGCAGGTACACCCGGACACGCCCGATATCGTGGTTGTACGTTCGACTAATGTAACCCGAACGCCGGAAATCTGCCACTAACAACGCATAAAAGGAACTGCAAGGTCCTGATGGGATGTTACAGTTCCTAAGGTTTATTAGCCTAGGTCCAAGGAGATGATGGTATCAAAGGAACGTAAGGATAGGTGTGATTCAACATGGAAGTTCTGTTATATTTGGTGCTGATTATATTGTCAACGAAAGTTGCTGGCGATTTGTCGGTTCGTATTGGACAACCTGCCGTGCTTGGCAAGCTGATTGCGGGTATTATTTTGGGACCCGCTATTCTCGGATGGATCCATCCGGATGCATTTATATCGCATTTTTCGGAAATCGGCGTACTGTTACTCATGTTTATCGCGGGATTAGAAACGGATTTGGACAAATTGCGGGAAAATTGGAAGGCGTCGTTCGCTGTGGCGGTTGGCGGGATCATACTTCCTTTTATCGGTGGATATGCCTTATCTATTGCTCTCGGACTTTCGAATACGCAGTCGCTATTCATTGGATTACTGCTCTGTGCTACCTCGGTTAGCATATCAGTCCAAACGTTAAAAGAGATGAATCGATTAGACTCCAGAGAGGGCACTACTATTCTGGGAGCTGCCGTTGTGGATGATGTCATTGTAGTCGTTCTGCTTGCTGTCATGATGAGTGTTCTTGGCCCGGCAGGGGATGTATCCATCGCCGTTCTCATCCTTAAGAAGGTATTATTTTTAATCGCGATCATCGTTGCAGGATGGTTTCTCGTTCCCTTTGTCATGAAAATCATCGCACCTCTTCACATTAGCGAAGCTGTCATGAGCGCGGCTCTCATTATTTGCTTTGCATTTTCTTATTTTGCAGAAACGATGGGCGTTGCGGGGATTATTGGCGCATTCGCAGGTGGAATCGCCGTTTCGCAAACCGCATACAAGCACGATGTCGAAACCAAAGTCGAGCCGATCGCCTATACACTCTTTGTCCCCGTATTTTTTGTCAGCATCGGACTAAACATTACCTTTACAGGCTTGGGTAACCACATTTGGTTTATCCTGCTCATGACGGTTATCGCGGTTGCGACGAAAATGCTGGGCGGGGGGCTTGGAGCGAGACTAACCGGCTTTGATCAAACTTCATCGCTAGCCATCGGTTCCGGTATGGTCTCTAGAGGAGAAGTGGCTTTAATTATAGGGGTGGCTGGTTTAGAATCAGGGCTATTGTTAGAGAAGTATTTTACTTCGATCGTTATGGTGATCATCTTGACCACGTTGATAACGCCGCCAATGTTGAAGCTGTTCTTTTCGAAAATCAACGATCGACTTACCTAACAAGTCCTGGAATATGATTACCGAGAAAGGTGGGATGCCATGTCTTACGACTGGATTTGGAAAGCCATACTCATTATCGTCATGGGCTCGCTTCTTCTTCGATTTACAGGTCGAACGTCAATCGGGAAATTAACGGTTGTCGACGTGCTGCTAATGCTGATTCTTGGTCCGTTATTTATTCGACCAGTTGAGAACGAGAATATATGGAGGACCTTGGGCACTGCGGTCATTCTCATCTTGACTGTACGAATGATTAGAGCTTTGATCACACGGTATACTCCTTTTCGCACTTTATGGCTCGGCAAATCAATACCAATTATAGTGGGTGGGAATTTGGATCTAGGCGCAATGGAATCACTGAGACTTACTAACGAAGGGCTTGATGCGCAGCTGCGTGCCTCTGGGGTCTACGATCGCGAGGATGTTGAATATGCCACGATGGAGGCCGGAGGTCAGCTGACCGTGAAGCTAAAGCCGCATAAAGCTCCGGCGACGAAGCAGGATATTGAACAACTAAAGCAGCTCATTGAGTCTCGGCTGTTGCAATGAGACAGGATTCAAAAAGCCGAAGCCCTAAATAAGGGCTTCGGCTTTTTCTGTTTCGCGGAGAACCTGGTTTACAGATTCATGTTCTACGCTTTCTTATTCTTGTATAGGAGTGTTTGCTATTGATCAGTTTCTTCAAATTAGACCGGAAAAACACATCGCGCAGTTCTCTCGGCCTCAGCGGAATTAAAGGACTAAAATACGGCACGGTTATGCTCTTCAACATTACAATATGGATGAACGTTACAGTGGTAATCACAATGACACCTCGTAACCCGGTTAGATAGGCAGTAAATAAATAAATCCAATTTAATGTGAGAATGGTTGAGGATAACCCGCGACTTGTAAAGAAGATGCCGATGACATACGAGAAAGCCAGAATAGACAAGCAAAATGGGCTGAAAAGCTTTATTTTCAACAGATTCTCGCCTATAAATACGGTAGATATGAAGGCAAAGAACACAATCAGATTCGTATTTACCTTAAACATGCCGTCGACCAGAATTTTGAATATAACATATAGGATGATCACTCCGGCAAATGTCGGCAATAACAGATCATCGGGATAAAGCAGCTTGTGTACCTTTTTAGAGAGCAAATCACTGCGTTCTAATAATAGATACAACGCTGACGCATGAGTTCCTACTAAGCACGAGATCAACTTAATGATTCTGTTTAGATACCTCCCGTAATTACCGTAGTATTCCTCCGGCGATTGAAAGAAACTGACAAATAATGTGGGACATAAAATCGCATGCGGCGTGTTATCGACAAACACAACGACTTTTCCTTCTAAAATGGAACTGGCAGCGATGTCCGGTGCTTCGGTGACCGACGTCAAAGGGAATATGGTCCAACTATTCTTCGCGAGCACTTCCTCCACAATGGCAGACTGCAAGATATACTTCACGTCCAATTCGTCTATCCGCTTTCTTACTTCATGAAGAATACCGGTATCTACACTATTTCTCATATACACGATCGAGATCGATGTTGGCGTTAAGGTGCCTTTTTGCATCGTTTCAACCGTCAAATTAGGTGTTTTGAGAAGGCCGCGCAGGATGCTTATATTTGAATTTGCCTTCTCCGTAAAGCCAACCATTAATCCTAAAGGATTGCGTTCCGTTAAGGCTTCGCCAACGGGACGTTCTTTCCACAATGTCACATCTACGCTAAGCATCGTGCCGGTTTGTTGATAAAGAATAACAGCTTTGCCTTGTACGATCGCTTGTGCGGCTTGTTCCGGGCTGCTGATCTCCATTAAATCAGCTGTATTAAGTTGTGCATCAATATGGTGTACAAGCGGTGTAATTACATGTTTCTCCAGTCTGTCCGCATAAACCAGTCCATCTATATAGAAAACGGTTACCTGTACTTCACCGCTTTCTTCAATATTACGGATTCGAAAATCGGAACTATGGCCCAATGCTTCAGTGATTGCCGTCATATTGCTGTGCACCAAAATACCCCACTTCAAGCAGAATCGGTTAGATTTCCATATTTTGAGCATAGTTATCCCGTTATATGCAAGAAGCCTCCAATCCTCTGGCATCTTGACATGACGGCCGGGCAACGGTTGCGGCAGCCCGCTATAAGGGGCTGCCGTTTTTCATGCCGACGACATGCGGGATTATGGATCGGCATGTCCGGCCAAGGCCGGCAATGAAGCCGAAGGCCGGGCCATGGGTATGGCTGGCCAGCGGTCCGGTAAAATAGAGTCCGGGTATGCTGCTTTCAAAGTGCTCGCTTAAAAGGGGGAAGCCATCGAAAGGCTTAGGTTCCCGGAGAATGTCTCTGGAAAGCTCGGGTGCCAGGAAAGGCACGCTATCCAAATGAATACGGTAGCCGGTTGCGCTGATCACATGGTCTACCACGCGGGTCTCGCCATTCGAGAGCGCGAGCTGTACTTTGCCGTCTTCCCGGGCATCCGCGCGGACGATGTCAACGCCGCCAGTCGCTTTCACTTTGCCTTCCACGTAAGGCTTCAGGAATAAGGCAACACTGCCGCGCCTCGGCGTATTCCAGCGCTCCTGCTTCTCTTCGGGAGGCTGGCGGTAAAACCGCTCGGCCGATTCGATCAGACGAAGTCCGGAAGCGGCATTGTCCTCCCCGGAGAAGCGAACCTCTTCTCCGCGAAACAGCAGCTCCGCGTCGGAGCCGGCCAAATGAAGCAGCGCCGCCGCTTCCCAGGCGCTCTGGCCGCTTCCGACGACGGCAACCGAGAGGCCGCGGAAACGATCGAATGAGGTTTGGCCGAATGTATGCGTCAGCAGCGACGGAGGCAGCGAACGCAGCACTTTCGGGATATAGCTGAAATGCTGCAGCCCGGTGGCGACGACGATGCGAGCGGCTGATAGGTGAGAGCCCGTTCGGGTGACGATGTCAAAAGCATGCGAAGAACGCTTGATTTCGGCTGCCAGGTCAGACGTAAATGAAATGCCGGCCTGACGGGCGAACCAGAAGGCGTAATCGACGAATGCGGGGCGCGGAAACGGCGAAATAAGAGGCGTGCCGGTTTCTTCGCAGAATCGCTCAATCGTCCATCTGTCATCGCTGTCCGAGAGGCTGATGTAAAGCGGATTGGTGCGGATGAACATCGTCTGCGGCATCTGCTCCTTCCAGAAATGCATCGGCTGTCCGAGCAGCGCATAGGAGAGCCCGGCGGCCTTGGCATGCGCAGCCAGCGATATACCGTAAGGGCCTGCTCCGATAATGGCGAGATCGACCATGGGAAACCCCTCCTTGAGATTAATAAAATACGTTGTGAGAGCGGCGCTGCGTGTTGACAGCATAGAGGTTTGATGCTAAATTCAATATTACCAGTAGGAATAGTAGGGTTATGTAATCCACCGGAAAACCGGAGAATGCGCTATGTGCATCTCCGGTTTTTTTTATTTCAAGAGGAGGGAATAAGTTGAACGACATTATTAAGCATTTGCAGGCTCATCGCTCGATTCGCAAATTTAAGCCGGATCCGGTGACGGAGGAGCAGTTGGCCTCGATTCTGGCTTCCGCGCAAGCGGCATCCACGTCATCCAATATCCAAGCGTACAGCGTTGTCGGCGTGCGCAATAAGGAGACGAAACGGCAATTCGCCGAGCTTGCGGGCGGCCAGAAGCATATCGAGGAGGCGCCGCTGTTCCTTGTATGGTGCGCGGACTTGAACCGGCTGCAAACAGCGGTCCGACTGCACGAAGACGATGAAGACAAAGAGCTGGCGCAGAACGTGGAAACGTTTCTGCTGGCGACGATCGACGCCACGCTTGCGGCGCAAAACGCGACGATTGCGGCGGAATCGGTCGGACTGGGCATGGTCTACATCGGCGGCATTCGCAATGACCCGAAACGGGCGGCGGAGCTGTTGAAGCTTCCTCATCTCGTTTATCCCGTATTCGGCATGTGCCTTGGCGTGCCTGACCAGGAGCCCGACATTCGTCCTAGGCTTCCGGTGGCCGCGATTTACCACGATGAAATTTACGACGACGAAGCGTTCGCAACCAGCATTAAAGACTATGACGAGACAACGAAGTCTTATTATGCCTCCCGTGCCGGCGGCAGCAAGGATACGTATTGGTCCAAAGAGATGGCATCGCGCTTCCGCAAAGACCGGCTGCGCCATCACTTGCAAGGTTTTATAGAAGGTCAAGGCTACCGCTTCAAGTAAGCGAAGCTTTTGCCGCTAAGACAAGGACAGCGCCCATACGCAATGGGCGCTGTTTGTCGTCAGCTTGCGGTTTCGCTCAGATCCGCCTGAAGCCGCTCGGCGAGTTTGCGGTGGAATACAGGAAGCAGCTTCGTCCCGGATATCGTCGCTTCTTCAAGATTCGGATAGCCCGAGAAGATGAAGGAAGTGATGCCGATATCCACGTATTCGAGCAGCCTGTCGGCGACTTGTTCGGGCGTGCCGACAAATGCCATGGCGCCGCCCCCGCGAATGGCGGACAAGCCGGCCCAGAAGTTAGGCCCAATGACATAATCGTTGGCCTTAGCGAGTGCGCGGACGTGGTTCTGACGCTGCTGGCCTTCCGATTGCGAGCCGCCAAACTGAATTTCGTTCGCGTCGAGAGTCGCGTTGTCGACCTTGCTGATGATCAGCTTCGCCGCTGCCCATGCCTCCTCCTCGGTATCACGGATGACGACCTGTGCCCGTAGGCCGTACCGGATCGTACGGTTGATGCCTTCGCGCTCAATCAGTTGCTCGCGATGGTGCTCTACTTCCGCTATCTGTTCTCTAATCCAATCGAGAGGTTCTGCCCACATGAGATAGACGTCTGCGATTTCGGCAGCTGTTTTCTTCGCTGCCGGCGAGCTTCCGCCGAAATAGAAGGGCGGATGCGGACGCTGCACCGGCGGGGGATAGCTCTTGCCGCCCTCAATGGAGAAGTGTTTGCCATTGAAATCGAACGTCGGCGCGGCACCTTCCGGATTACCTGCCGCAAGGCTGCCGCCGGCAAGGAACTGGCGTCCCTCCGCGCCGTGCGAGCGAACCCACAGCTCGCGAACGATCTTGACATATTCCAGCGTACGTTCATAACGCGCTTCCTTGTCGTCTGCCAGCGGGTCGCCCATTGCCCTCATGTCCTCCGGCGAACTGCCGGTTACAATGTTGATGAGCGCACGGCCGCCGGTCACCTCATCAAGCGTTGCGCCGATGCGTGCAGCTAACGCCGGCGCGATTAATCCGGGGCGCATCGCAACTAGCGGTTTGAAGACGCGCGTATGGGCGGCGAGCGTCGCGCCCATAATCCAGGCGTCGCTGCAGGTGCCGCCGGTCGGGATCAGGGCGAACGTGTAGCCGGCGTTTTCTACCGCCTGAGCGACGCGAATCATATAAGGCGTATCGACGACGCGTTCTGATTTGACGCCAATGTAAGGGCCGTCGCCCCTTGTCGGCATATACCAGCCGAATTCAACTTCAGGTACATGGTTGACTGCCATCCGCTGAAACCTCCGTTCTTATTTAAGTTTGAATAGGTTACTTCGCCGCCTTGCTCAGCGCCGCCCAAATCTGCTTATGCGCGTTATCCGGACGGGCAAGGCCGAGATTTTCGCGAAGCGTGGCGCCTTCGTATGCGGTGCGGAACAACCCGCGGTTCTGCAGCTCCGGCACTACCTTGTCAACGAACGTTTCGAAGCCGGAAGGGAAGAGGGGAGGCAGGATGTTGAAGCCGTCGGCCCCGCCTTCCGCTAGCCATTTCTCGATAAAATCGGCGACCTGGATGACCGAACCGGTGAACGAAACATGGCCATGCCCGGCATAACTGCGGCTCAGGAACTGCCTTATGGTCATATTGTCGCGGCGCGCGGCGTCAATGACAACTTCGTGGCGGCTCGTAATCCCGTTGTTCGAGAAGCCATATGGCTTCGATTTATCGACCGGAACCGGCGCGTCAAGCGGATATTCGGACAGGTCGACCGTAAAATAATTAGACAACCGCTTCAGTGATTTGGCGGAGTCGACCAAGTTGAACAGCTCATCTTCAAGGTCGCGGGCCTCGGCTTCCGTATCCGCTACGATTGGGCTGAGCCCCGGCATAATGAGCAGCTGGTCCGGCGTTCTCCCGTACTTGGCCAGCCGGGATTTTACGTCCGTATAGAACTCCTGCGCGGCTCCAAGCGTCTGTTGGGCCGTGAAAATGACTTCTCCCGTACGGGCGGCCAGCTCCTTGCCGCTTTCGGACGATCCGGCCTGGACAAGAACAGGATAGCCCTGCGGCGGACGGGGAATGTTCAGAGGGCCTTTGACGTTGAAATATTTGCCTTTGAAATTAATATCATGCACCTTATCTTGGTGAAGCGTCACATCGCTTGCCCGGTCGTAGACGAGCGCGTCCTCTTCCCAGCTGTCCCACAGCTGCTTCGTCACTTCGACAAATTCCGTGCCGATATCGTAGCGCGTCTCCGGTTCGGGATGGCCGGGCTTGCCGAAATTATCGGCATCCGACTGCGAATGTCCGGTAACGATATTCCATGCCGCGCGGCCCTTGCTGATATGGTCAAGCGAAGCGAATTTGCGGGCGACATGATAGGGATCGTTATAGGTCGTGCTGACAGTGGCGATAAATCCGACATGCTTGGTCAGCGCCGCAAGCGCCGATAACAGCGTAAACGGCTCCAGTCTTCTGCCTAGGCCGGAGTAGTTGTCCGCCGTGAATAAGGAATCGAATAGTCCGCGCTCGGCAATTTTCGCCAGACCGGCATAATAATCCAAACCCAGATCTGCATTAGGATCGCTGGATGGATGCTTCCAAGCTCCGGCATGATGGCCGGCTCCACGAATAAATACGTTGAAATGCGCTTGCTTCTTTGACTTTTCCTTGTTTGCTCCCATACCTCTCACCTCTGTTAGTAGGGCCCATCGCATAGAAACGGACAAAAAAAACCGGACCCACGCTGAATAGCCATGGATCCGGTTGACCGGTCTCTAACGCTGGGTAATCCCATCGTTTTACTCGAAATATTATAGGATCATGTGCCAATCGTCAATGTCTATTTTTCAAAAAAAGTTCAGCCGATGAGGTTGACAATATCTAGGAGGCGTTGTTATAGTAAGACCCAAGTTGAACCAAAACATACAAATTTCATCGGATTTATTGGTTATAGCGATTTGGACCAAATAATCGACCGTACACTCGGAGATGTCTGATCAGGTTTCTTTATGAAACCGACCGGATATCTCCTTTTTTCATTTGGATACGGGCAAGAGGATAGGGGGATATCAATGGCGGGCTTGCAGATCAATCATCTTTACAAACGCTACGGTAAAGATAAACATCCGGTCGTAAAGGACTTCCACATGACGATCCGGGATAAGGAATTTATCGTATTCGTCGGTCCGTCCGGCTGCGGCAAGTCAACGACGCTGCGCATGATTGCCGGCCTGGAAGACATTTCGGAGGGCGAGATCATCATCGACGGTCAGGTGGTCAACCATCTGCCGCCGAAGGATCGCGACATCTCGATGGTGTTCCAGAATTACGCGCTGTATCCAAACTTAAGCGTATTTGAAAATATCGCGTTCGGCCTTCGGATGCGAAAGCTGCCCAAACACGAAATCGATCTCGCGGTGAAGAAGGCTTCCCGCATTCTGGAGATCGAGCCGTATCTGAACCGCAAACCGCGGCAGCTGTCAGGGGGACAGCGCCAGCGCGTCGCCCTCGGCCGGGCGATTGTCCGCAACCCCAAGTTATTTCTTATGGATGAGCCTCTATCCAATCTGGATGCCAAGCTGCGGGTTTCCATGAGGATGGAAATCATTAAGCTCCATAAGGAGCTGGGCAGTACGTTCATCTACGTGACCCATGACCAGGTGGAGGCAATGACGATGGCCGACCGGGTCGTCGTCATGCGAGATGGCATCATCCACCAGATCGACACGCCCGAGCACATTTATTCGTATCCGGCCAATACGTTCGTCGCCGGATTCATCGGATCGCCCCAAATCAATTTCATTCGGGGCAAAATCGAAGAGAATGCGCTTGGCGTGCTCGAATTCCATACCTCGCGGTTCAAGCTCCCGATTCACGGCGACAACGCGGCCGCGCTCCGGAAGCATAAGCAAATCGACAAGCAAGTCATTCTCGGCATTAGGCCAGAAAACATCAGCCTTGAAGCGCTGTTCTCGGAGGCCGTTATCACGGGCTCCTATCAATTCGCCGAGCTGATGGGCGCTGACCGCTATCTCTACCTTGATATCGGCCAAGACAATTTGCTCATCGCGCGCGTCAGTCCGTCGGTACATTTCGAATCGAACGAAACGGTTAGATTAGGGCTCGATACGTTGAAGATGCTGTTCTTTCACCAGGAAACCGGCGAGCGGTTTTCGTCCTAAACCACGCCGGAAGGAGAGAGCGTTTTGAAAATACGTTTATGGAGAAAGGCAAGTGGTGCCGTGCTGGCGGCCGGCTTGCTGGTATTCTCCGTGCAGGCTGCGCTGCAGCATTACAGCAGTCCGAACGGCCAGCATACGGCTGCGGCGGCGGCTAATGCGGACGATGTCTTGAATACGCCGCCGCCTGCCGGCCCCGGAGAGGGAGAGCTCGCTTATGCCCAGGCTTTGAGCTTGTGGAACAGCAAAGGAATCCAAAGCGCAAAGACCGCTGTCGCGGTTGACGCGGGGAGTCCGCAGGCGGTTTCGAATGCCGGAAAACTCTCGACCGGCGAATACGGCGGCAAGGCCGGGGTACTGCGCTGGGATTCTCCGGACAAAGAATGGGCCGAGTTCAAGGCGGTCGTCCCGGAGGCGGGGCTGTACGAGATCCGACTTTCCTACAAGCCGATTACCGGTGACGGCAGAACCGCTCCGATTCTGTGGGAAGTGAATATCGACGGCAAACGGCCATTCGCGGAAGCGTCATCCGTTGCGCTATACCGCACCTGGCAGGATGTCCGGCCCATCTTGAAGAACGGAGACGGCGATCAAATCCGTCCGAGATCGAAGGACATTTCCGATTGGAGCACCAAGCCGCTGGTCGATTCGGCAGGCGCTTTCGCCGGACCGCTGCAATGGTATTTTCCGAAGGGAACCCATACGATCCGGTTCTCGGGCTACGAGCCGATTGCGCTGGAACGCATCGAGCTGGCGCCAAGCGAAACGCCGCGCAGTTATGCGGAAATTTCCGCCGGCTATCCAGGGGGCGACGCTAAAGGCGCGGGGCCGATTACGATTCAAGCCGAGGATTTTGACTATAAGAACGATACGGCCATCAAGCTATTCTCGGACCGCAATCCGCGCACCGTCCCCAGAGCCAAAGGCCGGATCACATACAATACGGTCGGCGGGGCAAGGTGGGTCGACCAGAACCAGGAAATCACGTGGGATTTCGAGGTGGCCGAGGGCGGACGGTACAAATTCGCGTTCCGCACGCTGCAGAACGTCGTTTCGCAGAAAACGTCGTTTCGGACCGTTCGCATCGACGGCAAAGTTCCGTTCCGGGAGCTCCAAGCCTTCGCCTTTCCCTATTCACCGAGCTGGCAGGGACAGGTGCTCGAAAACGCTGCAGGCAGCCCCTATGAAGTCTTCCTTGATAAAGGGAAGCATACGATTTCGCTGGCCGTCACTCATGCCCCCGTCGAACCGATCATTGCCGAAGTCAAATCGGTGACGCAAGAGCTCGATGCGGTCGATTGGGAATTGCGGGCATTGACGGGAGCGGTCGTGGACCGCAATCGGACCTGGATCATGGAACGGGATTATCCGGAAATGCCGGATAAGCTTCAGCAAATCGCGGATCGGTTGGAGCTGCTGTCGCAAACGAGCGTTCGAATCAACGGAAACAAAGATTCCGTAAGCCAGGGGATGGCTACCGCGGCCAAGGATATCCGTTCGCTGCTTAAGAAGCCGGAGGAGATTCCGTATAACGTCGAGGAAATCGCGTCGATCCGGGAGAAGCTGAACCTGTTCATCGAGACGCTGCTGAAGCAGACGCTCCAGCTCGACGAAATCTACGTAGCCCCGATGGGGGCCGACTTTCCCGGCATGAAGGCGTCTCTGTGGAGCAGGCTGTGGGGCGGCATTCAAAATTTCAGCTACTCATTCGACAGCAGGGACAGCATTACGAAGCTCGACGAGAAGAAGCTGAATATCTGGGTCCAGCGCGGGCGCGACTACGTCGATCAGCTGCAGCAGCTTGCCGACGAATCGTTCACGCCGGAGACCGGAATCGAAGTGAAGGTTAATTTGCTCGCGAATCCGGAGCTGCTGCTTATGTCCAATGCCGCCGACGTGCAGCCCGATCTGGCGCTCGGATTAACCCAAGATTTGCCGGTCGATCTCGCCATTCGGGGAAGTCTTGCGAACCTGTCCGAATTCCCGGGGTTCGACAAGCTTTACGAGCAGTTCAGTCCCGGTTCCTGGCTTCCTCTTAACTATAACGGCGGGCATTACGGCACGCCGGAAACGCAATCGTTCCAAGTGTTGTTCTACCGGGAGGATATTCTAAAGAAGCTGGGCATCCCGGTTCCGCAGACCTGGGAGGACGTCTACGATATTCTGCCGACGCTGCAGCAGAATTATATGAACTTTTATATCAATCCAACGCAATTCTCGCAATATTTCTACCAGAACGGCATCGATTTCTACGAACCGGACGGATTGAAGACCGCATTGGACAATCCGGACGCGTTCAAGGCCTTCAAGCAATGGACGGATCTGTTCAACACGTATGCGATAGAGAAGGAAGTGCCGAGCTTCTATCAGCATTTCCGCGACGGCACGATGCCGATCGGCATATCGGATTACAACATGTACGTGCAGCTGGCCGCGGCCGCGCCTGAGCTGAACGACCGCTGGAAAATAGCCGAAATACCCGGCGTTCAACAACCGGACGGCACGATCTCCCGCTGGGCCGGGGGCGGGCAGCGCACCGACGTTATTTTCAAGCGGTCAACGAAGAAGGAGCAGTCATGGAAGTTTCTGCAGTGGTGGTTGTCCGCCGACGTTCAGCAGCAATACGGAGCCGACCTTGAAGCCATTAACGGCGTCGCGTTCCGCTGGAATACGTCAAACGTTCAGGCGTTCAGCCGCCTGCCTTGGAAACGGGAGGACGCCGAAGTGATCCTCGAGCAATGGCGATGGTACAAGGATATTCCGAACGTCCCCGGAGGCTACTACCTGGAGCGGGAAGCGAACAACGCCTGGAACCGGTCGGTTATCGGCAAGATGAACTACCGGGCTTCGCTGGAGCAAGCCGTACGCGACATTAACCGGGAGCTCCGCAGGAAGCAGGAGGAATTCGGCTTCATCGATGCCGACGGCAAACGGCTTAAGCCGTTCAAGCTGCCGAATGTCGACAAACCATGGGAAGGGATCGACCGCTATGTTAAGTAGATTATTATCCTATCGGACGGCGTACCGGGTAACGGCAAGCCGTGAGAGGGAGACGAACGTCATCCTGAGCAAGCTATGGTCCTACCGGACGTCGTATCTGTTCATCGCCCCATTCATGCTGATATTCGGCACCTTTATCGTCGTGCCGGTTGTCATTGCGATCGGATTGAGCTTTACCTATTACAACGCGGTCGAGCCGCCTCGTTTTATTGGATGGAGCAATTTTCAATATCTAATCTCGCAGGATCTGCTGTTTTTGAAATACGCGCTTCCGAATACGTTCAAATTCGCGATCATCGTGGGACCGGGCGGTTATATCGCGGGCTTTATCGTGGCTTGGCTCATCTCGCTCTTGGGCAAAAGCGTCCGAAAGTGGATCGCCTTGGCAGTCTACACGCCCTCGCTCACGATCGGCGTCGCGATGACGGTTATTTGGCTGCCGCTGCTTTCCGGGGACCGGATCGGCTACCTTAACAGCTTTCTGCTCGGGCAGGGTTTGATCGACGTGCCGAAGCTTTGGGTGACGGACCCCGCGCTGCTCATGAATTCGATGATCGCGGTGTCGTTATGGTCGAGCATGGGCGTCGGTTTTCTGGCGATGCTGGCCGGCATTTTGAACATCGACCCCATTCTGTACGAGGCGGGGCGGATCGACGGCATCCGAAGCAGGCTGCAGGAAATCTGGTATATCACGATTCCTTCGATGAAACCCCAGATGCTGTTCGGCGCCGTCATGGCGATCGTCACGACCTTTAAGACGGGAGCGATCGGCGTGGAATTATCGGGCAAAAACCCGACGCCGGAATACGCCGGGCATCTAATCGTCAACCATATTCAGGATTTCGGCTTTATCCGTTTCGAGATGGGCTATGCGGCGGCGATTTCGGTCTTTCTCCTGCTGCTGATGTACGCATCGAATAAGCTCGCTTGGGGTTTGTTCGGAAGCAAGGAGGAGTAATCATGCTGAAATCATTCTCCATATCGAGAATCGCTCTTCATCTGGCCATGGCCGCCTTCGCGGCGTTCATGTTGATTCCAATCATTTATATCTTCAACCATGCGTTCAAACCGTATCACGAGCTGTTCGTCTATCCGCCGAATTTCTTCGTCAAGGAGCCGACGGTTCAGAACTTCATCGAGCTGATGTGGGTCACGTCGAATTCGATCATTCCGTTATCCCGCTACTTGTTCAACAGTTTTCTAATTACGGCCGTGACCATCGTGGCGGTGACGGTCGTCAGCTCCTTATGCGCCTATGCGCTCGCCAAACACGAATTTCCAGGCAAAAGATTGGTGTTTTCGTCCATCGTGCTCATGCTCATGTTCGCGCCTGAGGTCGTCCAAATTCCGCGCTACTTGGTGGTCAGCCAGCTGGGACTGATGAATACGTATCTCGGGCACGTGCTGCCGATGGTGGCGCTGCCGGTCGCCGTCTTCCTGCTCAAACAGTTTATGGACCAGATTCCGTCGGCCCTTCTGGAAGCCGCGCGAATCGACGGGTCGACGGAGTTCGGCTTGTTCCTTAAAATCGTCATCCCGGTCTGCATGCCGGCCGTCGCTACGGTCGCCATCCTGTCGTTTCAGAATTCATGGAGCAACCTGGAGACCTCGGCGTTCTATATGCAGGACGACGATATGAAGACGTTCCCGTTCTTCCTGTCCACGCTGACGAACAATCTGGCGAACAATGTCGCCCGGCAGGGAGCGGCGGCAGTCGCGGCATTAATTATTCTGGTGCCGAACTTGGTGTTTTTCGTCATCCTGCAGCGGAAGGTCATCGATACGATGGCGCATTCGGGAATCAAATGAGGAGGGAGGGCGCATCATTGAGCAGGCGATGGCGGTTTCGTATAACAACGACAACGATGATCATGCTTGTCGCATTTCTGGCGGTGCCGCTGTTCCCGTCCGTGACAAGCGCATATTCCCCGTACCAAACGTTCTATAAGGACGGGTACGGGCAGCTCGTGCAAATTCAAAACGCCTACCAGCCGGAGGGGATGCTTGGTCCGGATATCGGCGGAGATAAGGCGGATTCCCGGAAAGCGACCGTCCAAACGGCGGCGGCGGGCGAAGCGCCGATCGGCACGCTCAATCAGCCGCAGGATCTGTTCGTTGACGGCAGGGATCATATCTATATCGCCGATACGGGAAACAACCGGATCGTGCATCTGGATGAACAGGGACGATTGGTCCGTTTCATCGAGGTCAAAGAAAGTCCACTCAGCAGCCCGAACGGTCTGTTCGTGGATCAGAAGGGCGATATTTACGTGGCGGATACCGGTAATCAGCGGGTCGTCAGGCTGGATGAGACAGGAAAGCTGCTGCGCGAGTACAAACGGCCGGATTCGCCTTACTTGCCGGATTCATTCAAGTACGAGCCGACGAAGCTGGTCGTCGACAAACGCGGCTTCCTCTATATTACGACGCTAGGCGCGTTCCAGGGTTTGCTGCAGCTCGATCCGGAAGGCCGTTATCAGAGCTTCTTCGGCTCCAACAAAGTGAAGTTCTCGCTGTTCGATTCGTTTAAACGGGCTTTCTACACGCGGGAAATGTACCGGAGGGAGCTAAGCAAGCTGCCTGGAGCTATCGTGAACGCGGCGATCGATCCAAACGGTTTCATCTATACGGTGACCAAGGAAATCGACAACGAGCAAGTGAAGAAATTCAATATCGCCGGATTGGATCAGCTGGAAGGGGGCGGCGAATTTACGCCTGCTTCAGGCACGAAGTCGTTCGGCGAGAATGCCTGGTGGGCGCCCCGGAAAGCCCAGCCGCAGCTGCAGGATATCAGCGTCGATGCGGACGGGAACTTTACGGTCATTGATTCGCTCTATAACGCCGTCAGCCAGTACGACGCCGACGGAAACCTGCTCTTCTTCTGGGGCAGCGACAATATCGAGGGAACGACGAAGCTCGGGCTCGTCAAGACGCCGGCATCGATCGCGACGACTTCGACAGGGGATTTACTGGTGCTGGACAGCGTCAACAGTCTCATTCAGCGGCTGCGGCTGACCGAGTACGGCTCTCTCGTCCATCAAGCGAACAGGCTTACCCAGGACGGGCGATACGAGGAAAGCGAGCCGCTGTGGGCGGAGGTTTACCGTCAGAATGCCTACTATACCCCCGCGTTGATCGGGCTCGCGAAGGCGGCATATAAGAAGGAGCAATTCGTGCTGGCGGAAGACCTGTTCCTGAAAGCAGGCGTGAACAAAGGCTACTCGGACTCCTTTTGGCAGAACCGCCTCTTCTGGTTCCAGGAGCATTTCGGGTTTCTGATGAATGTCGTTGCGGCGGCGGGGATTCTCGGCTTCGCAGCCGTAAGGCTGTCGCGAAAATATGGCTGGGCCGCGACGAGCTCCGGGATGCTTCGCCCGCAGAGCAGGTTGTATGCGCAGCTTCGGCATGTGCGGACTCTTGTCAGGCATCCGATTGAAGGGTACCATGCGATCCGATACCAGAACGGCGCAGGGCTTGTGAGTAGCTTGATCATGCTTGCGCTCTCAATCATCGCTGCCGGCGTCATCAGTTCGCAAACGAGCTTCATCTTTAATCCGGATATTTACCTAGGCGTTAAGCTGGGGCCGATCTTGGTGCAGTTTGCCGCGATTTGGGTCGGGTGGGTGGTAGCGAATTACTTGGTCAGCTCCCTGATGCGCGGGGAAGGGCGGCTGCGAGATGTGTTCTATGGGAGTTCCTATGCGTTATTTCCGATTATTTCGATCGGTATACCCCTAACAATAATCTCTCATGGATTCACGCTAAGCGAGGCATCGATCTTCGGGTTTCTCGAGCTGGCGATGTATGCGTGGACCTTCTTGCAATTTTTCTGGATGGTGCAAGGAATTCACAACTATAGCGTCGGGGAAGCCATCCTGAACATCGTGTTCACCTTGCTGGCGCTGGCCATCATCGCGACGCTGATCTTTATCTTCTTCAGTTTGAGCGGGGAATTGATCAACTTTATTTATTCCATCTATCAGGAGGTGATCATCCGATGACCGGCAGCAGGCTAAGGCTTTTCTTTCTTATAACGGGCATCGCGATCGTTGCCATCCTGGCAGTGCTTGCTCTTCAATTCCACACGCGGGAAGGCGCCGCTTCTGAAGGAAAGGCAGCAGCAGCCGAGAGCGGCAATACCGCTGCAGCAGTCTCCTTTAAGCCCAAGGCGGGCACCTCCCCATTTAAATCGGAGCTTCCGGCTGATGACAGGTTCCAGCAGATTGCCGAGAACGTCAGCCTGACGCTGTCGGCCGACAAGGTAACAGGGCACTTCCGGGTCGTGAGCAAGCAAACCGGCAAGGTTTGGTACTCTTATCCCGATCCTGCCCAGTGGCCGAACGAGACGATCGGCGGAGCATGGAAGAACAATTTGCTCTCGCCCGTCATCGTGGAATACATGGATTTGTCCAACTACAAATCGGCGTCCAGAACGGTCGGTTTAGTCGACGAAGGCGGTTACGTTGAGGATTTCAGGACGACGGAGAGCGGCTTTGCCGTCACGTTTGTACTGTCTAAAAGCACGATTAAAATTCCGGTCGAGGTGACGCTGAAGGAGGATAGCGTCGAGGCAACCATCCTCGATGAGCAAATCGTGGAAGCCGGTAAGTTCAGCCTCCTGAACGCTAAGCTTTACCCGTTGTTCGGAGGGGCATTTTCCCAAGGACAGGACGGCTATATTTTCGTGCCGGACGGCTCCGGCGCGCTGATCAAGTTCAAGACCGGCCGCGTCCTCCCGCAGCTCACGTTCAATCAACCGGTTTACGGATACGACGGTTCCTTCTATTTCGATCAGCCGGACCGCCAGCGGCTGTCGATCCCGGTATTCGGCCTGAAGTCCGGCGAACAAGCATTCGCGGCCGTCATAACCGAAGGCGCCGAATATGCCAACGTGTTCGCGGCTCCTTCCGGCTCGATTGGTCTGTCGAACTGGGTGACGGCAGAATGGCAGTACCGCAAGCGATTCTTCCAAAGCGTCAGCAAGAGCACGGACGCGGGCTTCTTCACGTACAGCGAGCAGCGGTTCGACGCGCCTCGGCGGACCGTCCGCTATTACTTGCTGCCGCCGGAGCAAAGCGATTACGTGGGCATGGCGGCCAAATATCGCGATTTCTTGACGGCGGGCGGCACGCTTCATCCGGTGGAGCCGAAGAAGGATATCCCGCTGTATGTGGACATCGTCGGAGGCGACATCGAGCAGGGGCTGCTCTTCGATTCCTATTTGACCGCCACGACGACGGATGAAGCGAAGGAGCTGGTTGCAAGCATTTATGACCGGGGAATTCATGATTTGGTCGTGCAATATAACGGCTGGCAGCAGGACGGCTACAGCACGCATGGCGGTTACTTTCCCGTGGAGTCTAAGCTCGGCGGGAACAAAGGCATGAAAGCTTTTATCGATTATGCCCATACGCTGGACATCCCCGTTTATTTAACGGCCAATTATACGATCAACAATAACGGGGACGACGGCTTCTGGTATAGAAGGGATGGACAGCGCGACCTCTCGGGCAACACGTTGTCCGCAAGAGAAGATACCTGGCTCGTGAGTCCGCGGTTTTACAGCAAGGTCATCGCCTCGGACCTAAGCGAGTACAAGAAGCTGGGCGCAGACGGAATCGTGTTCGACGGCAGCGGCATCGGGTATCAGCTGAATACCGATTTCAACAGCCGCTATGCGGCAAGCCGCGCAGGCGGGATTGGCATTCAGCGCGATATTTTCAAGCAGGCGCAGGAAACGCTCGGTTCCGTCACGGCCGTTAATGCCAACGCCTACGTATGGGAGGGGCTGAACCACATTCCCCGGCTTGCGGATAGTTACTCCTTCGACGTGTTTGTCGATGAGGTGGTTCCTTTTACGCAGATCGTACTCCACGGTGCTGTAACCTACACGTCCGAGTGGGGGAACGTGAGACAGGAATCGCGGACGGAGTTTCTGCGCAGCATCGAATACGGGGCATATCCGACGTACGTCTTCGCTGCGGCTCCGTCCGACAAGCTGCGGCATGCTTATTCGATCTGGTATTACAGCTTGAATTACCGGGATTGGCTGGACAGTCTGTCGGAGGAATACGCGAAGGCGAACGAAGCGCTGCGCGATGTGCAGGATAAACGAATCATCGGTCATCGTTCCATTTCGGAGGACGTGAAGGAAACGACTTATGAAGGCGGGCAGCGCGTGATTGTCAATTATGGTACGAGCGCGTACGCGCAAGGCAACCTTCATGTGCCCGCGCAGGATTTCACCGTAATCAAGGGAGGGGCGGACCAATGATGATTCGAAAAGCCAGACTGCACGCATCGACGATCCGTAAAATCGAAGGCTCGATTTTCATCGCCCCCTGGATATTCGGGTTTCTTGCATTCGTCGCGTTTCCGCTCGGTTACTCCTTGTACATGAGCTTCCACCAGGTTCGGATTACCGTCGACTCGGTCGTCTACACCTTTCTCGGCTTCCAGAATTACAAAGAAATTCTGGTTTCGAACGGGAGCCTGCTTTACGAGGATCTCATCCCGTTCCTGCGCGAGTCGATCATGATGATTCCGATCATTCTCGTCTTCTCGCTGCTGATCGCGATTCTGCTCAACTTGAAATTTCCGGGCCGCACGCTGTTTCGCGTTATTTTCTTTCTTCCCGTTATATTCTCATCCGGACAAATCGTCCAAGAATTTATCAATCAAGGGGAGGGCTCGCTGAGTGTCCTGCAGTCCCTGCATATCGAAGAGTACCTGAGAGAATACGTTCCCGCGTCATGGGCGGATCCGATCCAGACTGTCATGAGCTCATTCGTGCTGGTGCTTTGGTACTCGGGCGTCCAGATCCTGATCTTCCTTGCGGGGCGCCAGACGCTGCCGCCGTCGATGTACGAGGCTTCCCGGATTGACGGCTCCGGGCCATGGAACACGTTCTGGAAAATCACGCTGCCGGGACTCGTTCCCTACATCTTCCTGAATTTGATGTATACGGTCGTCGATTTGTTCACTTTCCCGTCCAACCCGATCATCAGCAAGGTGAATACGGCCAACTATGGCAGCTCCAGCGCGCTGGCCTGGATTTATTTCGCCATTATCTTGTTGTTCGTCGGCTTGACGCTGCTGCTCTACAGCAGGGTGGATAAGGCGCTCTCGGGCAGCACGCGTCAATAAAAAGGAGGCGATTCGCCAATGGCCAAAATCATGATCGAACGAGCAAGGCGCGCGCCATCCGCGGCAATTGACCGGATCGCGGCATTCGTGCGGTTCCGGCTGATTGGAGGCGAGATCGATAAAGGCCTTCTATTCAAGACCGTCATGTACGTCATCTTGATCAACGTTGCCTTCATCTATATCAAGCCGATTCTGTACATGGTCACGACCATGGTGAAGGATGCCCGGAACATTCTCGACCCGACGGTCATCTGGGTGCCGAAGAGCATCTTCCTTGGGCATATCCGGGAAGCGATGCGATTGCTTGACTATACGAAAAGCCTGGCGATCAGCGTATCGCTGGCAGGCGCGGTTTCGGTGCTTCAGGTCTTCTCCTGCGCGGTGGCCGGCTATGCTTTTGCCCGGCTGGACTTTCCGTTCAAGCGCTTCTGGATGGCGATGCTGCTGTTCACGTTCATCATGCCGCCGCAAGTGGTCATTCTGCCGACGATCATGATGTTCAAGAGCTTCGGCTGGCTGGATACCGTGCTGCCCATGGTCATCCCCGCCATTTTCGGGCATGGCTTGAAGGGAGCGCTGTTCGTCATTATTTATCGTTCCTTCTATTCCACGCTGCCGAAGGAGCTGGACGAAGCGGCAAGGATGGACGGGGCCAGCGCGTTCAGGCTGTTCTTCCGCGTCATGTTCCCGCTGTCTAAATCCGCGATTGTCGTTGTCGTCTTGTTCTCCTTCGTCTGGAATTGGAATGATTTCTATTTGCCGTCGATCTTCATGTTCACGGCCGAGAACGTACCGCTATCCATTACGCTGGCGAGAATGGCCGCGGAGATGGCGCGGGCTGCGGGAGCGGGTGAGATGTCGGTATACGAGGAGTCGATCAAAATGGCGGCTTCGTTCCTGATTGTTTTTCCGCTGCTCATCGTCTACTTCTTCGCGCAGCGCTGGTTTATCGAAGGCGTGGAACGAACGGGTCTGGTCGAATAAGTGGCTCAGGATTGGGATGGACCAAGTTTGTAAGGAGGTGATCGGCATGTGTCATCAACAACGCTGTTATAGAAGACCCATTAGGTCGGCAATGTCAGTGCGATGAAAGGCTAATCTAGCAACTACTAAACGTATAGGCGGTGTCATGAGATGAAGAAAAAGCTTACGATGGTCAATTTACTGCTGGCGGCTACCCTGTTGGCCGCATGCAGCAGCGGTGGAGGCAAGAACGATGCTACGTCTGCCGGAGCGAATGAGCCGGCCGGTAACGCAGCCTCGGCCGAGGGCAGCACAGAGGGCGGAAACCAGAAAGACGAATCCGCGGATTATAAGAAGCTTGGCGACGAACCGCTGACGCTCACGTTCTACAACACCAGCGGCACGTTCCCCGACGTCGAATTCAATACGCTGATCGCCGAACCGATCAAGAAGAAATACCCGAACGTGACGATCGAGCGGATCACGCCGGCTGCGGAAACGACCAACGAGGAAGTATTATCGACGTATACCCCGGACATCATCTATTCGTCTTCCTCCTCCCATCAACAAATTATTCGCACAGGCGCGTATGAAGATCTTCGGGATCTCATCAAGCGACATCATTTTGATACCTCGCGCATTAAGCCGATCCTGTGGAACTATATCACGGAAATTACGGCCGGCAAAGGGGATCAGATCTACGCGATTCCGTTTAACGCCAATCAGCACGTCTTGTACTACAACAAGGATATCTTCGATAAATTCGGCGTTCCTTATCCGACCGAAAAGCAGCTGACGTGGGATGAAGTGCTGGAGCTAGGCAAGAAGCTGACGCGTACGGAAGGCGGAAAGCGGTATGTCGGCCTGTCCGTCGATAACCTGACCGGTCTGGCGAAGAGTCTCGGTCTGCCGTATTTGAATAAGGAAACGGGCCAGGCGGCGCTCGATACGCCGGAATGGCGCCGGGTTTTCGAACTGCAGAAGAAAATCTTCGAGATCCCCGGCTACGTCGGGGCCGATAAAACATGGAATTACGGGCGCGACCAGTTTATGAAGGACCAGAACGTAGCGATCCGCGTCACTTGGCTCGCCAACATGGTAGGACCGCTTGAAGAACTGCGGCAGCAAGGGGTCGAGTTCAACTGGGATATCGCGCCTGCGCCGAACTTTGCGGACCAGCTCGGCAAGACGAGGGAAGCCCAAATTCACTCGCTGTCGGTAAACAGCAAGAGCGAACATAAGGACGAGGCGTTCCAAGTCATTGAGGAGATTTTGTCGGATGAAGGGCAGCGGATCCTCGCGCGCAACGGCCGAGTACCTGCCATTATCAATGATGACCTGAACAAGGAGTACGGACTTGATATTCCGGTGCTGCAGGGCAAATCGGTACAGAACGTGTTTATCGGCGAACCGCTGCAAGAGCACTACGTTCACCCTTACGAGCTGGATATCGGCAAGCGCCTGACCGAGGCGGCCGAAGATTTGGCGATCGGCGGCCTGGATGTCAACTCCACGATCCGCAAAACCGAGGAAGCCATCAATAAGGATGTCGAGACGCTCAAGACGACGGTCGGCACGCCATAAGAGACGACGGGAGTCCGGGGCCGATAAAGCCCCGGCTTTTGTAATGCTGTTCCAAAGAACGATACGGGAAGTGAATGCTTGTTGAAAAAGCCGAAACTATTAAGCGATTATATGAAGTCCAAATGGGTTCTCTATGTCATTGCCGTCTGCGCCATCGGTACGGCTAACGTGATTTTGGCGCGATTGCCGCGCACGATCGGCAGCTTTACGGATGAGCTCCACAAGGGCACGCTGGCCCAGGCCGATATTGCGCCATACAGCCTGCTGGTTGTGGCGATCGCGCTCGGATACGGCGTTCTTGGCGGAAGCGGACAGTTTCTGATCATGTATCTGGGGCGGTTGTTCGAGCGGTTGACCAGGGGCAAGCTGTTCATTCAGTTCACGAGGCTCAGCTTGAACAATTATTCGAAGTACGGGGTTGGAAAGCTGTTGAACTATATGATCAACGACGTAACCGCGGTCAGGGAATCGATATCGATGGGGATCAATCATATTACGAACTCCTCGATTCTGCTCATTTCCGTTATCGCATCCATGATGCTCAGCTCGATTCCGGCCTATGCGATTCTGGCCAGCTTGATCCCGCTGCTCTTTATCCCGTGGTTCGTCGCCTGGCTGGGCCCGATTATCCGCAAGCGCTCCGTTCAAGTGCAGGAATCGCTCGGTAAAATGACGGAAACCGCAGCCGAGCAATTCAGCGGAATTCGGGTCACGAAGAAATTCGCGGCGGAAGCCATCATGACGGACCGCTTCGACGCGACGGTCGCCCAAATCCGCGACAACCAGCTTCGACTGGTGCGCGTTTCATCGCTCTTGCAGGCAGTCATTCCGTTTCTCGGCGCCTTGTCGATGATCGCCTCGATCGCCCTCGCCGGATATTTGACGGCCAACCGGACGATCTCGCTCGGCGATTTTGTTACCTTGGTGCTGTATATCGGCATGTTGATCAATCCGCTTCAGCGGGTCGGCGACGTCATCAATGCGATGCAGCGCGCACGGGCTTCCCTTGAACGATTGAACGATCTTCTCGGCGTCGAACCGGACGTTCCCGATACCGGGGCATTTAAGCTGGGGGACCCGCAGCATGCGGCCATCGACATCCGCAAGCTGACGTTCGTGTATCCGGACGGATCCTCGCCGGTCTTGTCGGAGATCGACCTTACGGTACTGCCGGGCGCAACGGTAGGCATCATCGGCAAGACGGGAAGCGGCAAAACAACGTTAATGAAGCTGCTTCTCCGCATCTACGATCCGCCGGCCGGCACGATTTTCGCGGATGGTCTGGATATTCGGAGCGTGACCTTGGAGAGCCTCAGAAGCAGCATTGGCTACGTCCCGCAGGACGGTTTCCTGTTCAGCACATCGATTCGCGAAAATATTGGCTTCAGTAATCGCGGTGCGGCGCTGGATGAGATTGAGAAGGCGGCATTGCAGGCTCATATCCATCAAGAGGTTCATGAGTTTCCCGATGGGTTTGAGACGAGGCTCGGCGAACGGGGATTATCGTTGTCCGGCGGCCAAAGACAGCGGGCGAGCCTTGCTCGCGGCTTGTTCACGCAGGCGCCGATCATGATCTTGGACGACAGCGTAAGCGCGATCGATTCGCTGACCGAGAAAGCGATCATCGACTCGCTGCGCGCCGAGCGGCAGGGTAAGACGACAATCATCGTTTCCCATCGGATCAGCGCGCTCAAGCATGCGGACCTGATTATTGTCATGGACGAAGGACGGATCGTCGAGCGGGGGACGCATGAGCAGCTCGTCGCGGCGGATGGCCTCTATGCAAGTCTTTACGCCATTCAGGAGGAGGGGGATGCGGATGTCGAAAGCCATCGTTAACAATTGGCAGCAGGATCAGCGTACGGGCATCCAGCAGGATACCGATGCCGCGCTCGATTACGGCTCGGCCGTCAAAGCGCTGTATGCGTACGCCAAGCCGCACCGCTGGTCATTTGTCGTGCTCTTGCTCTTTATTCTGTTGTCGATCTCGGCCGATCTGCTGCAGCCTTATCTGATCAAGATTGCCATCGATGACGTGCTGACCGCGGACCATGCGAATTACCGGTCGCTGCTGCTTCTATGCGGCATCTACTTCCTGCTGGCGGTTGCCGGCTTCGTGTTTACCTACCTGCAGAACAATCTGCTGCAGCGGATCGGGCAGAGCGTCGTGGCCGGCATCCGCAGCGGGCTGTTCAAGCACTTGGTGAAGCTGTCCGTATCCTACTTCGACCGCGTATCGACGGGCAGCCTCATTGCGCACGTATCAAGCGATACGGAAGGGCTGAACCGGTTCTTCAATCAAGTGTTGGCCAGCCTGCTGCGGGACGGCTTGACCCTGATCTTTATCGTCGTGCTGATGTTCAGGCTGGATGTTCGGTTGACGCTGTTTAGCTTGCTAATCATTCCCGTGATCACGCTGATCGCGTACAGCTTTCGCGCCTATATGCGGGCGACGTACCAGCTCGTTCGGACCGCCTTGTCGCGGATGATCGCTTTCGCCGCGGAGAACTTGTCCGGGATGAATCTCATTCAGGTCTTTCATCAGGAGAAGGAGCAGCAGCGCCAGTTTACGGAACGCAACGACGCCTTCTACCGCACTAATTTGCGCGAAATTCGAACGATGGTGGTGTTCAACCGGATTTTCGACATCCTCGGCAACTTGTCCGTGGCGTTCGTCGTGTGGCTTGGGGGACGCGCGGTGTTGGGCGGCCAGATCGAGTTCGGCGTGCTCTTCGCGTTCATCACGTATATCCGGCAGTTTTTCCAGCCGATCAATTCCATTACGCAGCAGTGGAATACGGTCCAATCGACCATCGTGTCGGTGAATCGGATTTGGAGCGTGTTCAAGGCGGCGCCCGATGTCCGCGATCCGGAGGAAGCCACGAAGGTCAAGAGGGCGGCGATTGCGGGCAAAGTGGAATTCGATGGCGTTACATTCGGCTATAAGGAAGGCAGGCAGGTGCTGCATAAAGTGGATCTGAACATCCAACCGGGCGAAATGCTGGGCATCGTAGGCGCAACCGGAGCAGGCAAAAGTTCCTTGATCAGCTTATTGTGCCGTTTCTACGACGTGAAGGAAGGCAGCATCCGAATCGACGGCTTCGATATCCGCAAGCTGAAGCAGAAGAAGCTGCAGCGGATTGTCGGGCTTGTGCAGCAAGAGCCGTTTCTCTACTCGGGAAGCGTGCTCGACAATATCCGGCTGTTCGACGAATCGATCCCGAGGGAGACGGTGATCCGCGCGTGCGAGCGAGTCGGCGTCGACCAGCTGGTGCAGCGGATGAAGGACGGTTACGAAACCCGGCTGTCCGAGAACGGAACCGGGCTCTCATCCGGGGAGAAGCAGCTGATTTCGTTTGCCCGCATCATTGTCTTTCAGCCGAACATCTTGATTCTTGACGAGGCAACCGCCAACCTGGACTCGCACACGGAGCAGCTGCTTCAGGCCGCGCTTCGGGTCGTGTCGGAGGGCAGGACTACGCTGGTCATAGCGCACCGGCTGTCCACGATCCGCCGATCCGACCGGATCATCGTTCTGGATCAAGGCCAAATCGTGGAGGAAGGCAATCATGAGCGGTTGTTGGAACAGAACGGCTATTATTCCAGGCTGTATTTGAACGCGCGAGGTGTATTGGTATGAAGAGCGTTTATCGGATAGGCGTGATGGAGGGGGATGGAATCGGGCCGGAAATCGTGACGGCTGCGCTGAAGGTCATTGCGGCGGCGGAGTGGAAAAGCGGGGTTGCGGTATTGGAAATGGTGCCGCTGCCGATGGGGCTGCAGGCGATTCGGGAGTATGGCGATCCTTTGCCGCAACTGACGAAGGAGGCGTTGCTTGACTGCTGCGGCTGGATCATGGGGCCGCATGATTCCGTTTCGTATCCGGCAGAGCATCGTTCTGAGCGGAATCCAAGCGGCGAGCTGCGTCACGCCTTTGACCTGTTCGCCAATATCCGTCCGAACCGGACGCTGCCTGGCATCGCCAGCGTGGCAAAGAGCGCAGATCTTGTCATTTACCGCGAGAATACCGAAGGCTTCTATGCCGACCGGAATATGGCCTCAGGAACGGGGGAGTGGCAGGTGACGCCGGATGTGGTTATCACGTCCGGTGTGTTTACGCGGCGGGCGGCCGAACGAATTGCCCACGCAGCCTTCCGGGCTGCAAGGCTTCGCAGGAAGAGGGTTTCGATCATTCATAAGGCGAACGTAATCAAGCTTGGTTACGGCTTGTTTCTCGGTGTTTGCCGGGAAGTCGCCCTGCAGTATCCGGACGTGGAGGTGGACGATTACCATATCGATGCCGCCTGCGCCCGTCTGGTCCGTCGCGCCGCCGATTTCGACGTCATTCTGACGACGAACATGTTCGGCGACATCTTATCCGACCTTGCGGCAGAGCTAGTCGGCAGTCTTGGCATTGCGGGAGCTTTGAATGCGGGGGAACACTACGCGATGGCTCAAGCGGCGCATGGCTCTGCTCCGGATATTGCCGGACGGGATATCGCCAATCCGATCGGGATGATCATATCCTCGGCAATGCTGCTGGATTGGCTGGCCTCACGCCATGATGATGACCAGCTGGGTAGGGTCGCGGAAAGAGTTGTGCGCGGCGTTGAAGCGGCGGTACAGGCAGGCGTCAGTACGGCCGATTTAAACGGAACAGCTTCCACAAGGGGATTCGCGGAAGCTGTCATCACGTTCATTCGAGAGCAGGAGTACTAGAGGATTTCGACCGGGAACAGCTCGGTGGACAAGTAACGTTCGCCGGTATCGGGAAGCAGCACGACAATGGTTTTACCGGCATTCTCCTGTCGGTTCGCGATCTGACTTGCCGCGAAGACGGCAGCGCCGGACGAGATGCCGACGACCAGCCCTTCGCTCCTGGCCAGCGAACGCGCGGTTTCGAGCGCATCTTCATTCGTGACGGTCACAATTTCGTCCGCGATGTGCCTGTGGAAATTGTCCGGTACGAAACCCGGCCCGATCCCTTGGATTTTATGGGTGCCTTTCTCCCCGCCGGAGAGAACGGGAGAGCCGGCGGGTTCAACCGCAATAATTTGGACCGACGGTTTGCGTTGTTTAAGAACGTCGCCGACGCCGGATATCGTGCCGCCGGTACCCACGCCGCCAACGAATATATCGACCGTGCCGTCCGTATCCCGCCAAATTTCTTCGGCCGTCGTTGTACGGTGAATGGCGGGATTGGCCGGATTGCGGAACTGCTGCGGAATAAACGAGTTTGGTATGGCTGCCGCGAGTTCCTCTGCTCTCTTGATCGCGCCGGCCATGCCCGCGGCACCAGGTGTTAATACAAGCTCGGCCCCAAGGGCAAGCAGCATTTTTCTTCGCTCGATGCTGAACGTCTCGGGAAGCGTAATGATCAATTTGTACCCGAGCGCTGCCGCGGCGAACGCAAGCGCGATTCCGGTGTTGCCGCTTGTCGGTTCAATGATGACGGAGTCTTTATTGATGACGCCGCGTTCTTCCGCATCCTTGATCATCGCGTACCCGATCCGGTCCTTGACGCTTCCGGCGGGATTGAAATATTCCAGCTTGGCGATCAGAACGGCGCCGAGTTTGCGGCCGGCATTGAAATTTCGCAGCTCCAGCAGGGGCGTGTTGCCGATCAGTTGGGTGAGGTTGGTGGCGATCTTGGTCATTTGCGGACACTCCTTTTATATCGGATTAGGAAGGAAGCGAAGCTGCGGCGCCGGAGCGGATCCGATTCGCCGGACGTGATAGGCCGTAGTGCTCTCGCAGTGTTGAACCCTCGTATGCGGTCCGGAAGATGCCGCGGTTTTGCAGCTCGGGCACGACCTTGTCGACGAAGATGTCGAGTCCGTGCGGGTAAATGGGGGGCATCAAGTTAAAGCCGTCAGCCGCATCCTGTTCGATCCATTGCTGAATGACGTCCGCAATCTCGATTGGCGTACCGGTGTATAGGAGGTGGCCGCGCGCGCCGGCCAGCCGGTTCACGACCTGGCGGAGCGTTAGGCTGGCGTCGCTGTGAAGCATATCCAGGATGAGTTGATGCCGACTCTTGCTGCCGTTGACGGAATCGATCCCTTTCGGGTCGACCAGCTGAGGGACCGGCTCGTCAAGCGGAAGTCCGGTCAAGTCGATGCCGAATCGTTCGGATAGCCGGGCTACCGCTTCATGGATATCGTGAAAAGCGTTCAGTTCATCCTCGAGCTCCTGTGCCTCGGCTTTCGTATCGCCAATGATCGGGCTAAAGCCCGGCAGGATGATCAGCTCGCTATTCGATCTTCCGTACTTTGCCAGCCGACCTTTGACATCGGCGTAGAACGCCTTTCCTTCGCCAAGCGTAGGCTGCGCCGTAAAGATCACCTCCGCGGTGCGCGCGGCCAATTCGCGTCCTGCCTCGGAGGACCCGGCCTGCACGAGCACTGGATAGCCTTGGGGCGGCCTTGGAATGTTGAGCGGTCCCTTAACCTGATAGACGCTGCCCGAGTAATTGATTTCATGCAGCTTCTGCTCGTCGAACTGGATACCGGTTTCCTTATCGAAGACGAGCGCGTCTTCTTCCCAGCTGTCCCAGAGCTGTTTCGTCACCTCGACGAATTCTTCGGCCCATTTGTACCTTTCCGAATGCTCCAGATGAGACTCTTTGCCGAAGTTGTAGGCCGTCGCATCCGTATGGCCTGTCACGATGTTCCATCCCGAACGCCCGCCGCTGATATGGTCGAGAGAAGCGAACTTGCGCGCAACGTGGTACGGCTCATTGTACGTCGTGCCTACCGTGCCGATTAATCCAAGGCGTTCAGTGACGACGGAGAGGGCGGAGAGGAGGGTGAAGGGTTCCAGCCGCCTTCCGGTTCCGACATAGCCGTCCGCCATAAAGACCGAATCAAGCAACCCGCGTTCCGCGGTCTGCGCCAGACTTTTGTAATAAGCGAAGTCGAAGGTGAGCTCCGGCGTCGTTTTGGGGTGGCGCCAGGCGGCGGCATGATGTCCGGCCTGCCGAAGAAAAACGTTCAGATGCACTTGTTTGTTGGATTTGCCCATCGTTATCCTCCTTATAACTGCATGATTTTTGTTTCGGAAAAACAAAAGGAGACACAAAGGTAACCTTGTGTCTCCAGGGGGCTGGTCAACTATATACACTAATCCTAGCGGAATAATCAGCTATATCGTATCACCAACATGGAAGCGCGTCAACGCTGCGAAAAAATGTTCTTCCACAAGTTGACATGCGTGGAAGTCGGTGCTATATTTTTAAGCACAGTATATTCATAGGATTACTCGTAATTAATCGACCGGACAACCGGAGAGACGCCAGACTATGCGACTCTCCGGTTTTTTCTCGTAAACCGACGGTACGGTTAATGCAGCTGCAATGATTGGATACTTATCCAAAATCTAATTTTAAGGAGTGTGTAGGTATGAGCATTGCATTGAAGAAGTTCGGGAGAACGGGTTTAAAAGTATCGGAGGTTGCGCTCGGTACGATGGCTTTCGGGCGTTGGATCGACGAGTCGAAGTCGGCGGAGGTGCTGGACACGGCGCTGGATGCCGGAATCAACTTTATCGATACGGCCGATGTCTACGGTAAGGGCACTGATCTGAGCAACCCGCAGGAGAGCGGTCAATCCGAAGCGATTCTCGGCAATTTGCTAGGCTCCCGACGGAACCGGATTATTCTGGCTACCAAGGTACATGGCCGCGTCGGCAGCGAGCCCAACGACCAAGGGCAGAGCAGGTATCATATCATTCGTGCGGTTGAAAACAGCTTGCGCCGCCTGAAAACCGATTATATCGATCTGTATCAAGTACATCGCTTCGACCGCGAAACGCCGCTCGAGGAGACGCTGCGGGCGCTTGATGACCTGGTCCGTCAAGGCAAGGTTCGTTACATCGGTGCTTCCAACTATGCCGCTTGGCAGTTGGCGAAAGCACATGGCATCTCGGGACAGCTGGGTTTGCACCGCTATGAGAGCATTCAGCCGGAGTACAGCCTTATTGCACGGGGAATCGAGCAGGAATTGCTGCCGTTCGCAGCCTCCGAACAAGTAGGGGTAGTCGTGTACAGCCCGCTGGGCCGCGGTTTGTTGACCGGCAAGTACGAGTTCAATCAAGCGCCGCCGGCCGGATCGCGCGGGGCTGCGGGCGAGGCGAGAATTAAGCCGCTGCTCGAAAACGAACGAAACTTCCATATCGTTGAAGCCTTGAAGCCGATTGCGGCTAGGAAAGGGTGGACGCTGGCTCAGCTTGCGCTGACTTGGGTCGTCAGCCAGCCGCATGTCACGTCCGCCATTCTCGGGGCATCCAATCCGCAAAATATCACCGAATCGGTCGCAAAGGTAGCGGAGAAGCTGACTTCCGATGAGCTTGCGGAAATCGACGCCATCACGCAGGGAGATTTCAACGTTTATAATGCGCTCCGTGAAACGGCTGCAGCCAAAGCTTAACAGCAAAATTGATCATAAGGAGGGATTGCGATGGCTAAACTGGTAGCGGACGAGATCTGGCTAAACCGGATTCTGGAGCAGGTAAACGGATTGGAATACGGGTCGGTTCAAATCACTGTGCATAACGGAACGATCGTCCAGATCGAACGGACTGACCGTCAACGGTTCGAGAACAGTTCCTCCGGCAGTAAGAAGCAAGCTTCTTCTCACCGGGCGGGATAAAATAGCAATCAATTAATAGGTCAACCGGAATATACCGGTTGGCCTATTAATTTTCTTTACGCCCCTCGATAATTTTAACGAACCGTACGGGTCTTATTTGATCAAAAAGCAGCGATTTGAAATTCTAACGAACCCTACAGGCGCTATTCGGCTAAAAGCACGTGCATTTCTGCCTATTTCTACTGAATAAGGTCTCTGTGGTTCGTTAGAATAATTGAGGAGCCGTATTCTCTCAAATAAGGCCTCTACGGTTCGTTAGAGGTTGGTCACATCCTCGTATATTTATGACCAGCCTGTCTGCAAAATCTCCCTGATCGCATTCCCTTCAGCGTGGATTAGTTGAGATAAGGGGGTTGCAGTAGCGGGGTATGCCCTAAACGTTAAAGGCTATTAAAGGATAGAGATCTAAGATCTCTATCCTTTTTTTATTTGCGCGTTTGTTTACTTAATTGGACTATATTGATATTTTTGTTTCCTTAATCAGCGTATTTTACAAAATATCCATATTCAATTTTCATAATGAACCATCTCTGTAATCCACTCCATTAGTGGGTTCTACGTCGCTATAGGGATTGCATAACCAGTTGTTTCCTTTCATTCCGCAACAATTACTTCATGTCTCGCGAACATCGCTTTAACAGACCGCAAGTAACATAAAGGTTGCTTTAATCCGTTGAGGACAAGATGTCGAGAGACATTAGGATCAATAAAGCGCGGTAATACGATAAGACAAACCAGGAAGGGAAGTTTATTCAACATCATGTGGAAGAAATGGCTTAACACGGGAATTGCTGCAACACTGCTATTCGGTATCCTGCCATACGGCAAATCGTTTGCCGCATTGGAAGGAAACGCCGGTACATCGACCGAAGCGCCGCCTTTTACGTACGAGAACGGGACGACCGGCAAGGACGTAAATGCCGGTGATAAGTATTACTACGTCCAGAACGACGAAGCTATCGCGGTCATCTCCAACAAAGTCGGGAATAACAATGCACAAGGCTCTTTCAAGAAAGGCTGGCCCGTCGATTTTGTTTCCAAGGATCCGAAAGCCAACATGAAAGAAACGCTCGACTGGGCGGAGCTCGTTCTCAGTCCGACGATGAACAACAAGTATGCCCAAACGGGCTTGCAGCTGGATTTAAGCAATATCTCGGTTGACGGCGACTCTATCGTAGCGTCGGGACAGTGGGATAGTAATGCGAAAATCAAAAGTGCAGTGAAATACGAAATGCTCCCGAACGCACCGGTAATGAAAATGACGCTGACGCTGAACAACACGGACACGAAGGATTTCGCGGGTTATTTCCTTTATTCGCTTGATCCCGACGTGCCGGGTGCACAGGTTTCCTATGCGCCGGGGATTGGCTGGTATCCGGGCCTGCGGACCTCCGGTTGGAGCGAAAACTATATTTATGACGGTACAGATACCTCCTCGGGCGAGCCGGCCCATGCTATCGCATGGCTGGACAACCAGCCGACAGGGATTCACGGCAACGATATCTATTTCGGTGCCTGGTTTGACGCCAGTGTGAAAGCGGGTGAGAGCAAGCAGATCACGTGGTATCACATGACGGAAATTCCATCCGAGCGCGGCAACGCATACGATAATTTCTCCACGTACGCTAAAGAGCTATCCGTGCTTGATCCCGCCGTGCCCGACTACAGCAAGGTCAGCGGCACGATGACGGACACGACGACGGGCAACGCCATTAAAGGCGTGACGCTTGTCGCTAAGAACATCAACGCACAAGTGGCTGGTACCGTGACAACGGATTCCGCGGGTAAGTATGAATTATATCTACCGGCTAATACGTATACGCTGACGGCCTCAAGACCGGGCTACGAAGCGAAGTCCAGCTCTGTAGAAATCACGTCCGATTCAACGATACAATATCCGATGGACTATGCGATGAAGCCAATATCCGTCAGCGCGGGAACCGGTGTTCACCTTCTCGGGCCGATGTCTGAAGGTTCGATGGATGACATCGTCCTGCAGAACTCGAAGGTTGCCATGGCGATTGCGAAGACGACCGTCGACTCGCAGTTGAAAAACTCGGTCGGCCGTCCATTGGATTTTACTGTGCAGGGCATGGAGGATGATCTGGACTGGATAAACCTGCCGTACCTGCGGAAGGGCGCCATGCCAACTACTAACCCGTGGGACGTCGAGACGGTCACGTCGACGAGCGTGGACGTGGGCAGCGTCACGCCGGATGAAGCGTCCGTCAAGGTGAAGGGCACGTACTCCGAGGTGCCGGGCATTGAGGTGGAAACGACCTATTCCGTCAAAGCGGGCAAACAATGGATCGATGCCGAGACCGTGTTCAAGAACACGACCGGTACGGACCTGACGGCTTTTGCCGGTGATGCGCTCGATCATGATGGACCGGGCACGATCTCGTATGTGCCGGGCGTTGGTCAATTGCCTACGCTGGACACCTATACGCCGTCCTCTCCTTGGTTTGCTCAATACGGCACGTCCGGACAGGAATACGGTATTATTTATGACAGCAGCTTCAGTGGCTTCACAGTCTTCGGTAACAACACCTACGTCATAAGCGAGAAGCAAATCACGGTTCCGGCCGGCGGTGAGTTCCGCATGCTGCGCCATCTCGTAGCGGTAGGCACGGAAGGGCTCGTGGACAAGAGCACAGCGATGAACAACGTCTACGACGATCTGATCAGCGAGCAAACGGGCATTCGCATGGACCTTGCGACAGATAAGAACAATTTGGAGACGGGCGATACGTTCACAGCGACGCTGACGGTGACAAACGAATCGGAGCAGCCGGTGTCCGGCCTTGCCGGTAACCTGAAGCTGCCGGCGAACCTAACGACTACGGACGTGCTGGCGCAGCCGATACCGGACATCCCGGCGCATGGCGCTCAGTCCATAGCGTGGAACCTGAGCGCAAGCAGCGGTGGGCACGGCAACCTGGAGGTCGACATCGACAAGGACGGCGCGGCGTATACCGTCAAGACCGAGCAGGTCTTCGTGAATGGTCCCGGCTGGTATGCCGGTGACAACCACACGCACAGCCGATACAGCGACGGCAGCGGTTCAATCAATGACAACGCAACGGTCGCACGCAACAAAGGATTGGACTTCCTGACGGCAACGGATCATAACTCCATTAAGCAGAAGGACGATGTTCTGAAGGAAAACCGTCCCGACTTCGTTGAGCTGCTCGGCGAAGAAGTGACAACAGGCACCGGGCACTCGCTCGCGTACGATATCTCGAGCCTCATTAACTGGGCGCAGCCTGCGCAAAGCTATATCGACGAGACGCGCGCCAACAACGACGGCCAAGGGATGCATTTCATCGCGCATCCATACTATCCCGGTTTGGAATGGGAAGACTGGAGCGTCAAAAATTACAACGGCATCGAGGTCTGGAACGGCTTCTATCCGCCGAAGCATACGGTTAACGCCCAGGCGTTCGCCAAGTGGGATGAATTGAACAAGCAAGGCAGGCATATCATCGGGCTCGCCAACTCCGATGCCCATAACCCGGGCAAGGTCGGCGATCCGCATATCAAAGCGTACATGGACAAGCTGTCCAAAGAAGACGTCTACAAAGCGATTCGTTCCGGCATGCTGTATGGAACGAACGGAGACATCGACCTTGCCATCACCGTTAACGGCAAACCGATCGGTTCCGACGTCACGGTTGACCCTGCCGGAGGCGAGGCGGCGGTTACGCTTAGCGGATCCGCACCGGGCGGGTTGACTGGCGCACGTCTGATCAAGAACGGAACGGTAGTGCAAGAGTTCAAGTCACTGACCGGTACGAGCTGGACACAAACGGTGCAGGATAACGCTGTGCCCGGTGACTTCTACCGGATGGAACTCGAAGGCACCGGCGGCAAATTCGCGTTCTCGAATCCGATCTGGGTGACGGATGGCGTGAACGTACCGCAAAGCATGAGCTTTGAGCAGCCGAATCCGAAGCTGCTTGAGAGCCAAACGGCGGTTCTCGGCGTAACCGGCACATACATTGATAAAACGACTCGCGCGTTAACCGCTACGGGCAAGCTGGTATTCGCCAGCAACGACCCGGAAATCGTCGCGGTCGACAATAACGGCAACCTGACAGGCGTGAAGCCGGGACAAGCGGTCGTGACCGTTTCCTTCGGCAACCTGGAAATCCATACGACGGTCACCGTCGAGGCGAATCAAGCGCCGGTTGGCCAAGCAGGCTCGTATACGACGACAGTTGGTCATCCTGTAGATGGCGTGCTTGCCGCTACTGACGCGAACGGCGACCAGTTGGCGTACCAGATCGCGACCCAAGGCACACAAGGCGTTGCAACTGTTACGAACCCGGCGACAGGGGCATTCACGTATGTAACTAACGAAGGCGCGCAGCCGGGAACAGACAGCTTCACGTTCACTGCAAGCGATGGCAAACTGACGTCGGCTGAGACGACAGTAACGATTACAATCAACGAAGAATCGCCGACGAACACCGCGCCAGTGGCGGCGGACGGCAGCTTCGAGACGGATCAGGACGTCGCGCTGACGGACAAGTCTTTGTCCGCTGCCGATCCTGACGCAGGTGACACCTTGACCTACACAATTGTCACGAATGGGGAAAAAGGCTTAGCAACCATCGTCGATCCGGCAACGGGCAGTTTCACGTATTCGCCGCAAGCCGGGGTATCGGGAACTGACCACTTCACGTTTAAGGTTAACGACGGCCACATCGATTCCAACACAGCCACGGTGACCGTCACGATCAAGCCGGGTAATCATTTGCCGGTAGCGGAGGATGTCGCGGTCAATACGACGACAGGTGTCGCCATCGACGTGACGCTCAAGGGCACGGACGCGGACAGCGATCCGTTGACGTTCGCGATCGTTGATAACGGAACGAAAGGCAATGCCGTCATCGCAGATCCAACGGTGGCCAAAGCGGTCTATACGCCGTCGGCGGATGTTCAGACGGAGACAACGGATACGTTCACGTATCAAGTCAGTGACGGCAAGGGCATGTCCACGAAGGCGACCGTCACGGTTTCCATCAAGCCGCCGGGGCCGGGACACCCAAGCGATCCGCCTCCATCACAACCATCAACTCCGCAGACGCCGAGCGAGCCGGAGAAACCGGCCGATCCGCCTGTGAAACCGCCAGTGACGGACGATCCGGCACCTTCGAAGCCTGTTGACCAAATCTTCGGCGACGTAAAGGAAAGCTGGGCGAAGGGCTTCATTCAGCAAGCCGTCGATGGCGGGCTCATTAACGGATTCCCGGACGGCTCGTTTAAGCCAAACCAAGCGATTACGCGGGTTGAATTCCTGGCCGTCCTCGTCAGGGCGATGGGCTATGGAGATGCCGGCGCGGCACTGCCGTTCAAGGATTTGGCGAACGCGCCGGATTGGATGACAGACACCGTTGGCAAGGCGATCAAGGCTGGCGTCGTGACCGGCTACAACGACAATACGTTCCGTCCGAACCAGCCGTTAAGCCGGGCTGAGATGATTACCCTGCTCGCGAGAGCTATGGGACTGGTTGCCGACGGCACGCCGTCGACGTTCTCCGATGCAGCTTCCATCCCAACCTGGGCGCGTAGCCTGGCGGAGCAGTTGAAACAGCAAGGTATCATCGAAGGGCGCGGAGAAGGTAATTTCGTGCCGGATGCAATCTCGACGCGAGCTGAGGCCGTCAAGGTGATCATGTCCGCCCTGCAAGTGATCAAATAAAAACATTCTTCGGTTCGGGAATACGGGCAACGTCCGTATTCCCGGCTGTTTATTAGCCTGAAGGAGTTCATTATAGTGGGAAATTTTCTGCAATACCTTACTATGGGCATCGAACATATTTTATCGGGGTACGATCACCTGCTATTCCTCTGCGGGCTCATTATCGCGAGAATGTCGAAGCTCGATATCTTGAAAGTGTTGACCGCCTTCACGGTGGGGCACTGCGTGACGCTCGCATTATCCGCGCTGGAGATCGTTAGCCTGCCGCCGACTATCATCGAGCCCCTCATCGCGCTGTCGATTGTGTACATCACCGTTGAAAACCTGTTTCTCAAAAAACTAAACCACCGCTGGATCGTAACGCTTTTCTTCGGATTGGTTCACGGGTTCGGCTTTGCGGATATTTTGCGCGGAACGCTGTCAGACGACTTCGTAGTGCCGCTCTTCTCGTTCAATCTCGGCGTCGAGGCTGGTCAAATTATCGTTTTGGCTGCCGTGCTGCCGCTAATTTGGGCATTCAAGCAGACGAAGCTGGACGAGCGCATTCTTGTGTTTGGGGGGTCCGCGGTGGTGGCATGCTTCGGATTGTTCTGGTTTATCGAGCGCATGTCGCAGCAACTTCTTTAACTGGCGGGGAGAGTATATGAACATTAAGAGGATTATCGCAGGCTTACTGCTTGGGGCGGGCTTGCTTGCCGCGTGGCCAATTGCAGCATCGGCGCATTTCGAGCCGGTCGGTTATTCGGACGTTGTTGTCGTAGGCGATACAGTTGAATACGCGTTGTACATGGATCCCTATCAGCTGATGGAATTCGTCGATTTGGATCTCAATACGGACGGTTACGTGGATGAAGCGGAAGTCAAAACCCAGGCGGAAGCCTTGCGGGCATTCATGGGCTCGGGACTGCAGCTGTCGAGCGGCGGTACCACAGAGAAACCTGTCATCGGTGAGATTCGAATGACGGAGAAGGGCAAGCTTCCGATGGTGCGGCTTGATATGCAGTTCAAATTCGAGGCGCCGGTCGAGGATCTTGATATCGAGTATGCTTTCTTTCAAAAGGAAGGTTTTGTCCATCACCTTAACATGGCTCATATTCAGTTAGCAGATGAAGCGAAGGACGTCGTTTTTACGAAGGCCGCTTCATCGTTTATCTGGGAAAGCGGCGGAGCCACTACACATCGTTGGTCGGCTGTGCCGACGCAAACGATAATCAAATTGGGTGGACTGATCGGCCTATCGCTGCTCTTGGCGCTTTGCGCAGCGCTGTGGAATCGTCGGAGGACACTGAAGAAAGCGTAAAGGTGTAAAAAAGGCATGAGTCCGGTACTATACGGTGCTTATGCCTTTTTGTTTTGCCTTCATTCTACTGTTGATTGTAATACGTAATAGGGGTTCCAATTCAGTAATAATAACGTTAATGGCGTCACAGTTTTTTGTATCGTGGTCCAAAACCGTCATCTATAATACAAACTATCAAGCGAGTGGAGGAGGTTGTGCGAAAACAGCGGATAGAGCAATCCCATGCAACTTTGTTTTCCATGGATTGAAAGCGGTTGCAACCGGATTAATGATGGGGAGAGGGTAATTAACATGTTCAAGATCAAGAAGGGTAAAAAGTCTGCTTTTGTTATTTCAATGGTCATCATAGCTATGATGGTTATGGGGATTCCGGCGCAAGCAGATCCGGCTGTATCCGGTCAGGTTTACAAATTAGTAAACCCGAATAGCGGCAAGGTACTGGGCATCCGGGCTTCGACTTCTCGACTACCTTCCATACGTACACGCTGATTTGGAATGAAGGCAACATTCAGAAGTGGGTCGATAATACATTGGTGAAGGGAACGAACTTTACTTGGTATGGTCCGGATCCGGAAGTGCTGATTAACTTGGCTGTAGGTGGATCCCCGAACTCGGCGCCATCGGCAGGCGCAACACCGTTCCCATCGAAATTTACGCTCGATTATTTCCGTGTTTATGTAAAATAACATTTTCCCAAAGCCGTTGCTTTGCTGCCTTGAGCAGCGGGGCAGCGGCTTTTATTGTTTCCTGCGCATCGTTTACGAAAGTAGCGATAAAAACAGTAATCATGTCATGGCAATTCGTATATTGCGGCTATTCCCTTCCTTTATGATTAGAAAATCCGAGGGAGTGACTCTAGGGCGAGCTCTCTTGCAAAGGAGAGGAGGATAGCCCGAGGTTACGTCTACTGTACGGGAAATAGGATCAAAAGGAGAGAACATGGCATGATAGGGTTAAAAAAGGCAATTGCGTTATTTTGTATATTTACTATGGCAGTGTCCCTAATAAGTATAAGTCCAAAGGCAACCAGTGCAGCGTCGCTCGATTCTTACTATGTGGATTCGATAAACGGAAACGATAGTAATAGCGGAAGGAGTCCAGGCGAGGCGTGGAAAACGCTCAATAAGGTGAACGCCACGGATTTCGTGCCGGGAGATCGGATTTTGTTCAAAGCGGGAGGCATTTGGAACGGCCAGCTTACGATCGATGATTCCGGTTACGGCGAGAACCGCATTACATACGACAAATACGGCGAAGGTCCGAAGCCTATCATTGCAGGCGGAGGCGTTCCGAAAGCCATCTTCTTGAACAACGTTGAATATATCACGGTCAAAAACCTGGAAATTACGAACGATGCGCCCGAAAACGATCATCGCTACGGCATTTTCGTGTCTAATGATACAGGTAGGACATTAAGAAGCTTGCACTTCGAGAGCTTGGATATTCATAACGTGAAAGGCCATTATGAGGGCAGCTTGCGTTTCTGGTCCGCCGCCATCGGATTCAACGCTTATAAGAGCAATTCCTCTTACGACGACTTTCTTATCGCGGATAACCGGATCTACGACAATGAGAGCCATGGCATTCAGAGCGATGGGGACGAAGCCGTAAAAGACGTTACTTTTTTTACGAACGTCGTGATTCGAAACAATTATTTCGAGAGAAACGGAAACGGAGACATCGTCGTCGGTCTTTGCGACTCTCCTTTGATTGAATACAATACGTCCTACGATCAAGGCGGCGGTTTTGAAGGCTTTGGCTACACCGTTGCCATGTGGGAATGGTTAAGCAAGAATGCGGTCTTCCAAAATAATGAGGTCGCCTACACGAATCATGACCCGCTGCAAGATAATGACGACGGGGATTCGCAGGCTTTCGACGCCGACATCGCGACGGTTGACAGAGTTACTTTCCAATACAACTACAGCCATGACAACGCGGGCGGTTTCCTGCTGGTAATGGGCAATGCCCAGGAGAAATATAAAGGCGCGACCGTGAGATACAACGTGAGTTTCAACGACCATAAAATCAACGTCAACGAGAATACGACCCTATCGATCAATCACCCGGGTTCGGAGGGGTCTTACGTTTACAATAACGTGTTTTACAACAACATCGCAGATGAAGGCCTCCATATCAAGTCGCTCGCGACCGAAACGGGTAAAATTTATTACCAGAACAATATTTTTTATGCGAATGCGGCTTCTACCTATCCTTCCCATTCAGATTCCAATAACGTGTTTGACTATAACGGCTACTATGGAACCGGAAATGTCGCGCCGGCAGAAGACGCGCATGCCGTTACAACGGATCCGAAATTCGCGGGACCTATACCGACGGTTCCTACGGACGGCATGGGAGGTGCCGATGTATTCAAGTTGAGCTCGGACTCCCCGTATATTAACGCAGGAACAGTCATTGCGGATAATGGCGGCAGAGATTTCTGGGGACATGCGCTTTACAATAACGCACCCGATATCGGAGCGCATGAGTATGGAAGCCCTAAAGCAGCAACGGTGCCTCCAACTCCAAAACCGTTAGAGATTCCGGATGCGGTAGATCCGGTTATTCACGCCGGCAGATGGTCCGTGAAAGCCGTTTCTACGGACACGGCTTCCAATCAAGAAATGACGCAGACGATTGCAGGCGTCGAACCGAATAAAGATTACGAGGCTAAAGTTTGGGTGAAAGGCACGGGAGGCTATACGTTAGCGGTCGGAGACGGAAATACCGTTTTCAATCACACCTCTATTGAAGCTTCCGACGAGTGGACTCTAATCCAGTTGCCCGTGAATAGCGGAAATGCCACTTCGCTGGTTTTTGCGCTAACCGAGACGGGCGGAACATCTGGGACGGCCTACTTCGACGATGCTTATATGGGAGCCGCAAACGGCGGGAATTTGCTCGATAACGGCAGCTTTGAATATGGAGCTCGGCCTTGGACATCAGGCAATGTATTCTCGTTGTATCATACAATTACACCGACAAATCCTGAGGATCCGACACCGGAACCGGAGCCTGAGCTGCCGACATCGGCGGAACAAGTGAATGATGATTTCGACAGCAACGATTTGAACGCAAGATGGAAGTGGATTTCAGAAGATCCGTTAAAATGGAGTCTGTCCTCGAATCCGGGAAAAATGAATATCACGAGCAGCGGCGGAGATGTCGATTCTACTAAAAACGTATTGCTCCAATGGGCGCCTAAAGGCGATTTTACGATCGAAACCAAAGTATCCGCAATCCCGACGGCGGATTGGGAACAGACAGGTTTATTGGTCTACATGGATGGAGCTAACCACATCAAGCTTAACCGGGTACATGACGGCGAACTGAAATTCCAGTTCGGGTATAAGCAAGACGGCGTATGGAACAGCAGTACGTACACGAATATAAACGATGCGGAGGATGAGAATCCCGACTATTACCTGAAGCTGGAGAAAAGCGGCGCTACCTATACAGGGTACTACTCGCAAGACGGTACTGATTATACCGAAATAGGCAGCTATACCGTTTATTTCCCCGGCGATAAACGGATCGGGCTGTATAACTGCAATGGAACGAACGTCATTGCCGATTTCGATTATTTCCGTATGACAAGCTTGGATACCGATGCGGTCGAACCGACAGAGCCGCCGACAACGACACCGCCGGTACCTAACGAAGCGCACAGCGGCGATTACGCGATCAAAGTCGACAATAGCTCGGCCGACAGTGCTTGGAAGTCTATGGGCTACAGCGATATCGCGGTTACGCCGAATACCGATGTGGAATTCAAGGCATGGGTGAAAGGAAGCGGGAACGTAAAAGTTGTCGTCGCCAATGCGGATTGGTCTACGTTCAGCGAAACGGACTTAACCGCAACTGACGAATGGAACGAAGTGGGTACCGGCGTGTTCAATACGGGGACGAATAACGTAATGCATGTCATGCTCAAAACAACGGATGTCTCCACTACGATGTTTATCGACGATGTGTTCTTTGGCACACTCGGCGGGGAAAACGGCATCTCGAATGCTGACTTTGAAGACGGCTCGGATCCTTGGTGGAACGTAAATGCTCCTTTCTCTTTGGTGCAGAAAACGGAAGAACCAACGCCGCCTCCGACCGTATCCGTGCACAGTGGAACCAAGGCGATCAAAGTCGACAATAACTCGGCCGACAGTGCTTGGAAGTCTATGGGCTACAGCGATATCGCGGTTACGCCAAATACCGATGTGGAATTCAAGGCATGGGTGAAAGGAAGCGGAACCGTAAAAGCCGTCATCGCCAATGCGGATTGGTCTACGTTCAGCGAAACGGACTTAACCGCAAGCGGCGAATGGAACGAAGTTGGTACCGGCGTGTTCAATACGGGGACGAATAACGTTCTGCATGTCATGCTCAAAACGACGGATGCCTCCAGTACGATGTTTATTGACGATGTGTTCTTAGGAACATCCGGCGGGGAAAACGGCATCTCGAATGCTGACTTCGAAGACGGCTCGGGCCCTTGGTGGGGCGTGAACGCTCCATTCACCCTTGTTGAATTTATCGATCCGAATGTAAATTTGCTTCCTGAATTCTATCAGATGAGGGATAAAACGATTAGTGAAGGCAACCCTCTTGTGTTTACGATTCATGCAACAGATAAGAATGGAGATCCATTGACCTACAGTGCGGACAATCTGCCTGCAGGCGCAGCATTCAACGCTTTATCCCGTATATTCAGCTGGACGCCTACGGATTCGCAAGCAGGCCAATACAATGTTACGTTTCACGTCAACGATGGAACCAGCACGGTTTCTGAAGTTGTCCAAATCAATGTAATCGATGCATTACAAACACCAACAGCGCCGACAGCAGCGCCAATAGCGCCGAACCCGCAAACCGGAACCGTGAAAATAGAAGCGATCCCTGACGTTAACGGAAAAGCGGTTATCGACGTGAAGACGAATGAACTCGATGCAGCCATACTTCATGCGAAAGACTCTATAGTAGAAATTATGATACTGGGAACGGAATCAGCCAAAGAGGTAACCGTTAATCTTGCCGGCAGTTCGATTAAAACCGCCCGCGACAATAACATCGAGCGGTTCAATCTTAAGACTGGACTTGCCGAGATCTCGATTCCAACGGATCTATTGAAAAATGGAAACGAGACTACCGGAAATGTTCAACTTTCCGTAAAGAACGTCGATTCCTCGACGCTATCGGATGAAGTGAAAGCGGCCATTGGAAGCCATCCGATTTACGACTTCAACCTCAGCGTTGACGGGAAGAAAATCAGCCAGTTCGGGGATGAAACCGTGACGGTTAAGTTGAACTACAAGTTGAAACCCGAAGAAGACCCGGATCAAATCATCATTTATTACATGAATGATGATGGCAAACTGGAAATCGTGAAAAACGGCAAATACGATCATGCAACCGGTCAAATCACATTCAGCACTGCGCATTTCAGCAAATATGCGGTTGCCTATAAAGGAGTAAGCTTTAACGATATTGCGAACGTATCGTGGGCACAAGACAGCATAGAAGCATTGGCAGCAAGAGGCATTGTCAAAGGAGTAGGGGGAGACAGCTTCAAGCCCGATAGCCGGTTGACAAGAGCAGCGTTTATTACGATGCTGATGAACGCCTTTGATTTAGTGAACAGTGATGCCAAGACTTCGCTGAGCGATGTGAAGAGCGGCTCATGGTATTACAGTGCAGTCGCATCGGCACAACAGCTCGGTATCGTTAAAGGCAAATCGGACGGCACGTTTGGCATCCAAGACCAGATTTCGAGGCAGGACATGGCGGTTATGATCTATAACACCGGGTTATTGGTGAAGGCTTACTTAAATGGAAACGGAGAAGTTGCTTCATTTAAAGATCAATCCGAAATTGCGGCTTACGCAGTCAATGCTGTAGTGGCCATTCATCAAGCCGGTATCATCGACGGTGTAGGGAATGGAAAGTTTACGCCTCAAGGTGGGGCAACAAGAGCGCAAGCGGCCGTTATCATTTGGAAATTGCGTACTGCCGCTAAGTAACATCGCGACAGTATCCACAAAGTATTTCATTCAAGAGATGACCCTTTACCCAAAGGGTCATCTCTTGATCTCATGAAAGGAAGTATGAGGTATGGATAAGAAAAGGAATGAAAAGCGATTTCGTTTCACATTGAAACATTTGGGGTTATGGATCGCAGCAATTACGGCTATTTGTACGGTTCTTATCCTAGTAGGCACTAGCAATGATACAAATGGGGACTCTAGTGTTGTAGCAACGGTAGACGACGAACCTATAACTGTACAAGAGTTAATGCCAAAGCTCATCAAGCATCGCTCGGAAGTATTCGACTATTTCAAGAAGGCGCACAATGTCGAACCTGGAAAAGGATTCTGGACGAGCAGTTTTGATGGTGAAATACCTGCGGATTATCTAAAAAAGCTTGCCTTGGATGAGGCAATACAAATTAAAGTTCAACAAATCCAGGGAAAAGAAAAGGAACTGGTTCAAGATATCAGCTATTCTCAATTTCTAATCGATCTTAAGAATGAAAATGCCAGACGGAAAACGGCTATCGCAAACAAGAAAGTCATCTACGGTCCCGAACAGTATACCGAAGATGTTTATTTCTCGATCTTGTTCACGGATATGATTCAAAAGTTAAAGAAAAAACTAGATGAACAGCTAGTCGTTTCCGAGGAAGAGATCAAGCAATATTACGATACCGCCATAAAGGAAAACAAGTACAAGAAAATAGAGAAGGTAAAGGTAGAGAAAGCTTCTTTTGCTTTTACAGCTAAAGACGATAAGAGCAAGAACGCCGCAAAGGAAATGGCCGAAGAAGTACGGGGGAAAATCGTTAAAGGAGATCATATGAAAGACTTAGCCGATAAGTATAGCGCAAATTCGGTTATTAAAGTCGATTTCGGCGAACAGCTATTTGATTCTACTACAAGCCGTGAAGATTATATGCCCGCAACCCATGAATTTACCGAGAATGCCGTCGGCTTATCCGTAGGGCAAGTGAGTAAGGTTTTCGAGTACAATAAAGCTTACTATGTGGTGAAATGCATCGAAAAGACTGAGGAAGGATTCAATGAACGGGAAGAAGTTAACGAATCCATTACGCAGCTATTGAAAGAACGAAAGTACGCCTCTTATGTCGACGATTTAGTAAAGAAAGCAACGGTACATATAGATCAGGAAGTCTATAGAAAGCTTGAAATGTTTTAGGCGGCAGAACCAAGTATCGACATTTTCTTAGGAATCGGGTTACAATTTTCATTGCCATATGCAGCACGGCTTATTTGAACGGATTGAGGTCGATTGATAGACGCAGAGAGAGGTTAGCTGATGAACCAGAAGAAAACATTGCGTTTCAAATTCATCCTCGGTTTTTTTATCGTAACGACCCCTTTGATCTTCTTCTTGTTCTATAATAACTTTTACGCCATGAATGTCGTCCGGGCCGAGGTATCTCAGTCCTATTACAATTTCCTCGAAACGCAGGTCTCCTCTCTCGATCAAACGTTGGAGGAAACGAACAATTATATTCTACGTCTGGGAAGCAGTGATTTCTCTTACACCAATTTGATACCGCTTACTTTATACCCGAAGGAAAACGGCGATTATTTTATGGCTAAGCAGTGGTTATTGCGCAAGTTCGATGACGATCTCAGCGTCTATAAAGGAATCGAAACCTTCTTCGTCTATTCGAAAAAAAATAACGATATGATCAGCGTAAAAAAGAGCTATGAAGATTCAGAGAAATTCGACGGCGTCCTGTATTCCTTCTTCGATGAACACAAGGACGGCATGGATACCCAGAACTGGACAGTCACCGAATGGAAGAACAAATATTACTTGGTTCGCGTCATTCCGATTAGCCCGAATGAAATTAATCGGGAGCTTTATGTGGGTGCTTTAATCGATATTGATAAATTAATTCAACCGCTCAGACAATCCAATTTCGGCAACAGCGGGAAAGAACTGCTGCTGATGTCGAACGCAGGCACCTCTCTTATTGAAACGACCCTATCTACCGATAACGTGAATGAAATCGTAAAGAAGCTGGAACACAACGAGATGAAGTACGTTTCCTTTACGAAGTCATCGAGCGGAAGCAAGTATATGCTTGTCGGCCTTCCTTTTCAATATGCACCGATTAGTCTCGCCGTCTTTATTCCGGAGAAGGTCGTGCTGCAGAAACTGTTATATTTTCAACGCTTGCTCTTCTTGCTTCCCATTGGCTTAATTATCATTCTTGTATTCTACTTGTTATTTGTAAAGAACGTACTGCTGCGGCCCATGAACATTCTGATTAAAGGGATGCAGAGCATCGGCCGGGGGAATTTGGATGTGAGGCTCGGCGACCATTCAACCAAGGAGTTTTCATTCCTGGTAGAGACGTTTAACAAAATGGCTTCTCAAATTCAGAGCTTGAAAATTAACGTTTACGAGGAAATGCTGCGAGCGCAGAAGGCAGAATTCAATCATTTGCAAGCGCAGATTAACCCGCATTTCTATTTGAACTCTTTAAATATCATATTTAGCCTCTCGGTGCTGGAGGAGAATCTGCTGGTTCAGAAGATGACGGAGCATTTAGGCGATTATTTCCGCTTCATTACCCGTTCCCATCGGGAGACGATCACGCTGGCTGAAGAGATTGGGCATATCGAGAATTATTTGGAGATCCAGAAGCTTAGATTCCCGGAGAAATTAACGTTTCAGGTTAAGGTCCCTGACATGTATAAAACGTACAGTATATCTCCCTTAATCATCCAACCCTTCGTTGAGAATGCGATTATACACGGCATGGATAAAGGCAAATCGGTCTTTCAAATTGCAATCTCGGTAAGGCAATCCGAAGCGTCCATTGATTGCTACGAAGTGTGTATCAGCGACAGCGGTAAAGGGTTTGCGCCTGATAAATTGCAGCTGTTCCAAGCCGGCCAATACGCAGAAGGCCAAGGCTCAGGCGATAAGCATCTGGGGATTTGGAATGTGCATCATCGCTTGCGGATGAAGTATGGCGAGGCATTCAACATTTTGTTCGAGAATGGAGCCCAGAAAGGGGCAGTCGTACGCTTAATCATTCCAAAACAGTCACCATACGAAGAGCAGGGGGATCTCTAACATGTATAAGTTACTTATCGTAGATGATGAAGTCTATGCGATTAAAGCTTTGTTAAAAGGGATCGATTGGAACGGTTTAGGTTATAGCGAGGTTTATAGCGCATGCGATGCTGATGAAGCGATGGAAATTATCCGAACCGTGGGCATCGATGTTCTGCTGTGCGATATTGAAATGCCCGACAGCAATGGACTCGATCTGGTCGGGTGGGTCAGAGAGCATAACACGTCGATCGTGCCTGTTTTTTTGACAGGCCATGCCGACTTCTCTTACGCCCAACAGGCTATTCGCCTGGGCAGCTATGAATATTTACTGAAGCCTGTTAACTATGATCAATTAAGAACCGTAATGGTAAAGGTGCAGGAGCGGGTAGAGGATTTGAGGAAGGTCGAGCAATTCGATGAACAATTTCAAACCTATGAGAAGCTTTGGGAGAAGCAGAAGCCCTTATTGACCGAACGGTTCTGGCAAGATATATTAGCCCAGCGCCTCATACCGACCGCGGATAATTTAAAGCAGCAGCTTCCTGCTTATCATTTCACGTTTGATCCCCATACATTGATTTTGCCCATTCTGCTCAGCGTAGAGATGTGGAGCAAGGAATTCAATCTGCGCGATGAGGAAATCATGGAGTACGCACTGCGTAATGCGGCAGCTGAGATGTTTCTCCAATCACGTGCGGGAGACGTCATCCAAGACCGTAACGGCCTTCATTTCATACTCATTTACTTGACGGGGGATGCAGAGGCAGAGAAGGAGGATTGGCATGCCAAATGCCAGGCATACATCGACGTCTGTTCGCAACTATTCTATTGCAGCTTATCCTGTTATATCGGCCAGCCGGTTGGAATAGGTGCTCTATCCGATAGCTGCCAGGCGTTACTGGAGCTGGAGGCTCGTAATATTGTAAATACGAAGGTTGTCCAATCCCAATCGGAACGTATAGGCAGTATGGCAGCAAATCCGATTAAAGCACCTGTCCATATCGAATGTGCGGACTGGGTGGTGCTATTCGAGTTAGGGAAGAAAGATGAACTTATGAAGCGACTGGAGGCAGTCCTTGCCGAACTCCGGGAAGATCAATCCAGCGCAGCTGAAACGATCGATGCGCTCTACCACTCGATCTTACATATGGTGTATCAAGTGTCGCACAAGCATGGACGATCCGTGAAAGAGATGATGGGTACAGGAAAATGGTTTGGAGATGCTTCGGCAACCCGTTCCGTTGCTCACTTTAAACAGTGGGCTGCGCGCGTTATTACTGCAGGAATCGATTATATGCAGTTGATGCGGATGGACAGCTCCGCCATCATCGAGAAAATAAGGCTGTATGTGCAAGCGAATTTGAAGGATGTCATGAGGGAAGGGATTGCCTCTCATGTGCATTTAAATTCGGCTTATTTATCAAGGCTGTTTAAGAAAGAAACAGGACAAACCTTGATGGAATACATCATTACGGTCCGGATGAACCAAGCCAAGATTATGCTCATTGAAACGGATTTGAAAATAAGTGAAATATGCGAATCTATGGGATACGAAAACTTCTCCCATTTCAGCAAGATTTTCAAGAAGCAGGTCGGCGTGCATCCCCAAGAATTTCGCAAGCGATATCAACTACTAGATAAATAACAGTTAGATAGACCCTCGATGAGCTATTCCTTGTTCATCCGAGGGTTTTTTATTGCTGTCATAATAACGGCAATGATGTCATTCCACTTCGTAGATAGCCTATACATGAAACTCTATAATAAAGATAACAGAAGGGGATAACGCGAAAGAAGGTGCTGGATATGGGTAATAAACCCATTAATAATCATTACAAAACATCCTTTATTAAAAAAGTACATCAAAATCGATATTTATTACTCATGTTATTTCCAGGAATACTTTACTTAATCATCAATAATTACATTCCGATGTTTGGATCGGTTGTCGCTTTCAAAAGCATCAATTATGCATTAGGTTACTGGAAAAGCCCTTGGGTCGGATTCGAGAATTTCAAATTTCTGTTTAACTCGAGCGATGCCTGGGTCATTACGCGAAACACGATCTTGTACAATCTTGTGTTTATCGTCCTTACATTGGTCAGCGCCGTTACATTTGCCATTCTGCTGAATGAGCTGCGAAATCGGTTCTTCTCCAATTTGTATCAGAGCATTATGTTCCTCCCTTACTTTCTATCCGCGGTTGTCGTAGGGTATCTTGGCTACTCGATGCTGAGCCAGGAATTTGGTTTCATTAATACGATCATCTTGGCTCCACTCGGTATCGAGCCGATTTCGTGGTATAGCGAGCCGAAGTACTGGCCGTTCATCTTACCGATCGTCTACATCTGGAAGAACGTAGGCTACTCCATCGTGATTTACTTAGCAGCTATTATCAGTATCGACAAAGAGTACTATGAGGCGGCTATAACCGATGGCGCAACCAAGTGGCAGTTGATCAGGAATATTACGCTGCCTTCCATCAAGCCGATGATGATTATTCTAACTTTGCTGGCGGTCGGTCATATTTTAAATGCGGATTTCGGTTTATTCTATCAGCTGCCGCTTGATGCGGGGGCCTTGTACTCCACGACCAATGTCATTGATACGTATGTGTATCGGGCTTTGATCCGTCTGGGGGATACAGGAATGTCGTCGGCAGCGGGGCTGTATCAGTCCGTAGTCGGATTCATCCTAGTCGTCGGCGTGAATTTCCTAGTACGTAAAATAGACAAAGAGAATGCACTCTTTTAGAACAGGAGGAGGAGAAGGTTGGAAACCACAACTTCAGTGAACTATTCTTTGCAAGAGGAGCCATCGGCAATCAAAAGGAACCAGCGAGACATACTGGCTGTCTCACCAAAGTCCAACGTCATTCTGAATGTCATTTTTATTCTGTACGGTTGTCTGTGTCTCCTTCCTATATTGTTAGTCGTAGGCGTTTCCTTCTCGGATGAGAAATCGATTGCGCTCCATGGCTACAAATTAATTCCGGAGAAATTCAGCTTGTCCGCCTACAAGTATTTGTGGTTCGATATTCACAGCATTATAGCGGCTTACGGGATTTCAATCGTTGTTACGGTTGCAGGTACGATTGCCGGCATCATCATGACTGCCTTGTTTGCTTATCCGCTATCGAGGAAAGATTTTCATTTTCGCGGCTTCTTCTCCTTCTTTATCTTCTTCACGATGATATTCAGCGGCGGTCTGGTTCCATGGTACTTGGTATACACGAATGTCCTTCATCTGAAGGATACGATCTTCGCCTTGATCATCCCTGGTCTATTAATGAACGCCTTCTATGTCATTATTATGAGAACGTTCTTTCAGACCACCATACATCCCTCCATTATTGAATCTGCAACGATGGAAGGAGCGGGCGAAGGCAGAATTCTGGTTCAGATTGTCGTCCCGTTATCGCTTCCGGTCTTTGCGACAATAGGATTATTTTACTCGCTGGGCTATTGGAATGGCTGGTATAACAGTCTGATCTTCATCAATAATGACAACATCATCAATCTTCAGTACATGATGTATAAAGTGTTAATGAACCTGCAATTTTTACTGGCAAACGCCCAAGCGGGCTCAGGTCCAAGTTCTACGGAAATTGCTAACTTACCGAGTGAATCTGTTCGTATGGCCATGTGTATTGTCGGCACGGGTCCAATGGTGTTCGCCTACCCCTTCTTCCAAAAGTACTTTGTAAAAGGATTGACCGTAGGAGCTGTCAAAGGCTAAAACTAGCAATGCTAGTTAGCATAGATAAATATACTCAGGAGGGTTTGTATGAAAAAAATGAAAAAAGCAGCTCCGCTCGTTGTAGCCACTATTGTTTCAGCTTCTCTATTGTTGTCAGGCTGCGGAAAAAATAACGAACAGAATGCAAGCAACGAGCAGCCGGCAAACGATACAAAGCAAGAAACGACGACCAATGAAACTTCGACGACCAATGAAACCCCGGCGGCGCCGGAACTGGCGCCATACAAGCTGAAGATGGTTGTGCCAGGCGGAGCGGTGCCGAAAGATTTGGCATTGGTCAATGAGGAAATCAGCAAGTATCTCAAAGATAAAATCAATGCAACGTTTGAGCTGGATGTCATTGACTGGGGCAGCTGGCAGGACAAAGTAAACTTGAAATTCGCCTCAAGCGAGCAGTTTGACTTGCTTCAGACGATGAACTGGGATAACTTCGGCACGAAGATTCAACAAGGCAATATTATCGATTTGACTGATCTTATTGATAAAGATGCCCCCGATCTGAAAACAGTGATCAACCCTGCGCTGCTCGAAGGTTCGAAAGTGAATGGCCGCTCTTATGGGATACCTATCAACAAAGAGCTTGCCAGCCAAGCAGGTGTCATGCTCCGCAAGGATTTGGTAGATAAATATAAAATCGATATTACGCAAATTAAAAAGGTCGAAGACTTGGAACCGATCTATCAAATGATCAAAGAGAAAGAGTCCGGTGTTGTTCCGCTCTATTTGAATAAAGATACAAGCGTGGATTGGATTTACAATCCGATGAATTTCGAAGATTTAGGAGACAGCAGCCCCGGATCGGTAGTACGCGGAGCAAACGATTATAAAGTCGTGTCCAGCATCGAAACGCCTCAAGTGAAAGCAGAATTGGATCTGGCGCGAAAATGGTTTTTGGCCGGCTATGTGAACAAGGATGCGGCAACGGCAGCAGATATCTCGGGAGCGCTCAAAGCGGGTAAAGCCTTCTCCTACGTACAGCAGCTGAAGCCGGGTAAAGATGCGGAAGATAGTTTGGCTAACGGCGTTCAATTTGTGCAGGTGGAGTTAACAAAACCAATTGTTAGAACAGCTGATACAACGGGTTCGATGACATCGATCTCCAGAACCTCGAAAGACCCGGATCGTGCGATGATGTTCCTGAATCTCCTCTATACCGACAAATACTTAGTTAACCTGCTCGCATTCGGTATTGAAGGTAAGCATTTCGTGAAGAAAAGCGATAACGTGATCGACTTCCCGGAAGGCGTAGATGCTGCAACATCAGGTTATGTACTAAATGGAGCTTGGATGTTCGGCAATCAGTTTAACGATTATCTGTGGGCGAATGAGAACCCGAACAAGTGGGACAACTTCTTGAAGTTCAATGAATCTGCGGAGAAATCGAGCGTGCTTGGTTTCGTGTTTAACCCGGAACCGGTGAAGAATGAAATTGCGGCGTTCAACAATGCGAAGAAGGAATTTGAGCCTGCTTTATTTACGGGAACGGTGGATCCTAACGAATTCCTGCCGAAGTACATCAATAAATTGAAATCCATTGGCGTAGATAAAATTATTGCAGAGAAACAGAAGCAACTGGATGAATGGGTAAAAACGGCGAAATAATTCACATACCATCACAAAGGCTGACGCTCTACGGAGCGTTAGCCTTATTTATACCAAGGAGGGATACGATGCATAATCGTGTGCTTAACTTCGAGCAAATCGAGCATTTCAAGGAACGGGGCTGGGTGAAGGTCGAGCAGGCCTTTCCACGGGAAACCGCGCACGCCTGTCAGCAATTTCTATGGGAAAAGCTCCGAGAGAGAGGGATCTTGCAAGAAGATCCATCGTCTTGGACACAACCGATGATATACATTCAGGAAGCCTACCGGAGTCCGGAATTTGATCAATGCAACACGCTGCGGATGGCCAATGCGATTGAAGAGTTGATCGGCGAAGAGAGATGGACGGATAAAGGCGTATACGGAGTCGACGAGATTCATTCCACGTGGGGCTGGTGGCCGGTTAACTTTGCGCTGGGAGCAGAGAAAGAATGGACGGTTCCAACGGAAGGCTGGCATTGGGACGGCATTCATTTCCGTCATTATGTCGATAGTCCGGAGCAGGGACTGCTGTGTCTATGCCTTTTCTCCGACATTGCGCCTCGTGGCGGCGGTACGCTGGTGCTTGAAGGCTCACATAAGCTGGTTGCTCGCTTCTTGGCTCAGCATCCGGAAGGACTTGAATCGCAGGCTGCCATAGATGCGCTAAATCTACAGCATCCCTATTTAGCCCAATTGACCGGAATAACGAGCGGGAAATATGCTTCTACTGCGGAAGCCCGCATTCATGCCTTTATGAACACGCTGCATAGGGATTCAGAGGGCATTCAACTGCGCGTGGTTGAAACGACCGGCTCTCCGGGCGATGTCATCCTCTGTCATCCGTTTCTGTATCATACGGCATCGCCGAACCATAACGGCATCCCACGTTTCATGTGCAACCGCACCACCCCGTTAAAAGAGCGCATGAATTTGAACCGAGAGAATCCTCGGGATTACTCTCCGTTAGAGATGAGCATTCGGCAGGCATTGGGCGATAGGGAGACTACATAGTGACCAATAACCGTAACGATATAATAAGCTGCGATGAATCCTTTATTCGAATTTATGGCAAGAGCAGACTGGTGATCTCCGGGGAATTGTCTTATTTCAAAACGGATCCGATCGAATGGGAGGATCGTATTCGCAAATTAAAGGCCAATCTCTTGAATTGTATAAGCACCTACGTACCTTGGGGGTTGCATGAGAGAGAGAAGGAGCAGTTCGACTTCTCCGGTCGGTGGAATATCGCCGAATTCGTTGCATGCACGCAGCAGAACCAGCTTCTTGGCATCTTAAAGCCAAGCGGATATGTCTGCGACGAAATTTCGGGCGGGGGATTCCCGGGCTGGATTTGGTCGGAAGACGTGAGAACGAGAACCGGCGACCCTGCTTTTCTTCACTATTTGAATCGCTGGCTGGATACGATTACTCCCTTGTTGAAAGGGACTCAAATTACGGAGGGCGGTAATGTAATCCTTTGGCAAGTGGAGAATGAGTTCGGCTACGGGAATAAGCCGTATTTGCTTCAATTGGCCGATAAGGTGCAAGAGCTCGGCATTAAGGTGCCTATCGTGCTGAATAACGGCGATTATTATGCTGAAGAGGGGCTGCTGGGGGCATTTGATTACTATCCTACGCCTGCTCCGGATCAAGTAAGGGAGGTCTCTGCTTACTTTCAGAACTATCGGAAAACCCATCCGAATAAACCGATCTTCAGCCAGGAATTTGAAGCAGGCTGGTTAAACACTGCTCAAAGTTCGGACATCACCACAATGGGACATTTACCGCGCGTATGGCTGGAAAGCTTGACGAAGCTTGCGTTTATTAACGGCTGTGCAGGGTTGAACTACTTTATGTTTGCCGGTGGAACCGATCCGGGGATGCAGCCGGCTAAGTTTTTCCCCAATCGTTATTATAATGAAGCAGCAATCGAAGAGTGGGGCGAGCTCGGAGAATTGTACTATCGCTACAAGACAACGCATGCTCAGCTGCTCTCATTCGAGTCCTTGTTGGTCGAAGAGCCGGAAATCAAGACGGGCACAGAAGCGGGTATAGCAGGCGTTCCATCCGAAGTCCTTGTTATCCTTCGTGGAAACCAGCTGCTTGCATTCAGCAATGCGTCCGATGAAATACAAGCCTTTACCTGGGAATCATCTTTGCTGGACGTATTTCCAACCAGAACCGTGCTGCAGCCGATGGAAACACGGATATATCCCGTGCAATTCGCTTTGCATGATCGCTTGAAATGGATTCATGCTTCTGCTGAATTCCTCTATAGGGATTCGAACGTTTGTATTGTATTTGGCGAGATCGGACAGGGAAATGAATTGAAGCTGATGTGGAACAGCGAACTGCTGCCGCATGTGTCCGATTCCGGAGCGGTGAAGACAGCGTGGCGCGGGCAGGAATTAACAATCACGTTCACACATCAAACGGAGGACCAATGGATAAGCTTGGATGCCTATCGCATTATGGTGATTTCACGGGATCGGGCTATGCATACGTGGTTTGGGCCAGAAGTCGGCGGCAAACGGGACCTGCTGATTTCGGATCTATACTATGCGGAATGGTCAGATTCAACCGATCAAATTCGAGTGGAAGCTGAACCCGGCGCGAGCCATGAATTGACCTTCATTCGCCGGGCAGATGCATCGATGAAGCAAACCACCTATACCGCTCCTTATCATACAGCTCCTAATCTTCAGGGTACGGAAATCATGAAGTGGGAGATTTGCCGAAATTGGGAGAAGCCATTTATCTCCTCGCAGGTTGGAGCAAAGAAAACCAATCTAGGGGTCCCTTTTGAGAAAAATGGACATATCGATTGCGGCTATGCAGTGTACACAAGTGAATGGATCAGCGACGGCGGGGAGCATCAATTGCTGATACCTGAGATTAATGATTACTTTGATCTATTTATCAATGATGAATGGGTAGCTTCGGGACAACGGACCATGAAGCTCCGGTTAAACAATCTATTAACTGGCAATAACAGGCTTACTCTTCGCTGTTACTCTACGGGGCATGACAAAGATATGGCGCTGGATCCGGCTTTAAGCGGCATGATGCTGCCTTTGTATGTGGATGCCCTTCATTCCGAAGAGCTGGTGAGCTGGGAACGGAAGATGTTGTTCACCAAGGAAGAGAAAGACGATTTATTCGAAGAACGGGATCAGCTACTCTCCTTTCACGATGATGGCTACGCGCAAGAAATCGGCATCCAAATCGCAGCTCTTGGTAAGGAGACGGAGAATTGGTCCACTTTCGAATTTGGTTCGGAAGGCAATCTGATCAAAGATGCCAATGTGGATTTTACGGGCTCCGGTGAAATCTTAAACCGAACACAGTTTTATGCGGATGCGAAGTATGCCGAAACGAGGGTTCTGCTTGAAGTTAGGGATGCTGACTTAATTTACGCCCTTTATGTGAATGGCAAGCATCTCGCAGCGATTTGGCAAGGCTGGAGCAACTGGGGATTCGAGAATAGCCCTAAATATTGGGATATTACACCTTGGTTACGATTCGGAGAACAAAACCAAGTGCTGTTGCGCTGTTTGATGGGTCCAAGAGGCGGAGGCGTTCTTCAGCCCGCGAGTATTTCCTTCTACAAAGCCGCTATCGAGGGAGTTGCGAGCTTTACTCCGTTAGCACCAGGGATTCAAGCTGCAATCCATGGAGAGCTGGGTACCTACGAGGAAGTAAGCCTGAATAATTCAGACAAGCAACAGGAAGGATCCTTGAAGATAGCAAGGAGTCAATTTGCCTATATAGAAAATAATGACTTGGTTAGCCCTATGTATGTAGAGTTGAATGGCATGGATGACTTTACTTTGATTTATGTGAATGGCGAGTTAATCGGAAAGTATTACCCCGGCGGCGATCAAAGGCGATTCTATCTCTGGCGCTCGTGGCTTAAGGATGGAATCAACGATCTGGCACTTGTGGGCAAGCTTTCTGTTTCAAAGCAAACAAGCATAAAGATCGGTCGTTATCATGTGAAGGCAAAAGATCGTATTCAAACCTCCATCAGTTAAACTGATGGAGGTTTTTTACGGATGTATGAATTATTTGACGTAAACACGGAAGTAATCTAAGGAGAACACGGCAGGGAATGAGGAGGCTACGGGATTGTTGTTCGTATTTCCACCCATAGCAAGGTCGATGAGAACCTGCGGAGCCGGTCCGTCCCATCTAAAGAGAGTTCCTTTTACCAGCGTGCCATCCACCCATTTCTGGAGGTTGCCTTCCTTCCAAATCAAGGTGTACAGATGATAGTCATTTGAAAAATCCGTTCCGGGATGCCATACCCATTGATTGGTCATGATGCTGTAATAGTCCGAGAATACACCGTCTCCATGATCGAATCCCGTCCAGTCATACGTATTCTGAGTAGGTGTATCAAAGAATTCGAAGATATCAATCTCCGAAGCGGTTGATCCGGCGCCGCCTGGGGAATACAGCCAGAATGCCGGCCAAGCTCCGACCTTTTTCGGTATTTTCGCCCTTAGCTGAAAGATATACGTTTTCCCATCGTAGGGATAAAAGGTTTCTTTCGTCGTGATTTGACCGCTGCTTATGCCTCCGTCATACACGCCGCCTAAGTTTGGTGTAGCGGTTAATTCCAGCGTTGTAGCCGTTAAATGGTGATTGGTGGCATTAATAGGTTGATATCGCTGCCATTCATTGTTAATGACCGTTGTCCCTGCAACGCCATATGCATTAAATGAAGAGGAAAGAGATGTAAGACTGTTCACGTTTCGCGAAGTACCAAACGAATAGTCTCTCAATAAGGTGTAACCGGTAAGATCCGGTCCGGTCGGAGGCGGAGTCGCAGTGGTTGTTGTAACCACGTTCGGCACGCTTGTTCCTTCTTTGGTGGAGAAAATAACCTCGTTTCCGGAGATACCTTTTAAGATGATCGAATACGTTCCATTGCCGTTAATAAGCGGCGCAACATTGAACGAATAGACGGTTCCCGCCACAAAGGTCATATTCTTGGAATCTAGCAAGGAACCAAGAGCAGGTTGGTTATTCCAGGCCAGGGTTGACTGGTCCCAAGTGTTATTGCCTGTCCCCGCATATGCGCCAATGTTCGCAACTCCGCCTGTAATGCACTTCACATTGAGAACGGCAGTCGTTATCGTACCTGAATTAGTGACATTGAATTTCAAGTACGATCTTTTGTCTTGACCGAAATTAACAGCCATCGTGTTTGCCGTAGGACCGATTAAACTGGTTCCCCACATGGTCGCATCATCAGATGCATTACTGGTTACAGTTGCCGCATGAGCTGCTTTGTTGTCAAACATCAAGAATGTAGAGAGTATCATAAACAGGGTCAATATCGATAGTAATGATTTCTTTTTCTTCATAATTGGCACCTCCATTTATTTTGTTTCATTAATGACAACGCTTACAATAGTGCGAGCGTTTTCCCTTCTGTGAGATCATTTCCTCCTTCCCCAGGCGGTGTAAATCTCCAGACTGTACGTGTTGGAAAAGAAAGCCTGCTAATTTGTAATTAGCAACCATACTATATTATATACCAGTGCTCTGGGCCTCAACTACGAACTGGCGTTACCTGAATGACGTAATTATGACGATCTATCTAGTTGGACGAACATCTATGATTACGCCGAAGGATTGTAGTATCATAAATTGAGGTGATCAATCAGGAATGGTAATCAAATCGATTCAGACCAATTATCATAGCTACCTGAGCGAGATAAAGGGCGGTATTGATCCGATCATTAGAACAATGCGGAATCAGAATGGGGAGAGCTGGCGCGGCAAAGCTTGGAAGGGGCCGGTCAAAACAGTTAGCGGCTATTTCAAGCAGGCTAAGCTGGTTAAAGGGATCTCCTGGACCACGCTGCCCATAATCGGACCTATCGCAGCCGGCGTTGCAGCTGGGAACTACGCGCAGTGGCCGCTCTGGATTGGCATAATGGCAGCCATAGCGCTAATTTGCGTCATCTACTATTTGCTCGTACAAGCCTATATCCATAAGATGGCCACGATCGGGCAGCCTGAGTTTCATGTGGAAGCCTTCAAGTCCAAACGTCCTCGTGAGTACGAACAGGTTTGGGCTCCTTTTGTGAAGAAGGATGACTTTACCTTTGATGGATTGTATACGCTCGTTAACGCCGTATTCAGCCAGAATGATCAAGACCCCTCCAGCGTCGCTTATGTCGTAGCCTACTCGCAAAGTCAGCATGATTTCATGCAAAACAGCATTGCTGAGCTGAAGTCCACGATCACCGAACAGGAAGCGGCGATCGCTACACTGAAGGATGAATTGATCGCGTCGGATAGTGCGGTTTACACGTTAACGAAGGTTCTTAAGGCAATAACGGAGAATCAATATCGCTACGTCAATGACGCGCTGGCATTTACCGATTTGGATTTCGTATCCGGCTTTTCGTTGTACCGGCAGGAAGGAAATACCCTCAAGCTCATCATGGACAAAGGGACTACGGGGAAGAAAAGAGACCTTGATCTGGATAGCGACGATGACTTTGCAGCTGTAGCCGCGGCTAAAGATCAGATGGGACAAGCCTACTCCAACAATCCGTATCCGGGAAGGCATGTCGTCTCGTTTCGCATGGACATGCTGGAAGGGGAAAGGTGGGTGTGGTGTTTTCACTTTGATGATGACGATGAGCGTGCCTTGTCTCTGATTTTAGATAATGATATCATAGAGTCAAGACAGATTCGTAGAGTGATCCACGCGTTTTGTCTCACGATTCAGAAGCGAATGATCGCTCAGAAGGAGGCTGACCTGGATGCCGGAGCAAACTAATGTTACTGAGCTTGCGGGAACGATTCGAGTGGTAAAGGATGTCTCTCAGCAAACGATTATCCAGAAGCGCCGGGAACAGCGTGAGCAGCTGCTGAAGCGGATCGGTCAGCTGACTTCCACGACAGAGCAAACCATTGAACGTTTATATCAATTAACGCGATAATATGAAGGCCGCTTGGTAGATACCAAGCGGCCTTTTCTGTTTAATAGATGGCTTCCAAGGCAATACTGACTACTATTCTCTCAAGAAGGGTGAATAGTAATGAGTAGAAAGAAGATTGTTCCGTTTTGTCCGAAGCCCGTTCCTGTCAAAGACCGAACCCAAGAAGAGATATTAGCCGATCGCCGAGCTAAGAGAGAAGCCATACTGGAGAAAGTAAAACGAAAAATGAAGTAAGACGGCTCTCATCTAATCGCCATTCCGGTGATCATAGGAAGTCCCGGTGATCCAGCAATGGGTCATCGGGACTTTGTTATTTCATTTCGATTTTCTGGATCCGTAAAGAAGCGCTATCAATAATCTGGAAATTAAGTTGGTTCCCTTCCATACACAACATAGACGATGCATACACCTATCGGTATAATGAGAAGTAATGTATGAATGCGGTTACATTGGGTGATTCCCTATGAACGCGAGCAAACTTCCTTATAAAGGAATGATGGTACTTTGACCCGTACATGGCTGCGAAAGATGATATGGTCTTACCTCCCGATATTCTTCATCATGTTCTCCTTTCTCTTCTTCGTATTCTTCCAGACGCTCGTCGAGCAAAGCAACCGTAATACCAAAGAGTCCAGCAAGGTGTTCGCAGGGCAGCTGCTCCAAACCGTCGATGTCAGTTTGAAAACGCTTGACACGATGATGATCCGCGAGCTGGTATCCAGCAAGCTGCTGAACGATTTCTTCCTGGAAAGCGGCAGCGAAAACGTATTCCTGAACTATCAGGTTGTTAATCGGATGCTGCAATTACAGCATGAAATGTCGATTATCGACTCCTATTATTTGGTCCGTTATAAGGACGGTATAGTCTTCAGCGGGATGACAACCAAGCTGAACGATTTCGAAGACGTCGCTTTTATTCGCAGTCAGCGGTATAGCAAGGAGAGTAATTCCTCCTCGTGGAGCTCGATCCGGCCCTACCGTGAGCTGGTCGCGCAGAAGCCCAAAAATGTCATCAGTCTCGTGCACAAGGTGTCCGTCGGACCCGGCGCCGACGGGCTCGTTGTTGTGAATGTCAGCGCGGCATCCCTTCGGAACATCATTAAGGAGATGTACGATCCGCAGCAAGCGTTCGTCCAATTGTACGATCGCGAGGGCGAGCCGTTGTTCAAGCAGGAGGAGTCGCTCGAAACCGGGAAGGTACTGGCGAGCCTGACATCCCCGTATTCCGGTTGGACGGTAGATAGCGGCATCGTGAATGGGAAAATCGTGTCCGTGATGTCGAGCCTCTCAAGCATTTGGCTCGTGCTGGGATTGATTATTTTCCTAGCCGGCGGCGTATCGATCGTGTACATCACACGCAAAAATTATAAGCCGATCGAAGAGCTCGTTTTCCGTATCCAAGATCAATTCGGATCAGGAAAGCCAACGCTGGGAAGGCTCGCGGTGGATGAGTTTACGTTCATCGAGACGGCGATCAACAACTTTGCCGAGCAGACCAAGCTGTTTCGCAAAGAAGCCGAAGCATCGGCCGCCCGGAAGCAGAAAGCGACCTTCAGGGAGCTGCTGCAGTTTGAGCAGGGCGCACAGGCGGAAGCCGGCGACCTGTCGGCGCTGCCGCAGCATGATAAACAGCGGGTATTCGTCATTGAAATTGATCATCCGGAGCAAGTGTTCCATCAGTATAAAAGCCGCGACCAATCCCTGTTCAAATTCGTCATCAGCAGTGCGGCCCATGAACTGTACACCCAGCACAATATCCCGATCTGGCTGGAGTGGACAACCCCGCTGCAACTGACAGGCATGCTGTTCATACCGGACACCTCTAATGAAAAGGCAGAATCGATCTGCGAGCACATAACCGCATGGATCCATGAGCATCTGTCCTTCTCGGTAACCATCGGGCTTGGAGAGGAGGCAGTCGATGGGGCGGGAGCTTCCAATAAACAAGCACTCGAGGCACTGACGTTTAAGGCTGCCCTTGGTCACAACCGGGTCATCTATTACAGCGAAACGCAGCAAGGTGCAACCGTGAAAGAGACTAACAAGCACCTGCAGGCGATTCACCGGTTAATCCAGCAATTTCGCCTTCATGAAGAGAACTGGAGGGAGAGTTTCGACGCCATGTTCAGCGGCATGCGAAACTGCTGTCTGCCCAAGAGCGAGATCGACGAACTATGCCGCTATTTTGTCGCACATATGGATCTGCAGCTCTCTCAGGCTTCGAAGGATTATTATGAGGTTTGGATGTCCGAGGCTGCGGTATCCTTACGGCAAATCATAGACGAGTTTGACACGCTTGACGAGCTGCAAAACCTGTTCTGCGCGACGCTGCAGTCCTTCGCCGACAAGATGGGGCGAATGTACAGCGGTCGTCTGCATCACCAGCTTCTGCAGAACATTCGAGGTTACATCGGACAACACTACGCCAATCCGGATTTATCGCTGGAGTATCTCGGAGATAAATTCGGCATCAGTGCCAAATATATCAGCCAGCTCTTTAAAGAAGAGTTCGGCGAGAACTTCCTCGATTACTTATCCCAGCTGCGAATTGCCGAAGCGAAGAAGCGGCTGCTCGAGGATCGGGATTCCATCCAAGAAGTCGGGGAGCATGTCGGTTACTTGAATGCAGCAACGTTCAGGCGAGTTTTCCGTAAAGTGGAAGGGATATCTCCGGTCGATTTTCGTAAGCGCCACGCGATGTAAATCATAGAGGCTGTCCTGAGCAGAAGCATTGCTCGTGGGCGGCCTCTAATTTTGTTCATATGCGGAAATCGGAAAGTTGAGCGCTCGCGGAAAGTTAAGCGATAGAGGACGAAAAGCCAGCAATAGCGCGGCTTTGGAAAAATGAACATCAGGTGGATTAGTGGTTGTTGCGGGCTGTGCCTTGCCTCCTATATCGTAAAAAGCAATCAAGGCCAACACTTCAATAGGGGATGTGATGGGACAACATGCCTTCATCGACAGGGGTCATCGAAAGGAAGAAATCGGAAGTTCGTGTCAGCGGCACCTCGCTCCTGCTGAGGGATCGGGGCAAACGCGTGAAGCGGCATTGGCAGCTCTATCTGCTTGTTCTGCTCCCGCTTGCCTATTTGTTTATTTTCAAATATATCCCCATGTACGGCGCTCAAATCGCCTTTCGGGATTTCAGCCCGGTACGAGGCTTTCTCGGAAGCGAATGGGTCGGCTTAACGAATTTCAACACCTTCTTCAAATCGCCGAATTTCTGGCTGCTGATCAAGAACACGCTAGTGATCAGTCTTTACTCGCTGCTCGTCGGGTTTCCCGCACCGATTATTCTGGCCCTTGCGCTGAATGAGGTGCGAAGCATGCGGTTCAAACGAATCGTGCAAATGGTGACGTTCGCGCCTTATTTCATCTCGACGATCGTCATGGTTTCCATGATCATTCTGTTTCTGTCGCCCAGACTCGGTTTTATCGATCATTTTCTAAGCGTTTTTGGCATGGAAGCCAGGAATTTCATGGGTATCCCAAGCTACTTCAGCAGCATCTTCGTTTGGTCGAATGTGTGGCAGGGCATCGGATACGGCGCGGTAATTTATCTGGCGGCTTTAGCCGGCATTAACACCGATTTGTATGAAGCGGCCCGAGTGGACGGCGCGTCGCGTATCCAGAAAGTATGGCATATCGATATCCCCGGCATCATGCCTGCGGCGATCATTTTGCTCATTTTGAATGTCGGGCAGATCATGAACGTGGGCTTTGAAAAAATCTATCTCATGCAAAACCCGCTCAATACGAGCACCTCGGAGGTTATCTCGACTTACGTGTATAAAATCGGTTTGCTTGGCGCGAATTTCAGTTTCTCCGCCGCCGTCGATTTATTCAATTCGGTCATCAATCTCATTCTGCTGCTAAGCGTCAACTATTTCGCCAGACGCGTATCAGACAGCAGCTTATGGTAGGAGGCGTTCACCGGTGGCGCGTACAAACGCAATTCGAGAATCGTTCGGAGACAAGGTGTTTCTGACGCTGGTTTACGCCTTCTTGGCGATCATCCTGTTGGCCGTGCTATATCCGCTCTTGTATATCGTAAGCTCGTCCTTCAGCTCGCCACAGGCCGTTATCAGCGGGAGAGTATGGTTGTTTCCGGTAGACTTCAGCTTAGCCGGATACAAGGCGATCTTCTCCAACCCGATGATTATGACGGGGTACGGCAACTCGCTTTTCTACACGGCATTCGGGGTTTTAATCAATGTAACCTTAACCGTCATGCTGGCGTATCCGCTCTCCAAATCGACGTTCTACGGCAGGCAGGCCATCATGGTTATCTTAGTCATTACGATGATGTTCAGCGGCGGTCTGATTCCGTATTACTTGACGGTGAAGAACGTCGGTATTCTGGATACAAGATGGGCCATGCTCCTTCCCGGCGCAATGGCGGTCTGGCAGGTCATCATTGCCCGAACCTTCTTCCAGTCCAGCATTCCCAAGGAGCTTGGCGAAGCCGCAGAGCTCGACGGGTGTACGGACTTAGGTTTCTTATTGCGGGTCGTCCTGCCGCTCTCGAAGCCGATCTTGGCCGTGCTTGTGCTCATGTATGCGGTCGGTCATTGGAATGCCTACTTCGAGGCCCTTATTTTCCTGAAGTCGCAGGAGCTGTTTCCGCTTCAAATCGTGCTGCGCAATATTCTAATCCTCAATTCCATCGACTCCAGTATGATGGTGGACGCCAACAAAATGTCCGCGATGCAGGGGCTGCGGGATTTGTTGAAATTCTCGCTTATCGTCGTCGCTACGGTACCGGTGCTCGCGATTTATCCGTTTGTACAGAAGTATTTTGTACAAGGCATTCTGATCGGCTCCCTGAAAGGATAGCAGGGCTTATTCCATCCCGGAGGTGATGCCGGCAGTTAGCTGTAAGGATGCATGTGCGGGAAGAGAGAAGCATGATAAGATTGAAATAATCGAGGAGGCGTCTGTCTTGAAGATGAAGAGAAGCTCGAAAATGCTAGCTTTACTAGTCATGATCGCGTCAATCATCACGGCATGCAGCAGCAACGGCAGCAACGGCAATAACGGCAACGGCAGCGAGGGAGCGGATAACGGATCGGGCAACAAGGTGGATACCGGAAAAACGGTTACGCTGAATACGTTCATCAGCGTTTCGCCTAAGATCGAGGATATCAATACGAATGCGGTAACGAAGTATATCGAGCAGAAGCTCAATATCAAGTTCAAGTTCGATGCAACGCCAAGCGCAAACGCGAAGGACAAGAAGAAGCTGATTCTGGCGAGCGGCGATTATCCGGCCGTGTTCCTCTCCGGCGACTTCACGCAAGCGGAGCAGATCGATTACGGAAAGCAGGGGATCCTTAGACCGCTTAATGACCTGATCGACAAATACGGCGATGAAATCAAACGTGCGTTTACGGAGGATAAGGATCTGAAGGACGCGATTACTGCTCCGGACGGCAATATCTATTCGCTGCCGCACATTAACGACTGCTTCCACTGCTGGTATTCGCAGAAGCTGTGGATTAACAAGACGTGGCTGGATAAGCTGGGATTGAAAATGCCGACGACGACGGATGAATATTTCGAGGTGCTGAAAGCATTCAAAACCAAAGATCCAAACGGCAATGGCAAAGCGGACGAAGTCCCGCTGTCCGGCGCATTCAACACCTGGCATGCCATTCCGTCCAATTTCTTAATGAATGCTTTTATTTACGATAATGATGAAGATTTCTTCTACTTGAAGGATGGTAAAGTGCAGCTGGCGGCCAATCAGCCGGAGTGGCGCGATGGCTTGACTTACATCAACAAGCTCTTCAGCGAAGGTTTGATCGACAAAGAAGCATTCACGCAGAATATCGACCAAATGGCGCAAGTAGGCAACAAGGAAGGCGACAATGTCATCGGCAGCGTAACGGCCGGTCACATCGGCATGGCCTTCAGTTTGGCAGAAGGACAGAACCGCCATAAGGAATATGTAACGGTACCGCCGCTTACGGGTCCTGGCGGAGTCGCTTTCGCCGGCTATTATAAGGCATACGGCAATGGGCAGTTTGCAATCACGAATAAGGCTTCGGAGGAAGAGGCAATCGCGGCAATCAAAATGGCGGATTACATGTATTCCGAAGAACATGCCATTATGAACGAGTACGGCCTTGAAGGGAACTTCTGGGAGAAAGCGCCGGATGGCGAGAAGGATGTGCACGGAAATCCGGCCAAGTACAGCTTGAAGCCGAAATATTGGGATATTACGACGACGTCCAACGATACATGGGATCAGATGGGCATCACGAGACGGACACGTGAAATCCGCGAATCTTGGACGGCGCCGGCTGATATGTTCTCCCAACAGGGCTATGAGTTCCGTCTCTTTACCGAAACGGCGAATAATTACGAGAACAAACAGCCGGAAGAGACATTCCCGCTCACTATCTTCATGGATGAGAACGATGCGAAGGAAACGATTATGCTGCGCACCCAAATAAACGAGTACATCCGCTCCAATATGGCGCAGTTTGTGACGGGCTCGAAGCCGCTGACTGATTCCGAATGGGACAGCTACATAAAGGGCTTCGAGGGGTTGAATCTGGCTCACTATCTAGATATCTATCAAAAGGCCTATGATAGCAAGAAGTGATAAGCGGTAGTATAAAGGCCATCCAGCTGGGGGGAGTAAGGCATCTCCCGGCTGGATGGTTTCTTTCTGTCTGTTTCCTGTAAAGCGCTTTGCGTTGTACATCTTGTACAGATCGCAGCGGTATGTTATTTTTATATAAAACTAAGAAAACCGTTTAAGTTTTCTCAGTTTTACAAACGCTTTCATTATCAAGTCCGGAGAAGTAAAGGAAGTGTACGCTATGGAATTAAAGTCGCGGGTCATGAAAGCGGCGATCGAGGCATTCGACGAGAAGGGGATTCGTTTTACAATGGACGACCTTTCTGCCAAGCTGGGCATCTCCAAAAGGACGCTGTATGAGCAAATTGGCAATAAAGAAGATGTGATTCGTCTGTTTATCCAAGAAGCTTTTGCAAGTATCAAGGAACAGGAGCAGCGCATTTTATCGGATACCTCGCTGGATGTGATCGAGAAGCTGAAGCGTGTTATTCCAATCATGCCTGCATTCTCAGATGTGCTCGATTACCGGCGTGCCTACGAAATCGAAAAGACGTATCCGGAGCTGTTCGCGGAGATCGAAGGCCATTTGCAGGCGGACTGGGAGCAAACGATGGCATTAATCGACGAAGGGATTAAGCTGAAGCGGATTAAGCCGATTCATCCCATGATATTGAAGGAAATGATCGTAGGGACTATGGATCGCATGCTGAAGGATCGGTTCTTGCTGGATATGAATCTGACTTACGACGAAGCGTTGAAAGAGATGATCGAAATTCTGTTTAACGGAATTTTGATTGCGGAGCAAGGGGACGCTCGCGGATGAGAACGCACATCCACCTGAACTTTGACTGGAAATTTGCGCAGGATTTTCAAGAAGCCTATATCGATCCGTCATTTGATGACCATTCGTTCGAAACTGTGATGCTTCCCCATACGAATAGGCTGCTTCCCTATAATAATTTTGATGAGGAATTGTCCCAATTCGTTAGCTGCTACCGCAAGCGGATATGGGCCGATGAGACGCAGAAAGGGAAGCTTGCGCGATTAAAGTTCGAAGGTGTTATGTGTTACGCCAAGGTGTATTTGAACGGTCACTATGTGTGTGAGCATAAAGGCGGCTACACGCCGTTTCAATGTGATCTCACCCCTTATTTACTTTACAATGCGGACAACGTGCTGGTTGTCATGGTGGATTCGACGGAACGCGAGGATATCCCGCCATTCGGGTATGTGATCGACTATTTGACCTATGGGGGCATCTACCGCGAGGTTCAACTGGAGTGGGTGCAGCGCCTATATGTAGACAATGTGTTCGTGCGGACGCGCAATGTGCTCACCGATAAGAAATGGCTGGATATTGACGTTTATTTGGCCAATAGGTCTTGCGCAGAGGATGTCATCCAGCTCGAATTTCAATTGATGAAGGACGAACGGACGGAACATGCTTGGAGCCGATCAATCATGCTCTCCTCGGAGCCGCAGCAGAAGTTCAACATTAGGAAGCAATTAGACGATGTTCGCGTTCAGCTATGGGATTGCCATGAACCTCACCTTTACGAACTGCTTATTCATGTAAGGCAGAATGAGATCGTCGTGGATCACTATAACGTTCGTTTCGGGTTTCGCGAAGCGGAGTTTCGGAAGGATGGCTTCAGGCTAAACGGTCACCGTATGAAGCTGTACGGGCTCAACCGCCATCAATCGTTTCCGTATGTCGGTTATGCGATGCCCAGAAGCGCGCAGGCTGCGGATGCAGATATGCTGAAAAACGAATTAGGCGTTAACATTGTCCGCTTGTCCCACTATCCGCAATCCAGGCACTTTCTTGATCGGTGCGATGAAATTGGTCTGCTCGTCTTCGATGAGCTTCCGGGCTGGCAGCATATCGGGAACGAAGAATGGCAGCGATCCGCAATAAGTCAAATCGAAGAAATGATTAAGACGGACCGCAACCGGCCAAGCATTATCATCTGGGGCGTAAGAATTAATGAATCTTCGGATCATCATACTTTCTATATGGAAACGAACCGGGTTGCGCGAGCGCTCGACGATACCCGGCAAACGGGAGGCGTGAGGAACTTCGAGGGAAGCGAGCTGCTGGAGGATGTGTACACGTATAACGATTTCATTCATCGCGGTACGAATGCTGCACTGAACAAGCCCCGAAAGGTAGTTAAGAAGGATGTGCCTTACTTGGTTACGGAGCATAACGGGCACATGTTTCCGACGAAGAAATTCGATCACGAGTCGAAAAGGGTGGAGCACGCGCTTCGACATCTCCGCGTACTCGACGCTATGTACGGCGATCCGGGTATTGCCGGCGCAATCGGCTGGTGCATGTCCGATTATAATACGCACAAGGATTTCGGCAGCGGGGATAAGATTTGCTATCACGGCGTGCTGGATATGTTCAGGATTCCGAAGGCGGCGGCCTACGTCTACAGCTCGCAGCAGGATGACAAGCCGATACTCTCAGTCACCGCTTCGATGAATATAGGCGAGCGGGAAGCAGCAGAGCTCGATGCCGTATATGTATTCACGAACTGCGATTATATCAAGCTGTATAAGAACGGAGAATTTATCGGCACCTATTATCCTAGCAAGGACGCTTATCCGAATGTGCCGCATCCACCGATCGTCATTACGGATTTCATCGGTCACCTCATCGAGAGGAACGAGCCGTTCTCAACGCGAGATGCCAGGGTCATCAAAGAGGTTCTTCTTGCAATCGTAAAATACGGCAATAAATCGCTGCCATGGAAATATAAACTCCAAATGGGCAGGCTCATGTTCAAGTATAAAATGTCGTACGACAAAGCGGTCAGCCTCTATACGACTTATATCGCCAACTGGGGGATGAAGTCCCTGACATTCTCGTTTGAAGGCTATCGAAATAACGAGCTTGTCATGAAGGTGCAAAAGGGACCGGTAAGCTCGAAAGACATTACGATGACAGCGGACAAGTGGATGCTGACAGAAGCGGAAACCTACGATGTCTGTCGCGTCACCGTGAAGCATGTGGACGAGTTCGGCCATGATCTTCCTTTCTCCAATGAGGTTGTCTCGATCGAAATGGATGGCCCGGGAGCGATCATCGGACCCCGGCAGCTGGCTTTAACGGGCGGATCTACGGCATTCTGGGTCAAATCCATCGGAGAAACCGGAGTCGTCAACCTAACCTTGCATTCGAATCGCCATAAACCAAAACGACTGGCGCTGCAAGTGGTGAAGATGAACGTTGTAACCGGGGGGAGGAGGTAGCGGATGGGAGCGGATATGCCGGGCAATCTTGATAAGCTAACCTTGAAAGAGAAGGTTTCGTACGGGATGGGCAGCTTAGGAAATAACATTATTTATGGCCTAATGAGCACCTACTTGGTTGTGTTTTATACGGACTATTTCGGGATATCCGTTGCGGCGATCGGCACGCTGTTCTTCATAGCCCGCATGTGGGATGCGATAAGCGACCCGATCATCGGCCATCTGGTGGACAACACGCAAACAAGGTGGGGACGATTTCGTCCATACCTGTTGTTCGGTCCCTTCGCTATGGGTGCCATCGTAATCTTATGCTTCTGGTCGCCGCAGCTGGCTCCGGAAGGTAAATTAGTTTGGGCTTACGCCACGTACATGATGTGGGGCATTTCCTTTGCTGCGATGGATATTCCGTACTGGTCCATGAGTGCCTCGCTGACGCAAAATCCGCAGGAACGAAGCAGTGTAGTCATGGTGCCGCGGACGCTTGCGGTCATCGGCATAATCGGCGTGAATGTGATTACGCTGCCTTTAGTGGATGCCTTTGGCGGGGGCGATGACCTGCAGGGCTGGCGGATGGTGGCTGCCGTCTTCGCCGCCGCAAGTATTGCGCTCACGCTCATAACCTTCTTCAATGTCAAAGAAAAGACGCAGCCCGGCCACAGGGGAAGAGTTACTTTAAAGCATGTAGGGGCATTGTTCAAAGCCAATAAGCCCTTACGGCTGCTCATTATTTCCATGCTGATCGGCGAAACGGTATTCGCGGTCAAATCGGTGCTCACCGTCTATTATCTCACTTACAATTACAAGGCCGAGTCGATGGTGCCTCTCTTTATGGGGTTGTATGCGATTGTTTCTGTTGCTGGCGCGATTTGTTCGCCTTGGCTTGCCCGCAGATTCGGGAAAAAGAAAGTCGCCATGTATGCCACCGCGATAACGAGCGCAGCTTCGATCGGCTTGTACTTCTCCGGTTATCATTCGATGGAATGGCTTCTGGTCTGGAATGTCATCGGCGGCTTTGCCGATGGTGCCGCAGATATCGTTCGGATGTCCATGCTCACCGATACGGTTGAGTTTGGCGAGTGGAAGACAGGCGTCAGGCAAGAGGGCATGGTCTTTTCCACGAATATTTTCAAAACGAAGGTTGCTTCCGCGATCGGCGGCTCAATCGGCGCATTTACGTTATCGATGATTGGCTATGTCCCCAATGTCGCTCAACGGGTATCGACCTTGAACGGCATTCATATCGCATTTACGGTTATTCCCGGGGCTATAGCGCTGCTCGCGCTTGTCCCATTGAGCCGGTACGATTTAACGGAAAATAAGTATCTGCGTGTATTATCCGAACTGAGTGGAAGACGAGCATGAGAGTCGACGTGGATCGGGGGATGAGAGCGGTGGGGGAAGATAAAACAAGCTTGGGATTTAAATGGCTGTACGGTCTGAATGCATATGGCAATGGACTGCTCGGCGGCTTCGTCTCCTCGTACATTATGATTTTCTTCAGTGATGTTGCACTCGTTCCGGTTGCCTTTGTGGGCACGCTTTTTTTTGCCGGCAAACTATTGAATATGTGCTTCGCACCGGTCATGGGCGTCATAATCGACCGTACAGAGACCCGCTGGGGCAAAATAAAACCCTATCTGCTATTTGGCACGATAGGCATTCCGCCGGTTGCCATCTTCATGTTTACGGATAGCGGCTATTCGGGAACGAGCCTGCTTGTGTACGTTTCAATCGTTTATGTGCTTTGGGGGCTGCTGAATACCGTGTTTGGCACAGCGATGGGCTCTGTTTTCCCTACGCTTACGCGCAATGTGGAAGAAAGGCAGAAGCTCTCCGTTATTCCCGCGATTGGCAGCGTGCTCGGAGATTTTACGACCGTGGGGGCTGTTCTGCCGCTGATTGCGGTTATTGCGGCTACTCAAGCTGAAGGCTACTTCCGGCTTGGACTTCTATTCGCCGCTTTATTCTTCATTAGCAATTTGTTCTTCATCAAAATGTTCAAGGAACGCAGCAAAGTAGAAGCGGTCGATCGCGTGAAGTTCGTAGATATTCTAAGAGCGGTATCGCGCAACGGTCAATTGCTCGTCATGCTCCTCACCTGTTTCTTCTTGAATGTAGGGACCTTTATTACGACAGGCACCGCGCTGTATTTCTTTAAGTACAACATGGGGAATGAAGGCATGTTTGCCACCTTCGGCATTACCGTTGGGTTATCGCAGGTAGCGATGATGATCGTATTTCCGAAATTAATGAAAAGGCTTTCAAAAAAAGCGGCTTTCCAATTGGCTGCGGCGATGTTAATTGCGGGATACACCCTCTTATTTCTAGCCAAAGATGTCGTCAGCACGCATTTCTATATCGTTTATATTGGCGGTATCCTGCTCTATTTGGCGCTTGGCCTCACAACAGCGATCGTACCGATATTTTACGCGGACATTATCGATTACGGGGAATGGAAGACGGGGGAGCGCAACAATTCGACGATCGTCTCCATTTCATCGCTGATCGGCAGCTTCAGTGACGCGACTAAGGAGCTTATTGTAGGCACGACACTGGCCGTAATCGGCTTTGTGCCCAATGTGGTGCAGTCGAAGCATACGCTCGATGGCATTGTTTTCTTGATGACCTGCATCCCGCTGATCGTCATTACGGTCTCACTAGTCATATTTACGATTTTCTACAAGCTTAATGACAGCTTTTATAATCGGATCTTGGTGGATTTGGAGCAGAAGAAATAGCTGCGTATCCTATAAACATTCTAACGAGAGATAAGGTGAGCGTATGGGGAAGCATCGTATTGAAATCAAACAGGCAGACAAGAAACAAAGGATGGAAGGCTTTGGCGCTTCCGGAGCATGGTGGGCGCAGCATACGGGCAGCTGGCAGGAGTCGGAGCTATCCAGATTACTGGAATTGCTTTATGATCCGAGCAAGGGCATCGGCCTGACAATCTATCGTCATAATATCGGAGCCGGCGACGGCGAGGAAATTGAGGATGTCTGGCGGCGTGCGGAAGGGTATGAAATTTCTGAGGGACAGTATGACTGGAGCAGAGATGCGCAAGCTGTAGCGGTGATGAAGCTGGCCGTTGAGAAGGGAGCCAAGCAAATTGTAGCGTTTGCTAACAGCCCGACGCCTAGAATGACGATAAGCGGGATGACCTCCGGCCATCAAGAAGGGAAGTCGAATTTCCGGGAAGGCATGGAAGCGCAGTTTGCTCGGTTCCTCGTTGACGTTGTGAAGCATCTGGTCGAAGACGAAGGTTTGCCTGTGGAATGGATTTCCCCGATTAATGAACCCATGTGGCTATGGAATGCGGAGAATGGACAAGAGGGCTGTCATTACACGCCTGAGGAATGTTTGCGTGTATACCGTGCTTTAGCCGACAAAATCCAAGAGCATAAGCTGCCTGTCCGTATATCCGCGATCGAAGCGGGAGAGTGGAGCAGCGCAAGGATGTACTATTACAAGCTGGCTGAGGACAAGGCGCTTATGAGCCAAATCGGCAATATTGCCGTGCATTCCTATGTTCCGCAGGTTTCCAACCCCGTGTATAAAGAAGAGTTTGCCGAGCTTATTCGCCGAGAGCAGCCGAACCTTAGCGTTTGGATGTCGGAGTGGACGGAAATGGAGGGCGGGGCGGACTATGGCATGGAATCAGCCTTGAATCTAGCCAATCTAGTCCATGAAGATCTAACCATTGGCGGCGTGACTTCGTGGCAATATTGGATCGCCGTGTCCAAATACGACTTCCGCGATGGATTGGTTTACGTGGATGAAGCAGAAGGCCGGATTCGGGATACGAAACGATTGTGGGCACTCGGAAATTATAGTAAATTCATCCGGCCGGGCGATGTAAGAAACGAGGCGCATACCGATCATTCGGAGCTTAAAGTTACCGCGTTTACCGATAACGGCGGAGAGCATGTAACGCTTGTTGTCGTCAACAACAGTAAGGAGAATCTCACTTCCGGGATTGATATCGGCACAGATGCGAGTGGAACGACGGCCGACATTTACGAAACATCGGCGGATTGCAGCCTGGAACGCGTTTATGCCGGGTTACTGCCAGACGAGTGGTCATTTAAAGCCGAAAGCGTGACTACGGTCGTGGTGAGGACGAGCGAAGAATAAGTTGAAACGCAAGAAGTACGGTTGACGCTAAAGGAGACGCAGGGAGAGGAGTTCTTTCTCTGCGTCTCCTTTTTTTCACGATGAGGGCAGGAGAAGGGACGTTCAGGAACGAAGGTTACGGTTGGTTGCATGAATAAGCCAAGCTCTCTAAATCTTATCGAGGTGACTACTGATGGAGAAGATACTGCATATTGAGGAATTTGGGGTTAAATCCGATCTCGGCATGGATGCCGTGCCGGCCTTTCGGCGAGCCTTAGAGAAGGCGAGAGCATACGATGGTCCCGTAACGATAGCGGTCGCGAAAGGCCGATATGATTTCTATCCCGAGCATGCGGCGAAGGTTCCTTATTATATTACCAACACGGCGAGCGAAGCCGAGAATCCGGATGTAACCAAGACAATCGGTCTGTGGTTCAAAGAGCTGAATAAGATTACGCTCGACGGCAACGGTTCGCTCTTTGTTTTTCATGGGAAAATGACGCCGCTTGTCATCGACAGCTGCGAACACATTCATATTCGGAATCTCTCCTGCGATTTCGAGCGAGCGACCATGTCGGAGATGGAAGTCGAGGCAGTAGGCCCGCGGCATCTGGATGTTCGCGTTAAGCGCGACTCCTGGTATGAGCTCGAACACGAGAAGCTGTTCTGGGTCGGGGAAGGCTGGCGGTACCAAGACGGGCCGGCAGCGCAATATGATCCGGCGAACAACACAATCAGGCGAATTCCGCATCCCGTCATGGAGGCGGTGAAGGTGGAAGAGCTGGAACCGAAGCGCTTGCGTTTGCATTATGCGAAGGAGGTGCCGGAGACGAAAGTGGGGAACGTCTTCCAGCTTCGCGATGGCATTCGCGATCAAGTCGGCGCTTTCGTGGTTCATAGCCGGGATGTGGCTTGGTCCAAGGTCGGCATGCATTACATGCATGGTTTGGGCATCGTATGCCAGTTCAGCGAAAATGTTTCATTCGACGGGATGAGCATGAAACCCCGAGCCGACTCCGGCCGGACTTGTGCAGGTTTTGCGGACTTGATTCATGTATCGGGATGCCGCGGGCTCATTCAAATCGAGAACAGTGATTTTGAAGGGGCGCATGACGATGCGATTAACGTGCATGGAACCCATTTGCGAATTGTGGATCGTCCAGCCGAGAATCAAGTTGTCGTCCGGTTCATGCATGGGCAAAGCTACGGATTCGAGCCGTTCTTTGCCGGTGATGAGGTGGATTTCATTCGATCGCGTTCGTTAATCGCGTATTCCAGCCACACCCTTGCAGCGGTCGGGCGGATTGATGCCAGAGACTGGCTGCTCACCTTAGAACAACCGATGCCTGATTCAATCGAGGAGCACGATGTTGTGGAGAACGCCACATGGACACCGCAGGTCAGCATTCGCAACAATCGTTTCGCTCGCATTCCGACAAGAGGGATACTGATCACGACAAGGCGGAAGGCCGTCATTGCGAATAACCGCTTTGAGCGAACGGGCATGAGCGGCATCCTTATCGCTGACGACGCCGAAAGCTGGTTCGAGTCCGGCATGGTTCGAGACGTTACGATCCGATCGAATCGGTTCATCGCTTGCGGCGATGGGGAGCACCCTGTCATTCATGTTGCGCCCGAGAATCAAGAGATTCGGGACGAACAGCCGGTACATCGGCAAATCCGCATCGAAGATAATGTATTCGAAATGCCAGCCGGCGATATTTTGCATGCCAAGAGTACTTCGGGCTTACAGGTGCTGAATAATGAGATTGCCGTGCCTGCACCCGGGGGGATAGAGACGGCCGAAGAAGCTGTTCGGCTGCTGGCCTGCAATGATGTGACAATCAGTGGCAATCGGATCCGGATTTGCTCCGGTGGATGTCAATAATTAATACTTAATGAACAAACGCGGCAATGTTATACTGAAAATAAATATAGCAAATAGCCCTCTTTAATGAAGAAGAGTCCAAGGCGATAAAGGAGTAAGAGTTATGTTTCATACAGAAGAATATAACGGTTCGCGCGAAAATAATTATGAAATGTTAATCCGCCAATTACATGCATTGCTGGACGGAGAACAGGATCAGATTGCGAACTTATCCAATAGTGCTTCGTTGCTCAATCAATTTCTGGACACGATAAATTGGGTAGGATTTTATCTATATAAGGATAACGAGCTTGTGCTAGGTCCCTTCCAAGGGTTGCCTGCCTGCGTGCGAATCCCGTTATCTCGCGGAGTATGCGGGAAAGCGGCCAGTGACAAGGCAACGGTCCGAGTAGCCAATGTCCATGAGTTTCCCGGGCATATCGCATGCGATGCGGCTTCCCAATCGGAGATTGTCATTCCAATCATGAAGAACGGTGAGTTGTTAGGCGTTCTCGATATCGATAGTCCGATCATTGAGCGTTTTGACGAGCTGGATCAGCAGTACTTAGAGGAGTTTGTTGAAGCGTTGGTTTCCCATCTGTAAGAGGTTCGATTGAAGTCCGCGGTCAAGTCCGCGGGCTTTTTTTATTGTGCGGGATTTAGCAGCTTTTTGTAACAATTTGAAGTGGACTATATTCTTCCTCTTGCAATTAGGGGAATATGAGACTAAAATCGGTTTATGCGATGAAGCAACAATGTTTGGAGGAGCGCGGCGAGATGATGATGACCAATATGGACCTCTGCAACTGTACGAAGCTAAGACGCGCAGCTCGTCATATTACGCGGTTCTATGATACTTGCTTATCAGAGGCCGGGTCAGGGCTGCGAGCTACGCAATACGGTATCTTAGGTTATCTAAAGAACCGTGGGGCGCAGACGATGAATGAACTCGCTGAGCTGATGACGATGGATCGGGCTACGATTGGACATAATTTACGCCCGCTGGAACGTGACGGTTTGGTTCGTATAGAGGTAAGCGAACGCGATCGGCGTGCCAGAATCGTGACCATTACGGAAGAAGGCCAGAACCGTATGGAAATCGGACGAGTGGGATGGGAACGAGCTCAGGCCGAATTCGAAGAGAAATTTGGCGCTGAACATTCAAAGTTAATGAGAAATATGATGGATGATGTCGTTGGTGTCAGCTTGCATGCATGACGGATGGTTGTCGGATTATCGACGGTAATGTAGGATCTGTCATTATCGTCGATTCCATGTATGTTTACTTGGGGAGTATCGCTTGGCCAATCCATTGCGTTAAATAGGGGCATATGAGACTAGAATTCATTAAATGACTCTGAGTTCCTTGCAATAATCAGGCCATACTGAGCAAACTAATTATGTTTATTAAAGGAGAGAGGAAAGGTTTTATGATAAAAATGCTTTGGGTTGTTCTGATTATGTCCTGCGGGGCCACGTTTATTTCGTCCTTATTCCCTTTGTATGGAGAGCACTATAAGCTCAGCAGTCTGGAAATCACGATATTGTTTGCCGTTTATGCCGCTGTCTTACTGCCGACCTTACTTGTCGTAGGAGCGAGAGGGAATGCTTGGGGACTGAAACGAGTCCTCCGGTACAGTATTTGGATATCAATCGCGTCAACATTGCTATTTAGTATTAGTTCTGACAGTTGGATGCTGTATGCTGCAAGGATTTTGGAAGGCGTCGCATATGGTGCTTTTACGGGTGCGGCCAGTGCATTTCTAATCAAACAAACCGCTAAAGAAAAGGTGGGCACAGCACTCAAGTTATCTGGGGCAGTGGTGAACATTGGTTTTGGATTAGGCCCGGCGACTTCGGGTTTAATCGTACAATACTTGCATATTCAGCCGCTTCGTTTACCGTTTTGGATTTTGCTCGTTATGTTGTTCAGCTCCTTGATTGCGCTGGAATTGTTGCCCAAACACGAGGACCTGGAAGCGAAGAAGCAAGCTAAAGCAAAGATTTCACTCGGTGTACCTGACAATATTCGCGCTCACTTCTGGTCTTTTATCGGAATTCCGATCTTTACCGTGTTTACTTTAGGCGGCGTTGTGCTTTCCCTTATCCCATCCTTCGTTAAGCATGTTATTCACACGAACAATCTGTCTATTTCAGGATTGTTAATCTTAGCGCTTCTAGGTGGCGGAGCGCTGATGCAGTTCTTCCCTTGGCCGCGCAATCCCGTTACACGGATGCGGCTCGCGATCTTATCCCTTGCCATTGGCTCGTGGATGATCGTTTTCTCCGGCCAGGCGGAAAGTTTGTTTTTACTCTGGGCCGGCATTCTCATTCAAGGAATTGGTGCTGGATGGACATTTCAGGTTGCTTTACGGTTTGCGGGACAATTGCCGAAGCCGGAAGAACGTCCGCGAGTTATTTCAGCCTTTTATCTATGCGCGTATTTCGGATTTATTGTCCCGCCGGTTGCTGTCGGCATACTGACTCAATTTTTTAATCTGAACGTATCGCTGGTTATCTTTAATCTGTTTGCTGCACTAATCGTGATTTATGTCTTGATGTATTCCGTAACGTTTAATCGTTATTTCACTAAACTCACAGCACAATAAATTGGAGCAGTCAAAGGCACGTCCGCTGTAATAACCGCGGCGCATCTGTCCCATAATAATGGCTTGAATGGCGTGCGGCTGGATGGCTGCAAAGACTTCAATACAATAGCCATCTACAGATGCGCTTATGCGGAGGAATCGTAATGTTCAGAAGACATGCTAAAGGGTTTGGATTGTTGGCTATGGCATTGATGATGGCGCTGTTTCTTTCAGCATTCACAGGCAATGATCATCGGAGCGAAGCGGCTTCGAGATCAATCGCAGCAACGGTTCCGGATATACAGCTTGCCATGGTTTCGACTATGGAACATCCCGCTGAACCCGAAATGGACAGAAAGAAATTCTCCGATCAGGAGCTTATTAAGAAGTTTCCCGGATTCAAGAACGGATACAAAAAGGTAAATGGCGTCACGCTTCATTATGTTGAAGGCGGTAAGGGGAAACCGCTATTCCTTCTTCCCGGCTGGCCGCAGAACTGGTACGCGTATCACAAAATTATGCCGGAGCTCGCGAAGAAGTATCATGTGTATGTGGTCGAATATCGCGGAATGGGAAGTTCCGACAAGCCGCAAACCGGCTATGACAAGAAGACCATGTCTTCCGATATTTATGCTTTGGTTAAAGAGCTGGGTTATGACAAGGTTCACATGGCAGGACACGATATTGGGGCACAGGTTGCTTATGCCTACGCAGCGCAGTACCCAGAGGCTGCGTCAAAATTAGTCATGATGGATGTGCCGCATCCATTCGAAGGATTTCTGAACCTGCCACTCCTGGCACCGCCTGGAGTATATGACATGAGCAATACTGAACGTCCTATTTACCCGTGGTGGTTTGCGCTCAATTCCGTGCCGGAATTGCCGGAGCAGCTGCTGCAAGGAAAGCAAATGAGCATTTTTCAAGATTGGGTCTTTCATTACTTGGCTTATGGCAAACCTCCGATGACGCAAGAGACGAAAGATATTTATTATGCGGCATATTCAAGTCCTGACGCCATACGAGCAAGTAATGGTTGGTACAGAACGTTTAGACAAGATATCGATGATTTGAAAACCTATAAGAAGCTGTCCGTCCCTGTACTTGGTATTGGTGGTTGGGATTCCACTGCCCATACACTGGAAGCATTTCTGAAACAATATGCAACTGATATGAGAATGGTCAAAATCAATAAAGCGGGACACTGGATCGCAGAGCAGAGCCCGCAAGAAACCGTGAAGCTGCTAACTGAGTTTTTCGGTACTTAAGGGAGGAGAGGAATTCAAATGGATTGGAAAGAAATTACGACGCTTGAAGAGTGGAACAACATGCTTGCGAGGTCATCCGAGCGAGGACAGGTTATTCTGAAACACAGCACGACATGCCCGGTTAGCGCCAACGCGCTTCAGGAATATGAGAATTACTTGAAGGGCAGCCCGAATCAAGATGCGGATTACATGCTAGTCAAAGTGATCGAATCCCGTCCTGTTTCCAATCAGATTGCCGAAGATTTGAATGTGAAACACGAATCACCGCAGCTGATTGTCATTAAGGATAAGGCCAAGTACTGGTCTGCCACCCACTGGGCGGTTACCAAAGCTCATCTTACAGCGGTGCTGGACTAACCTGTTGCGATAGATAGTCGGAACAACCTTTCCTCATAATCGGGGTAAGGTTGTTTTTTTGTCTGTATAGTGCAAATGGAAATTCTATTTCTTCAACGACAGTTTGACCTAAAGGAGTTATCATTTAAGAAAGCGCTATCATTCACTTAAATGAGGAGGCCGACATCGTGTCTGCTAAGAAAAGAGATTATAGCCTGACAGGTCCGGAAAACCTACGAGCACAAGAAAGAGGGTTGGCATCGGCTGATTGGTATCGAAGTCCGATTTCTCGTCAGCGTCTAAAAGAACTTATGAAGCGTAAGGATGGCCCCGCTATTCGCGATACGTTCATCATGTTTGCGTGGTTTATAGGTACAGGGATTCTAGCCTATTATTCCTGGGGGACCTGGTGGGCAATACCCGTCTTATCATGCGCTGCCAGCCCTGCATGAAGAGCTGAAGTTCGATTACCCGGCTCCGAGCCCGAGTTTATGGGCAGCTCTCAAAGAGGTGATTGCAGCCTTGATGAAGCAGAAGCAGAATCCTCATTATGTAGTGGATCGACCGCTGCCGGCTACCGCTAATCCGTATTATTATGGCGAGCATGATAGAGCGCAAAGACTAAGCTAGAAGAAAGAAACCGTCCGGGTTCCCGAACGGTTTCTTCATTTCTTAACGCGTATTATTTATTCGCTTTAGCCGCGTAAACGTTGATGTGGTCGATATGGGCTACTTTACCTTTTACTACCTTGCTTGGGCCGACGAATTTCAATTCATATGCGGCAGCAGGGTGGTAGACGTAAATTTTGTCCGTGCCGGAGTAGCGGACTTCTTTAGGCATACCGAGCGTTTTGATAACGGCCGCGAACGTCAGTGACTTAACGCCAACGGTTTGATCAATGGACTGCCCGAAATTACGCAAATCGTAAATGACGCCGGATTTGTTAATACCGAAACCGTAAGCGCCTTGTCCCATGCCGAAATTGTACAATTCGTAATGGTTGCCCTTCAAGTCGCCGCCAACTTCCGGTTCGCCCCATTTGTAGTGGACAGCGGAGATTGGCGTTTTGCCTGCGATTGCGTTCAGTCCGGGAATTTTGCCTTCTTTTGCAAGACTGTAGATGGTCTTGATATACGTGCTGCCTTGCTGTGCTTTAATGCTGCTGGTATCCACTTTCGCCGCCGCTGCATGTACATCCGAGTGGGAGATGGCTGCCATAGAGCCTACTGCGATCAATCCGGCTAGAGCTAATTTGCTTCCTATTTTCAACGATGAGTTCGTTTTTGTATTCTTCAACATGATGTATACACCTCTTCTTTTTATTGGAGATTAGGACGACGACAACAAGTTAACAACTTGGCTTACAACTACATAATAACGAGCCCAGCATCGTAATGAATGACAGAACGGTAACGAAAAAGTAACAACAAAGTTACGATTCGTTGTTTCGGTTCATCTCGACTTTTATGGGGGAAACTGAACATACGGAAGGGAGTAGGTATTAAATGACTAAAACGTATGACAAAACAACAACAGGACTTCTTCTGGTGGATCCGTACAATGATTTCTTGGCACCGGAAGGGAAGATCTATCCGCGAACGCAAGAAGTAAGCGAAGCGGTAAACTTACTCGACCATCTCAGAGAAATTGTTGCGGCCGTTCGAAAGGCGGGCATTCGGGTTTTTTTCGTTCCTCATCACCGAGCGGAACCCGATGATTACGAAACATGGAATCATCCGACTCCCTATCAGCTCCGGGCTAAAGAAAGACAGTCTTTTGCAAAAGGCTCATGGGGCGGGGAATTTCATGCGGATTTTCAACCTCAGCATGGCGATATCATGATCAAAGAGCATTGGGGCAGCAGCGGATTTGCCAACACGGATCTCGATCATCAACTCAAAATGCATGGTTTACAAAAAGTAATCCTTATCGGTATGATAGCAAATACGTGCATCGAAGCGACCGGACGTTTCGCCATGGAGCTTGGCTACCATGTGACCCTTGTGAAAGATGCCACATCAGCTTTCACTAAAGAAGCGATGCATGCGGCGCATGAAATCAATGGCCCAACGTTCGCGCATGCCATTCTAACAACAGATGAACTCCTTGCTGTATTGTAAGAAGCTTGCACGGAAAGCTTAAGAGTAGGAAGGTACCAACATGAATGACAAAATCGTAATGCCGGTCTGGACGTTCGGTCTGTTCATCGTTGTGATGAATACGACGATGTTTAACGTGTCCATTCCGAGTATCATTCAAGATATTGGCGTTTCGGCGGTGCTTGGATCGTGGATTGTTTCAAGCTATTCGATCGGATATGCCTTATCAACGGTAATTTACAGCAGACTCTCCGACGTGCTGCCAATTCGAAGATTGGTGGCCGTCGGACTCTCGATTCTAGGCCTTTCTTCTATTATCGGGATTCTGGCGACGAACTTCGAAACGCTCCTGCTCGCACGTATCGCGCAGTCGGCCGGTTCCGGTGCGATGGCGGGACTTGGCCTCGTTCTCGCCAGCCGGTATATCCCTTATGAGAGACGCGGCAGAACGATATCGATGATATCGGCGGGCTCAGCAATGGCATTCGGACTTGGTCCGATTGTTGGCGGGCTGATCAGCGAGTACATCGGCTGGAACGGATTATTCGGCGTCACTTGTATCGTTCTTATCCTGCTTCCGATCCTGCTGCGCCTGCTTCCCAAAGAAGAGCCAAAGCCGTTTCGCTTCGACTTAATCGGAGCTGTCTTAACCGTCGTCAATGCTGCGGCACTGCTGATTGCCGTTACGCAGCGCTCATTCATTTGGTTCATTGCCGCCTTGTTGTCGATCATCGCTCACGCCTGGCATCTCAAACAAGGGAAAGAAACGTTCATCAATCCGCAGCTCTTATCGAAGCCGGCATACTTGAAGCTGCTTGTTGTCGGTTTCAGCATCTTGGTTATGAACCTCGGCAACTTGTTTCTGATGCCGCTGGCCCTTGCGAATCTATTCGACAAATCACCGCTGGTTATAGGCTTCACGATTGCTCCGGGAGCGGTGTTATCCGCCTTTCTGACGCGCTTTATCGGACGATGGATTGATCAATACGGCAATGTACGGTTCCTGATCCTGGGGCACGGCCTGCTGGCATCCGTGATGATCCTGTTTAAGGAAGAGCTCGGCGCATCGCCGCTGATCATCCTGATCGGGTACCTGTTCTTCTCACCTGCGGCATCCGCTACATTGGCATCGTTAAACAATGAAACGTCTCGCATTTTACCGCCCGAGCTGATCGGCTCGGGTATGGGACTTATGCAGCTCATCCAGTTTTTAGGCGGCTCGTTGTCAGTTGCGGTTTGCGGTATGCTGCTTGAATTTCACAAGAAATATTCACTCCTGCACGCTTATGAATATGTGTACGGCGTTCTAATTGCCGTTAGCATTTGCTCGTTATGCATGCTGCTCTGGTACTCGCTATCCGGTAAGCGAAAGGCATTGCCTGCTTAGAAGAAGCGGCGGACAAAGGTTACTACAACCTTGTCCGCCGTTTTTGTTATGTAGGGGTAGGATTCTGATGTAACCGGAACAGCAGGGAGAGCTGCTTAGCGAGATAAAGCGGCGTATAGGGCATATCATTGCGAAGCCAGCACACGATTGTGCCGATGAATGCGGAGGAGCCATACCAAATGGCAATGTCATTTGGAACGTTCAGCGTCGGTACGGACGAGGATGCTCGGTTCTCCGCACGCTTACTGATGATTTCAACCATCAGATTCATAAGGCGGTCGGTGAAAATGGATATTCGTTCGGAAGCAAGCAGCACCGTGTAAAATTTCGAATTTGCCGCGATATGTTCAAGAATCCGAAGCAATATGGTCCAATCCACCTCAACCTGAGGTTTCTCCGGCACTTCTTTTAAGATCAAATGAATTTCATGAATCATGTCATCGGCCATCTTATCCATCAGATCGGGAATATCCCGGTAATGAAGATAGAAGGTGACACGACTGATCGTGGAGCGTTCGGCAATCCGATTGACGGTTATTTTCTCAAGCTCATGTTCTTGAAGCAGGTCGATGAATGCATCCCGGATCAATTGGCGCGTTCGAAGTACGCGCGGATCCGTTCGTGTTGATTTTACCGGCAAGAGTTCAACTCCTTTTTCGACCATCTTGTTCACGACAATTAGGACCTCTTCGTAAAAGATGTTTCGTTTAGGCGACACAATCGGCGTATTCGTAAACTAATTAACATTTCTCGAAAAGCTGTTGCTTGTGATCGTGTAGTGCGGTGCTTATAATCTTACATTAGGTACATTATACAACAGTGTGTAAATTAGTTCAGAAAAGAATTTTGAAGGGGGTTGAGCAATCTATGAGTCATTCTTCAGGCCTTGAGATTAGTTCCATAAAGAAAGGTCCGCTATTGTTTGTTATGATTCTCGGGGCGTTCATCGCGGTCTTGAATCAGACCATCATGAGCGTTGCACTGCCGGAGCTGATGATCGATTTTGACATTGCGGCATCTACCGCGCAATGGCTGACTACCGGTTATATGTTAGTGAACGGCGTTCTGATTCCGATCACAGCTTATCTCATGCAGCGGTTTACGACGCGTGAGCTGTTCCAGACGGCAATGATTATTTTTCTCGGGGGTACGATCGTTTCGGCAGTAGCGCCTAACTTCGATGTTTTGCTTGCAGGCCGTTTGATCCAGGCTGCCGGTGCCGGAATTATTATGCCGCTTCTTATGACCGTAATCCTGACGGTTTTCCCTCCTGACAAACGGGGAGCAGCAATGGGGATGGTCGGTTTCGCTATTATTTTCGCTCCTGCAATCGGGCCGACATTAGCCGGTTATGTGATGGAGCATTTCTCATGGCGCACGATGTTTTATGGCATGATTCCACTCGCAGTAATCGTAGTCGCAGTCGCTTTTGTTTTCTTGAAAAATGTAGCTGAACGACAGTTTCCTAAAATCGATCTATGGAGCGTGCTTCTCTCCACGGTCGGATTTGGTGCCGTACTTTACGGCTTCAGCAGCGCAGGAAGTAAAGGGTGGTCAAGCACGGAAGTTATTCTTTCGATCGTTGTTGGCGTGATCGCGTTGATTCTGTTCACATGGAAACAGCTGGTCTCCAAGGAACCGCTTCTTGAACTTCGGACGTTCAAATATAGTATGTTCTCACTGACGACCATTATTAATATTGCGGTTACGATGGTGATGTATGCGGATATGATGCTGCTACCATTGTATTTGCAAAATGCACGTGGTTACACAGCGCTGGAGTCCGGTTTGCTAATGCTGCCAGGTGCGCTTCTGATGGGAGTTATGATGCCGATCACAGGCAGACTGTTCGACAAATTTGGTGCGAAGTGGCTGTCCATTGTCGGGATGGCGATTACGATCGCAACCACAATTGGCTTCGTGAATCTGACGGATTCAACCAGCTATGCGTATCTGGTTCTGATGTCCACAGGAAGACGTTTCGGTATGGCGATGTTCCTCATGCCGATTACTACAGCCGGTTTGAACCAATTGCCTGCCAGACTCAATGCGCATGGTACTGCCATCTCCAATACGATTAAGCAAGTAGCTGGCGCAATCGGTACATCCTTGCTGGTTACCGTTATGACGACCAGAACGAAGACTCATTTGCAGGATATGATGGCTGCCGGCGGAGATGCTACACAGGAGCATATGATCATGGAGTCGTCCATTCAAGGAATTAACGATGCGTATCTAGTCATTATTGGCATTGGCGTTATTGGACTTTTGCTATCTTTCTTCATTAAACGTACAGGTCAGGCTGTCGAAGAGAAGGCAGCAGCAGGAATTCATTTAGAACCTAAACCAGTTACTGTATCTAATCGATAACAAAGGAGCAAATCATCCATGAAACTACAAAATCAAGTAGCCGTTGTCACTGGAGCAGCATCCGGAATGGGGAAAGCAATCGCCGAATTGTACGCAAAGGAAGGCGCGAAGGTGATTGTCGCCGACCTTAACCTTGAAGGCGCGGAGCAAGTTGCTCAAGAGATCGTTAGTAACTTCTACCGGCGGCTATAATGGCGGACACGCAGGAGCGATCTATACGGCTTCTAAGCACGCGGTTGTCGGCTTGACCAAGAATACAGGCTTTATGTATGCGAAACAAGGGATTCGTTGCAATGCGATCGCGCCGGGAGCGGTTATTACGAACATCGCATCTTCGATGAAGAACATCAATGAGTTCGGCCTCAGCCGTTCTCAGGCAGTGCAAGGATTGATTCCGCGTGCGGGTTCGGCTGAAGAAATTGCTAAGGTTGCTTTGTTCTTGGCTTCCGATGATTCGAGTTTCTTGAACGGAACGGTTGTTACAGCAGATGCCGGATGGACTTCCGCATTCTAAGCGATCTTCTCCAACTATAGAGTAACGCTTATGAAAAGAAGTAGTTTCCTCAAAAAAAGGAGGAGGCTGCTTCTTTTTTGCCTTATAATAAGGACAACCGTATGAGATGAAGTCACTAGCGGCAGAATCAGTTTATAAATCGGCGGGTGATTGTGATGAACAGGACCATTATTCTAGCTGCGAAGCTCTATGAACATAATTCCGAGACGCGTTTGATGTTTTATTGCTGCATTCCCGGAGTCAAAGAGGGCTATATGGCGCTCAACGTGGGGGAAGGCAGGGCGGATTATGGATTTTGGAGCGGGCTTCATAAAGTCATTGGCTTGCTGCATCGCACATACCGGAGCTATGGGATTCAGCTTGCCGTTTCAAAGTCGGCTCTTTCCTTGCACGGTTTAGCAAATAAGGAACAGGTCTCCGGCATGCTGGATGAGTTTGTTTCGTATGCTCCAACTAGCTGCGATCCCTATACCGACCGGCTTGATCTGCTCCATGGCATTAGCATTGTCGATCAGATAAAGCCAGGCGTGCTCAAGGGCTATCCGGTAGCAGCGATCGCTGCAGCACAGTTGAATCCTCCGGTTGTAGTGAAGGAGAAAGCCAAGAAATATGATTACTACACGGAGCTTACGATGCCCGAAGAAGGTGTTGTGCTGGACTTTGAGACCACTTCGCCTATCGTGGAGTATGCCAAAATCATTGAAATCAGCGCTTTGAAATTTAAGAACGGTCAAGTCATTGATCGATTCCAAACACTGGTGAATCCCAAGCTGAAGCTTCCCAAACAAATAAGGGAGCTTACGGGCATTACCGATGAAGATGTTGCCGATATGCCAACTTCCTTTCAAGCCGTGAAACAATTGAACAAATTTCTCGCGGGTACTCCGGTGCTCGTCGGTCATAATGTGCAGTATGATTATCGCGTGTTGAAGGCGATCTGTGATAGAGCTAATATTCGAGTATGGAAAGGCAAGCTGTTATGCACGATTAAGCAGGCAAGGCAGTTAAAGCTTCCCGTTGAGAGCTATGATTTATCAACCCTTTGCGAACGTTTCGGCATTCAAAACGAACGGCCGCATCGCGCATGGGCGGATACGAAAGCAACGTTCGAGCTTATGAAGTGCATCTATCAATCCCACCTTGTTTAATGAAGAAACCTCGATGCCGTGAATAGGGCATTGAGGTTTTTTGTTTGTGATGAAGGTAAGAAAAATTTATCAAAGTATATTTAATATTGGGTTTTGGCGTGGTAAAGTATTTATAGTCGGAGTATTAAGTTTAATTAGTATACTTAAATAACCGACAGATGGAAGGAGGTCATTAATACACGGCAGTGATTTCTGATTCTATTTTGGAAGCGTTTACTCCGCGGATGCGAGGCGACTATTCGAAATGGGAAGAGGGAGATTGGATGGCTCTATCGATAAGGCTGACTTTCGGATCGAAATTGCTGAAGGCAATGCTGTTCGCAATTGTTGTACTCTGCTGTTTCTTTGTATGGAACGCGAAGGCTAGTGCAGCGGACTATTATGTGGATTGCTCTGCCGGATCCAATGGAACGGGCACGCAGGTATCCCCTTACAACAGCTTTAACTCGATTAACAGCATCGGTACGATGAGCGCCGGTGACCGTATTCTGCTCAAGAGCGGCGTCACTTGCAACCAGCAAATGACGGTTACCGGGCAAGGCACCTCGACAAACTACATTACGATCGATTCCTACGGCGGCACCGCTAAAGCGAAAATCATCCGCAATGGCAGCCAAAGCGATCGCGGCATTAAACTGACGAACCCAAGCTATTGGAAAATCAACAATTTAGAGGTAGGCAGCGCCGGAACGGGCATTTTAGTTACCTTTTCGACAGCGGGGCATAATGATCTGTCCTTCACGAACTTATACTTTCATGACATCTACGGCATTCATCAAGGATCAGGCAGCGGCAATGATTCTACGGGGGATGCCATCTGGAACTCGGCAGGGATTGAGTTCACCTCCAAAACCTTCAACGCTTCTAACCCCGCCAGCACCTACATTGTAGATAACGTCACATTCGATACGATTGAAGGCACACGCAACTTGGATACGATATCGATCGACTGGTACAACTCCGGCTATATGAATGCTACCGGCCACAAGGCAGCGGAGCATGTGCTGATGAACAATCTCAACATGCATGGCGACAATGCGGGCGGAGGCACCGGTTGCGATGATGGCATGCGGCTGACATCCGTTCGGTATTTAACCATGATTAACTCGAAGCTCGATGGTGAAGGCGGCTGTCACTCGGATACGGGAACGGCTGCGATCTATATTGCTTTTGTAAGCGACTCGTACATTCTGAACAGCATGTTCACGAACGTGCCGAACACATCCTCACCGGACGAAGTGGCCTTCGACTATGAGTGCTGCACAGACAATCTGCAAATCAACAATAACTATATTGCGGGCAACGCAGGTGCCGGTATCTCTTATTTGGCGATCCATCCGGGCCTCGGTTTGGAGACGAACAGCGTGGCAGGCGGCAATGTTTTCATTAACAATGGCAGCGGCTCCTTCCGCCGTGCAGGCAACTCGGATACACCAAGCGGAACGATCCGCGACAATCTGTATTCGGAGCCAAACAATTTCTTGTATCAGGACGGTGCGAATTACAGCGGATTTACGCTCACCAACAATCTTCAAATTACAAACAGCAGCAATATCTATCATGCAGCCAAGCAATTTAGCGCTACGCAAGGGAGCAGTAACTGGTCGTATAAAGCCTATAACGGCTCGACGTGGAGCAACCTCGGCTACTATGATACAGCGGGTAACATTTGGCAGGCTTCCTCTGTATCGAATGTGCCGCAGGTTTCTCAATTTGAAATGCATCCCGACACCGGAGTCGGCAAAATCGTTGCCCGCGCATGGACGGCGCCAACAAGCGGAACGGTCAGTATTCGCGGCCGCGTGCTGAAATCCGTCATCGCCGGCGGGGACGGCGTTGTTGCCCGCATCACGAAGAACGGCACACGGATCTGGCCGGCTGGAGGCGACCAAAGCATCGCGTACAATGACCGCTTCGGTTATGAGAGCAACCTCGATGGCGTTACGGTCGCTGCGGGAGATGAGATTCGATTCGAAATTACGAGCGGTTCAGCGGGCAGCAACCAGTACGACAATGTAAGCTGGTCACCGGCAGTCGCTTACACGGCTTCGAGCATCGCGGCGCAGTGGGATTTTGCAACGGCGGGCAGCACGGACGGCTGGGGCAACACGAATCAAATCAGCAGCAGCGTATCGAGCGGGATTTGGACGATCACTTCAAGTGGCGGAGATCCCTATTCCGTTGGCCCGAATAACCTCGGCATTGCGTCTTCTTATCGTTATCTCAAGATCCGCTTGAAGAACAATACGGCCGATACCGGCGCGAAGTTCTTCTTCATTACGAACGCTGATTCGACCTGGAATGAAGCCAAGTCCAAGACATTCACGACAGCTGCGAATATGGGCAGCTACACCGAGTACACGATCGACATGGGCACCGTGGCCGGCTGGAGCGGGACGATTAAATCCCTGCGCTTCGACCCTTTCTCGACAACGGGCACTATGAACGTCGATTATATTTGGCTGACGAATACGCCGTAGAAGTTGGCGGCGGAGAGTGGATGGTTAGCAGACAAAGTGGCTGGGCAGGAGGAGTAGATCCTGCTCGGTCACTTTTTTGTTGTTTGTGGTGTATGGATGGCAGATTGGTGTGGCGTATAGCGAAGCAGCAATCCGCCGCCGCAGTGGCTCAATTGACAAGTAGCTTGTCTAGGGATCTACATGGGGCGAAACTCGGATAAAGAGAGGTATCAGTTACCGTTGATGAGCTAGAAAGGTTAGTTGGGAGCGCAAGAGGGGTACCTCTTACCGCTCTAGCCGTGTCATCTCATGCCGCGCCACCTCAGGACCCCATCATGAAGCACAACCACTAACTTTTTCTTGGTTTTTTGATAAAGTATACTATATAATCAAGCTAGAGATTTATAAGTATAATTTACTGTCCGCGCATTGGGTAGGAACCGGCAGAAGGGGTGTATTGGGATGAGAGAGACAATGCCGCTTTACAAGTTTATTGTGGAAGACATTAAAGAAAAGATCGGCAGCGGCCAACTGAAGGACGGAGATGCGATACCGACGCAGATCGAGCTGGCCAAATTATACGAGACGAGTGAAATTACATCACGTCGCGCGCTCAGCGAACTCGTCAATGAAGGGCTCGTTGTCCGCATTCGAGGCAAAGGGACATTCATTCAGCTGCGAGACCCGCAGCAAGCCGAAGCTTCGGAGGGCGGCAAAATTGCGCTCGAGCAAATTGTGCTGATCCATCCGTCCGCCTCGCCGCATCTGTTTAACCATCCGTTTTATGCCAATTTTATTAGCGGCATTCATGCAGCTTGCGAGGAACATGACATCCGGTTCCAACTGCTCGACGTAAGCGAAAGCGATGGAATCGAGTCGAACCCGCTGGTCGGAGCTATCGTGCTGCCTGGCGCTCCGGGCGCGCAAAATATACTGATTTCCCAACTGAAAGCGTGGAAAGAAGCCGACCTGCGCATGGTGCTGGCTCACTTTTACTTCCCGCAGCTTCAAATTCCGTATGTCATCGTCGATAATCTGACGGGCGGCTACCTGGCCACCGAGCATCTGATTTCGCTTGGTCACAAGCGCATCGGCATCATCGTAACGGGCCATTCGCTAATGGACATCAACCAAGAATTCTCGCTGCGCCTGCAAGGCTACAAGCTCGCGCTCTCTCAGCACGGAATCGCCTTCGATGAGTCGTTGGTATCGGTGATGGAGGCCAACGAAGAGCTGGAGGAGATGGGCTACGAGGGTGCCAAGCAGCTGCTGGCACTTGAGAACAAGCCGACAGCGATCTTCGCAACGAGCGATTACAAGGCTTTCGGCGCCATTCGCGCTGGCAAAGAGCTCGGGCTGCGCATTCCCGATGAGCTGAGCATTGTCGGCTATGACGACGTCATCCAAAGCCGCTACACCTCGCCTGCGCTCACAACGGTCAATCAGAATACGGAGCGGATGGGCAAGCGCGCCGTTGAATTACTGCTGAAGCCATGGAGTGAAAAGGCGATTGAAGAGTCTTTTGTGAAAGAGGAAATTGTGCCGAAGCTGCTGGTTCGCAGCAGTACCACGCATTACTCTGCAACTCAATAAAAGTATACCTATATTCAAATTAAAACTATTATTGAAACCAAATAACATACATTGTATACTTAATTCGAAAGCGGCGCTGGGCTGGCACCCCTAACGGGAGCCCAGCGCTGCTCCTACCTCAAGCAACCTCACACACCACCACCCAACCAGCATTAAATCAGACTCCTACACTGTTCAACCGCTCAGCTCACCGCCGCCGAATCGGAATGGAATCACTCAAGCAGAAATCCTCAGGACGCTTGATGCTTTTTGGCATGCCATGTTTTTGTAAACGCTTATATGCACGCAACCGCCAGGTGCTGGAATCACCCAATTAACAGATCAAGAGGAGGCTGCTTGAATGAAAATCGAGCACGTACGCGTCTTTATTGTGAATGGTGAGAAAGCCCATGCCCAGCAAGTGAGGCAGGGGAGCGTCAATACGGAGGGCTCCTGGTTGTCGGAAACGGTAATTGCGAATCCGATGTCCAATTACCCGGAATACTTCGACCGCAGGTCTAGCTGGCTTGGCATGGGAGGCCGCGTAATCGTGCAGATCATTGCCGACAATGGACTCGAGGGGTTCGGCGAGAGCACCGGAGGCATGGCGACGGCGTCGATCATTAACGAGCATATCAGCCGCATATTGCTGGGAAAGGATCCTTTTCAAATCGAGAAGCTGTGGGACATGATGTTCAAAATCACGCTGCCTTACGGTCGCAAAGGCATTCCGATCATGGCCGTTTCCGCTGTCGATTTGGCGCTGTGGGATCTGATTGCCAAGGCCAGGCAAGAGCCGCTTTATGTCAGCTTGGGCGGCGCAACGAAGGACAAAGTGCAGGCTTATGTCACGGGAAATGAATCCACCAAAATCAAAGACCGCGGCTTCATGGGCCAAAAGCTCGCCATGCCGTACGGTCCGTCCTCGGGCTGGGAGGGCATGAAGCGCAATGTGGCGCTGGTGGCGGAAACAAGGGATATTTTGGGTCCGGATATGGAAATTATGCTGGACTGTTATATGGCGTGGAATGTGGAATATACGATTCGGATGGCGGAGCTGGTCGCACCTTACCGCGTCAAATGGATCGAAGAAACGCTGCCGCCGGACGATATTGACGGCTACGCGGAGCTCAACCGCAAAGTCATCACTTCCGCTATTGCGACAGGAGAGCACGAATATACGCGTTACGGCTACCAACAGCTGATTCAAGCGCGCGGAGCTCAAATTCTGCAGCCGGACATTTGCTGGGTCGGCGGGGTATCGGAAGCGCGCAAAATATGCACGATGGCATCCGCATGCAATCTTGAAGTTATTCCGCATGCAGGAGGCCTGCAGCCTTGGGCGCTGCATCTGATTTTCGCGCAGGTGAACATTCCTTATGCGGAGTTTGCTTATTACCATGGTGCGGATAAAACCAACTACGACGTCGTGTTCGATGGCGTACAGCTGCCGCAGGACGGATGGTTTACGCTGCCGGAATGCATTGGCACCGGACTTTCGCTGCGCGAAGGGGCACTTGAAGTGCTGGATGAGCTGACTAAATAGGAGGCATCTCAAGTGAGCGTCTATACGATCAAATGCTTGCGAACCGCGACGCACAGCGCGCCGAAGCCGGTTTTTCTATTCATGGAAGGGTTCGGGGAGCAGGTGCATGTCAATTGCTATTTCTGGCTGATTCAAGGTGCCGGACGGAACATCCTTGTGGACACTGGGATGGGCGGTACGCATCAGCTCAGCTACGGCGGCGAATACGGTGAGGAGTTTCATAGGCTCGATCAGAATAGTCATGCCGGTTTCCCGGTCGCCGAGGGTGAAGATACGATATCGCTGCTTGCAAAATGCGATAGCTTGCAGCCTCAGGATATCGATACGGTCATTCTGACGCATCTGCATTATGACCATATCGCCAACATTCCGCTCTTCGTCAACGCCAAGATCTACGTGAATCGCAGAGGCTGGGATTTTGCGGTCGAACGTGGCGTTCCGATCTTCGATACGTTCCCCCATGCCCTCCTTCGGTACATGGACAACGAAATGAAAGAACAGCTTACGCTCGTGCCGGACGAGGCTGAAATTGTGCCGGGTATTCGGGTTATCCATGTGGGCGGACATACACGCTGCTCGCAAGCGGTGCTGATTCAAATGGAGGACGGCATAGCCGCCATTACCGGCGATGTTGCATTTTTGTACGAAAATTTGGAGCGAGAGCATCCGATCGGATTCGGGTTCAGCGCGGAGGACAGCGTATATGCGATTCGCCGATTGAAGCGGGAAGCGGATATTTTGCTGCCTGGGCATGATACGGCGATATTGGAACGATATCCGGATGGATGGGTGAGGGGGAATCGACCTTGAACTTGGACTTGAGCTTGAGCGGGAAATTGCAGGGGCAAGTCGCAATTGTAACCGGCGGAAGCCGCGGCATCGGCAGGGGAATCTGCGGGGAGCTTGCCGCTGCGGGAGCGACGGTTATCGTGAACTACGCCAGTCATGAAGAAGCTGCCCAAGAGGTGGTTGCCGAGATCCGGCAGCGGGGCGGGCAAGCGGAGGCAATTGGCGCGGACATTGGGGTTAAGGCGGAAATCGATCGCATGGTCAGCGATGTGAAATCGCGATATGGCCGCATCGATATTCTCGTCAATAATGCGGGCATTTGCCCATTTCGCGATTTCTTCGCTATCGAGGAAGAGACGTGGAATCGGACGATTGCCGTCAATCTGGCAGGCGCTTTCTTCTGTTCGCAGGCTGCCGGGGCAGTGATGCGGGAGCAAGGGCGGGGAGCGATCGTTCATATCAGCACTGTCACGACGATGAGGGGCGGACCCGAGCAGGTGCATTATGCGGCGAGCAAAGGCGGCATGAATTCGCTAACCTCGTCGATGGCAAACGCGCTTGGCAAGTACGGCATCCGAGTCAATGCGATTCTATGCGGCGGTGTGGCTACGGACATTAATCTTGAGCAGCGCAAGCAGGCCGGAGTACAGAGCGATGAATGGGCGTCGAATTTACCGGCCAGACGCGGGGGACGACCGAGCGATCTCGGTAAGGCAATTGTTTATCTGACATCGCCGGATGCAGAGTGGGTCACCGGTGCCTTGCTTGCTGTCGACGGCGGCGCACTGATCATGTAATAGGGGGAAGAGGGGATAGCCATGAAAGCAGTCATGTGGACAGGACCGGAGCAAATGTCGTTCATTGATTTGGCTTTACCGGAGCCGAAGGAACAGGAAGTGGTCATCAAAGTCAGCCATGCGGGCATCTGCGGATCTGACCTGGAGGGGTATCTCGGGCATAACAGCTTGCGGCATCCGCCGCTGCTGATGGGCCATGAATTTGCCGGCGAAATTATCGGCGCTGCTGCAAGCTTCGCGGTAGGCGAGCGAGTTGTCGTGAACCCGCTTATCCACTGCGGAACATGCCCGCGCTGTGTTCGCGCGCAGTATAACCTATGCGATCGCAGACAAATTATCGGCATCCACCGTCCCGGTGCTTATGCGGAGCAAATTACGGTGCCGGCGGCACAAGTGGTGCGCATTCAAGATGCGCTCTCCTATCGCCGAGCTGCGTTGACCGAGCCGCTGGCATGCTCCTTGCGCGCAACCAGGCGCGCAATGGCGACTGTTCCGTTTGGCAATGTGGCCATAATTGGAGCAGGCGCAATCGGATTGCTTTGTGCGTTTACGGCACGATTGCTGGGAGCGGGCAAAGTGTTCGTGCTTGATAACAATCCGCTGCGGCTGGAACTGGTCTCACAAATGGGCTTCGACGGCGCAGTGGACAGCACAAGCGATTCATCCCTTGCTGCTATGAGGCAGGCGACGAACGGCAAAGGCATTGATATCGTCATTGATGCGGCAGGGTTCAGCGTAACGCGAAGCCTGGCGAAGGCAATCGTCAATACCGGCGGTACGATCATGAATATCGGGCTCGGCAGCGCCGAGTCGCCGCTTCCGATCAACGATATGATTCGCTGCGAGACGAATGTACTCGGTTCGTTCTGCTATACGCCGCAGGATTTCGCCGATGCGCTGGAGCTGCTGACCGAAGGGAAAGTGACGGAGGAAGGCTGGACAACAGAAAAACCGCTGGAGGAAGGACCGAGAAGCTTCCAGCGGCTGGTGAAAGGTGAAATTCAATACGGTAAAATCATTCTGGCCGTCTAGGCGAAGGGAGCGAGAAGCTGTACATCAGCTCTCCTTCATCTTGGTCAGAAAAGCGGAAATCGCGTAATGAGCGGCGCCCCGCACAGCAGACTTGTCACCTTGCTCCGCATAGAGCAGGCAGAACTGTTCCCGGTGATAAGCAAGCGCGCGGCTGCCGACCGTGGCGGCGACGGCTTCGCGAATCCACGGTTCCGCGCGGCGCATCCGGTTGCCGATGATCACAACATTCGGATTGAATACATTGACGATGTTCGCAATCCCCGTTCCGATCCATTCCCCGATACGATGAAACAGGGCGATGACTTGCTCATCGCCTTTTTCGGCTGCGCCGATAAGAGCATCCAAATCCGAATAGCCAAGCGGCTCCGCCTGTTCAAGCAGCGCGTTCTCGGAGGCATACAGCTCCCAGCAGCCGCGGTTGCCGCAGCGGCATGGCGTGCCATCCGCCATAACGGAGAGATGGCCAAGCTCACCGGAGAAGCCGGCCGCCCCTTTATACAGCTCCTTGTTCAAAATAATGCCCGTCCCGATCCCGATCCCGATACTGACATAAATCTGATTCGCAATGCCGCGTCCGGCGCCGTATTTCTGCTCCCCCTGCGCCCCTGCGTTCGCTTCATTGTCAATCGTGGCCGGCACACCGAAACGTTCCTCGATCATCGCCCGAAGCGGAACCTGCGGCCAAGACAAGTTAGGGGCGAACAAGATCGTGCCCTCGCCATTGACGATCCCAGGCACGCCGATCCCAATGCCAACTAGTCCATAAGGACTCGCAGGCATGGATGACTTCAGCTCTTCGATGCAATCCATCAGCTTCGGCAGCACAATATCGGCCTCATGATTGTCGATGGTCAGCTCGCGTTCGAGCACGACGGCGCCTTCCAGATCCGTCAAGATGCCGCGGATATAATTAACCCCAAGATCAATGCCGATCGCGTAACCCGCACGGGCATGGAATAAGAGGAGAAACGGCTTGCGGCCGCCGCTCGATTCACCGGGGCCGATGTCGAGCACGAGATGGCGGTCGATCAAATCCTGCACGAGGCTCGACACCGTAGCTTTGTTCAGTCCGGTCCGCTCTGATATTTGAGCACGTGAAAGAGGCGCGTGACGAAGCACCGCCTCCAGCACGATTGCGGTATTCATTTGTTTGACTAAGGTCAAATCTCCGGTCTTCTTAATGGCCATAACGTCCCCCGAATCCGCCTTGCGGATGATTTGGGTACGATTTTACCACGAGGAAGATGAAGTTGCACTTTTTTTATTCCTCGTCGTCGTATACCTCAACGATCCACACATTGGACTCCGCTGTGCCGCTGACCGGATGTCCGCCTTCTGCGAACGTAAAGCTGGCATGCGCCTGGTTCTCTAATTTGTGGCCCGGCGGCTCCAGTTTTACCCTGGCCTTGAACGAAACCGTCGCGAATGTACCGGCTGGTATTGTGCCAATTGGAATACCAGGGAAGCCCGGAGTAGCATCAGGCAGCCGTTCGCCGTTGACCGATACACTGCCCGGAATAAAGGCGGCTTCCATCGGAAGCGGATCTCGCAGTACTACGTTGTGTGCGGCATATGGCGTCGGATTTCGAACAACAAGCGAATACGTGATGCGATCGCCGACAACTACGGAGATGGCGCTCGATGTTTTCTCGACAAGCAGACCAACGACCGTAACGAGCGCGCGCGCCTCGGAAGGAGCCGTTTCGTTCGAGCTGATCACAGCCGTGTTGACGACTTGGGAACCGATCTGTACATCCTGTGGCAGGATGAACCACAGCGATCCTCGTTGATTCGCGCCAGGCGTCAGTTCATCCAGATGGAAGTCATACCGGGCTGCTGAATCGGCCAAATGAATATTATGCAAGGTGACGTTTCCGCTGTTGATGAAGAACAGTTCCATTCTTAGCTTGCCGCCCGGAACTCCGATAATCGGCAGTCTCTTGGTCAAATCAAGCCGTGGCTGCGGAAGGACGAGCACGGATCTCTCCGCGACGGCAGGCGGTGTTTCGCTGGAAGTTACCGTCACAACGTTGGTGATAATGGTATACGCCAATGTGCCCGCTGGTACGATGTAGTCCGATCGCAGCGTAAAGGAATCGCCGATATCCAAGGTGCTGATCGTTTCAATGATGCCAATCAGCGGATCGCTTAACACCAGATTCGTCAAAATCGCATTGGAGGTATTGGTTACCTTCGTTTCGAACGTAATCGTTCCGCCCGGCAGCACTTCCGTTTGCGCCGACGTCTTCCGAACATCAAGCGAGTAAATCGGCAAAATATCCAGATTCGTCATGGCTTCTTGCGGGGTGGTTTGGTCAGAGACGGCCACAACGGTATTGAATATTTTGGTTCCCGCAGGTATTCCGAGAGGGACTAGATACGGAACGTTCAGAAGAACAGAGTTTTGAGGTTCCAGCTGCGATATGACCTCATTCAGATTGAGCAAGCTATCCGTTAAGCGAATGCCGGTTAAGGCCACATTGCCTGTATTGGTGACCGTGATCAAATAATTGACGAACTGTCCCGGGGTGGCTGCTCTCGTACTCTCGCGTTTCTCCAAACGCAAGGAAGGAGCAGCGGCCACGGTAACGGCAGCATCGGCGGAAGCGGGCAGCGTCTGGTCTGAAGTTACGGTTGCGACATTGTCAATAATGGTGCCTGCAGCCGTTCGCGCCGGAATCACGAAATCGACCGTAACCGCTCTTGCCACTCCTGCAGGAATGAACGGAGCAACAATGGATAAGTTAAGCAGCTCATCGGTAAGCATCACATTCGTTAAAACAATTGCAGAAGTATTAATGACCTCAATCGTGAATGTAACGGTTTCGCCCGGAGCGGCCGAAGCAGGGCTGACCGACTTCGTAATGGAAATGCTCGCCGGCGTATTTACGCTAATCGATGCGGATGCCGTGACCGGCGTCGGAGTTTGATCCGAGACGACAGATGCCGTATTCGTAATGACCGTTCCGGGAGGCACGGGAGGGACTAGGAATTGCACGACGGAAGGCACGCTTTGGCCGATCGCGAGCAATGGAATCAATTCCGCAAAGCCAAGTGTCGCATCGGTAACCGATACATTCGTCAGCGGAACGTTTCCGGTATTCGTGACCGTAATGGTGTAGTTAATAAGGTCACCCGGCAGGGCAGTCTGTTGACTGGCCGTCTTGGTCAAATTGACAGCCGCAATCCCGTTCACCGTGATTGTTGCAGTGGCCGTCTGGGTTTCACCGAGCGCATCGACGAAGACGGTATTGACGATTAACGTGCCTCCAGGTGTACCAAGCGGAACTGTATAAGGCACGCTGAGTGTATAGGCGCTTTGTGGCGGCAGTTCGGCCAATGTCTCGCTGATCCCAAGGACAGGGTCCGTAATAAGAAGATTGGTCACGAGCGCGCCGGAGTCGTTAAACACAATAATCGTGTAAAAGATCGTTTCGCCCGGATCGGCGGTTAATGTGCTGACAAGCTTCTGCACTTTAATATCTCCGGCAGGAATCGGCAGTATTTCGACCATGGCGCTTGCCGTGCGATCGCCGGTCTGTATGCTGCTCGCAGTCGCTGTGTTCACAATCGTCGAGCCGGGAACGGCATCCTCCGGAATGGTGAACGGAATCATATACGTCCGAACCGTGTTAGGATCAAGCTCCGTAATCACGGTCTGCAGGCCAAGGACGGGGTCCGACACCTGAACATTGAAGAGGGATACGTTCCCTGTATTTTCAACCTCGATGGTGTACGTAATGGTTTGACCCGGCAAGGCCGTTGCGAAATTGACCGACTTCGTAATCGTCATATCAAACACATTCTCGGTGGTGACGGAAGCTGATGCGGAAACCGGCGGCATCTGGTCGGAGGAGACCGTTACGGTATTCACAAACACGGTTCCTCCTAGTGCCTCAAGCGGAATCGTGAAATCTGCATTGATCGTTCGGGATTCACCCGGTGCGAGACTGTCGAACGTATAGTCCAAATTGAAGAACTCATCGACGAGCAGCACGTTCGTTAATACGACCGCAGACGTATTCGTCAGTGTAATCGTGAAGGTGACCGTTTCTCCCGGAAGCGCGGTAGGCTGACTTACGACCTTGGTGAGCGAAATGGTCGGCGGCGTACCGACGGTTACAAAAGCGTCGGCGAACACCGGAGTCGGCGTCTCGGTTGATGTTGCGTTAGCCACATTATGAATGATCGTTCCCGGCGGCAAAGCCGGAATTGCCGATGGGACGTTGAACACGGCCTGCCCGCCTTGCGCGATAAGCGGAATCGTAGTATCCACGCCAAGGAGAGGATCTTGAACGCGGACCTGGGTTAAGCTCGTGTTGCCGGTATTGGTGACGGTAAACGTATAGGTGAGCGGCGTACCCGCCGGACCGCTGGTTGGCACGACGGTTTTGGCTAAGCTAAGCGATGGTGCGGCCGTGATAATAACCATCGTCGTTGCCGTTGCCGGCTCTGTCTGATCAGAGTCGGCTGTTGCGGTATTCGTCAAGATGGTCCCGGCAGGCGTGCCAGCAGGAACAGTGTATGGAATGTCATACATACACGTAGCGCCGTCAGGGAAAGTGGCGATCGTTTCCGTAAAGGACAGCAGATCGTCCGTAATGGTCACATTTGTCAGATCGGCATTGGAAGTATTCGTGACCGTAATGGTGTAGTTGATAATTTGGCCGGGTACAGCCGTACTCACATCCGCTTTCTTATCCAGCGATAAGCTATATACCGCTGCGACAACCACTTCGGCCGTTTCAGAAATTGCGGGGGTTTGATCGGTTATTACGGTTGCGGTATTGATGATCTTCGTCCCGGCCGGCGTTCCGAGCGGAACCAAATAAGAGGCATTTGCGACATAGTGCCCGCCAACCGGAAGAATAGGCACGGTAACGGAGAAGGACAATACCGGGTCGGTAATGAAGACATCGGTAAGCGGGATGTTTCCCGTATTGGTTACCGTAATGTCGTAGAAGACGGTTTCGCCCGGCGTTACCAGCGTCGCGCTTGGTGTTTTGGTTATTGTGATGCTGGGGGCTGCGAGGATGGTGACATCCGTACTCGCGGTTTGTGTACCAAGTGATGAGACGAGTGTCGCGGTATTGTGAATGACCGTGCCAGCAGGCGTTCCGGCGGGAACCGTATACATGCCATGAAAAACGACCGACGCTTGCGGATCGAGCTTCGCAATCGTTTGATTGACTTGAAGCAGCGGATCTGTCAGTACGAGATCGAACAGTGTCGTTGCTTTCGACTCATTGCTGACGGTAAGGGTGTACGTAATGGTTTGGCCCGGTACTGCTGTGGCAGTATCCGCTGACTTGGTTAATACGACAGACGGCGTTTCGGTGATGAATACAGTAGCCATAGCGGTGAGGGTTTGAGGTAAATTGCTGGCCGTCAATGTGGCGGTGTTCACGAAGTTGCTGCCAATTGGCGTGTTTGGCGGAATGACGAACGGCACGGTTGCCAGCTGCCCATTCGTCGCAGTCGGAAACGTCACATCAAGGCCAAGGATCGGGTCGACCAGGTGCACATTCTGCAAGGTAACCGCATCCGGAAGAACAAGCGTAAAGGTGTACATGACCGTATCGCCCTGCATAGCCGAAGTAGGCTGTACGGATTTAATCAATTGGGCGTTAATCGGTCCGGTTATGTTGATGGTAACGGAGGCGGATAGCGGAGGTGTTTGGGCCGTTTGTACGGTTGCGGTATTTAAGTAGCTGCTGCCAGGGGCACCGGGCTTGATCGCGGATTGGATGGTAAACGTCGCTGATTGCCCGGCCAGGAGTTCCATGATCGTTTGATCAAACGATAGCTCTGGGTCGGTAATGTGAATGTTGGACAATGTGCCGGCGCCTGTGTTCGTAACTTTAATGACATAGGTAAGCGGAGTTCCCGGAGGACCGCTTACGGAGCTGCCTCCATTGACGGTCTTCTCGATCTTCACCCTTGGGGTACAGAACACTTCCGGCAGACAGCCTGTAAATGGGACGTGATGCTCTTCGATCGAGCCTGTCGTATTCGTCAGCGAATCGACAACAATCGTACCGTCGATGTTGCCAAATCCGGATGCGCTCCACGCAGCGAACGGTGCGAGTACAGAGCCTTTAATCGACAGGTTGAGGTTGAACGCATTTTGCGCTTGGAAGAAATTCCATAGAATGACGGCCCCGTTCGATGGGGAGGATTGACCGCCGTTGATGAATATCGCATAGCTCCCGAAGCCGACATTGGTCCCGGAAATATTCACAAGAACAGTGGAGCCGGGCGGCGTGATGATGTTGATGCCGTTTGCGGTGGCAAGCGAAACGCCTGAGCCCGCTACGTTATTGCCGTTGATGTTGAAAATATTCAGGGTAGGGCTGTTACCGCTTAATACGATTTGGCCGAAGTTGACGAAGGCGGTTCCGTTCGGACTGAGGGTGCCCCAGGAGCTTGAGGCACAGGTCAAATATTGTTCTGCTGCAGCAAAATCAATCGGCGTGGCCCGGAAAGGCTGTCCGGTGACGCCGTTATTGTTCGTCATCGTGTAGTTGATAATCGTTCCGGTAGGGCTGATGACGCTGTTTCCGCTGAAATTGGTCCCGCCGATAATGTTCATATTGCCGCCAACGATCAAGTCGGCACGCGTGGTCGATGAGGGGAGTGCATTACCGATGCCATAGGAGTTGTAAGTAGCGTTTCCGCCAACCGCAACACGCCCGCCGGAATCGACGAAGGATTGGGTATGGTTCGTCAGCACGAATACGTTAAAATCGTTTGCCACGCCTAAATTGCCGCAGGCCATCCACGTTCGCCTCCTGTATGTTAAAAATAAACTATGTACAATGTATGCGAGCAAGCCGGGATGAATGCCTGTATTTGGATTGCGGATTTTATGAAAAAAACTTACTTTGTTTAGTAGACAAACTAAGTTTGATGATGCTAGAATAGCTGTAAGAGCGTTTTCAATACATTTCATTCTAGGAGGAATTATTCATGGCTTATTTTCAAAATATCGGTAAAATCGCGTACGAAGGCAAAGGTTCCGACAACCCGCTGGCATTTAAACATTACAATCCTAAAGAAGTAGTACTTGGCAAAACCATGGAAGAGCATCTGCGCTTTGCGGTTGCTTACTGGCATACATTCACTGGAGCAGGTTCCGATCCGTTCGGCGTAGGCACTGCGGTTCGCGGCTGGGATTCCGCTAATGAGATGGACCAAGCGAAAGCTCGCGTAGAAGCGAACTTCGAATTCCTGAACAAAATCGGCATTCCTTACTTCTGCTTCCATGACCGCGATATCGCTCCTGAAGGCGCGACGCTGGCTGAAACAAACAAGAACCTTGACATTATCGTGGACCTGATGGAAGAGAACATGAAGGCTTCCGGCGCGAAGCTGCTGTGGAACACGGCGAATATGTTCACGAACCCGCGTTTCGTACATGGCGCAGGCACAACATCGAATGCAGATGTGTTCGCTTATGCCGGTGCACAATTGAAGAAGAGCCTTGAAGTGGGTAAACGTCTCGGCGCTGAGAACTATGTATTCTGGGGCGGCCGCGAAGGCTACGAAACGCTTCTTAACACAGATATGGCGCTTGAGCTCGACAACCTGGCACGTTTGCTTCACATGGCTGTTGCTTACTCCAAAGAAATCGGATTTGGCGCTCAATTCCTGATCGAACCGAAGCCGAAAGAGCCGACTAAACACCAATATGACTTTGACGCGGCAACGACAATTGCGTTCCTGCAGAAGTACGATCTGAAAGAATACTTCAAGCTTAATCTTGAAGCGAATCATGCAACGCTTGCGGGCCACACATTCGAGCATGAAATCCGCGTTGCTGCTATCAATGGCATGCTTGGCTCGCTCGATGCGAACCAAGGCGACTTGCTGCTTGGCTGGGATACAGATGAGTTCCCTACAGATCTGTACTCCACAACGCTTACAATGTATGAAGTGCTTAAAGCCGGCGGTATTGGCAAAGGCGGCGTAAACTTCGACGCTAAAGTACGCCGTGGCTCTTTCGAAGATGTGGATTTGTTCCTCGCTCACATCGCAGGTATGGACACGTATGCTTGGGGTCTGAAAGCAGCTGCGAAGCTGATCGACGAGAAAATCATCGACAACATCGTGGACAATCGTTACCGCAGCTTCAAAGACGGCATCGGTGCCGAAATCGTTGCCGGCCGCGCTACACTGCAATCGCTTGAGCAATATGCAATGCAAAACAACACAATCAAGAACGAGTCCGGCCGTCTTGAGCGGATCAAATTGGTGCTGAACGAAGTTATCTACAGCGTTTAAGTCGAGGGGGTCCATTAACGCATGTCCTATGTTATCGGAATTGACCTTGGTACAAGCGCCGTCAAAGCGCTTCTCCTGGATCGGAACGGCACTGTAGCTGCCGAAGCTTCCCGCGATTATCCGCTGTATCATGAACACTCCGGCTGGAGCGAGCAAACGCCGGATGACTGGGTGGAAGGTACGATCGGCGCGCTTCGCGAGCTTGTGGAGCAATCCGGCGTACCGGCTGATGCGATCGAAGGCATCAGCTTCTCCGGTCAAATGCATGGCTTGGTGCTGCTGAATGCTTCGGGAGATCCGGTTCGCAAAGCCATTCTATGGAACGATACGCGCACCACGGCGGAATGCCGCGAGATTGAAGCATTAGTGGGCCAAGAGCTGCTGCTTACGGTAACACGTAATCCGGCGCTTGAAGGCTTCACGCTGCCGAAGATTCTATGGGTGCGCAAGCACGAACCGGAAGTCTTCGCGCAGGCGGTTTCGTTCTTGCTGCCGAAGGATTATGTGCGTTATCGCCTAACAGGCGCACTGCACATGGACTATTCGGATGCAGCAGGCACCTTGCTGCTTGATGTGGCGAACAAACGCTGGAGCAGCGAGGTGCTCGAAGCGGTCGGTCTTCCGGCTTCCTTCGCGCCGCCGCTAGTGGAATCCCATGCGTTGACCGGCACATTGCTGCCTGATCAAGCTGCAGCTTCCGGTCTAACCGAGAGCACGAAGGTGTTCGCGGGCGGTGCGGATAATGCTTGCGGAGCCATTGGCTCCGGTATTCTGCAAGAGGGGCTGACGATGTGCAGCATCGGCACCTCCGGCGTCATCCTTTCGTTCGAGCAAGGCAGCGGCAACGATTTCCGCGGCAAAGTGCATTTCTTCAACCACGGGAAAGAGAATGCGTTCTACGCGATGGGCGTTACGCTCGCGGCAGGCTACAGTCTCAGCTGGTTTAAGAATACGTTTGCCAAAGGGGAATCGTTCGACGAGCTGCTTGCCGATATTGGCGATGTGAAGCCGGGGGCTAACGGACTTCTGTTCACTCCGTACCTAGTCGGTGAGCGTACGCCGCACGCCGATTCGGTCATTCGCGGCAGCTTCATCGGGATCGATGGTTCGCATGAACGGATTCATTTTGCCCGCGCGGTTATGGAAGGCATTACGTTCTCGCTGAATGAATCGGTGGATCTGTTCAGACAAGCCGGCAAAACGGTCGATACCATCATTTCCATCGGCGGCGGTGCCCAGAACCCAGTATGGCTTCAAATGCAGGCTGATATTTTCGGTGCGGATGTCGTATCCTTGGAGAATGAGCAAGGTCCGGGGCTTGGTGCGGCGATGCTCGCAGCTTATGGCTGCGGATGGTTCGAAAGCTTGGAAGCTTGCGCGGAACTATTCGTCAAACGCGCTGCTGTATATCATCCGGATCCGGCTGCTGTCAGCGCCTATGCAGGGCTGTTCCGTATCTATCAGGACGTTTACGCGCAGACGAAATCGTTGAACGCAGGATTGCAGCCTTATCGCAATTAGATGTCTTTGATGAAGCCGCTTCTCTCGAAAGTTGAGAGAAGCGGCTTTTTTTGCTGCGAGTGAAAATTCTTCTTTCTTTAATTATTTCACTTTAAGCAAAAATATGGTAGATTAACAAAATAGGTATTTGGCGCTAAAATGGAGGTTTTACTTGGCATAATCCGATAACGGGAAATGTCGAAAAATGTAATTATTAAAGTGAACAATTTCCAAGTATACTGGAAACATTACTGAAATGAATGGCGTTAACTTATCTGGGGCAGAGGCGGAGATCAACATGGGGAAGAAGAATGGAAAGGTTAGATTTACGGTTGGAGCCAAGCTGATGATTTCCTTTATCAGCGTTCTGCTTTTGCTGCTTGTGAATGGAGTATTGAGCTCCCTCATGATGACCAAAATCAATGACAACACGAAGCTGATTGCGGATAAGTGGCTTGTAGGCGTCGAAACGATCAACAACATCAACTACATGGCGGATCATGTGCTCACGCTGCAGTACAAGATTCTTCTTGAAACCAATGCAAGCTTGAAGAAGCAATATGTCTCCGATACCGAAGCAACGGTTAAGAAAGTCGATGAGAGTCTCGCAGCTTACAAAGCAATTATGACGGAGGGGGATCAGACGGATCAGGAGCTGTTCACGAAGCTTGAGGAAGCGTGGAAAGGCTACCAGGACGTGACGAAGAAAGTGTCCGCGAGCAACAAGCAAGCGCTGAGCACCGAAGAGATCGTTACGCTGATGAAAGATTCGGAGCATTCCTATTCGGCGATTCAGAGCAGCATTGATTATTTGGTCCGTAACAACCATACCGGCGCAGAAGAAGCGAAGGCGCAAAACATCACCATTAATGCGCAATCGCTGCGGACAAGCCAGATTGCGCTGGTTGTCGGTACGATTCTGGTCATTTTCTTGACCTGGTATGTACGCAGAACGATATCGAAGCCAATTAAGCAAGCGGCTGTCGTTGTCAATGAAGTCGCAAGCGGCAATTTGGTTACGCAGATGCCGAAGATTCGCAATAAGGACGAGATCGGCGCTTTGTTTAACTCGCTCTCCGGTATGATTCTGCAATTGCGCTCCGCCATGCAAGGCGTACAGGAAGCGTCGGCAGGCATTGCCTCTTCTTCCCAGCAGATGCTGGCGATCTCGGAGCAGAATGCAGGCTCGTCGCAGCAAGCCGCTGAATCGGTTGCGGAGATGGCTGCCGGAACAGAGATCACCTTGCAGCGATTCGAGGAAGTAAGCAAGACGACGCAGGATCTTGGCGAAGGCATCAACCGCATAGCGGAATCGACCTCGCTTGTTGCGAGCTTATCGGCAGACGCCAGCCGTCAGGCGGCGATCGGGCATGAAGCGGTTTCGCAGGCAATGGTACGTATGTCGGCTATTCACGATACCGTGCAGCAAGCAACCGAGCAAGTGAACCGACTCGAAATGCATACCCGCAACATTGGCGGCATTTCGAAGCTGATCGGTGAAGTGTCGAAGCACACGAACTTGCTCGCTCTGAATGCGGCGATTGAAGCTGCTCGCGCAGGCGAGCATGGCCGCGGTTTTGCCGTAGTCGCGGACGAGGTTCGGAAGCTGGCGCTTCAAACGTCGCAAGCGATCGAAGAGATTGAGCAAGTCATCGAGCATGTCACGAATGACACCCTTACAGTCGTGGAAACGATGCGCTCGAGCTCCGTAGAAGTGGAAGCCGGTCTGCGCAGCGTGCGTGAAGCGGGAGCATCCTTCGCCGGCATCGCAGCAGCGTCGGAGCGTGTATCCGGTCAGGTGCAAGAGGTGGCAGCAGCGTCGGAGCAAATGGCAGCAGGCTCGGAGCAGGTCATCAGCTCGATGCAGCGTTTGCAGGAGATTGCAAGAAACAGCTCCGAGACGGCGATGACGGTGGCAGCTACGACAGAGGAGCAGACGGCATCCGCGGAGCAAATTGCGAATTCCTCCCGTTCGCTGAGCGATATTGCGCTTGAGATGAATGAATTGACAGCGAAGTTCAAACTATAACCGTCCGAAGAAGGACCGTCTCAGAAGTGTGCAATACGACTTATGAGGGCGGTTCTTTTGTCTGCAGGCAGGTAATGGCTGGTTGCTGCCGAAAAAGAAAGGAGCTAAGCGAGTTAATCCGCTTAGCTCCATTTTACAATCTTAATCACCCCAAATTTCCCCCGGCTCCACGCCGAGCTCTGCCGCGATCAAATGGGCGGTTAATCGCTGCGGTTTCTTGATCTTACCGTTTCGAATATTGGAAATCGTTGTTAATGAGATTTGGGTGTTCTCAGCAAGCTGGGTGACCGAAAGCTTCTTCTCCACCATCAGCAGACGCAGCTTATAGGCCGGATCGATATCCGCTTCGCGCATTTCGCTCTTAAAGGCTTGGGTTTGTTTGCGAATGGCTTGTCCAAACTTGGATAAGTGAATGGCATTCATGGCAAGCGTTAAGATGGCATAGCATTTAAAGCTGTCATCCGCATTGTAGAAGGGCTGGACGAGTGCTGTCGTAAGGTACCGATCTTCAAATAGCTTCAGTGTGTACGTGATTTGACCTGACTGGCGGCTTGCACGTAGCGAGTGAAAGAAGCTGAGGACACGGGGTTGGTCCTCTTCGACTACAAAGTCTTTGTTATGTTTCAGGGAAAGCTTGTATCTGTCGTATGGAATCGAGCTGCGATAGCTGCGAAGCGATGTCATTAAGCCGCCGCTTGTATAAATGACCGATGAAACAACATTCTGTTTCAGCACCATCTCTTCAATCCATTTGTGCTCTGAGCGGTCAACAAGTTTCACGGTGTAGTAGACAGCGTTAATAATTTCAAGTTGTTGAATGTGAACTTCCGCGAAAATAGGTTTATCTTCCCGGACAGTAAGGTTGCATTCCGCGTATGCGCTGTTCTTCTGCTCCGAGATGGTGTCACAAAGCCGGTTAATAAGCTCCCACAGCGTGTTGGCAGTATCAGGCTGCAGCGTAGCAATATTTTGCCCGACCAGTTGCTCAGACGTAAAGCCGGTATTAGTCGTGAAGGCATTATTAATCGTATGTATTGTACGTACACCTTGATTCTCATGAATGATCATGATTGCATCTGTATAATACGTAAATAAATCATCCATTATTATGCACCCCTGCACCTGTTGTTCGTTTATTATAACATATAATTAATGGAAGGGAATGGATAAACATGCTTCACATCACAAATGGCGATCATGCCGCATCATTATTAGGACAAATTGGACGATTTGAATCAGACCGTATTCTGCCTTGGAGAGAGAGCTGGATCGATGGCCCCACGCCTCTGGAATGGTGGGGACAGGCAGAGACAAATAAGCGTGCGGCATGGATTGAACGTGATTTTGGCGTGCCGAGTCAAAGCTACCTTCGCGAGTGTGAAGCGCAATTAGCGGTGCTGGCTAGTGCGGTAAAAGAAGGCGAGGAAATCGTGCTCTGGTTCGAATATGATTTGTTCGATCAGGCGATGCTTGCGGCACTGCTGTATTGGCTGCGGCGCTCGGAAATGCAGCTTGGACAAGCTCTGAAGCTTAGCTGGATTATCGCTGTAGAGGTTGACGGCGTTGTGGATTTCCGAGGCCTGGGACAGTTGACACCGGAGCAGCTTGGCGGCTTGTGGCCGGAGCGTAAGCCGATTTCCGTTGAGGAGCTCGCTGCAGGAGCCTGTGCATGGGAGGCTTATGCGGCAGGAGGAAGAAAACCGATAGAGGCTTGGCTGCTGAGCGAAGATGCTGCTGTTCTTCCTGTGATGGCAGCCGCGTTTCGGTTCCATTTGCAGCGTATTCCTTCTGAAGCTGAAGGAGAGATCGGAATTGTGGAGCGTTTAACTCTGGAAGCACTGGCAGCGGGGCAAGGTCCATTGACCCCGGATCAGTTATTTCGTACCGTTTCGGCGGCATTGCCGATGCTGGGCATGGGCGATTTATCGTATTGGTCTGTACTCAATAGGATGGCAGCCGGTGATTCACCGCTCATTATCATTGATAGCGAAGAGGCGCTGCCTGGGTATGATGCGGTACATCCGATTGAATGGAGCAAGTGGCAAATTCGACCTGCAGCGAGCTGAATTGGCAGGTGGAGGAATGACTTCTCGCGAAATGGGTATTCTAAACGGGAATGGACTATTTTGCCGGAGAAGGGTGTGCCTGAAAGATGCAGAACGATACTGCGTTATTTTTTCAATTCGGTGACAGCAAGACCGCCGCGCTCGCGTGCAGCACGCTTCAGGAGTTAGGTTACGATCCTGTCATCCAGCAGGAGATGGGGGTGCACATTCATTTGCACGGCAGTGATCTCACTTCTGCACTTGAGATTGCGCAGGCGCATGGCGGCCAGCTCGCGGTCCAGTCCTCCATACCGGATATTGAGCTCACGAATGATGCTTACAATATGGAAAATATTACGATACCGGCCCATGTGGTCAACGAGGACCTCATCGCTCAAGAAGAAACGCAAACCGGATTGACCAATTGGGACGACGACGCCCCGCAGCAGGATGAGTTCTTCCCGGACGACGGCTCGTACGGGTATTTCTCCGGAGATGTACATACGTAAGCTCGCACAGGCTGCGAGTTCTTTTGAAAAGCTGACCGGCTGCTGCTGGTTGGCTTTTTTGCTGTTTCCAGAATTCAAGCTCTCAAACGCAGCGCTTGAGATGTGGAGTTTTCTAACGAACCGTACAGGTCTTATTTGACCGAATGTTGGTATTTGGGAGCCGATTATCCCGCAATAACGTCTCTACGGTTCGTTAGAATCTCAGAGCCTCGAAATACGGCCGAATAACGCCCCTACGGTTCGTTAGATTTTCGCGGCATGACCGACATACGGTACGCGTGCAGGTTCAGATGTCAAAATAACAACAGACACAAGTAAAGATATTCTATTAATGCGTTTTGCGAATCGCAGTACAATAGCTGTGAAAACTTGAAAGCGCTTCAATCGAGCGAAATACATACATGCTACTCACTTGAGCGGTTACAGAATCCATTGAAGGAGGCGTTGCAGCGGGGACAGGGAATGGCCCGAAACGCATAATGCTACTGGGACAAACAGATTGATGGAGCAAACAAACGGGAGGTTATATGAGCATGTTCAGACGAATAAATGCCATTATTCTTACAACCACAATGCTGATCGGCTTGATCGGCTTCGGTGTCGCTCCGGCGAGCCGGGCATACGCAGCTGATGATCAGGTAGTATCGGCAGGTCCGACTACGCAAGAAGAGGTTATTAACGGTTTCGAGAATGTTGCAGATTGGGAGGCTAACGATAAGGGCTCGATGACTGTTGCAGCAGATACGGTGAATAAGACGGAAGGTGCACAGTCTGTCAGCGTGACTTATCCGGTGCCGACATCGGGGGGTGACAACGCATGGCGAGAAATTCTATGGAAAACATCCGCAAATCCCATTGACGTATCAACTGCAACACAGTTGAAGGTCGACATTCGCCCCGTAAGTAGTCAAACGGCGGGAGATTATGAGCCGATCCGTTTCAAGCTGTACAACGAAACAACAGATAAAGTGTTGTTCGAGGCCGCACTTCCGAAACAAACGGCGGATCAATGGAATACATTCACTTTGGATTTAAGCGATATGTCAGTTGCTGACAAAGCTTCGATCAGCCATATTGTTTTCTACATTTGGAATAATGATTCTGCTGTGGAAGGCAGAACGACACTGCAATACGAGTTTGATAATTTAAGAGTGTTGAAGCCGATTCAAGTGGGCGAGACCGTTATTAACGGCTTCGAGAATGCGGCAGATTGGGAGCCAAATGATGAGGGCTCGATGAACGTTACAGCAGATACGGAGAATAAAACAGAGGGCACACAATCTTTAAAAGTGACTTATCCGGTACCAACTCCGGGAGGAGACAACGCTTGGCGCGAAATTCTATGGAACGTAAAGGATAATCCTCTCGACTTATCCACTGCCACACAGTTAAAGGTTGACATTCGCCCCGTTGGCAGTCAAACAGCAGGGGATTACGAGCCGCTTCGATTCAAGCTGTACAACGAAACGACCGATGAGGTGTTGTTCGAAGACGCGCTTCCAAAACAAACGGCGGATCAATGGAATACATTCACGCTGGATTTAAGCAATATGTCGGTTGCTGATAAAGCTTCAATCAGCCATGTTGTTTTCTACGTTTGGAATAATGATCCTTCTGTGGGAGGCAGGACGACGCTGCAATACGAGTTTGATAATTTAAGAGTAATGAAGCCTGTTGACACGTTAATGGAAAGTGTCCTAAATGGGTATGAAAATTTGGATGATTGGCAAGGTACAGCAGCTGTTGCCAATACAGAAACTAAAACGGAGGGAACGCAGGCTGCCGATGTCACATTTACCGTCCCGAGTGCGGATAAAGGAAATGCATGGGTCGAGTATCATTGGGATGTCACTGCAAATCCAGTCGACTTGTCCCCGGCAACGGAAATCAAGTTCGACATTCGCCCAGTAGGCAGCCAAACGGCAGGCGATTACGAGCCGATCCGTTTTAAGCTGATGGATGCAGTGGGCGGCGTTCTTTATGAAGAGTCGGTCCCTGTTCAGACGGTAGATCAGTGGCATACATTCACATTGGCTCTAAATAATATTCCGGCAGCGAAACGCTCGCATATTACGAACATCATCTTTTACGTGTTTAATGGCGATTCCGCTGTTGCCGGCCGAAGTTCGCTGCACTATCTGCTCGACAATATGAGAATACTTACGAGCCAAGTTCAACGTGTAACGGCAATGCCGGGTTCTTCGGTAGTTACGTCTGGCACAGCGGTAAGCCTTACTACGCCGTCTGTGGGAGCAAATATTTACTATACGCTTGATGGGTCCGATCCCAGGAGCTCCGTTACCAAAACGTTGTACAGTGCTCCGATTACAATCTCAGATGTAACGACGATTAAAGCGTATGCAGATATCCCTGGTAAACCGCAAAGTTCGGTTTCGGTCTTCGATTACAAAATTGGAACCGGTTTGCCGGGAGAAGAGGTTTATGGCATTCGCTCTGGAGTTGCAGATATTTGGACCAGCATGCTTGCGGGACTCCAGCGTCCGAGTGCAGTCGATTCAGACGGTTTTGTGAGTGATTGGAGCGGGCAGGCCACGTTCGATCTGCCGTCTGCAAGTAAACAAATCCAAATTTCCGGATGGAAAGGGATAGACGATTTGTCGGCTCAAGCATCACTTGCTTATGATGACAACAGCCTCTATATGCATGTAAACGTGAAGGACGCGAATCAGTTCGATAATAAGGGCGGAGATATCTGGCTAGGCGACAGTGTTCAGGTTGCTTTCTCCAAAGACGGGGCCATATACGGTCCGGAATATGGTTTCTCTTACGGCAGTGGCGCTCCGAGCAAATTCAGCTGGAATAGCGGAAGCGCTAAGCTTGGCGTCGATGCCATCAAAATGAAAGTCAGTCGGGATGAGGAAGCGAAAGTAACGGCGTATGATCTGGTTATTCCGTGGTTAGCTGCATTGCCAACGGCACCGGGAGATAAGGTTCCTTTTACAATGCTGATTAATGACAATGACGGTTCCGGCAGAAAAGGCTACATCGAATGGACGCCGGGCATCGGTAACGGCAAAGATGCAACCAGCCTTGGTTCTTTGATGCTTATGGGTAAAGACCAAACCTGGAGCACTTGGATGCATGGTCCACAAGATATCCTTCAGAATACGGAGTACGACTATTCGATTGCAGTAGCTAACTTCGGAGAAGAAGCGGAAACGTTCCGGATCTCCCTTCCGCATGTAAGTGGCTCAGAAGTTCAAGAAATCACTGTACCAGCTGGGAAAGTGCTCAAAAAAGCAATTCCGGCATCATTCCCGGGTGTCGGCGATCAGCAATTTGATGTCGTCATCATCAATAAAAAAACAGGTGAGTCCAAGCAAGAAACGATTGCCGTATCCGTAAAACGAAATGCGGAAGCCTTGTTAAGTTTGTTGGATGAGCTGAATGAGAAGCTGCCGGCGCTTGCGGATCTGCTGGCGACAGCCAAAGATCAGAATATTCCGGTAGACTACGAGACGGTGAATTACACGGTCATTAAGAACTTTATCCAGTATGGCAAAGATGATATTACGAACAATCTGTTACCACGGGCCGATTATGTCGTGAATGAGCTGGAACGCCTCTATAATGAAGCTACTGCGAATGTGCAAGCTTACTTGAGCGGCGAGAAAACAGCATTAAGTGTTCCGAGATATGTTACTGCTCAATCAAAACTGGACGGTTTCTCGTTTGTCGGTCCAACGAAAACATCAACTTCGACTGCAACCGTTGAACGACCGATTTTCTTCACAGGGTATGGTCACTTCAATCAAGCGAAAGCTGATATTCCGCAGTTTAGCGATTATGGCACGAATATCATCCAGATGGAGCTTGGTCCGGACGGCACGGTACTGGCACCGGGTACAATGGATAAGCCAGAAGCGGGAAGTACCGAGGATTTCGACATTTCCACAGAATTAATTAAGAACAGCGTTATCCCTACATTGGAAAATGCAGCGGAGCATAATATCGCTGTCAGCCTGCTCATTTCGCCGCATTATTTCCCGGGGTGGGCGACGAAAGAGTGGCCGGACTTGGTCAACAACAACGATGGCTTCTTGAAATACAACATAAACGCGCCGAAAGCGCGTGAAATCATTGAAGCTTACATCAAAGCCTTAGTTCCGCTAGTGAAGACTTCGCCTGCTCTGCACAGTATAATCATCAGCAATGAGCCGAAGTATGATACGAGAACGGATTCTTTCGCAGTGGCGCCTTGGCACCAATTCCTAGAGAACAAATACACGACGATTGCAAGCTTAAGTGAGAACTATGGCAAGCCATACGGCTCATTTGACGATGTTCCAATGCCTTCCGTCAAGGATGCAACTCCTTATTATTACGACTGGACGGTATTCAACAATGAGTATTTCTCATCATGGCATGCATGGATGGCAGAGCTGGTGAAGGAGCTTGCTCCTGATGTTCCTGTCAGTGCCAAAATCATGGCCAACCTGTCCGGTGCAACAACGTATGGGGTTGATCCGGAGGACTTCAGCGAGTTATCGGATATGAACGGCGATGATAACTGGAACTATCTCGGAAGCGGTATCGGCGGCTATATCAGCGAGAACCGGTTCTATGATTTGCAAGGTTCGTTTAGAAAGGCGCCAATCTTTAACTCTGAGACCCATGTGATTCCGGACAGAGATAAGGTATACACACCGGAGCAAGCCAAGCATGTAGAAACATCACTTTGGCAATCTGCGGTACATGGCAAGAATGCATCTGCGATTTGGGTATGGGAGAGATCCTATGATCCGAACAGTGATTTCTACGGCAGCGTGTTACAGCGTCCGGATGTTGTGCAGACAATCGGGAAATTGAATTTGGATTTGAACCGATTGGCTTATCAGGTTACTGAGTTGCAAAATATTGCGCCGAAGGCAGCCATTCTTTACTCGCTTCCGTCCATGGTTTACTCGAATGCATACTTAGAGACAATGGACCGCGCGTATGAAGCGCTGACGTTCAGCGGCCAACGAGTAGGTTTTGTGTCCGAGAAGCAATCGCAGGATGGCGATCTAACTAATTTCAAGCTGCTAATTATTCCACAAGCTACGAATGTTTCGGCTACTACATTGACAGCCATTAAAGCTTTCGTTGCTGCAGGCGGGAAGGTCATCATGATCGGTGACAATTCTCTGAGTGCAGATGAGAACAACAAGTCGTTGAGTGGTGCAGACAGAGATGCTGTTATAGCCGGTGCGAAGGTACTTGGCAGTGACACCGACAACGGCGCGTTGAAGCAATCCGTCAGAGCTAGCTTAACTGAATTAGGCTTAATGAACGTTGTTCTGAAGGATAAGGCAACCGGGCAGCCAATCGATGGAGTTGAATGGCTGAGCACGAATTATGATGGCAAGCTGCTCATCAACATTGCAAACTATGACCCGACTACAGCGTCCAAAACGATTTCAATCGAAGTGAATGGCAAAGCTGCAGGAAATGCACAAGAATTAATCAATGGCGGGACCATTGATACAAGTAATTTCACGGTTGCGCTTGAGAAGCCTTACCTGCTTTCTATTGATCAAGGAAGCAGCGGAGGACCCGTTTACTTTGGCAACCAAACAGAGGTCAAAGACACCGTAATAAAAGTGACGCCTACATTGAAAGATGGCAAAGCGACAGCTTCGATTTCGGAGGGTGATTTTGCCAAAGCACTTCAAGCTGCGAAGAAGGATGACCAAGGCAACAGCGTGGTTACCGTTGCAGTTGGTGCTCTTACAGGTGCAAATGGTTTCGTGCTGGATCAGCCGGCTTCCCTATTCTCGGAGAAGAATGCTGCGACTAAAGTGGAGATTCAAACAGGTGATGCTGAGGTCGTGCTTCCACTTAATATGTTTGCGGATAAAGAGATTGCAGGTGCGAAGACAATTTCGCTGTCGATCAGCCGTGTGCTGAAGGATGGCAAACCGGTTGTCGATATCAGCTTCACGGCGGATGGCAAAGCACTGCATTGGAACAATCCGAATGCGCCGGTAGTCGTATCGATTCCTTACGCACCAACGAAGGAAGAGCTTGAGCATCCGGAGCATATCGTCATTTGGTATCTCGACGAGGCTGGACATGCGATTGCTGTGCCGAATGCCAAGTATGATGCTGAGTCAGGCAAGGTCGTGTTTACGACAACGCACTTCAGCAAATATGCGGTAGCTTACAGCGTGAAGACTTTTGCAGATGCAGCGAAGTACAAATGGGCACTGCAAGCGATCGAGGCTGTAGCTTCCAAAGGTATCTTGAGCGGAACCAGCGAGACGCAGTTTAGTCCTGCGAAGAACATTACAAGAGCGGACTTTGTCGATGGTCTGGTGAAGGCGCTGGGACTGTCTGCGAAATTCGAATCAAACTTCAGCGATATCGACAAGTCGGCTTCGTACTACGAGTCGCTTGGTATTGCGAAGGCGATCGGTTTGTCGCTAGGAATAGGCGGCAATAAATTCAACCCGAGCGGTGAAATCACAAGACAAGAGATGGCTGCACTTGTTGTCAGAGCCATGAAGTTGGCGAAGGCTTCGTTGACTGCAGGCTCAGGCAGTGACCTTAAGGCATTTGCTGATGCTTCACAAATTGCCGGCTATGCGGTTCCAAGTATGGTATCCCTTGTGAAAGAAGGGATCCTAGTAGGCGACGGAGGCAAAATCTCGCCTACAGGTCACTTAACAAGAGCGCAAGCTGCAGTCGTGCTCTACCGACTGATTACTAGAGAGTAGCGGCAGGGTGAAGAACAAGTCCACGATGGATGTGAACTGCACCCCACTTGTTAGATGAGTCTAACAAATGGGGGTCACATCAATGTCGTGGACTTGTTTTTGTTGGGTCGCGATCGCTCGTATAGTAGCTCGATAGACGCTCGAAAGTCCCTCATCGGTACGCCGACAAGTCGCTCGCTGCTCTCTCAGTTTTTTCTTCCTGGAGCCTTTGCCAATCTCTTAACCACTCTAACGAACCGTAGAGGCCTTATTTTGGAGAAAAGGGCTCCTCAATTATTCTAACGAACCACTGAGACCTTATTTAGTCAAAATAGGCAGGAATACATGTACTTCTAGCCAAATAACGCCTGAAGGGTTCGTTAGAATTTCGGATCGATGTTTTTTGATCAATTAAGGCTTCTAGGATTCGTTAGAATAATGGAGTCCGCAAGGTGTAGGTACGATAGCGCAGTTTACCATTTGCGACAATAAGCAGTTGGTGTTCGACTAATTTGTGAAGTACAAGCCGTGCCTGATTGTCCGAAACTCGTAGATGGGAGGCCAATTCTAGCGGTGTAAACGGACGAAATAACCTTCGTGCGAAACGAATGGTCTCGGCTTCGAAACAATTCAAACTTTCGGGCACATCTATGGCAATAAACTTGCCGATAAAGGAAAGAATGAGCTGCTGACAGCGTTTGGGTTCATCTGTAATTGACAGATAGGCAATCGGTAGGAAAATCCAATCGTCAAGCGCCAATAAACAATGCCGCCAGCATAAGTCTTTAAAGCGGCGTACATCGAGATCCCTCGCGTGAGGACCGTATCCTTGAATTTCGATTCCTCCTTTTACATCGCTGCTTGGCATATAAGCTAGATCGAGATATCGATATCCATTAGTAGCATCTCGCACTTCCCATTCGGGATATAGATGATTGAAGTTTCGTAAGGCCGGAAACCAAACGGAGCGTAGAAACTCAATCGTGCCGTGGCCGAGTCCATTCTCCAACATTTCGCGTCTTCTGTGATTCTGTTCTTGGGCAATGTTTGATGATATCCATTCCTCGTAGGCTTCGTCAAATCTAGTAATAGCTCCTCGCATCCTTCCTAATTAGCCGCAGAAACAGAAAAAGCCGCTTCAACACATTCACACCTCTCAATGAGGTGTATGTGCTAAAGCGGCGTGTGCTTCACGACCGTTAATATACGACTAGTATAGCAAAACTGGAAGTCGCTGTCATAAAAAAGTCCTAACGAGATTTCTAACGAACCGTTGAGGTCTTATTTTGGAGAAATTGGCACTTCAAAAATTCTAACGAACCACAGAGGTCTTATATAGCCGAAATAGGCAGAAATGCGCGAGTATTTGAGCGAATAGGACCTGTAGGATTCGTTAGAATTTCAAAACGATGTTTTTGTATCAAATAAGGCCTGTACGGTTCGTTAGAGGTGGTGGTGGTTAGGGGAGCGTGAGGTTGGGAGCGGATTAGTTAATAAAGGATGAGTGTAGTTGCGGAAATGCGGTTTGGTGGGGAGTGGGGCAAGACGCATCTCCAACAAAGAACCTTTTATGCTATAATTCCCATAACTATGTATGCCTAAGGAGCGTTGGTGGAAGTGCATCAGATACGAGGGGCCAACAACAGGCGGGTCAAAAGCCTTAACCGAAGCGCGGTACTGCAGTACATTCGCAAGCAGGGACAAGCGTCCAAAGCCGACATTGCGGCGCAAACACATCTGAGTTTTACAGCGGTAAAGGGCATAATTGATGAATTGCTCTCCTATTCATTCATCTGTGAGGTAGGCTATGATGAATCAACAGGCGGCAGGAAGCCGCTCCTATATAAGCTCAAGGAAGACCGATTCTACTCGGTTGGTCTTCATCTCAGTGTCGCCCGCATTCAGGTTGTCGTTCTGAATCTATCAGGCGGCGTACACGCACAATACGAGACGGAGACGAATTCGGATGCACTGCAATCGACCGCTATCGTCGATCAGATGATCAGCTGCATCGAAACAGCAATCGCAAAGTCGAACGTGGAGCGCTCTCGAATACTCGGTATTGGCATGGCGATTCCCGGACCGCTTGATCCTTTCGGAGGCGTCGTGCTGTCACCGCCAAACATGAAGGGGCTTGCGGGGCTGCCGCTTAAACAGCTGATGACGGATCATTTTCACATTGAGACCTTTATTGAAAAGGATGCTAACTTGATCGCGCTGGGCGAATATTGGCATGGCGCCGCGCAAGGGAAGCAAAATGCATTCTATCTCGATGCTGACATTGGGATCGGAAGCGGCATGATTATTGACGGTAAACTGCACTATGGATCGCCGTACGGTGCAGGTGAAGTGGGCCACGGAACGATCAATATTGATGGCCCTCGCTGCAACTGTGGGAATTACGGGTGTCTCGAAGCAGTTGCGTCGGGTCTCGCGATTGAGCGGCGTGCGGGGGAAGAAATTCGTAGAGGGGCAGAAGCACCGTATCGAGATCGTTACCTTGCGGATGAGGAATCGGTCTCAGTTGCCACGATTCTAGATGCGGCGCGTGAGGGAGATGCATTGTCGATGCAGCTGTTAACGGAATCAGCGCGCTATGTGGGCATTGCGATAGGCAATGTCATTCATCTGCTGATGCCGGAAATCATCATTATTGGCGGGGCGCTTACGCATGCGTATCCTCCGTACTTCGAGCATACGAAGGACATTGCGATGAGCCGGATTTTTGATTCCTTTGCCAACCATATTCGAATCTACAAAGCCGAATTAGGTGTGCTGGGCGGGGCAATCGGTGCGGGAACGCTGGTGCTGGAGCAGTTTTTTCAAAAGGAGTTAAGCGAAGGGATAGACATGAAGCCGCTGCTTAGTTAAGGGTGGCTTTTGTATTGCTATCTTCTTAAATGCATATTCAAAAGGTGGAGAAATTCCATTGACGCACGAATAGGTCAGTTGTAAAATCTATCCTATAATCACTACTTATTAATATCATATTAATAAGATTAGCGAAAGGAATCGATTGCTTATGAACCCGCATCTGAATGTGCTTCAAAGCAAATACCCGGAGCTTGCAGGTTGCCTCACGGATATCCAGCGCAGCTTCGAGCTGATGGAAGCCTGCTACCGGCAGGGTGGGCAAGTATTGGTAGCCGGCAATGGAGGCAGTGCTGCCGACAGCGAGCATATCGTCGGGGAGTTGATGAAAGGGTTTATGCTGCCGCGTCCGGTTCCGCAGTCTTTCAGAGAGTCACTAACCAAACTGTTCCCGGCAGAAGGGGATTCGCTTTGCAACAGCTTGCAAGGCGCGCTTCCCGCAATTTCGCTCGTCAGCCACAGCGCGCTTATTACGGCATTCGCCAACGATGTAGCTGCTGATATGGTCTTTGCCCAGCAGGTATATGGCTATGGCCGGGCAGGGGATGTATTCCTCGGGATCAGCACCTCGGGCAATTCCCGCAACATCATTCAAGCGATTCAAGTAGCCAAAGCGAAAGGGATGATCAGCATCGGCTTAACCGGCGGCTCAGGCGGTAAAATGAAAGCGCTTAACGATTGTGCGATCGTTGTCCCGCATGCGGTAACGCCGGACATCCAGGAGCGTCATCTGCCCATCTATCATACGCTGTGCATCATGCTAGAGGAGGCGTTCTTTGGATGATAGAAGAGACCTATGCCGGGCTTGATATCGGAGGCACGAAATGTGCGGTTACGCTGGGGCGTGCAGCAGGGGCAGCGGGTGAGCTAATCGAATTGGTAGATAAGGTTACGTTTCCAACCGAATCCACTCCTGAAGCTACGCTAGAAAAGTTAAAAGCACAAGTGGAACTTCTCCTTGAGCGGCATCCAACTGAGAAGGGACAACTCAAGGCGATCGGCATCAGCTGCGGTGGTCCACTGGATAGCCGTAGCGGGCTAATTCTATCGCCGCCGAATCTACCGAATTGGGATCGCGTAGATGTCATCACGCCGTTCAAGCAACGCTTCGGCGTCCCGGTCGGCCTGCAGAACGACGCCAATGCATGTGCGCTCGCAGAATGGCAGTGGGGAGCGGGACAAGGGACGCGGAACATGATCTTCTTGACGTTCGGTACGGGCATGGGAGCCGGACTCATTCTGGATGGCCGCCTGTATACCGGAACGAACGATAATGCAGGCGAGGTGGGGCATATTCGCCTTGCGGAGGGAGGACCGGTTGGGTACAACAAGGCCGGTTCCTTCGAAGGATTTTGCAGCGGAGGCGGGATTGCCAGACTTGCGCAGTCGAAGGTAGCTGAGCGTATTGAAGCTGGCCACGAACTTCCGTCCTACTACCAGCCATCACAAGAGATTACGACTAAAGCTGTCGCGGAAGCGGCAAGGCAAGGGGATCCACTGGCCTTACAAATCTTTCAAGAGGTTGGACGGATGCTGGGGCGAGGAGCCGCTGTCCTGATCGATATTATTAATCCGCAGCGTATTGTCATTGGCAGTATCTATGCTAGGCAGCAAGAATTGCTGGATCCCTATATGTTCGAAGAGCTGCGCCGTGAAGCGCTGAGCGGTTCCGCAGCCGTTTGTGAAATCGTTCCTGCCGGACTTGGAGAGCATGTCGGCGATTATGCCGCGTTATCCGTGGCCCGGAATCTAACGGAGAAGAGGGATTGAATCGATGAATAACAGCATTCAGCTGCATATGATCGGCAATGCGCATTTGGACCCGGTTTGGCTATGGCAATGGCAGGAGGGTTATGCGGAGATTAAAGCGACGTTCCGCTCCGCGCTTGATCGGATGAACGAGTTTCCGGACTTTATTTTTACATGCGCAGGGGCTGCTTACTACGAGTGGATAGAGCAAAATGCACCCGAGATGTTTAAAGAGATTCGCGCCAGAGTGAGCGAAGGCCGCTGGGTTATCGTAGGAGGCTGGTGGATTCAGCCGGATTGTAATCTGCCTTCGGGCGAATCGTTCGTTCGGCATGGTTTGTACAGTCAGCGTTATTTTCAAGAGAAATTCGGCGTGATGGCGAAGGTCGGCTACAATGTCGATTCCTTCGGTCATAACAATATGCTGCCGCAAATCTTGAAGAAAAGCGGCATGGACAGCTACGTCTACATGCGCCCGCAAGAGCAGGAGAAGAGCATGGAGCGCAATGTGTTCTGGTGGAAGAGCCTCGACGGCAGCCAAGTGCTGGCTTTCCGCAATCCGATCAGCTATAACAACTCATCCTCTATCAAACATGACGATCCCGTTTATGGAAAATCGCTGGAGGTCATGGAGCTGGCTGAACAGCACGAGCACAATTTCATGGGTTTCTATGGCGTTGGCAATCACGGCGGCGGTCCGACCATCGCTAACATTAAGTCTATTCATCGGCTGCAGTCGGATCTGGGCCGCGAACGCTTCCGTTTCAGTTCTCCGAATGCTTATTTTGAAGAGATGATACATAGCGGTGTGCAGTTCCCGGTATTCGAGGATGATTTGCAGCATCATGCGAGCGGCTGCTACTCGACCCATTCCGAGTCCAAGGCGTTGAACCGCAAAGCGGAGCACCGGCTCATCACAGCGGAGAAGTTCGGTACACTCGCTCACTTGCTCGCAGGCTACGATTACTCCGCACAAGACATTCAGCGGGGCTGGAAGAATGTGATGTTCAATCAGTTCCATGACATCATGGGCGGCTGCTCCATCCAGGAGGCTTTTACCGATGCAAGGGAAGCGTATGGGGAATCGCTGAATATTGCGGCCGTCACCCTGAATGCGGCGCTGCAACGAATCTCGTGGTCGATCGATACCATGAAGGACGAAATCCAGTCGCTCAGCAAAGATATGGATTGGGTGCTCTGGGAGCAGAAGGACGCTGGCGTTCCGGTTGTCGTGTTTAATCCGTTGTCCTGGGAAGTGAATGCGCTGATCCAAGTGAACAAGAAAGTGACGAGCGTCACCGATGACCAAGGCGTCGTCGCCCAGCATCAAATCGTGCGCGGTTCGCGGACGAACGGCAGTGATGACAAGTTCGATACAGCGTTCATGGCGCGCGTTCCGGCACTAGGCTACCGAGTATATTGGATCTATAAGGAGAAGAACCTTGGAGAAGCAGCCAAGTCGGAGCATCAGTTGATCGCAGAACCGGCAGCACTTGAAAACGACTGGCATCGCGTAGAATTTGAACCGCAAACGGGGCATATCCGCAGGTTGTATGACAAGAAGAATGCAGTGGACGTGCTCAGCGGAAACGGAGCAGTGCCGATTGTAATCGACGAGCATCATTGCGATACTTGGGCGCATGGCGTGTTTGAGTTCCGCAATGAAGTCGCGAGATTCGGAGACGCGGAGGTTAAGCTGCTAGAGTCAGGGCCGCTGCGCGCGGTCATGAGAGTGACGAATCGCAGCGGTCAATCGGAGCTGCGGCAGGACTTTATCCTGTACCGCGACAAGCCGGGCATTGAGGTTCGAGCGAAGCTGGATTGGCGGGAGAAGCACAAGATGCTCAAGCTGTCCTTCCCTGTTCGTGTCAGTCAGCCGAAGGCGACGTACGAAATCCCGTACGGCTATATTGAGCGTCCGGTGAACGGCGAGGAAGAACCGGGCCAGCAGTGGCTAGATGTGAGCGGCTCCCCTGATGTAGCGGGACTATCGCAATACGGCTTAACGCTGCTGAACGATTCGAAGTACAGCTCGGATGTGAAGGATAACGATCTGCGGATGACCGTCGTTCGCAGTCCGATCTATGCGGACCACTTCGGCGAGCGAGATGAATACTGCGAATATATGGATCAAGGGCTGCAGCAATTCCGTTACATGCTCATTCCGCACGAAGGTGAATGGCAGCAAGCGCAGGTGTCCAAGCAGGCACTCGAGCTCAATGTCCCGCCGATTCATATCGTGGAAACGTACCATAAAGGCTCGCTGCCTCAGACGTCGGAGGGAATCCGGGTTTCCGCTGATAATCTGATCGTTACGGCATTTAAGCCTGCGGAGGATGGCGATGGTTATGTGCTGCGATGTTATGAAGCGTGCGGGCATGGCGGCGAGGCTGTCATCGAGGTTCCGGCGCTGAAGCGAAAATGGACGCTGCAGTTTGGCCCATGCGAGATTAAGACATTCCGAATTCCTTCGGATCCGCATCAAGACGTGACCGAGGTGAACATGATCGAGTTTCCTATTTAGCGTGTTCCATCAGAATAGTCCGTTCCTGGGTGGCAGGGACGGACTGTTTGCGCTGTTCATCGCGAAATCTATCACGAATTTAGTAGCAGGAAGTATAAAATCTAATGAACGAAAGGCCCTTCTCCCTTTATAATTTAAGTAATTAAGGTGAGATGAGGTTCAGGATGCAGAAGATGCGGACTAAAGTGCTGCTATTTCCCTACCATTGGATAACCAAGTCGCTCTATCGGAAAATTTGGTTCTGCTTCTTCATTACGATCTCGATCACCGTTTCGGCGCTGGGGCTGGATTACTATATCCAAACCTCCTCGGACATCAAGCAGCGAGCAGTCGGCAATATGGAGCAGATCAGCAGTCAGTCGGCCGCTACACTGGAATCGTACATGCTGAACGTGAAGAACTTCGCATGGGACTATTTTGGCAATAAAGATTTCCAGCAGTTTGTGAACAAAATGGGAGCTGATCCGGATGCCTACTCCCACTATTCCGCGAAATTCAGCCAGTTTCTGACCGATAACCCGGTCGTGGATTATATCATGGTCAGCCAATTGGACGGCTACATGCTCTCGAGCGGCAGAATGAACGAAACGAACGAGCTGGACTTTGATTTCGAGCCGATCGAGAAGGCCGCTGTCGCCAAGGATGGGAAAGGCATTTGGGTGCCGACGCATACGATCGACGCGGCGACGAATCAACAGGTCAATACATTGATGTTCGCGCAAGCGGTCAAAATCATCAATTTCAATATCGACACCCCGATTGTCGGTGTCCTCTATATTCGGCTCTCGCCGGAGTATCTGAAGAAATGGCTCGGCGATATTGCGAGCGACGAACAAGGCAATTATATGCTGGTCGACTCGGCAAGCGGGCAGGTGATGCTTTCGGACCACGAACGGACAGACGCGCAGCTGCAAGGTCTGAGCGGACTCTTCCGGTTCAGCTACGGCATTTCGTCCAGATACATGTTCGGCGATGACCATGGCGTGGAGACATTGTTTGTTTCCAACGAGCTGAACAATACGTCCTGGGCGCTCATTGGGAAAGTCCCTCTGCAGGTGCTGCTGAAGCAGGTGAATACGTTTGCCCTCCGCACGCTTGTAATCGGGATGATCTGTCTGCTTGGCGCGATGGTGATCGCGAGCGTTCTGGCCAGCCGCATTATTACGCCGCTTAAGCTGCTGAAGAATGGCATTATTTCCATCGAGCAAGGGAATTACGAGGTTTCTGTGCCCGTTACCTCCAAGGACGAGATCGGCTACTTTATCCGACATTTTAATCAGATGGCAAAGGAGATCAACTCGCTCATCGTGAAAGTATACGAGACGGAGCTGGTGAAGAAGGATGCGGAGATCAAATCGCTGCAATCCCAAATCAATCCGCATTTTCTCTACAACACGCTTGGGATGATCGACAGTCTGGCCTCGCTTCACGAGGATGACCGAATTAGTCTAATCAGCTCCTCTCTTGCCAAAATGTTCCGGTATAACATCAGCGGCGGCCACATGTCCACGCTGCAAACCGAAATTCGGCAGCTCGAAATCTATCTGTCGATTCAGCAAATCCGGTTCGGCGAACGGCTTCGGTATTCGATCGAGATCGAGGAGGGACTTCACGCGACGCTGACGCCAAAGCTGCTCCTGCAGCCGCTTGTCGAGAACAGCTTTATTCACGGGATTGATCACCTGACGCAAGGCGGGGAAATTCGCATTCGGGCTTACAGCCTCTCGGATACGGACGCCGCTATTACGGTTTGGAATAATGGCCCTGCGATTGAAACGGAGAAATTAATGGTGCTGCAAGGGAAGCTGGAGCAATGCCAGCAGCTTAACTACTCGGATCACACGGCTTCATCCATCGGCCTGTTCAATGTGCTATACCGCATCAAGCTTGTCTTCGGCAGCAGCTACGGGTTAACCGTTCAAAGCAGCCAAGATCAGGGGACGACGGTAACGGTTCTGATCAAAAAAACGCGAGTGGAGGAGCCTTCCTATGAAATTGCTAGTCGTAGATGATGAACAGCTGATGCGGCAGGGCATTATAAAGAAAATTCAGATGTCCGGACTGCCGCTCACATCGGTCACCGAAGCGGGAGACGGAGCGGAAGCGCTGCGAGTGCTGCGCGAGGCGAAGCCTGATATCGTCATCACCGATATTCGGATGCCGCTAATGGATGGGCTCACCTTCTTGAAGGAAGCGGCGCAGGCGATGCCTGAGCTGCAGTTCATTGTCATCAGCGGCTACGGGGAGTTCGATTATGCCCGCAAAGCGATTCAATTCGGCGTGACGGATTATTTGCTTAAGCCGGTCGACAAGGAAGAGCTGAAGGAGAGCTTGCTGCGGGTCATGGGCAAAATCCGGCAGCGTCTTGAACAGTCCGAAGCAGGCGAGCAGATCAAGCATCTGCAGAGCAGCGCGGAAGAGTCGATCCGCGAGCGGATGCTGAGCAAGCTTATCCAGTACGGTCCCGGCGGTGAGCCCCAGGCGGAGAGAGACGAGCTGCTGGCGCTTCGGGAGAGCTGCAGTTATTTTGTAGCGGTGGTCTTCGTACTGCAGTCGGTGAAGCTGCCGCACCTATCCTTTCGGCAAGGAGACGAGAAGCTGTTATCATTTGCCGTACAAAATATGATCTCGACCGTACTCGAATCAACGGAGCGCAAAGGTGTATTATTCCGACACGCGATGCTGGAAAATGAGCTTGTTTACGTGCTGGGCGGCCACTCGCCGGTGGAGACGGACACGCTTCATCGGGAGCTTGAAGAGATTCTCGGCGGTATTCAGCGCCATCTCAAGCTGCAAGCTACAATCGGATGCGGCGGTGCCGTGAATCAGATGGAGATCATACAGCAGTCGTACCAGCAAGCGAAGCAGGCGCTACGCAACTGCATTATTCACGGCAATGGCCGTATCTATATGAACGACGCCGGCGAACAAGTGAAGGCCGGGTTGCATTCCGTTATCTCCAGAGAAGATGAAGCACTGCTGCTGCGCTTCCTGAGCGAGTGTAACGTCACTGCGCTGACCGGATGGATTGATGAGCGTGTACAGCAGATTGCGACAGGCAAACAGGTGTACTTCGCCCATATGGAAAGCTTCTGCGTCGAGTTTCATCTGCTGCTGCGCAAATACCTGCTCACCCAAACGAGCATCCCGGAGTGGATTATCGGGGAGCTGGATGATTTGCTTACCTGGCTGCATGGTCTTACGCAGTGGCAGGACATTCAAGAGCATTTAAGCGAAATGGTCCACAATATCGTCGGACACTTGTACAAACTGCGCCATTCCTCGGAATACAGCGTCATCGACGAGGTGAAGCTTTTCATCGACAGCTCCCTGCATGAGCCGATTAACCTACAAACCATTGCAGATCGTTTCTACTTCCATCCCAGCTATTTCTCCCGCCGCTTCAAAGAACGATTCGGCGAGAGCTTCGTGAACTATCTGACGGCTGCCAGATTGCGTAAATCCGAACAGTTTCTCCGAGATTCCAATCTGAAAATTCAAGAGATTGCCGAGCTGGTCGGCTTCAAGGATGCTGCTTATTTCAGCAGCGTCTTCCGGAAGTCTACCGGCATGACACCGGTACAATTCCGTGCCACGGTATCATCAAAATTTTAATAGCGCAAAAGTTCGTTATTTCCATTAACGAGTTCAGCCGATCCAGCTATGATTAACCTGTAACCGGCGGCGGTGATGGTGACCGTGCTGTTTACGCTCAGGAGGTAAGGAATGAGAAAGCCGGAGATTCCTAACAGGCTGTCCACTTTCATACTGGCAGCTGCCTTATGCCCAGTACTGCTTAGCGCATGTAATTCCAATAATAATCTTTCGGGCTCGGCTGTAGGCGAGGCTAACAATGGGGCTGCGGCGGCGGAGAATAACGAAGCTGCCGTAGATTCCTCGTTGGATGAGAAGGAGCCAATCATCGAGATTACCGCTTGGGATCAACCGGCGCCGGACGATCCCGGCAAGCCATTCGTAGAGAGCCGGTTCAAGCGATTCGAGGAGCTTCATCCGAACATTAAGGTTAAGCATGTCGAAGCGTTCCAGACGAATGTTCGCGAGAAATTCATGACAGCGGTTGCAGGCGGAGAAGGACCCGATGTGATGGAGCAGCCGTTCCCGGACATGCAGCTCTATATGCAGAAGGGAATTGCCGCAGACATTACGGAGATGATGAATAACTCGCCGGATAAGAGCCGTTTCATCGACGGCGCGTTTGATCTGGCAACGAAGGACGGCCGAATTTACGGCATTCCAAGCTTCATGTATTCATCCGGCTTGCTCTACAACAAGTCGATGTTCAAGAAAGCGGGGATCGACAGTCCGCCTAGGACGTGGGATGAATTTGCAGAGGCAGCCAAGAAGGTGCAGCAGTATAATCCGGATACGATCGGCTTTGATATTCTGGGCATGGACTGGGCCGATTGGCATTTCGAATATTATGTATGGCAGGCAGGCGGCGACTTGACGGAGCTTCAACCTAACGGGACCGTTAAGCTGATGTTCAGCTCGGATGCGGCCGTAAAGGCGCTCCAATATTATAAAGATCTGAAGTGGACCCATAAAGTGACGCAGAAGAACGTCGTTCAAGATTATAACGAGAATTTGCGAGACTTCTACACCGGTCGTTCCGCGATGATTCTTGGCAGCTCCGACAGCTTCGGGAACTTCTTGAAGCAAGGGATGAAAGCGGAGGATATCGGGTTTACCCCTTTCCCAATGGGACCTTCCGGCAGAGCGCCTTCGCAAGTAGGCGGGAACTTCTGGATGCTGAATCCGAAATCGACGCCGGAGCAGCAGAAGGCCGCATTCGAATATGCGATGTTCTTCCTATCGAAGGAGCATATGGATGCATGGGCGCAATTCTGCTTGGATAATGGTTTTGCGATAAATCCGCTGTCCATTGTCAAAGATTTCGACGTAACGAAGTGGGTCAAGGATTTACCTCCCGATTATGTAGCCGCCGTCCAGGCGACGGCGAGGAACAAACATCTGGAATATTATTTGAAAAGCAGCCTGAGCAGCTACCTCGTGAAGCCGATTCAGAAGATTCTGCTTGATCCAAGCGCCGACCCGGCCACAGAGCTCAAGGCGGCTGAAGCACTTGCCCAGAAGGAAGTGATTGATAAGTATAACAGCGATATTTTGGCAGGTGCCAAATAGCTGATCTGATCCGAGCAATTCATTACTGCACCGCGCCGCGCGGCTTGACGATCCAATAGAGCGGCACGGTGCAGCAAGTAGGTGGTGAGGAAATGGTGAATAAATGGAAGATCCCGTGGACACCGATTTTGTTCCTGCTTCCTTCTGTCGTCGTATTTTTCATATTCAAATATTATTTGCTGTTCAAAGCGGTCTATATCAGTCTCTTTAATTACGATATTATGACGCCGCCCGGCAAATTTGTCGGCCTTGGCAACTATTTCGAGTTTCTCGGCAGTCACACGTTCTGGGTTGCGATGAAGAACACCTTTATATTCTTCGGCCTGTCGGTGCTGCTCGTATTCTGGGTTCCGATTGTACAGGCGCTTTTCCTCAGTCATCTTAAGCGGCATAGCGGATTCTATCTGGTGCTCTATCAAATTCCGAACGTGCTGCCGCTTGTTGCAGGCGCATTGCTGTGGAAGTGGATGTATAATCCCGATCATGGATTGTTCAACTATCTGCTAGGCAAGCTCGGGCTCGGCCCGTATGGTTTTCTGAACGACCTCCGCATGACCAAGCTTGCGATTGTACTGCCCGGCTTCTTCGCCAGCGGCGGTATCGGTGTGCTGCTCTACTATGCAGCCATCAAATCCATTTCATCCGAGCTATTCGAAGCAGCGAAAATTGACGGCTGCGGACCTTGGCGGCGCATGCTGATTATGATTTTGCCGAACCTATCGTTTGTCATCATCATTCAGTTCGTTGGGTTTATGTCAGGTGTTCTGCTGTCGTTTGATACCATTTTTGTCATGACGCAAGGCGGACCGGCAGATGCTTCGCTAGTGGTGGCGCTGATGATTCAGAAGACGGCCTTCGAGCAATCGAGATTCGGCGTTTCGGCGGCGCTCTCCTTCTTCATGTTCCTCTTGATCGCCGTTCTGACCGTGATTCAATTCCGTTTGCAAAGAGAGGACGACTGAATGTAAATGAGACCTAACCGCATTGTGGAAAAGGGCGAACGCAAGCTGGACGTCGCTTCCTATCTGGTTACGATCGTGTTCGTCGTGCTTGGACTGCTTCCGCTGGTTTGGCTGCTCGTAACGTCCGTCATGGATAACGAATCGATTGAATCGACGACACCGAGATTTCTCCCGAGGATTCCGCATTCGATTGAGCTGACGCTGGATTACTCCGGGCAAGCGAATAGAGAGCAAACGTTCTATGAGAAAGATGCGATGAAAGCGATCTGGTATCCGTGGCGAGCCTTCATGCGGGACAATATCGGAGAGATTACCGTCATCGGCATTAAGGACGGGCTCAAGCTGTACAGGGCGAAAACCACCGCAGCGGAGTTCTATGTCGGTCAGCCCTTTATCGTGTCAACCGATCGTTTCTCTGACAAAATCATGAATACGAAGCTGACCCAAATTCGAGAGCGCCGCCTATCGGACTTCGCGTGGTATGGGATTTCGGAAGGAGATGCGTACCGAGGGCAGCCTTACTTATCGGGTGAGCCGCTGAGTACGCAGCTGCGAGCTTATTTCGACGAAAGTGGATTACTGGACGGCAAAGTGGTGGCAATGGAGCAATCTCGTAATTGGCTGCGTTTGTTCGATAGCTTTCGAAGCTTGAATCTACTTGCGGTGGAAACAGCGGGCAGCCTCGGATTCTACCGTTTCTTCCTAAACAGCCTCATCATTTGTCTGGTGGTTATCGCGTGGCAGCTCTTCTTCGGGGCGTTGTCCAGCTATGCGCTGTCACAGCTCATTCCGAATCGGCGGATTCGATTCATCGTCCTGATGTATTTCCTCGCGACAATTATGATCCCGAGCGTTTCCGTGCTTATTCCGCAATATTTGCTTATGCAGAAGCTTGGCCTCGTGGACAATATCTGGGCGATCATACTGCCCCATTTTGCATGGGGGTTCGTCATCTTTCTGTTCAAAGGGTTCTTTGATCAATTGCCCAAGGAACTGCTTCAAGCAGCACGCGTAGATGGCGCATCGGAGCTTCGGACCTTCCTGCGTATCGTAGTTCCGATGTCTGTTCCGGTCTTTACGATCGTGGCTGTGCTGACCTTCATTCCGGTATGGAATGATTTCCTCTGGCCTTACGTTGTATCGAGGTCGCCGCATAATTGGACGTTCACGGTGGCGATGAACGATATGCAGAGCGGACAGAACCCGCGGCCCAACTGGATCAGCGCGAGCGGTGTCATCTCCATTCTGCCGCTGCTGCTCGTATTTATGGGCACGCAAGGCGCGCTGGAGAAGGGGATTTTGTTTAGCGGTGTGAAGGGCTGATAGGGCTAGATTTAAAAAAATGGCGGCAATAGGGTTCCCCTTATCGCCGCCATTTTGTGCTGTGATAATCTATTCACTCGTACCGGTCTGCATCGCGGCATGACTGCCTGCAGTGTAGCCGGTCGAGAAAGCAGCCGTGATGTTGTAGCCGCCGGTATAGCCATGGATATCCAGGATCTCGCCGCAGAAGTAGAGTCCTTCTTTGCATTTAGACTGCATCGTCTTCGGATCTATTTCTTTCAAATTCACGCCGCCGCCCGTAACGAAAGCCTCTTCTATCGATAGAGTCCCGTTAACATAGATCGGGAATGCTTTCATGAGTTTGCTGAGCTCACGCCACTCTTGTTTTGGAATATTATCATAGGTGACATAGGGATCGAGTGTGGTTCGTCCAAGCACAATCGGTAGAATGCGTTCAGGCACATACCCTTTAAGCACATTGATAATGGCTTTCTTGGACTCCGATTTCGCGGCATTCAACGTTTGATTGTAGAGGTCCTCTACGGTTAAGTCCGGGAAGAAGTCGATCGTTAGCTGAATGGGCGCTTTGGTTTTGACCCGCTGCTTCACGACGAATTGACTGCAGCGCAGTACAATCGGGCCAGAGATCCCGAAGTGCGTAAACAGCATGTCGCCTCGGTGCGTGATGATCGATTTGCCTTTCTCATTATGGACGCTGAGCGCGACGTCTCTTAAAGCAAGTCCTTGAATCTCCCGTTTCACGATAAAATCTTCCTTCGATGTCAGCGGAACCTCAGTCGGGAATAACGGCGTTATGGTGTGTCCTGCTGCTTCTGCCCACGCGTATCCATCTCCGGTCGAGCCAGTGTGAGGCACCGATTTGCCTCCGACAGCGACGATAACGGCGCTGCCGTCGATTCGTTTGCCGCTGGCAAGCTTTACGCCAAGCACTTTCTCTTCATCATATAGCACACTCGCAACCGGTGAGTTGACGAGCAAGTCCACGTCGTAGCGTTTCACTTGGCCCACCAAGGCATCGACTACCGTCTTCGCTTTGTCCGAGACGGGGAACATGCGGCCGTTATCTTCCTCTTTAAGCGCGATGCCAAGTCCCTCGAAGAACTCGATGATCTGTTTATTGGAGAAATTGCTCAGTGCGCTGTGAAGGAAGCGTCCGTTGCCTGGGATGTTTTTGATAAGCTCGTCGGTATCTTTATTGTTCGTTACATTACAGCGTCCGCCGCCGGAGATGCCGAGCTTGCGCCCGAGCTTGTCTCCTTTGTCGAGCAGCAGTATTCTGGCACCGAGCTTGCCGGCTGCGACAGCAGCCATCAGACCGGCAGAGCCTGCACCGACGATGATAATATCATAGGATTTCATTTCTAGTATTCCGCCTTTATAGAGTGGGACCGTGTCCACGAATTTCGCTAATTATTTACCGTATAATACTGCGATTTGCCGTTATTTATCATACTACCCGGAACATGCCGCGTCTACTCACTAGTCAGTTTGAAAACTACCATTTTGAAACGTTGTAAATTTCCAAGACCTATGTTTTAATCGGATTAACAGGTTTTTTCTATTACATATACTGGGTTTCTAGGTGCTAGTAGGAAGGTGGGACTTGTTTTTGTGTGGAAGCTAATACTCCTGCAAATTATCGTAGCTTTATTGCCTGTATTCGCCTTTCAAGTTTGGTACGATTATTCGAAACCGCGCAAAAATATTCCCAACGTTCTCATCCTCATCTGTGGTGCTTGCGTCCTTCTTGGACTCGAGGTCTGTATCGAAATTAAAGAGTTTTACTTGGATTATCACTATGTGCCGCTCTTGCTAGGTTCGTTGTATGGCGGCCTCGGAGTGTTGATTCCACTGGCAGCCATTTTCATCGCTTCGGAACTGTATATGATGGACGGATTATGGACTTGGATTGACGTTATTGGCATGCTGCTTCTGCTTTTTCCTATTATTTATAAGTATCATAAAGGATTTCTGAACTTCTCCAGACAACGGAAACTTGCGATTGTCATGGCTTCTACAGGAGTTATTCTAATGATTCGCGCAAGCGCATTCATTTATTATTATCGGGCCGAACAACCAGACCTGACCTCCACTGAACTCTTCTACATCATCGGCCATGAGCTTTTCTACTTCGTGCTCATGTGGATGACGCTTTCCTTTGCCGATAATTTTATCCGCAGGCAAATGGTCGCGTACGAGCTCAATGGCATTTCCAACAACTATCGCATCGAGGTTCAGAAGCTGCAGCAATTTATTGATGAAACGCCGCTCGGCGTTATCTTCGTCGATCAGCAGGGGACCATTACGCATATCAACGAAATGGCGATTCACCTGCTGCGCGATAAAGTAGGCGGCAAATCGCGACACGAGCTGCTCGGCCAACCATTCACGATTATGTACGATCATATCGAGAAGGATGTTCTGGGCAGGCTGCTCTATCAGGCGCTCAACGGGCATCGGCTGACGACGGAGTATGTGCAGGAGCAGGGCAAAATGTACGTTAACTCCGGCATCTGTGTTCGTGATATGCAAAATAATGAAATCATCGGAGCCGCTCTCATCGCTCACGATATAACCGAGCTAAGCCGTCTGCGCGATGAAATCGGGCGGATGGAACGATTGAGTTTGGTCGGGCAAATGGCGGCCAGTATTACCCATGAAATCCGGAACCCGATGGCTGTTATTCGCGGCTTTGTCCAATTAATGCGAGAGCGGAGTCCGGAGAATCAGCATGAATATTTCCGTATTGTAATGGACGAGCTGGACCGAGCTAACAGTATCATTAATGACTTTCTCTCTCTGGCACAGAATCGGATCATTGAGAAAGAAAGCTGCTCCTTGCATGATATTTTAAACGAGATTATGCCGCTGCTCTGGGCAGACGCCAATTTGCGCGGACAGTCGATTGAGCTTCGTTTGGCTGAGCGGATACCGTCTTTAATGTTGAATGAGAAAGAAATGAAGCAGCTGATCTTGAATCTGGCCCGCAACGGGATGGAGGCTATGGATCAGCATGGCGTGCTCACGATCCAGACGGAATCGCACACGGATTATGTGGAGCTTCGAGTAAATGATAACGGAAGCGGGATTCCGCAGGAGAAGCTGGAGCGTCTGTTCGAACCTTTCTTTACGACTAAATCCCGCGGTACCGGCCTTGGCTTACCATTATGTTTGAGTATTATCGAGCGTCACGGCGGTGGCATACAGGTGGATTCCAAAGAAGGAATCGGTACGACGTTCATTGTCAAGATCGACAGAACCCGTAATCACAATGAAGCAGCCGCAGCACTGAGCAGCTACTAAGGAGAGCAGAACATGTCTGAAGTGATCGAAATCGGCCCTCTGCGCCTGGATGCGATGCTGCTTGCCAGTCTTCTATCTGCGGCAGCCGGGCTGGCCTTGTTTAAGCTATGGATTGCGCGCTCGTCCCTTCAAGGTGAGAGCGGTTGGCTGGATATCGGATTAAATGCTGTTATTTGTACAATTATTGGCTGGAAGCTGGCTTTTCTTGTCCGCGATCCGGAGATCCTGTGGGAACGGCCCAGTGCACTGATTCTCGTTCGCGGAAGTGCATCCGATACGGTTGTCGGCTTTCTTCTTGCTTGCGGGTATATCGCGTATGCGGGCTGGAAACGTAAAATTCCGCTTAAAAAGCTGCTGGATGTGTGGCCTTATGCGATATTGCCCGGCTGCTTCGTGTGGACGTTGTTAACGGACTTTCCTTATGGAATTCCATACGCGCCGCTGCTCGCTTGCGTGTACGGAATCTTGTTTCGCACCGGGGCTTCAAGCCGAATCGGCAGCGGAGATTCCGCATCGCTCAGCCTGCTTGGCTCGGGTATCGGCGGATTGTTCGTTAGTTTGTTTGCGGCTTATCCTCCAGGGGCGTTACCGCCATTGACTTTTGGTTTGACAATGCTGCAATGGCTGTTTATCGTGTTGTCTTTCATCGGTATTTTCATGCCCAGGATGGGACGGATAAGCTGATTGCGACCCGCGCATACTAGCGGTGGAAGGGGGTGCCAGCATTGGGAAACAAACAACGGCAGCACAATGCCGGGGCACAAGAAGCCGCAGCAAGCAATAAGCAGCGCAGCAGCGGTAAAGCACCGGAATCGGAAGGTTACGACAAGAAATTAGACGGCCCTAATCGCCCTGCGGACTAAGGGGGACTGAGCATGAGCAAGGATAAAGAGCGGGACTCGGACGCTTATCCGCTAGCATTCAGCAAGGATGATCCGGGTTTGGATCCTTACGAAATCAACTTCCTACCGGAGTTCCGCAATAATAGGGGGCCGCGGGGTCCGTTTGTGAACAGCAGCGGCGTCGTTATCGGGGATCATCAGTATGAGTCGCCGGAGTCTCCGCTCAGTCAATGGACGGAGGAAACGGATCCGGCCATTATGGCAGGCAGTGAGTGGGTGCATCCGTTTAAGGATATCGGATTTCTCACTAGCGAGAACCGGGATTATTTTGAACAAGGAATCGCTCCGCAAGGCGGCATTTTCTTGCATGAAGATAAGAATGCGGCTTCCGGAATTGCGGAGAATGAGCCTGCCGAGGATAAGTAAAGTGGTAAATAAAGAGCAATCGGGCGCAGGTCCGGTTGCTTTTTCTTTGCTTTCAAATTGAGCGGGGCGTATAATAGAAAGAAAAATGAACTTTTAAGGAGCGATTATACATGTCGATGTCTTTTGAAAAATACATGGTGGATATGGTGCAGCCAATGCGCGATGATTTAACTCGAATCGGAATTGAGGAGCTTCGTACACCTGACGAGGTTGCTGCTAAATTGACGGATGCCAAAGGAACTGCGCTTGTCGTTGTTAACTCCGTTTGCGGTTGTGCCGCAGGTCAATGCCGTCCGGGCGTTGCGCAAGCTTTGCAACATGACATCACTCCGGATCACCTGTACACGGTATTTGCCGGTCAAGATAAAGAAGCAACTGCCAAAGCGCGTGAATTCTTCGCGCCATACCCGCCGTCTTCTCCTTCCATCGCGCTGATGAAAGACGGAGAGCTTGTTCATTTCATTGAACGTCATCAAATCGAGAACCGTTCGGCTGCTGACATTGCTGCAGATTTGACATCTGCTTTCGAGCGTTTCTGCCGTTAAGAGGTGTAGGAGACATGGGGATGAGCTTGCAGGACGAAATTATTAAGCAATTGGGCGTAAAGCCTGAAATCGATCCAGAGCAGGAAATTCGCCGCAGGGTTGATTTCCTTAAGGAATATGTGCGGAAGTCCGGCACGACGGGGTTGCTCATTGCGATCAGCGGCGGGATCGATAGCGCGGTAGCAACAGGTCTCTGCAAGAAAGCAACCGATGAATTGTCCGCTGAGACGGGCAAAGAATATATGACGCTCGGCGTATTCCAGCCATACGGTGACCAGGTGGATATTGCAGACAGCTACGCGGTTGCGGAAGCGTTCAATCTGAAATACCGCGTGGAAACCAACATTCAAGAGGCCGTCGATGAGATCGCCCTTGAAGTGGAACACAGCATGAAGTCGATCGGCATTTCGCGCCACATCAGCCGTGGGGGCAAAGGCAACGTAAAAGCCCGTACCCGCATGGTGGCCCAGTATGCGCTCGCGTTCGAACTTAATCTGCTCGTTGTCGGGACAGACCATGCATCCGAAGCCGTCACTGGCTTCTACACCAAATGGGGCGACGGCGCGGTCGATATTACGCCGCTCACGTCCTTGAACAAGCGGCAGGTTCGCCAGCTGGCAGCTGCACTCGGCGTACCGGGCGCAGTCGTCACCAAGGCGCCGACCGCCGGCCTCTGGGATGGCCAAACCGACGAGAACGAGCTCGGCATCACCTACGATGACAACAGCTCCTACCTCGAAGGCAAACAAATCGATGACGCGACTCGCGAGAAGCTCGAGAAGCAATTCATCAAAACCGCTCACAAACGTGACCCGATCCCGGGGATCTAATTGTAAACCGCCCCGCCGGCTCTCGGCGGGGCGGTTTTTTGTGTTGGGGTTGGCGTGCGGCGCTGGTGCGCCAAGTGCGAAATACGCATAACCGCCGCCAAAACCGGCTCTCAGCGTCCAAACTAACCCCAAATCTCCCGTTCTTGGTGCTGAGAGTCGCCAAATGGAACTCTCAGCACCAAAACTAATCGAAAAGAAGCTGAGAGTATGGAAATGGAACTCTCAGCGTCCAAACTAACCCCAAATCTCCCGTTCTTGGTGCTGAGAGTCGCCAAATGGAACTCTCAGCACCAAAACTAATCGAAAAAGAAGCTGAGAGTACGGAAATGGAACTCTCAGCGTCCAAACTAACCCCAAATCTCCCGTTCTTGGTGCTGAGAGTCGCCAAATGGAACTCTCAGCATCGAAAAAATCCAATCCATTTCATTAGCTTTGTGATTGTCATAAGGTCATGGTACAATCAAAGCAAATCTTTAGGTTGTGAAGCACACACCGCCCGATTGGACGCGTCTGTCCGATTGTGGCGGTTTTTTTATGTTCATTTTGAGGGAGGATGAGTGGTATGTCGTTTCAAGCAGCGTATCAACAATGGTTGGATCATCAATTGCTGGTGCAGAAGGGGGAAAGAAGACGCAAGTTAGAGGAGGGGCAAGGCCATGCGGAACGTTTGTTTTTGCAGCAAGTGTGGTATCCGGCATTTCGAAATTTCGATCATCTATTCGGTGAATATGAAGTGGCCGATTTCAAGGACGGCAATCGGTATTTGGACTTTGCTTACATTCGGGAACCAATCAAGCTGGCCATCGAAATCGACGGATATGGTCCCCATTCATCCAAAGTCACCCGCTGGCAATTCTCCGACTCCTTAATGCGTCAAAATCACCTCATCATCGACGGTTGGCAGCTCCTTCGCTTCTCTTATGATGACATCAATGAACGTCCACGAATGTGTGAGCAGATTCTCCAACAGTTTATGGGTTGCTGGCTTGGCGGCGTCCATGGTCGCAGACGTCTGCGAGGAGCAACGGAGCTTCTCGAGGCGGAGGTTCTTCGGCATGGCCTACGCCTAGATCGTCCTCTGCGACCACGGGATGTCATGGAGGTATTGCAGATCCCTAGGGTGAAAGCTTATCGACTCCTTCATCAGATGCTCCAAAATAATCTCTTGATCCCAGCAGGCAAAGGTACCAAGACGATTCGTGGCTTCCTAATCAATCGTGAACTAGTAGGAGAGCAGCGCTGAGAGTTCGATTTCCGCACTCTCAGATACTTTTTAGCTTGGTTTCGGAGCTGAAAGTTCCATTTAGAGACTTTCAGCTACCGAAGCGTTGGGTTTGGGGTTAGATTGAATGCTGAGAGTTCGATTTCCGCACTCTCAGCACCAGTTTGGCTTGGTTTTGGAGCTGAAGGTTCCATTTGGGAATTTTCGATTCGGAAAGGCAACGATAGGGGAGTTAAGACATCTATTTCGCCATGAAACTATATTGCACAAGTGGTATGATAAGGAAAGTAACGCATGTAAATCATCTTGGAGATGCAGCGCCGCGAATCAAAGTTGTGTGAGTTCAATAGAACCTCATGGGGAGGAAGCTCAGCAAATGAATGCAGCCGTGTGGAAACATCGCAATCCATTAGTACATACGCGCAAGGCACTGTCCGAGGGACAGTTGACGGTTGGTTTTATCGGCGGTTCGATTACAGATGCGCGTCCTCGGCACAATTGGCCGGAGCCCGTTATTGCTTGGCTGGTTGAGCGATACCCTGGTGTAAGAATCATTGTTGAAAATGCTGCAATCGGAGCAACGGGCAGCGAGCTTGCGGTATTCCGTGCAAAACGCGATCTTATTGATCGTGGCTGCCAGCTCGTTTTTATCGATTATGCGGTAAATGATTATGGGGATCCGTCGGATCAAAGACGGCGTACAAGAGAAGGGTTACTCCGAAAGCTGCTGGCTGATGGGGACCGCGATATCGTGCTCGCTCATACGTTTATGCAGAACATGTACGCGGTGATGAGCGAGGGAGGCGTACCGGACTCGATCGCCGAGCTGGAGGAGCTCGCCGATCATTACGGGACAGGCTCGGTGTGGATGGGACTGTATGCCCTTGAAGAAGTCCGCAAAGGTCGAATGCGCTGGGAAGAGTGGCTGCCGGACGGCTTGCACCCGACTCACAGAGGCAGTTTGAGCTACGGGCAGAGCATTATCGCCTTTCTAGAAAAGGAGCTGCAGGGGGAGGCGGCCATCGCTACGTCGTATTCCGCTTCGCTCCCCGCACCGCTGCATCCGCAGCACTGGGGAGCCGCGGAGCTGCTGCCGCTCACGCAGGTACAAACCGAAGGGCCATGGGTCATCCGCCGCTGGCCGTTCTATGAATGGATCGACCAAGTGCTGGAGACAGCCGCAGTAGGCGCGAAGCTGTCCTTCTCCTTCGTAGGTCGCGGTCTGTCGCTGGGGTTTGATTTTGGCAAAATGTCCTCTGAATTCCGCTATCGGTTTGACGATGGAGACTGGGTGACCATGTCGCGCGAGCGCCCGGAATGGTGCGGCGATGACGGCTGGTATCGAGCCTGTTTCCTCGGAGATGAACTGCCGCAAGGCACGCACAAATGTGAGCTGGAAGTCACGCATGGCGACGGTCCGGAATGCAGAGGGACGAATTTCAGATTGGCACATATCGGCGTCATCCGCTAGCGTGAGTAACTCGCACATGAACAGAAACAGATCAAATCCAATAGCAAGTCGGATTATTATCGTACTACTGCTGAGCGCAATCTTGTCTTCATGCAGCAAGCAATCGCATCAACCTGTCGAGTTAACCGTTTCGGCGGCCTCGAGCTTGAAGGATGCACTTACCGAACTGAAAACGGCATACGAAGCGCAGCAAACCGATGTACGAATCACGTACAATTTCGGAGCCTCGGGCACACTGCAGCAGCAGATCGAGAAAGGTGCTCCGGTGGACCTGTACATTTCCGCGAGTGAGAAGCAGATGGATGCCCTCCAGGACAAGGGACTGGTGGGCGTAAGCCCGATTTTGCTGCGAAATGAGCTGGTATTGATCGTGCCTAAGGATACAACATCTGCCACACCTTCGGAGTTGCTGGCATTAACCGATGCCGTTTACAGGACAATCGCGATCGGCGAGCCCGAGAGCGTTCCGGTCGGAAACTACACGAAACAGTCGCTGACGGAAGCAGGCATTTGGGACGAAATTGAGCCCAAGATGGTATACGCGAAGGATGTTAGGCAAGTACTGTCATACGTAGAGACCGGCAACGCAGACGCAGGTTTCGTCTACTTGACGGATGCGATGACATCGACAAACGTTACGATCGCGTTAACGGTGCCCGCAGAGACCCATAAGCCAATCGTGTATCCGGCCGCAGTAATGAAAGAAACGAAGCATCAAGACCAAACCATGGAGCTATTAGGTTTCCTGCAAAGCGAAGCGGCGGGTAAAGTATGGAGAAAATACGGGTTCATACTGCCTTAGTGCAGAAGAACACGTGAAGACTAGACAGGTACTCCACAACCACAAGTAAGGCGGTAGGCAGAAGTGATTATCGGAATTGGGCATGACATCTCATCGCTTGAGCGAATGGACAAAATGATACAAGGCGAGAGCGGCGCAAAGTTTATGCGCCGCATTCTGACCGAACGCGAGCTGGAGCTTGCCGAAGTGAAAGGCGGAAAACGGCTGGTCGAGTTTACAGCTGGCCGGTTTGCGGCGAAGGAAGCGGTGTCCAAGGCGTTTGGCTGCGGCATTGGAAGCAAGCTTTCTTTTCGCGATATCGAGGTGGATCGACACCACAGTGGAAAGCCGGTATGCCGTCTGACAGATGGAGCTTGGGAGCGGCTTGGCTTGATGCAGGAGAAGACGGTCATCCATGTTACGGTTACGCATGATCAGGCACTGGCCTCGGCTTTCGTGATCGTGGAACAGCTGGATTGAAAACGGATGCATAACATCGTCACCTTTTGCCCATAATTGGAATAAACCAATAGGAAAAATAACAGGGTAGAGGGACGGTGGAAGCATGACGACTCACTCTGAACGAAACGATAAGCGCTACTATAAGAGCGGACAGCTTGTTCCGGCAGACGGTGTGTACGGTGACGCTTGGGGCTGTTGGCTGCCGCTGCTTGCAGGCGATCTGTTTCCGGCTCATCCGAAGATGGGCGCATCCAAATGGTACTATGAAGGAACCTTGGCATCCGGTTTGCCCCAAATGCGCCTAGGCAGGCGAAACACGCACAAATAAAGATAAAGACCCTCTGCTCAAGCAGCATCATGCTATATGCATCATGCAGCTGTGACAAGGGTCTTTTTATTATTTCTTCGCACTGAGCCAGCTCGCCAGCTCCTGCACTTCGTCCGGTGTAAGCTTCCCGGAGAAGGCAGGCATACCGCCGCCGCCTTTATTGATTTGAGCGGTGATTTGATCCTTTGTCATTCTTTTGCCGACATGCTGTAGATTGGTTGCTGGGCCCATCCGGCCTTGAAGCTCCGATCCATGGCAGGAGATGCAATTGGATTTATATACCTTTGGCACGTTTAAGGCTGCCGTTGAAGTCGGCGAGGACGAGCCGCACCCTGTTAGCAGAACCACGATAAGCAAGGCAAGCAACGGAAAAAAGCGCGATACATCAGTGTTTCTAGTAGTAGAAGTGCGCATAGGTGAGCGTAATCCTCCTCCTGTTGGTGGACTTACTATCGAATCTTCGGCCTGTACAACCGGGGCAGTAAGGTCAGGGCCGAGGTGTTCTTTTGGTCGAATAGTGCGCTATAATAGGGAAATGCGCGTACACTCGCAAAATCTGAAAAGTGGGAGACGCAGGTGAAAAATAATGAAACACACCTACAAGACCATCATACAAAATTATTTTCACCGCTTTCAAGCGGATGTAACCATCGCGGCATTCTCAGCACCGAAGAACGGACAGGCCATGGAGCAGGTTTCTGAATTTTATCGGCTCTGGTTCATTATAGAAGGCGAAGGCGAGCTGATGCAAAGCGGCCGCTTATATCATACCAAACCCGGACAGCTGCTGCTTCTGCCGCCCGGTAAGCAATCATTTAACACAGGGACAGCGCCGAATGCGGTGTATTGGTGCAATTTTCGAGCATCCATCGGGGATATGGAAATGTTCGATTTGCTAAAACTGCCACTCATCGTGGAGCCGACGGAGCAGGTTTACCTGCGGACGTTGTTTGAACGGTTGATCGATGTTTACAGATCGTCGATGATAACGAGGGAGCTGCGCATTCGGGCAGCTTTGTTTGATATTATGGCTATTTATTTGGAATATGGCGGCATTAGCGAAGAGTCGCTTCAGCAGGTTGAACCGCTGGAGAAAATCGACCGAGTGCTGGATTATATCGAGCTGCATTTATCGGATCAGATGGGCGTGGAGGATCTAGCTAGGCTGGCCTATCTCCATCCGAATTATTTTATAGGCTATTTCAAAAATATCGTCGGGTACGCGCCTACGCAATACGTGAACATGCGGCGTGTGGAACGGGCCAAGCAGCTGCTGGAGAAGCCGGAATGCAACATATCCGAGGTTGCTCAGCAGGTTGGGATGCAGAATCATTACCTATCGCGGATGTTCAAGCAGTACACGGGCGTAACGCCCAGCCGCTATCGGCAAATTTATTTGAGCAAAAAACAGAACAAATCATAATGTCGTGCATGGCCGAGAGGATGAAACAAACATGGGGTCGGAGGCTTCTCAATATTTCAGCAGAGAGCTGCTGAGTTGGTATTTAGCAAATAAACGTGTTTTGCCGTGGCGGATGAATCGTGATCCCTACCGAGTATGGGTCTCGGAAATTATGCTGCAGCAAACACGGGTGGATACGGTGATTCCGTATTATGAACGATTTATGGAGAAGTTCCCGACAGCTGCCGCACTGGCAGAAGCGCCGGAGCCGGAAGTGTTGAAATGCTGGGAAGGGCTCGGTTATTACTCGCGTGCTCGTAATCTGCAGGCCGGTGCGCGTGAGGTATTAAGCCTCCACGGCGGCATTGTGCCGGATAATAAAGAAGCGGTTGCTGCGCTGCGCGGCGTAGGGCCGTATACGACCGGGGCGATCATGAGCATCGCGTTCAATCGGCCGGAACCGGCGGTGGACGGCAATGTTATGCGGGTGTTATCTCGTTACTTCTGCCTGGAAGAAGACATTGCGAAGCCGTCTACACGGATCGGCATCGAGAAGCTGGCCGCGTCGCTGATTCCCGAGGGATCAGCGGGAGACTTCAATCAAGCGCTCATGGAGTTGGGAGCGCTTGTGTGCACGCCAAAGTCACCGGGCTGTCTGACTTGCCCGGTGATGATGCACTGCGAAGGCAGGATGGCTGGGAAAGAGCACATCCTGCCGATCAAGACGAAGGCGAAGCCGCCGCGGCCGGAAACGCGGCTTGCCGCCATCATTACAGGCAGCGGCGCGCATGAAGGCAAGCTGCTCGTGCGGCAGCGGCCGGAGAGCGGCTTGCTCGCCCAGATGTGGGAGCTGCCGCATGTGCTCGGGCTGCCGGGCGATGGCGGCGCGAAGCGCAAAGGCCGCGGCAAAGCCGGCGCAGCCGCTTCGGCGGAGCTTGAAGCAGCCGCAGCAGCGGGTGGCATCGCTGCCGGAGCCGAGGCTTCAGCACCAGCGAGCGGCGACAGCCTGATGGACCGCCATGCGGCGCAAGCCGATTATCTGAGCCGCATGCTATCGGCGGATGAAGGCTTGCTTGTCAGGCCGACGAGCTGGTGGGGCGAAACGGAGCATGTGTTCAGCCACATCGTGTGGGACGTGCAGGTATTCCGAGCGGAATTCGGATTCTGGCAGCAGCTAGCCGAGAGCGAGAGTGCGGCCGTAGCTTCAAACCCTGCAGAAGCACCGGCACATCTAGCAGCAGCATCAGTCTCATCATATGGACTGCCACAAGGGAAAGCGCCAGCCAACTATCGCTGGATTGGACCTGAGCAGATGAAGGAGCTTGCGTTCCCGAACGTGTTTGTGCGTATTTTGCGAGATTATTGGCATGGTTTGGATTGATTTTCGCAAAGGTCTCGTTCTACAATGATCTATAGGATTGTCCAAAGTGATGAGGAGGCTGCTTAAACGTGAGTCAAATGCTGGAACGATTACGGCAAGAGAAGGTTGTAGCTATTTTTCGTTATATCGAGGATCAATATGCAGATCAGGCGGCCGAAGCGCTGATTAGCGGCGGCATTACCCTGATGGAAATTACGATGAATACCGAAGGTGCTGCCGGTATGATTAACCGCTGGCGCGATAAATACGGTAACCAAGCGGGAATTGGCGCCGGAACCGTTCTTGATCTGGATATGGCGAAGGAAGCCGTAGCAGCGGGCTCTCAGTTTCTGATTTCCCCGAACTTGGATGAGTCAGTCGTGGAATATGGGTATGCGAACGGCGTGCCGGTATGGCCCGGCGTGATGACACCGACTGAAATCGTTCGTGCATGGAAAGCCGGTGCCGAAGCGGTGAAGATCTTCCCGATGGGCACACTGGGCTGGAAGTACTTGTCCGAAATCCGCGCGCCACTGGACAAAATCCCGATGCTCGCAACGGGCGGCGTCGATCTGGATAACATTGCGGATTACTTCAAAGCCGGCGCATGTGCCGTCGGTATGGGGAGCAAGCTTGTGAATTTGGATTGGGTGCGCAGCGGGCGGTTTGACCTGCTGACGGAACGTGCGCGCCAGTTTGCGGACGCAGCTAAAGCATTGTAAGCCTCTAATCATTTAAAATAGGAACGAAAGCGCGGTAGCCTGCCGCGCTTTTTTTTATCACACAGTCAATTTTTCTGCAGGCTGGTGATACACTAATAAGGGTGATGCATGTGGAAGAAAATAGGAGTATTATCGAAATTCTCGCTGCTTCTACCGACGAGGACAGGGATTGGCTGAAAGCCTTGTGGATAAGCGAGTTGGGCGGCGAAATTGTTATAAGCAAGGGCCAAGTCCATCATCTCCGGGACGTGGAACCCGTCATTGCTTGGAGGGATGGAGAACGTGTCGGCGCAGCTACTTATCGAATCCATAGCGATGAGTGTGAAGTGACGAGCCTTCATGCGACGTTCAAAGGAAAAGGGATTGGAAGCAAATTGTTGGCTGTCGTGGAACAAGCGGCAAAGCAGGCTGGGCTTAATCATGTTTGGCTCGTTACAACGAATGATAATCTAGATGCATTACGTTTTTATCAAAGGCTTGGGTACCGAATGATCGCGGTAAGTCCAAACGCACTTGATGGGATAAGGAAGCTCAAGCCAGCAGTCCCGCTTATAGGCTATTACGGTATCCCCTTGCGTGACGAAATTGAGCTCAAGAAATTCATATGATGGGATAACCGCCCTTGCAATATGAGGGCGGTTTATTTCTATTCTATTACTATTCATTCGAAGCTGAAGCGACAAAAAAGAGGCCTGCGGCATCTCCGCAGGCACTAGAGAAAAATATATTTTAAAAGGGGGGTCATGTCACTTATTATATAGACCGATTATGAAGAAAAGATGAGGAGAGTATGAAAGAAGTATGAAGGGAATATTACAGTTTGATTACGAGCATCAAAACGATGCAATCGCTTCATGTAACTGCTCGGATCGGCTGCGGAACATGCCGTCTCTTCCATTGCTTTTTGCCGTATAAAGGGCTTTGTCGCAAGTTGCGTATAACGTCTCCAGCTGTGTGTGTTTATTCGGCACTACAGTAAGTACGCCCATGCTAATCGTATAAGGTACCCGTGGATCTTCGCTAACCGAGCCGTTTATCGATTGTTTAATCCGTTCGGCTAGTTCGGTGGATTCGGCTTCATTCTTCCCAGGGAGCATAAGTCCGAACTCATCGCCTCCATACCGAACAAACAAATCCTCGCTGTCCAACTGCTGCTTGATCCGTGATGCCAAATCCTGCAATACCAGATCGCCGACGTGGTGGCCATACGTATCATTAATGGTTTTGAACCAATCAATATCGAAGAGCAGATAGGATACAGGTTTCCCCTTCTTCGCGTAGTGAGCCAGAGCCAGCTTTGCTTGGAGCGTAAAGGTTCTGCGGTTCAGTGTACCTGTCAAGTCATCGTAGCTGGCTAGCTGCACTAATTCTTGATTGGTTTTCTCCTTCAATAGCAATGCAAATGCTATACTCCCCAGAACGGTAAGCAGGAAAATCCCCAATATCGAAATCAATTGAAAGATTCCCGGAATGAAGAAACTAGCTGATTCCACGGACTGTAAAGCAATGATCCCTCTTGCCACAAAAACGACAATTGCAATCATATATAGACTACCGGTAACTCTCCTAAGCATAGTTGTTCCTCGCTCGAGAATGAGCCGATAGGCTGGAATTAACATTGCTGCAGTTACCCAAGAGATATAGGCGATTCGGATATCTTCCTTGTTATGCAGAAGGAGAATCAATTGAAAGCCGATAATGCTGCAAATCGTCATAATCGTATATCGTATATTGGTCTTGAGTCCAATAGGTTTATGAAGATTCAAGAGGGTTACCATTTCGATGGCAGTCCCTGCTAATAGAATAGAGTTCGCGAAACTGATGGTTACTAAGTCCGGTACGATATCTCCTCGAAACGCCATACTAAACCAGGCTATAATTTGCAAGCATTTCGCGAATAGGTAGCTTTTAATAGATGCTAAATTCGTACGATCCAGCCAATAGGAGCTGCCAAGAGATAATGCCAATAAGTAACCGATTCCAAGCGCAACGATAATCGTGCGTGAATCTAAATATAAATTCATGTTGTGCACCTGCTTAAATGGGAATATCTACTCCCTCTAATTATAACAAATACAAGGGGAGTGTATATACATCCATCTATGCCGCTATCTTCATACAGTCACACATGAACTGACGGATTCCTTACAAAAGAATTACGGCATTCCGTCGAAGTCTTCTATTCTCCGCGAAAAGTCTCTTAAAAAACAAAGAGGCCTGCGGCATATCCGCAGGCGCAAGAGAAAATATATAATAAAGGGGGGTCATGTGTTTATTATAAAGGCTCAACATGAAAGGAATATGAAGGAAATATTACAATTACATTACAAAGTTAAAATTTGGACACAAAGGGGGATTTTCTTTGCATTTTGAACCGATAGATGTAGTCAAACATAGAAAGTTTATAATTCCGTTTCGCAGAGAGGCGTTCATTGTTAGTTTCGGTTCAGATAACGACTTCGGGAATGAAGAAGAATATCTCAATTGGGTACATGCAAAGTCGAACCAATTCCCGGGTGGATTGGTTTTAGCTATGGAGAATGAAATCCCCATCGGTCAACTAGAGCTTACAATACAAGAGTACAAAGATAGCAAAATCGGCTATGTACATCTTTATTATTTACTTCCTGAAAAACGCGGGATTGGATTAGGCAAGGAACTCCACCAGTACGCGCTTAAGTTCTTTGAAAACAATGGAGTAAACGAATATCATCTTCGTGTTTCTCCTTCTAATCGGAACGCCCGCCGTTTTTACCATAAAATCGGAATGAAGGAAATGGGATTCGAACAAGACGGAAAAGTAATCCGAATGAAAGGGAGTTTGCTCTTGGCGGGGGATGAAGCAACATTGAAAGACTCTTTAGTTAATCAAGCAGCACGAATTGCAGGCGAGTATCTTCAGGAGCAAGTAAAAACCGCCTATCAAATCATCGGTAAAGGCATCGCAAATCAGGTTTGCGTAGCCGAAACAGAGATGCATAAAGTTGTTGTCCGCATGAACGATAAAGATGCATTGCCAAGCTTTCTGAAAGAAAAATGGTGTATCGAGCAAGCTGCGGCAGTTGGCGTTCCGGGACCTGAAGTGTTGTCCGTTGGTATCGTGGATGAAACCGCCTATATGATTCAAGCCTTTGTTGAGGGAGACAACGGAGCAGACAGTACTGTACCTAAGTTAGATGTTTGGCGGAAACTAGGCGAATATGCTAGGCTTATTCATTCTATTTCTGTGAAAGGCTATGGAGAAAATCTGATTGATCCGGTCCAAGGTGAGTTTCAGTCACCGCCTCATGCCGGATCAGATGGTAGTTGGCAAGGGTATGTGCAGCATAATATTAATGCTTTGACTGAGCACGATCGCTTGATTGAGCTTGGAGTAATCACTCCGATGGAATCGCAGAGAATAAAGAGACTGTTTGAAGATTTAAAGCGTAAACCGTTCCGTTTCGGCTTAAATCATGGAGATATCTCTTTAAAGAATACGATTGTCAATCCGGCTAACCAAGTGATATTGCTGGATTGGAATGCGAAAGTAAGCGTGGTGCCACATGCAACTGTTGCTCAATTATTGCACTACCAAATCCTCGGTCTAGAAGAAGGTCCAACTACTGAAGAATTCAAAGCCTTTATAGACGGGTACGGAATAAGTGAAAAAGACCTATCTGGCATTAAACATTATCTGCTATTAAGAGCTTTCGATAACCTCAGGTGGGCGATTAATCGAAGCCCGGAGCATATCGAACCCTTCGCTGCATTCGCGAAACAAGTCGTAGACCTTATAGCGGAGGAGTCGGCATGAACGAATAGAAAGTACTACTTAATAGGAGATTCAATGTGGTAAATTGAAAGGGGTTCCAATATAGCAGAAGCAGAACGGCTTGGTTGAGATTATGCTAGGAAAAATGAGGAGGAGCTTCATGAAGAAAATGACTGCATCAGTCGTTGGCGGAGGAGCTGGCGGGCAGCTCAGCATGAATGCCTTACAGAATTCAGAGCATTATGAGTTAGTAGCAATCGCAGATCTTCGGCCGGAAGTGTGTGAGAAACTGCAAAAACAATTTCCCGGCATCCGCACGTATTTGGATCATAACGAGATGTTTAAGGACTGTCCGACGGATGTCGTATGTGTAAGCACGTTCCCGCCTTCTCATGAAGAAGTGACGCTGGATGCGCTTAAGCTTCCGCTCAAGGGGATTCTCGTGGAGAAACCGCTTGGGCATACGGTGGCGTCCGGCCGGCGGATTCTGGAAGCAATCAAGAATCGCGATTTGCCGATGGCTGTGCCGCATGGCCTGCTGGCGAAGCAGACGCCTCTGGAAATCATAGAGAGAGTGAAGCGCGGGGATATTGGCGAACTCAAGCTCGTAGAAATTCAAAATACGAATTGGGATATCATCAATGCCGGCATCCACTGGCTACATTTCTTCGTGCAATTGACGGGGAATGAACCAATGGATCATGTGATGGGGATTTGTGAATCGAGCACGCGCACGTATCGTGATGGGATGCAGGTGGAAACGACAGCGGTCACGTATGGACAAACGAAGAGCGGCGTCCGCGTAGTCATGAATACCGGAGACCATGTGATAATTAACGCCGAAGGCAAAGATACCTTGTTTCGTCTAATCGGAACCGCGGGACAAATTGAATTCTGGGGCTGGGCAAACGGCTACCGCATTCTGAATGCTGAGTTTCCGAAGGGGCAGCTTATTACTCCTGAAGAGCTGGCGGTTACGGGGCATCAGGCGCATCTTGAGAATATGGCTCGTATGATCGAGACAGGCGAGCGGAATTATTTGATCGCTGAGAGCTCTCTACTGGCGCTTGAAATTGTGGAAGGCGCATACATATCCAGCAGACATCGCTGCAAAGTCACGTTTCCCGTGGATGCCTTCGAAGCACCGGCTGAACCGGATTGGAATCCGGGACTTGCATACAGCGGGACCGGCGGAGGCCGAGATGGCAGAAAGCTCTAATGACGGAGGAGGGATTAGAAATGGGTCGAATACGTTTTGGGATTGTCGGCGGCGGATGGCGAACGGAGTTTTATCTGCGTATTGCAAAGGAAATGCCGGAGCAGTTTGAAGTGAGCGGTGTCGTAGTCCGGAATGAAGAGAAAGCTAGGAAGCTGGCAGCCGCTTGGCAAGTGCCGGTATATCGCACCACTGCTGCTATGCTGGAGCAGGCAGAGCCGCTATTTGTCGTGTCGTCGGTTCCATGGGATGCGAATCCGGGCGTAATCGAAGAATTAGCATTAGCCGGAATGCCGGTCCTATCCGAGACGCCGCCGGCGCCGGATGTAGAAGCACTTATCCGTTTGAATGAGAAGTTTGGCGACAGCCGCATTCAAGTTGCGGAGCAGTATTTGTTTCAGCCGCTTCATGCTGCTCGAATAGCAATCGCGCAGTCCGGGAAACTCGGAACCGTGTCTCAAGCCCAGTTGTCGGCGGCACACGGGTATCATGGGATTAGTCTATTGCGTCAATTCCTTGGCATCACGTTCGAGAACGCCGTCATCCAAGCTTCGCGTTTTCGTTCACCCCTGGTCAATGGACCGGGCCGAGACGGAGCGCCGAAGGAGCATCGGCTTATGGAGTCCGATCAGGTCATCGCCTCGCTCGCTTTTAATGGCAAACTAGCAATCTATGATTTCACGGGGGATCAATACTTCTCGTGGATTCGCAGTCAACGTCTGCTTGTACGCGGGGAATCCGGTGAAATGAACAATAAAGAAATCCGTTATCTGAAGGATTATCTGACTCCGATTGAGTTGGAGCTTCGCAGGCAGAATGCAGGGGAGAACGGGAATCTCGAAGGCTATTATTTCAAAGGCATCCTAGCCGGAGATGAGTGGGTCTACCGGAATCCGTTTACTCCGGGCAGGCTGACCGATGATGAGATTGCGATTGCAACCTCCCTGGCGAAGATGGCCGAATATGCGGCATGCGGGCCGAGCTTCTACAGTTTAGCAGAAGCTTCGCAGGATCATTATTTGAGTATAAAGATCAATGAAGCGCTCGGAACAGGCGCGACGGTCCAAACGGAAACACAGCCATGGGCTGCTTCAAATACGAGATAAAGCCTATTGCAGAAGGGTCAGCTGAGAACCGACGGTTCTCAAGCTGGCCCTTTTTTTACATCAATCCGACTTACTAAATTGCAGTGCAAATTTTTTGTAAATGAGTGATAATGTGACAAAAGGCAACAGAAATCAGTAGCAGAAGGGGAAACTTGAGGGGATGTGTCGCCCGTGAAAACGAAGTTTAGACTGGCAAATCTGCATGTGTATCAGAAGGTTATACTGATTTTCATCTTGCTGATTGTGCCCCTGCTCTTAATCAATCTGCGCATGAATACGACAGGCGCGTCCTTCATCAAGCAAGAATATACGAATTCGATTAACTCCAACGTGAAGTTTTATTCCCGTCAGCTTAACGATCAGATTGCATTTATCCGTAATTTGCAGCTTCAGTTTCTGAATGATTCGGACCTGCAGAAGCTTAGTTTTATTGGGAAACGATTAGAGGGCTACGAACAATTCCAGCTCGTGAACCGCGTGCGGGAGCGGCTGCTATTGATCCAAAACTCTAGCGAATTTCTGGTAAACACCGGCGTGTACGTGAAGTCGCTGGAGAAAACCTTCTCTGTCAGGGCCGGTATCAAGGATCTGCCTAACGCGGAATTCGATGCGATATCATCTTATCGAGAAGCTGACCAGACGCAGCCGGTGTACAGCAAGAACGGAAGGCTGTACTTCATCGCTTCCAGCAACAATGGCAGAATTGTTTCGTTCATGGAGATTTCCAAACCGAAGCTGGAAGAAACGCTGCGCCGATTTGTGGAGAGCTACGAGGATTCCGGAGCGGCGCTGTCCAATGATGATTTTACAACGACGATCGCCGTGAAGATGGACAAGGATATTTTCAGCCAAATTCAGAAGCACGTTGCCAGCACTAGCAGTAATACCTCGTTGGAGGATCCCATCCGTACAGATACGCTGCGGCTTGGCAATCATAAATATTTGATTACATCTAGCGACATTCAGATGTTCGGCATGACGATCTTCACCTACATCAATCAGAATGAAGTGCTCGGTCCTATTCGGACGTTCAACTTCTGGTATATTATCCTGTCCACGGTATCCGTTGCTGTTCTGATTGTCTTCTCCTTCTCGGTCAACGTCATGATCCATCGACCACTCAAACGATTAATTCAAGCCTTCAAAATACTGGAAACCGACAACTTGAATATTTCCATTCGGCCGCAAGGGGATATTGAATTCGGTTATCTCTATCGAAGCTTCGACCGAATGGTAGACAAGCTTAGAGGCTCCATTCAAGAGAACTATGAGCAGAAAATCGCGCTGCAGCACTCCGAGTTGAAGCAGCTGCAATCGCAAATTAATCCCCATTTTCTATACAACAGCTTCTTCAATATCTACATGATCAGCAGAAGCGGTGATGCGGAGAATGCGGCGACGCTGGCACAAAGGCTCGGCAGCTACTATCAATTTATAACGCGCAGCGGCAGCGACGAAGTTACGCTTGATCAAGAATATCGCCATGCGGTGGATTATTGCGATATTCAGGGCATCCGCTTCTCGAATCGGATTACCATTGAAACGGCTAAACTGCCGGAGGTTTGCAAGTCGCTGCTGGTACCGAGATTGCTGATTCAGCCGGTGGTGGAGAACGCCTTCGAGCATGCCTTCGAGGATGGGATGAGGCGAGGGAATGTCGCAGTCAACGTGGGATACGAGGAGGATACGCTGTGCATCTCCGTCGAAGATGACGGAGACACCTTAACGGACGAAGCGCTCGAGCTGCTTCGCGAGCGGCTTGACGATGTTTCTGCTTCCCAGGAGAAGACCGGTTTGTTCAACGTTTGCCGGCGCATCCGGCTCAAATTCGGGCAGCGCAGCGGCATCTTCGTTTCTCGCAGTACACTCGGCGGGCTAAAAGCTGACATTATCATTCATTTTAACGAGATGGGAGTTTGAGAGATTCCATGTATCGATTACTCATTGTAGACGATGAACCCGCTATCGTTGACGGCCTTGTTCAACATTTTCAGAATGTGGACTCATTAGAACTCGATGTATGTAAAGCGTATTCGCCTCTTGAAGCACTCGCCATTGTGAAGAAAACCAAGATTGATTTGGTCATCAGCGATATTCGGATGCCGGGGAAGAGCGGCTTGCAATTGGCGGATGATATTCTCTTCTACTGGCCGGCTTGCCGGATCATTCTGCTTACGGGATACAGCGAATTCGATTACGTGTACAGCGCCATTCAGAAGAATATCGACAACTACATTCTGAAGACGGAAGGCATCGAAACAATCGTGGCGGCAGTCCTTGCTGCCATCGACAAGCTGGATCAAGCAAATCAAATACAGGCCGCACTAGAGCAGGCCAAGCAGCAGCTGACAGTCGCGGAGCCGCATCTCAAGAAGCAGTTTTTCGAAGCGCTGCTGCTCGGGGAGAAAGCGCTCGACCTGTGGCAGTCGCCTTATTTTGCAGGACTAACGATGAGACTGAGCAGCCGCGACCATGTCATGATGATTGTCGGAAGGATGGACCGTTACGACCATGTACCAACGACTTACATGGATAAATTGAAGTTGTACTTATCCATTCAAGACGTGCTGCGGCATCAACTGCCGTCGCACTTTCATGCGGAGACTGTCGTGCATGACTCGTCCCTGCTCGTATGGTTTATTCAGCCTGCGGAGGATGCCGGAATGTTTAAGAATGGCGAGGGTATCACGCAATGGGAAGATATTTCGGAATATCTCAAAGGGATGCTGGAGCCCGTTCAGGATCAATGCCGCCATGCGCTTAATGCCGATGTATCGTTTGCGATCAGCCGCTCTGCCGTGGGTTGGGATGGTGCGGCAGCGGAATTCGAACGGTTGAAGTCGTCGATGAAGAAATGCTCGCTCTTCGGTCAGCCGATGTCCATTATTCATCTGGGCGATATGGACGATGTCATTAAGGCGGAGAGACCGCATCCCTCCACAGAGCTGTCCACCGGTATGTTCAACAAGCAGCTCGATGCTTTGCAGCGCAGTTTGGAAGCGGGTGATGAGCAGGCAGCCGTTAAGCTGACCTCGGAGCTCTATGCCCATGTTGAACTTAATTTATCTTCCAACTCGTTAATCGGGATGGAAAGATACTATCAATTCGTGCTGGTTATTATTACGCAAATGACGCAGGTTCGCCCTTCGGAGATATCGTATGAAGAAGAAGCATGGACGCTTGATCTCAATGCTTCCAAGGAGCAGCTGCTAGAGCTTGTCCATAAGCTATGTGCGCAGAAGAAGGAGCAGCAGAATAAGAGCGAGCATCTCATTATCGAACGGATTCACCGATTTATCGCGGAGCACTTAGGCCGTGACCTGTCTCTCGCGAGAATAGCGGAGTCGGTTTATTTTAACCCCTCGTATCTATCCAGGTTCTATAAACAGCTGACGGGGAGGACGCTGTCCGACTATATGAATGCGACAAGGGCAGATGCCGCGCGGCACATGCTGGAGGAAACGCAGATGAAAGTGAATGAAATTGCGCTGCGGCTCGGGTTCGAATCTCCTTCGTATTTCACGGCCTTTTTCCGCAAAATGACAGGCAGCACCCCTCAAGAATATCGGGAATCGGTCCTATTGCGAAGAGATGGTAAAGAAAACAGAAGCATGTAAAGATGTTTATAGAGCGAGCCCCCTGCCGCTCACCTTATGATGAAATAGCAAGGTCAAACGCAGTGAAAACAATCTTAATGGGGGGAAACAAAATGAACAGATGGGCAAGTTCTTTTCTGATTATCTCATTAATCGCCACCATGACCGCATGCTCAAGCAATAACAACACTGCAACAGATCAAGCCGAAGAGACCGATCAGGCAGTCGCAACGGACAATGCAACCACAACTACGGATCAGACAGACGATGCAGCAACGGAGAACGCGGATCCACTAGGAAAATACGACAAGACGTTAACGGTAACCGAAGTACTCGGGTACGGTCCACCGGAAGATCCGAAGACACCACCCGGTTTAACGCCGGAGCAGAATGCGTACCTGAAGGATCTGAAGGATCAGCTGAACATCGATTTGAAATACAAGTGGACGGTGCCAACCGACCAGTACGAGCAGAAATTCTCGCTTTCCATTGCTTCAGGAGACCTGCCGGACATTATGGATGTGGATATCCGCAACTTTGAGAAATTCAAGAATCAAGGCGTGCTGGCTGATTTAACCGACGCTTACGATAAATACGCTTCGCCGACGCTGAGAAAATTCATGGAATCCGATGGCGGGCAGGCAATGAAGTCACTGACTTCGGATGGCAAGCTGTACGGTATTCCGGGTTTCGAGGAGCCGTTCTTATCGACGCAGATTCTATGGATTCGTGCGGACTGGCTGAAGAACGTGAATCTGGAAGCTCCGAAAACGATCGATGATTTAGAGAAAATCGCGACCGCATTCGTCAATAACGATCCCGATAAGAACGGTAAGAAAGATACGTACGGCCTTGCGCTGCAGAAGAACATCGTGAACTGGGGATTCGATACGCGCGGCTTGTTCTTCGGCTTTAATGCGTATCCGAGCGGATGGATTAAAGGCAGCGACGGCAAGCTGGTGCCGGGCGAGATTCAGCCCGAGATGAAACCGGCGCTCAGCAAGCTGCAAAGCTGGTATAAGAACGGCATTCTCGATAAGGAATTCGCGCTCAAAGACGAGAACAAGGTCGTCGAAGATATCGTCGGCAGTAAAGTCGGCATGCTGTACGGCGAATGGTGGCTCCCGAACTGGCCGCTTAATTTAAACAAAGATGCTGATCCGAACGCAGAATGGATTTGCGTGCAAATTCCGTCCCTTGACGGTTCACCGGGTAAGTCGCTTGTACCGAAAGTACGCATGGGACATATCGTTGTCGTAAACAGCAAGTTCAGCAACCCGGAAGCTGCGATTAAGATGATCAACTTCTATATCGAGATGAACACGAAAGCGCATTACGATACGAACAAACCGGAGAATGGCTACGTCTACAACTGGTTCGTGCCGCGCATTTACAATCCGGTCGAAATTCAAACGATTCATGACGAAGTCAACAATGCGATTGCGAACAAGCTGAATACGGTGAGCGAGGACATCCCGTACTACGTCAACATCCAGAAGCCGCTTGAAGCAACGCAGAAATTCCTTGCAGGCGACAAAACCGGATGGGGCCTCTACTCCAGCCGTGTTTCGAAAGACGGAGGCTGGGGCCTTACAAGCCAAATTCGCGACAGCAATCAATTCGTGTACAACGAGTTCTACGGCTCTGCAACGGAATCGCAGGTCGAGAACGGTGCGCAGCTTGATAAGCTGATGAATGAAACGTTCACGAAGATCATTATGGGTGAATCGATCGACAGCTTCGATAAATTCGTGAGCAGCTGGAAAGCGCTCGGCGGCGACGATGTAACGGCAGAAGTGAACGATTGGTACAGCAGCGCATCGAAATAATGAGAACGGCAGAAACGGCGGAAGACGCTTACGCAAGTAAGCTCTTCCCCGCTGCTTCTTACTGGAGGCGGAACCTTGATGAAACAGCAGGCAATGCGGAGAAGCCGGTTCGTACGGCAATTGCCATTCCATATCATGCTCATCCCCGGAATCATCGTTACACTCATTTATGCCTATGGTCCGATGTTCGGAATTGTCATGGCCTTTCAGAAATTCGATCCTGTACTAAGCTTCTGGAAATCCAAATTCGTCGGCTGGAAAAACTTCCGCTACATGTTTCACCTGCCGGATATGAATCAAGTCATCTGGAATACAGTGGTGATCTCCGTTCTCAAGATCGCCTTTGGGCTGGCCATTCCGCTTATTCTTGCCTTGTTGCTCAATGAGCTCAGCAGAGATTGGTTTAAGCGAATCATTCAAACGAGTATTTTTCTGCCGTTCTTCCTCTCGTGGACGGTGCTTGGCGGTGTCATTCTGGAGCTGTTTTCCTTGAAAGGGCCGATCAATGATTTGCTCGCCGGTACGGGGATCGAACCGATTATGTTTATGGGCCAAGGCGATTGGTTTCGGGCCATCATCGTAGGCTCCGAGGTTTGGAAGGGCATGGGCTACAATATGATCATTTTCCTGGCAGCCATTGCAGGGATCAATTCAAATTTGTATGAAGCGGCCGAGGTGGACGGAGCGGGAAAATGGAAGCAGGTTGTCCATATCACGCTGCCGGGCATGGCGCCGATCATTATATTGCTCGCTACGCTTAGCTTAGGCAATATTCTAAATGCCGGATTCGATCAAATTCTGATCCTGTATAATCCGGTCGTCTACGAGAGTGCGGATATTCTCGATACGTTCGTATACCGGCTCGGGATATTCAACCAGCAATATGCGCCCGCAGCTGCTGTCGGATTGTTTAAGTCCGCGATTTCCTTAGGTTTGGTAGGCATATCCTATTACTTAGCATACCGGTTCACCAAGTATAGAATCTTCTAAGAGACTGGGGGAGATGACATGGTTTATCGAGCATCCTGGGGCAGAGTCCTGTTCATGGTTGTGAATACGATCGTGCTGGTAGCAGTGACTTTGCTGGGCATATTACCGTTCATTCATCTGCTTTCAGTCAGCTTAAGCTCCAACATTGCCGCAGTGGCTGCACAGGTTAAGCTATGGCCCGTCGGATTCACATTAGATGCCTATCAATATTTAGCGCAAAAGGTGGAGTTTATTCGTTCCTTGAAAGTGTCCCTGGAACGCGTTATTCTCGGCACGGCGCTCAGCATGTTTCTGACGATCATTACGGCATATCCGTTATCGAAGAGCCGAGAACAGTTTGATTTCCGCACGCTGTATGTATGGTTCTTCGCGATTACGATGTTTTTCGGCGGCGGCTTGATTCCGACCTATATCGTAGTCAAAGAAACCGGTCTGATTGACAGCATTTGGGCTCTGATTGTCCCCGGAGCGCTTAATGTGTGGAATATGGTGATGCTGCTCAACTTCTTCCGTAATATCCCGAAGGATATGGAAGAAGCGGCCACGATTGATGGGGCAGGCCAATGGGCGATTCTGATACGCGTCTATCTGCCGGTGTCCTTGCCTTCGCTTGCGACCATTCTCTTGTTCACGATCGTCGGTCATTGGAACTCCTGGTTCGACGGTATCTTATACATGAATTCACCGGAGAAATATCCGCTTCAGACGTACTTATCGACACTGGTGACGGCTATTAATAAAGCAGCGATATCCATCGATGACTTGAAACGGCTGGAAGAAGTCAGTGAGAAAACATTGCGAACGGCTCAAATTTTCTTGGGCGCTTTGCCGATCATGCTTGTTTATCCGTTCCTGCAGCGTTACTTCATCAAAGGCATTACGGTTGGCAGTGTAAAAGAGTAGGAGATGAGCGTCTCATGAGCAAAGTGAAGATTGCCTTAATCGGAGCGGGACTGCGCGGACAAAATTACGTCGATTATGCGCTCGCACATCCGGATGAGATGGAAGTAGTGGCGGTAGCCGATCCCAACCTTGATCGGCGAGATCGATTGAAGCAGCGCCATGGGATAGATGGGCGCATGTGCTATGACGATTGGCGCGAATTGCTTGCGCAGCCGAAGTTTGCGGATGCCGTGCTGATCTGCACGCAGGATAAGATGCACTACGAGCCGACGATGATGGCGCTTGACGCGGGTTATCATGTGCTGCTTGAGAAGCCCATGTCACCGGACCCGCAAGAGTGCCTAGAGATGGGGGAGAAAGCGCAGCAGTCGGGGCTCATCTTCTCGATCTGCCATGTGCTTCGGTATACGAATTTCTTCCGTACAGTGAAACGGCTGCTCACGGAAGGGCAGATCGGTCAACTAATGTCCATTCAGCATAATGAGAATGTAGGTTATTGGCATCAAGCGCACAGCTTCGTTCGCGGCAATTGGCGCAATGCGGAAGAATCGAGCCCGATGATTCTGGCGAAGTCTTGTCATGACATGGATATCTTGTTATGGCTGGCGGGAGCGGATTGTACACGCCTATCCTCCTTCGGCTCACTCTCCTACTTCAATGCTTCCAATGCTCCGGAGGGAGCGCCAAAGCGATGTACGGATGGTTGCCCTGTGGCCGATGAATGCTTATATTATGCGCCTAATGTCTACCTCGGGGACTCCGAAAGCTGGATGGCGGCGGCCATAAGTGATGATCTGAGTCCGGAAGCAAGGCTCAAAGCGCTGCAGGTAGGGCCGTACGGACGCTGTGTCTACCATTGCGATAATAATGTGGTGGATCATCAGGTCGTCAGTATGGAGTTTGCCAATGAAGTGACAGCGGTCTTCACCATGAGCGCGTTTACACAGGAATGCAGCCGGACGTTGAAGCTGATGGGCACGAAAGGCGAGATCCGAGCTGCAATGGAGAAGAACGAAATCGAGTTGATTCGATTCGGCGGTCATACGCCGGAGAAGATTTCACTAGAAATGCCCGGCGGCCATGCCGGCCATGGCGGCGGAGACTATGGGTTAATGAGCGACTTTATCGGACTCGTGAAGTCGGACGGCGGTGCCGGCGATAGTTTGACTTCTGCGGCCAAATCGGTGCAAAGCCATATGATGGCATTCGCTGCGGAGGCATCTCGTTTAGAGAAACGCGTGATTGAGCTGGATGCTTTTAGCGGAGTGGGTTTAAGGGTTTGGGGTTGAGTTGGGATTGTGGGCTGCCGAGTGAATGACTCGGCAGCCTTTTGATTCATGTGCAGCCCGGGGGAATGATATCTGCGAAATGTTGTCTAATATGCAACATGAAGACGGTTGCAGCATCTCCGTTACCCTACACCAGCACAGCAAAAAGGACTGCCTCAAAAGTCGCCATGCGCACTTTGGAAACAGTCCTCTTGTATCTATTGCTTATACTCGTTTCACCATACGGCGATAGTCGCTGTCGCCGATGCGCAGCATGTCGTCTTCCTGGTAGCCGCTTGCGAGATAAAGCCGATAAGCCCGCTCGTTATAGGTTTCGACGATTAGCGCCGCACGCTCGAATCCGAGCTGAGCCGCGCGCTGCTCGGCGGCTGCCATGAGAAGCTTGGCAATCCCTTGTCCGCGATATTGCTCCGATACGGCCAGCGCGTCCAGATAGAATTCGCCATCTCGCGCCTCACGGACAATAACGCTGTTTTCTTTGCCGGGTCTGTTGCGAAGCTTCGCTAGGAATGGCTCGTCCAGCAGCGCTGCATCGTTACCGGAATAGGCCACGACCATGCCGGCAATTCGGCCTTCTTTCTCGGCCACGATCACATTGCCGTAGCTGACCCGATTGCCCGGCTGCTTGTAGAATTCGGTCAGCAGCTCTGCCGCCTCGATTTCATCCGATGCTCCCGTAAGTAGATAAGCAATCGAACCGATCGCTTCGAGCAGCAGCGGAATGACCTCCGGGGCGTCGTCTCTTGCCGCGATACGCGTAATCACTGCCATAACACTCCTTGTGACGCGATTATTTTCCTAGTAGAAACTCTCCCAATACATCCACGATAATCTGGTGGTCCAGCTCACCCGGCAGTCCGGACGCTGTAATCGTCCCTACGATGCCAACATTCTTGATGATCAGCGGGAAGGAGCCGCCTTCAGCCGCATAATCTTTCGGGTCAAGGTGAGATGCTTCAATAGAGGAGCCGTTTGCTTTAAACTCGACATGCATGAAGTACGAGCTGTGAGCGAAATGGTGAACGACGTTCCGTTTACGCTGAATCCATTGATCGTTGTTTGCATTTGTTCCGTTCATTTTGCTATGGAATAATAGCTCGCCGTTTCTTACGATCGTGACCGCGATTGCTTTGTCCTCTTGCTGCGCTCTCTCAATGATCTTCGTACCGATCTGAAAAGCGGTTTCGTTCGTAAACGTGGAGAATTGAAGCTCGTTCTCCTGTTGCTGCAGTTGCTCTAGCAAAGCTTGGTATTCACTCATATGTAGCACTTCCTATCGGCTGATTTTTTCACCTCTAATACTATGCTTTAACCTAGGCTTCGTCAAACTTGGGGCCGTGTTGCGGCACGCAATGGCATGGTCTATTCGGACAATTGCTTAGGCAGGAATGGACTTCCGGTGCTCGAATAGGATGGGATAGAGGACGACCTGATTTCCTCACATGGAAGGAGTGATCGGAAGTGCCGGAATTTACGCAGGGCAGCTATGGAGGAGAATCGATACGATTAGCTAACGAGCATATGCGGATTGACGTGCATAAGAGATTGACCGGATGGGGATGGGCGGAAGTATTTTCGGCAGATGAGCGGTTTATGGGGGTACTGGAGCATTTCGGTGAGATGCTGCTGCGGGATCAGGAAATTCCGATTCGGATGGAATCGGAGTCGTACGAGCGGACACAATCGGATGAAGGAGAGTCGCTGACGTTTCAGGTGAAGGCGCTCGTCGTGCAGCAGAAGCTGAAAGGCACTTCGTTCGATACTTGGATTCAGTATCCTTTCGATGCGGCGTTGATGGATGGCGAAGTGAAGCTGACATTATTGCGTGATCAGCCTATATTGAAGCTGGCATATAGGTTTGTTTCACACTATAACCTGTTCGTTCGTTATGTCAGAGGGCCGTGGGTTAAAGTCGGTGCGGATTCATTCGGAGCGAACAAGACGGATGCCATCTTCCCCGGCGTGGAATGGCTGGAGGGCGAGGAGTGGTCAAGCGGCACAGATTGGTTCAAGGACCCATGGGCGCTCAGAGTCGCGCCTCATCCGAATAAGGTAGCTTTCCCGGTGATGGCGGTCAGCCACGAAGGTACGGCGGTTGGTCTGTCGTGGGACCCGGCGCTGCATGCAACCCGCTGGTTCAACTACCGCATTCATGCGCAGCAGCCGGTATTCGCTTCGCCGAATTTCATAGACAGAAGGAATCATCATCTACTCGGGCTGATGGTGCCCGATGCCCGAACCGAGCATGCCGAGAATCAAATTTATGCGGCAGAACCATTGGAGCTCCATCCGCAGCAGGTGGTGGCTTGGAATGCTGAGCTTGTCGTGATTCCGGGCCGATCGCTGGATGTGATGACGGATTGGATTACTCGCTCAGGAGGGCTCCCGGCACCGGCGGCACCAAGGTGGTCTTATGAGGAAACGCTTGATCGCATTGCACATGCCTATAACGAGCGATACTGGGAGGAAGGCCAAGGATTCGGAACGCCGCAGCATGAGAAAGGGTATTCACACCGCGTGCCGCGTTTCGCGGAAGCCTACATAGAACGACGCAAAGGGACTGCGCTAGCTGCTTCGCTGCAGGAGAAAGTCGACAAATGCAGAGCACTGGACGCGGCCTCTGGGAGCAACGGGAGTAGGGGCGAAGCGAGTGCATCGTCCGCTGATGACCGCTTACTGCTGAAGGGACTGCAGCTTCTGTCCCATCAAAAGGAAGACGGTGCATTCCCGTTCGATCCGGATGGGCGGCATTACATGAAGGATGATTTTGTCGTGGCGCGGGCCTTTCTTGAACCGATGGGTCATGCGGGGGATACGGCACTTGATTTATGCGTGGTGCCGGCGATCGAGCTGCTTCGGCTATGGAAAGCAACCGGGGATGAACGCTTGAAGGAGGGCGCTCTGCGCGCCATCGACTATTGCTTGCCGATGACAAGGCCGGAGGGCGGCGACTTCTGGGAGACGCCGCTGCATAGTCCGAACCTGTTCGCGGCAGGCCATGCGGCTATCGCGAATTGGCTCGCTCATCTGGCAACTGGCCGTGAGGTCTACAAGGAAAAGGCTGTGTATTGGATTCGTTCGGTTCTTCCTTTTACCCATCTGTGGCAGCCGGCAGATAAGCCCATGCTATACAATACGAAGCCGTGCTTCTGCTCAAGCGACTGGTATTTCGCCAATTGGGTGCGCGACCATGTGCAGTGGGAAGTGTTGGAAACGTTTGCGGAATCCTACAGGCTCGGCATCGACTGGGCGGACATTGATCCGGCCATCGATTGGACGCGTTATCGGGAGGGGATCACGAATGCGGCCATGCGCTGGATGATCGATCACCGTGATGCAACGTGGATGCCGCATAATTTGCAGCATACGAAGGTGTATTATGATCAAGGCTTGCTCGATGATTGCTTCGCCGATACGCATAATGCGGTCACCGGCTTGTATGGCGGGATGGCGATTATGCCGGATGTAATTGCGGTCAACTTGCTGGCGATGACGGAAGGTTAAGGTGAAGCTCACAGTTGCGGTCTGGACTGTGGGCTTCTATTTGTCTTGCTTGATTGTGAACCTGCCGCTATGATCATTCCTAGAGTTATTATGGGAAGACTGCCTAGTGATTGCGGATAGGAGGACTCATCGGAATGAATAAAATGAACACGCTCGGTTCCCGATTTATTTTGCTATTCTGCGCGATTACGATTCCGCTTCTGATTATTCTGTTCCTCGTAGGGAGTTACGCGAAGAGCGTCGTGCTCACCCAGGTAGCGAATTCCTATCAGAATCTGGTGAACTCCAACTTGAATATGATCGACAGAAGCCTGGAGGATATCACAACCAATATGGTGGATATCGTGAATAACAGCGATGAGTTCCAGCGATTCGGACAGCCGGGACTAACCGACTCGGATTATTATTTTGCACAGATGGAATTGATTCACCGCAATACGACCTATCAATCTTACTATCATACGGTCGATATGTTCTTCGTCTACTCCATGCCGAATGCTGCTCTGTATTCCACAAATTTAGTCGGGGCTGCTTCAGGCTACTATGAACCGGTTAGGGCATGGATCGACAGTTCGTTCCAGCGTCCGGAATTGCTCAAGCAATATTTGTACAAGTGGTCGGTTATTCGAATCAAAGACCAATATTTCTTGTATCGGCTGGTCAGCGACGACCTAACGAACAATGCCTACATCGGTGCCATTATCAACATCAACAGCTTGAAGACGCCGCTCGGTAACTTGGATGTGAAAGGCGGCGCAGGCGTCTTACTTGTAGGCGATGACGGCAGCGTACTGTCGAATCCTTCTGCGCCGCTGTCCACAATTACAAAGCTGCCCTCTGACAAAATAAAAGCGAACGGCTCCTTCACCGTGAAGGATGGAGACGCCAAGCTGCTTGCGATAAACAAACATTCGGGAACTGCGGGTATCAGCTACGCAGTCGTGGTTCCCAACTCGGAGCTGCTTAGCGGTTTAAGCCGCTTTCAAGCGGTTATCAACTTTCTTCCGCTGCTCGTATTCGCTATATTGGTGCTGTACTTATTTATTTTCCGTAACATTCTGTTCAATCCCATACGGCATCTGCTCGGCGCCATTCGGAGGATCAAAGAAGGCGACATGAGCACAAGGCTCCCGAATTCGCAAATTGCGGAATTTGCGATCATTAACCATACATTCAACAACATGGTCGAAGAGATTACCCATTTGAAAATCGACGTATACGAGGAGAACCTGCGGGCGCAGCAAGCGGAGCTGAAGCATTTGCAGACGCAGATCAATCCGCATTTCTTCCTGAACACGATGAATATTATTTTTCAATTGGCGGATTTGAAGCGAAATGAACTGGTGAAGAAAACCGTTCGGCACATGGTCCACTATTTCCGGTTCAGTCTGCGGACGAAGCGCGATGCGATTACGCTCGAACAGGAGCTGGAGCATATCCGCAACTACTTGGAGATTCAGAAAATGCGATTCCAAGATTCATTTAGCTTCGAGATTCACGTGCCGGACGACTTATTGCGCGCTAAACTGCCTTCGCTGGTTGTGCAGCCGTTCGTAGAGAATGCGATGATTCATGGCATGAGCGTGAAGAATGCTCCGTTTATCCTGCAATTGTCGGCACGACGTACCCAGGGCGGCGAGCAAGAAATGATGGAGATTGCAATCGAAGATAACGGTAAAGGCATGACGGCCGAGAAGCTCGCCGAATTGAATGATGACGGGTACGCGCCGGATTCGGAAGATAATCATATCGGAATTTGGAATGTGAAGAAGCGATTAACGATGCAATATGGGAATAAGGCTGAGCTGGGTTTTTATCCGAACGAGCGAAGTGGCGTAAGGATTCGTCTCCTGCTGCCGATTGAATATGCGGAGGAGTGAAGGTTATGGTGAAACAGTGTACGATGCTGATTGTCGATGACGAGAAGTTCGCCATTGAAGGCATCATGAATTGCAAGGATTGGGCAGCGCTTGGGATTGAAGCTGTGTGGTCGGCCAGCAGCGCTGATGAAGCCAGGGCGGTTATGCTGGAGAAGCCGATCGATCTGCTGATCTGCGATATCGAGATGCCTGATGAGGATGGGCTGTCGCTTGTTCGCTGGGTGAAGGAGCATTACCCGCTGACGGAATTTGTGTTTCTGACCTGTCACAGCGAATTTACGTATGCGAAGCAGGCGGTTCATCTGGGGAGCTTCGATTATTTGCTTAAACCGGTGGACAGCGACGAGCTGGCACAGGTTGTCGAGCGCATGATCGAATCTATCCATGAACGAAGAGAGCAGTCGGATTATAACGAGAAGTACCGAAAATATTACGCGTTATATAACAAACAGCAGCCGCTGCTGGTCGAGCATTTCTGGCAGGACATGCTATCGCGCCGGATTATGTCTTTCGGGGATTTTCTGGATCGTGCGCTGCAGGATGCTCAAGTCGCGCTGTCATCCGGCGATTATGTGCAGCCTATTCTGATCAGTCTGGAAGAGTGGACGAAGGTGCTGCCGGAGCGGGATCAGGAAATTCTGGAGTATGCGGTGAAGAAAGCGGCCGAGGAAATGCTGCTGGAAGGCCGGCGCGGACATGCGGTCTTGGACAGGAATGGATTTCTGTTCGTGTTGGTGTACGGTGATCAAGGTGACGGAGATGGCAACGACAATGATAATGGCGATGGTCCGGATGGCTGGGTTCAAGCAGCGGAGCGTTTCAAAATGGCTTGCCTGTCTTTCTTCTACTGTCAGATTTCCTGTTACATCGGATATCGTGCGCCGCTGCAAGAGCTGCCGGGATTGTGCGACGGTTTGAAGGATATGGAGCGAAACAATGTGACAAAACCGCATTCGGTGCTGCTTTATAATAAAGCTGCAGTTGCGGCGGTGGTGGCTGCTTCGTCATCGAATGAGTCGGTGAGCATCAATATTGCCGAGTGGATGAGTGTGATCTCGAGCGGCAACCGCGATAAAGTGATCGCATTAATCGGGCAGCATGTGTCGAAGCTGGAGCAAAATCCGAATAGCTCGCCGAAGCAGCTTGAAGCGTATTTGCATGCGTTTTTGCAGGTGATCTATCATTTCCTATACGGCCGCGGTATCGCTGTAAGCCAGATTCCGAATTTCACGATGTGGTCAACGGCGCAGATCCGGACGCTCGCCCAGTTTAAATATTGGGCTGTCCATTTGGTATCCGCAGTGATGGATACCGTGTTTCGCGATAAGGAAGCGGACGGCTTCGTGCAGAAAGCGATCTACTTCATGCGCGAGAACGTCGAGGAGGATATCTCCCGCGAGGATGTGGCCACTTATGTGAATCTCAATCCGGCATACCTCTCCCGGCTCTTCAAGAAAGAGACGGATCGGAACTTGATCGATTATCTGATCGAAACGAAGGTGAACCGCGCGAAGCATCTGCTCGATTCAACGGACATGACCGTCAGTGCAATCGCCCAGCAGGTGGGCTATTCGAACTTCTCGCATTTTACGAGGACGTTCAAGAAGCATACCGGCGTGAACCCGCAGGAGTACCGGAAGCAGTCTTAGATGAGCGGATGATATAAAGAGTGAAAAGGGACATGGCCGCTGGCGGCCATGTTTTTTTGTGCGCTGCTAAAAGCTGGCAGCCCCGGCAGTGCAGCGATGAAATCAGAATCGGCTAGTTAAGTGAAAGAGTAGCTCCCAGAGCAACACATTGGTGGGATACCGGGGAATTTAGCGCAAGAGTAGCTCCCAGAGCAACACATTGGTGGGATACCGGGGAAATTAGCGCAAGAGTAGCTCCCAGAGCAACACATTGGTGGGTAACCGAGGAATTTAGCGCAAGAGTAGCTCCCAGGGCAACACATGATGCACACCTGGAGATCCACATGGTAACTATAAGCAGCAATTTTTGAGCAAGAAGCACACCTAGAGATCTACTTAGTAGCCAAAACAGCAATTTTCGAGCATGAAGCGCACCTAGAGATCTACATGGTAGCTAAAACAGTAACTTCTGATCAAGTCAAACGGTATTAGCCGTTATTTTCGCATGTCCATGTGAAGATGTCACAAATCGACTAGGCGAGGGTGACAAAAACGGTAGGGGCGTAATCGGATTCTCGGTATGATGATCACATCAACAAGCAACAGGATGGTGAACAGCATGGGAGCAGATCAGCCGCTTACAGCGGTGGCGGCAAGTAAGAAAGTGAAAGGGAGAGCGGGCAATCCTCTTCGGGCGTTGCTGAAATATCACGCGCTTTGGCTATTAGCCTTACCCGGTATTTTGCTGCTGCTGATTAATAATTACATGCCGATGTTCGGCATATTCCTCGCATTCAAGAGCTTGAACTTCTCCAAGGGCATCTGGGGCAGCGACTGGGTCGGCTTCGATAACTTCAAGTTTCTGTTTGCTACCAATGACATTTGGCGCATTATCGCAAACACGGTGCTGTACAATATCGCTTTTATCGTGATCAATACGGCCCTCTCGATTCTGCTCGCGCTATTGCTCAATGAGGTGAGAAGCAAGGTGCTGTCGAAGTTTTTTCAAAGCTCGATGCTCCTGCCGCATTTTATATCGATGGTGGTGGTGGCCTATCTCGCGTTCGGCTTCCTCAACCCGGATCTGGGGTTCATCAACAAAGCGATTCTGGAACCGTCGGGGCACGAAGCAGTCTCATGGTACATGTCACCTAAGTACTGGCCATATATTCTGATCATCGTGAACAGCTGGAAGTCAGTCGGCTTCGGTTCGATTATCTACTTGGCGACGATCGTCGGCATCGATAAGGAATATTACGAGGCGGCGATGATTGACGGAGCCGGGAAGTGGAAACAAATGACGAAGATAACGGTTCCGTTTCTGATCCCGATCATGATCATCCTCACGCTGCTGTCGATTGGCCGGATTTTCAATGCGGACTTCGGCTTGTTCTACCAGGTGACCATGAATTCAGGCATGCTGAAGGAGGTCACGGAGGTCATCGATACTTACGTGTACAACGCGCTGCTTGTCTCCGGGGATACCGATTTAGCGTCATCGGCCGGGTTGCTTCAGTCGGTTATCGGATTTATTTTGGTCGTGTCGGTCAACATGCTTGTGAAACGAGTCAGCAGTGATAAAGCTTTATTTTAAAGGTGGGAGAGCATGAACAACAGCAATCGGACGAACCCGGTCATCATCGTATTCTTTATCATTGTCAGTCTGGCGAGCTTGCTTCCGTTCTGGCTCATCCTCATGGTGTCGCTTACGGGTCAAAATGCACTGGTCAAATACGGATACAGCTTCTGGCCTCAAGACTTCGATCTTGCCGCTTACCGCTTCCTCATGCATGATGCGGAGCCGATCCTTCGTGCATATGGCGTTTCGATATTCGTCACCGTTGTCGGTACGGTCGTGAGTTTGTTTGTTACATCGGCGTTAGCATATACCTTGTCGCGGAATGATTTTCCGTTCCGCAATGTACTCAGCTTCTACGTGCTGTTCACGATGCTCTTCGGAGGGGGCTTGCTCCCATGGTACCTCGTGTATACGAAGTTTCTGCATTTGCAAGACACGCTTCCGGCGCTCATCATCCCCGGCTTGCTAGGCGGATTCAACGTATTCATAATGCGGACGTATTTCACGACCAGCATCCCGCCATCCTTAGTGGATTCGGCACAAATTGACGGAGCCAGCGAGTATCGGACGTACTTCAGCATTATTTTGCCGCTATCGCTTCCGGTGCTTGCGACGATTGGATTGTTCGTCATCGTGACGTACTGGAATGACTGGTTCACAAGCTTGGTGTTTATCAACAATGACAGGCTGTACAACCTGCAATACTTCCTCTACAACACGCTCATGAATGCCCAATATCTGCAGGCTATTGCGAGCAAAGCGCATATTGATGCGGCGTCCACGCAAATCCTTCCGCTGGAAGAGCTGCAGATGGCAATGGCGATTATCGCGGTGCTGCCGATTGCGATGGTGTTCCCGTTTTTGCAAAAGTATTTTGTGAAAGGCCTAACGGTAGGCGCTGTGAAAGGCTGAATTCGGCAACAGCCGATTTAGTATATAGACATCATATAGAGCATTCATTATGGGAGGTTACAGAAAATGAAACGTGTATCAAAAGGATCCTTCGTTTTGTCATCGCTGCTCCTTTCGCTCTCACTCGTAGCGGCAGGCTGCTCCAGCGGCAACAACAATGCAGCTAACAACGAGAAGCCGGCGAATCAGGCTCAAGAGAGCACGAACACCAACACGGGCGCCACTAATACGACCGAAGCACCGAAAGCGCTGGAGCCGTACGAGGTTGTCATGGTTTATCCCGATGGCAAGCAATATGACCTTGGCGTCGTGCAAACCGCGATGAACGATTACTTGAAACAAACCTATCCGGATATGAATATGACGGTTAAGCTGAACCCGATCGATTGGAGCGCTTACGCCGACAAGACGAACCTGATGATGTCCTCCGGGCAAAAGTTCGACTTGATCTGGACGGCAAACTGGATGAATTTCGATGCACAGGTGAATAAAGGCGGACTGCTTCCGCTAGACGATTTACTTGCTCAGAACGCGCCGGATATTGAGGCAGTCGAAGGTAAATTCCATGACGGCGCACTGCGCAACGGCAAGATCTATGGCGTTCACGTGCATCAGGAGCTGGGCAATCCACAAGGCGTCGCGATCAGCAAAGCACTCGTCGATAAGTACAATCTGGATCTAAGCGCGCTGAAATCCGGCGAGTTCAAAGATCTCGGGCCTATCTTGAAAACGATCAAGGAAAATGAGCCCGGCGTAACGCCTGCTGTTGGACCTTCGTTCCCCCTCGGCGCTTACTACGGATCCGGCAGCACAGCGAATATCGTTGGTCCGGTTGGGCTTGATCTGAGAGATACCGATCCGAACAACACGTACAAAGTCGTGAATACCTATGCAACGCCGCGTTATATGGAGCTTGCGAAGCTGACGCGTGAATGGTTCAAAGCAGGTTACATCAATAAGGATGCAACAACGCCTGGCGTAGATATTTGGAAGAAGTTCCAAGCCAAGACGGCATTCGCTTCCATCGGCAGCGACTTGGATATCCTGGCAGGCACCGAAATCGGCTCGCCGCAGCTGATGCCAAGCAAAACAAGCAGCGTAGGCAGCGACATCATTCAAGTGCCGCTTAATATCGACAGACTGCAAACGACGAAGCTTGCTGCTACGATGCAAGGGATTTCGCAAACCTCGAAGGACCCGGCTCGTGCGATGATGCTGCTTAACCTGTTCTACAAAGATCAGAAGCTGCTGAGTTTGTTCAACTTCGGCGTCGAAGGTACGCATTATGTGCTGAAAGACGGTCAAGTAGCGCTCCCAGACGGTAAAACACAGGATACAGTCGGCTTCTATCACGACAATATGTGGCAGATCGGGAACCAAATGCTGAACTACACCCGTGTAGGCGAAGATCCGAACAAGTACAAAAACTATGAAGAGTTTAACCAGAAGGTATCTAGCAACCCTTCGCCAATCCTAGGCTTCGTATTTAACTCTGAGCCTGTGAAGAATGAGCTGATTGCCGTTAGCAAAGTACAAAGCACATTCGATCCGGGTCTGCAATCGGGTCAGCTTGATCCGGAGGTTGAAATTCCGAAGCTGATCGAGAAGCTCAAAGGCGCAGGCATTGACAAAATCATTGCCGAAGCGCAAAAACAGCTGGACGAATGGCGCGCAGCAAACGGAAAGTAAGGATTACAGCCAAGGGGTATAATCCAAGCGATTATACCCCTTCACTTATTAAACCGGCAGTTTCGATCGTTTGGCCGGCATAACTAACAGGATGGTGTTCATAGATGATTAAAGTAACGGTTTGGAATGAATATTTGCATGAAATCAATAATCCGACTGTAGCGGCTATTTATCCGAAAGGCATTCACGGCGCACTGGCGGAGGGCTTATCCGGCGAGCAAATCAGCGTAAGAACAGCAACACTTGCGGAGCCGGAGCACGGCTTGTCCGAGGAAACGCTGAGCAATACCGATGTTCTTATTTGGTGGGGACATCTGGCGCATGATCAAGTGGATGATGCGATCGTGGAGCGGGTCTATAACCGGGTTCTGAAAGGAATGGGACTTATCGTTTTGCATTCCGGCCATGCTTCCAAGATCTTCGGCAAGCTGCTGGGTACACCGACAGGGCAATTGAAGTGGCGTGAAGCAGATGACAAAGAGCGTATTTGGGTCATCGATCCCGCACATCCGATTGCAGCGGGAATTGGGGAGTACATTGAGCTGGATAAAGAAGAAATGTACGGCGAGCATTTCCATATTCCTGCGCCGGATCAGCTCGTATTCGTCTCGTGGTTCGAAGGCGGAGAAGTGTTCCGAAGCGGCGTTACGTACCATCGTGGACAGGGCAAAATCTTCTATTTCCGTCCGGGTCACGAAACGTATCCGACCTACTACAACGAAGAAATTCTTCGTGTCATCGCCAATGGCGTACACTGGACCGCTCCGAGCGGGACGGCTGCTCCCGTATACGGTCATTCGGCGCCGCTGGAGCCGATTTCGGTGAAAGCATAATGGTTGCGCCTGGGAGGGGAGATAAGCAATGAGCAAGTTTCGTATTGGATTAATAGGGCTTGGCGGCATGGCAAACGCGCATATTCGCTGGTTGGCTGACGAGGGGGAGCGGTTCGAGGTTGTGGCCGTAAGCGATGTTAGCGCGGAGGCGTTGACGCGAGTTGGCGATCAACTTGGCCTTGATGAAAGTAAAAGATATGCCGACTTTGGCGCGTTGGTTGAGGACCCGGAAGTAGATGCCATCGTATCGGCAACGCCGAACCATGTTCACGCGGCTATCATTCATGCTTGTTTGAAGGCGGGCAAACCGTTCATGGCGGAGAAGCCGTTTACACGCGTGTTTGAGGAAGCGGGACCGCTGCTTGAGCTGTATAAGCAGCAGCCGGTAGCGGCAATGATTGGCTTTACGTACCGTTACACGCCTGCTTTCCGATACGCCCGTGAACTCGTGCTGCAGGGTAAACTGGGAACGATCCGCAGTTTCTCCTTGCAGTATTTGCAGGGCTGGGGTGCGGCGCAGTATAAGGTTCCTTATGTTTGGCGATTCGATAAGAACATTACCGGGACAGGTACGCTTGGCGACCTCGGTTCGCATATGATCGACTTGGCGCGTTTCCTGTTCGGCGAGTTCGAGGAGCTGTCTGCACAGCTGAAGACGATTATTACGGAACGTCCCGATGCAGCGACAGGACAGATGGTTCCCATCGAAGTCGATGACTTTGCCAGCTTCCAAGCGCGGATGACAGGTGACGTGATGGGTGTTTTCCAAACATCCCGTAATGCGATCGGCTCGGGCAACCAGCATGAAGTATCCATCTATGGCGACTTCGGCACCATCCACGCCTCTACGGAAAATCCGGATAAACTGATCTGGATCCGCGAGGAGGAGCCGGGTCAGCTGTCCAGATCGACGCTTGATGTGCCAAGCTCGTGCAAAGTCTCCCAGTATTCTGATTTTCTCGCGATGCTGGATGGCAAGGAACCAAGCGGCCTCCCGGGCTTCATGGACGGATACCGCAATCAACAGGTGCTGGATGCGATCATCCGTGCGAGTGAGACGAAGACGGTTGTACGGTTGTAATAGATTTGCTGGGGAAGCCGCAAATGCTGAGGCTCTTCGTATAATTAGGTCAACCAGATTACTCTGGTTGGCCTTTTTTTATTCTAACGAACCGTACGGGCCTTATTTGATCGAATAGCAGCGGTTTGAAAATCTAACGAACCGTACAGGCGCTATTTGGCCCAAAGCACGTGCATTTCAGCCTATTTCGACTAAATAAGGTCCCTGTGGTTCGTTAGAATAATCGAGGAGCCCTTTTCTCTCAAATAAGGCCACTGCGGTTCGTTAGAATACCGAGGGGAATGACGAGCGAGCCTCTCCGGGAGAAAGTTTTATTCAATTGGGGAGAGATTTGTAATCGGTTCCATGAAACTCGTATTCATAGGATAAGAGAGCGCTTATGATGGATGGAGACTCATTAAGGGGGAATCAGTATGAGCCAGCAATCTTACAGTCAATCGTATTCGGGGAATCGTAATGCCCACATCGCTTATCCGCTTGGCGGGATAGGGGCGGGCATGTTTTGTCTGGAGGGAACGGGGGCGATGTCCCATTTCTCTTTACGTCATGCACCTAATATTACGCACGAACCTATCATTTTTTCCGGCTTGTGCATTAAAGGGGAGCAGGACAATATTGCTAGGGTCATGGAAGGCCCGATTCCTTCTTGGAAGATCTACGGCAATAAAGCGGAGTCGATGAATCCAGGCAGCGGGCTGTTCGGGAAGCACTTCGGCTTGCCGCGCTTTGAGAGCAGTACGTTTCACGCCAGGTTTCCGTTTGGGACCGTTGAACTGAATGATCATCAGCTTCCTGTCGAGGCGTCGATTACGGGCTGGAGTCCGTTTATTCCCTTACATGCAGACGACTCGAGCTTGCCTGCGGCAGCGCTCGAAATTACGCTAATCAACAAAACAGACCGCCCTGTTGAGCTTGTGTATTCCCTTCATGCGGCCAACTTTATGGCGTTCAATAAATCGACGAAACAACGGGTATACGGCGCGAATTCAGGCAAAGGCTTTGTACTGGAGCAATCGCCGGAGGAAGGAAAGCCATGGGAAGAAGGTTCATTCAGTGCCTTCACGGATCATCCGAACGCCAAAGTCGACTGCGCCTGGTTCCGCGGAGGATGGTTCGATTCGTTAACCATGGTTTGGAACGCGATTAAAGAAGGCCGAAGTGTGGAGAAACCGGAAGTAACGGAAGGGAAGCCAAGCCCGGGAGGAAGTTTGTTTGTTCCGATTACGCTTGCTCCTCATGACCGCGAGGTCATTCGAATCATGCTGTCTTGGTATGTGCCGGAGACAAATCTGATTGAAGGTGTAGAAGCAGCTAAACATGCGGATTGGGCCGGAGAATACCATAAGCCTTGGTACGCCGGCAAATTTGCAACCATCTCGGAAGTCTCCGAGTACTGGTTCCGTCATTACGATTCGCTTCGCGAAAGAAGTCTGAAGTTTAGCGACACGTTCTTTGGCACTTCGCTCCCTGCGGAAGCCAAGGATGCAATAACCGCCAATCTTACGATTCTGAAATCACCTACTGTGTTACGACAGACGGATGGCCGGATGTGGGGCTGGGAAGGGCAGCAGCTCAAAGAGGGAAGCTGCAGCGGTTCTTGCACGCATGTCTGGAACTATGCGCAAGCGGTGCCGCATCTGTTTCCGGAATTGGAGCGCAGCTTGCGGGTTTCGGAATTTACGGAAGGGCAGGATGAACGGGGGCATCAGAATTTCCGGGTTCCGCTGCCCATTCAGCCGGCAAGCCACAAGTATCACGCAGCTTCGGATGGCCAGCTAGGCGGCATCATGAAGGCTTACCGTGAATGGAGAATCAGCGGGGACACCGAGTGGCTCCGGAAGTATTGGCCGCACATCAAGCAAAGCTTGACGTATTGCAAGGAGCTTTGGGATCCCGATGGCATGGGGGTATTAATCGAGCCGCATCACAATACGTACGACATCGAATTCTGGGGACCGGACGGCATGTGCTCTTCCATTTACATTGGCGCGCTTAAAGCGGCTTCGCTCATGGGCGAAGCGTTGGGGGACCCTTCAAACGAATACGAAGAGCTATACCGCAAGGGCAGGAATTATCTGGAGCAAGAGCTGTTCAATGGCGAATATTTTGAGCAAAAGATTATTTGGCAGGGGCTCCGCGCGCCGGATCCGGCCAAATTGGTTCCCCAAGGAAATGATAACTACAAGGCAGCGGAGACATTGGAAGGACCGGAAGCTTGGAATGTCAACTACTCCAAGGAAGCCCAAGAGCTGCTGGAGCAGGAAGGTCCGAAGTATCAGTATGGGAAAGGCTGCTTGTCAGATGGGGTCATCGGAGCGTGGATCGCGGAAATGTGCGGGCTTGGGGATATCTTGGACCGCGAGATGGTCAAGTCCCACTTGCTAAGTATCTATAAGTACAATCTCAAACGCGACTTGTCCGAGCATGCTAACCCGCAGCGTTCAGGCTTTGCACTCGGACGAGATGGAGGGCTTCTTCTTTGTACATGGCCGAAGGGAGGTCAGCTGTCGCTCCCGTTCGTATATAGCAACGAAGTTTGGACCGGCATTGAATATCAAGTCGCTTCCCACTTAATGTCGGTTGGCTGCGTGGAGGAAGGGCTGGACATTGTGCGCGTTTGCCGCGACCGTTATGATGGAAGCGTAAGAAATCCTTTCGATGAATACGAATGCGGGCATTGGTATGCCAGAGCAATGGCCTCCTATGGCATTATCCAAGGCTGGAGCGGTATTCGGTACGATGCGGTGGAGCGCGTGCTCTACGTTTCGCCGAAAGTGTCAGGAGACTATAGCAGCTTCTTGTGCACAGCCTCCGGATACGGAATTGCCGGAATCCGCAATGGCGAGGTATTTGTGGAAGTGAAGGATGGCACGATAGAAATAGATGAGATTCGGTTGGCTTGACAAGCAGAGGTTTCTTTGGGGAAATGCTTACCGGTCTACCTGGTATTTATGACTAAATATTGGGCCGTTTCGATGTCTCATCCGCCGTTTGGTGAACGCCGTTTCACCAATTAATGCTTTCCAAGTGGGAATGAATTTGTTATTTTATAGCTTAGCAAGCGCGTTCTTACCAAAGCTAAACAGATTGGATGGGATAAAGTGAAAGTTAGTACAGAAGAATTAGCGTCCGGCCAGCTGTTGCCCGCGACGATTGAATTGGCCGTACAGTTGATTCAAGTAAATGGTTATGTGTTGATCGAAGAAGTGCTGCCACGGACGCAGATCGAGGAATTGAACAATAGAATCGGCGATTTCCTCGAAGGCTTTATGGTGAAGAACAAGTTCAGCCTCGAAGAAGGCTTCCATGATGGTACGAACCATATCGGCATGTATTTGCCGTTTGAGCAGCCGTTCTGCGATGAATCGCTCATTGCGCATCCGTTCGTAACGGCTATTGTGGATCAAATTCTGGGTTCCGATTGCGAGCTCACTTATTTTGCATCGAACACGTCCATGCCTAAAGGGACCAAGTCGCAAGACGTCCACGCCGACATGGGGGCTAGATTCGGCAGCCGTTTTGGCGTGAACGTGCCAATTACCAATCTTGTCGTGAACTACCCGCTCGTAGACGTCAATGATGAGAACGGTCCGATGGAAGTATGGCCCGGCGGTACGCACCTGCACCCGGATAGCTGGTACAGCTCGAAAGTGGTCAACAAACCTGAACTGGCTCCGCATATGCTTTCCTTCAAAGCCCATATGCCTGCCGGCTCCATCATGATTCGTGACGACCGCATGTGGCACCGCGGCACGCCGAATCGCTCCGACAAGCCAAGACCGAACATTGCGTTGATCTACTCGTCTACATCAACTGCGCCTTACCAAGGCAGCCTGCAAATTCCGCAGGAGACGTACGATAAGTTCTCGGATCGCGCGAAGCAGCTGGTTCGCAAGCAGAAGATCGGTTCTGAAGTAATTAAGCCTTACTAATAGCGAATTTGAGCAGCAGAAAGCACCTGACCAAGCGGTCAGGTGCTTTCTGCGTTTCGTCGCTGCTCTGTTTCGGAGAGCTAACTCGTCTGGGCATCTACTTGGTCCAGATTCGGAGCAGTAAACAACCGCCGCAGTTGCTCGATAGACAAGTAGCTCATCCAGGGATCTACATGGTCCAAACTCGGAGAAGCAAACAATTGCCGTAGTTGCTTGATAGAGAAGTAGCTTACCTGAGGTGAGAATCAGATAAACCGATTCTCACCCTATTAAATTTCTACCCTCTCAAGTCCGCAACGGCTTTCGCCACTCGCTGGGCGACATGCCGAATTGCTTTTTGAAGGTTCGGCTGAAATAGTGAATGCTCTGAAAACCGCATGCCTGTGAGACATGCTGCACCGTCATATCGGAATGAAGCAAATACTGCGAAGCGGCAGCTAGGCGAAGCTCGTTTAAGTAGCTGAATGGTGTCTTTCCGGTATGCTGCCGGAACAGTCGCACGAGATAAGAAGGGTTGTAGTGCGTATAATCGGCGATGGTCTGCAGCGAAATTGATTGAGGAAATACCGACTCCAAGAATCGCAGCACCTCTGTGACGAGCATCTCGCCTGAGGAGTAACTGGGCGTCTGTGCTGTCAATGCCGTGATATTAGGGATGAACACGAGCAGCTTATGGAGATCTGAGAGTAATGCTTCTTGAAAAATCGCCGGGGCAAGCGAAGCTTCCGCCGTCATCAGCATACGGACTGCCTCGAAAGCAGCACGTAATGCTGGATAAGGCGCACTGCTCCAACTAATATCCGATTGCATGCTGTTCCAGCGATAAATGAGATCAACGCTGGGAAGCGCATCGGCATTCTCTTCATGGAATTCAACGAACCAATAACAGAGCCGATGCGACCGCTGAACCAACTGATGAGGCGTATTCGGCAAAATGACAAACAAGGCTGTACCATTGGCATGATACGTCATACCCGACCATTCCAAATCAGCCTCTCCCTCCGTAATACAGAGCAGCTCACCATAGGGATGGACGCCTCCGGCGCGGCTGCCGACACCTCCTTCAACCGCAGCTAAGCCATGTTTTCTGATCCTCATCTTTTGCCACCGCTTTCAACATGTCAATGATGTGCAAATCATATCATGGACCACAATACTCGTAAACGGTTGAATCGCACCACTTTGCGCAAACCATCAATATGGAGTGCAAAGACATCCTGCTTGTAAGCGCTTATCCTAAGAAGTATCAGGACCAGCCAAAATCCGGCTCGGCCATAAGGAGATGAACGCTCATGAAAGCGATCCAAATTACAGGTGTAAACCAGTATGAATCTATTGAAGTGCCTATACCCGAAATCAAAGATGATCAAGTGCTTGTCCGGATCCATCTTGTAGCGACCTGCCCTCGCTGGGATTTAAACATGATGGGCGGCAAAGATATGTTCATTCAGAACCGCCAGCCGGATTATCCGCTGCCTCCGGGTTTCCCCGGTCATGAAGCGGTAGGTACAGTGGAAGCAGTCGGCGCGAGCGTGCAGGGTTTTGCGCCAGGTGATCGAGTGGCGGCGCTGGAGCATCTTTCACCCGGCTATGGAGCGTACGCACAGTACATGGCTTATCGCGAGAACGATCTGCTGAAGCTGCCGGATCACATTTCGGATAAGCGTGCCGTTTCTTCGGAGCTGCTCAAGTGCGTAATGTATGGCTTAGATCAGTTTGATGATTTGCAAGGCAAGACGATGCTGGTTGCGGGCCTTGGCCCAGCCGGCATTCTGGCGATGCAGCTGGCTTCGCTCTGGGGAGCAAAAGTGACGGCGATTGATGTAAATAGAGAGCGCGTTGAATTCGTAAACGGACTTTCCTTAGGCGTCGAAGCAGTACATGCGGATGATCTCAGAGACCGCAGATTCGATCTTGGCTATGATTGCGTAGGCTACGCCCCATCCGTACAAAACGTTCTCGACCGCACCGATGAGCATGTCATCATCTTCGGCGTGCTTCGCGGCGATATCACCTACCCGGAATCGTATTGGTTCAAAGGGACAAAGCTGGAATCCTACCGCTATCATCCGGTTACGAAGCGGGATCGCCATTTGCTGTTAGATGCACTTAGCAATCCGGCTTTCAACACGGAATGTTTGCAAACCGAAGAACTCTCATTCAGAGAGTATAAGCGAGGCGTTGAACTTCTAAAGGCGCAGCAAGCGATTAAGATCTGTTTTAACTTGCAGGGGGATTTCTAATATGAAAGCAATGGCAGTCGTTTTTGAGACAAAAGAAGTCGTGAGCGTTCGGACCGTAGAAGTGCCTGAACCAACGGATCGTGATGTCGTCATTGAGCTGGAATATTCCTGGATCAGCATCGGAACCGAATCCTCCTTCTTCCGCGGGGAACGTATATCAGGCGAGACTCCGTACACCGAAGGAGGACCTTGGCCTTTCCCTCATGTGCCCGGCTATCAGAAGGTAGGGCGTGTTATCTCGGTAGGTGGAGAAGTAACCCATGTAAAAGCAGGTGATCGCGTATTCGCCTCCGTCAGCAAAGTAGACGGCATGTATTTCGATTTTGGCGGTCACATCAATCCGGCAGTTACGGACGGCTCCCAAGTGTGGAAGCTATCGGAGGATGGGCCGGAGCCGCTAGCCTACTCCGGTACGGTGCTGACGCAGGTCGGCTATAACTGCGGCATACGGCCGCCGATCTCACAAGGAGACGTCGCGGTTGTTATCGGCGACGGGCTCGTTGGCCAATGGGCGGCACAGACGCTGGCTCATCGCGGCGCGCAGGTTTATCTGCTCGGCCATCGGGAGGAAAGGCTGGGGCTGGCCGTTGCGGGTGGTTATGCGATTCCAATCAATGGCCATATCAGCGATCCCGCTCAAGTACTGCAGCGTGCAAACCAGCAGCTCGCCATCGTGATCGACACGGTGGGCAGCCTCGAAACGTTCCGCAAGCTGCAGCCGCTGATGAAACACGACAGCCATCTCGTTTCTGCAGGCTACCTAGGCGAAGCAGGCATGATTGATATTCAAAAGCTGCGCGAGCAAGAGATCACGCTTCATACCCCATCCGGCTGGTCAGGAGAACGGATGGCAGCCACGATTGCTGCCATTGAAGAAGGGTGGCTAACGACGGAGCAGCTGATCACGCATCGGTTTCCCGCCACGGATGCCGCGGAAGCTTGGGAGCTGATTACTGCGCCGAAAAGTCCATGTTTAGGCGTCCTATTGGACTGGCGCGAGGTATAGATTGACCTTAAAGGGCTGTCTCAAAAGTGCGCAAGGCAACTTTTGGGATGGCTCTTTGCTTCTTTGTATGTTCATAGAGGAATCTGGCAAAAGTGTAGCCCACAGAGCAACACATGAGTAGTTAGTTGACGAATCTAGCAAAAGTGTAGCTCCCAGAGCCACACATCAGCAAAATCCACCGGTTTATCCCGTGTGTTTATCCGCCAAATTGGCTATTGCAAACGCTATCATTTTGACCTATACTGAGTCCATAATCAATCCGAAACGTTTCGAATAGAGGATGTGCAAGTTGTGGCCACCATTAAAGACCTGGCAAAAGCAACAGGATTGTCGGTTACGACTGTATCAAGAGCGCTTAACGGATACAGCGACGTCAATGAGGAAACCCGCAAGAAAATCAAGCAGGCTGCCGAGGAATTGAATTATCGGCCCAGCGCTGCTGCCAGAAGTCTGGTGATGAAGAAATCGAGAACGATCGGCGTCATCATCTCGGATATTAACCGGGAAGGCGTCAAGGATGCGCTCGCATACGAAATATTGTGCGGCATCAATGACCGCTCGACGATGCTCGATTATGATATTTTGCTATTCAGCACGAGCTCCAAGAAACAGCTGAAGAAATCCTATTCGGATCTGTGCAGGGAGCGGGGCGTTGACGGCGCGATTGTGTTCGGCTTGCGGGTGAATGATCCGTACCTGGAGGAAATTGTGAGCAAAGCCGATTTCCCATGCGTACTGATCGACATTCCGGTCGAGAGCAAGAACACCGGCCACGTCACGACAGACAATGTGTACGGAGCAACGCTTGCGGTCAATCACCTGCTGGAGCTCGGTCACCGTAAGATCGCGATGATCAACGGGCATAACGAAGCGGCCGTCAGCATCAGAAGGCTGCAGGGCTACAAGCAAGCCTTGGAGAAAGCCGGCATCCCTTACGATCCGGATCTCGTCTTCGACGGAAACTTCTCGGAAGACGGCGGCTGTGAGGCGATGTATCGCATCTTGCTCAACCATCCCGATGTAACGGCGGTGTTCTCTGCCAGCGACTTGATGGTACTCGGCGCGCTCCGCGCAATGGAGAAGCTGAAGCGACAAGTGCCGCAAACATTATCCATCGTCGGCTATGACGACATCCCGGTAGCCGCCTATTGTTCGCCGAAGCTGACAACGATCCGGCAGGATAAATATGAGATGGGGTATCAGGCTGCGCAGCTCGTCATCGATATGATGGAGAACCGCCAAATTGATCGAAAAATTGTCTTGCAAAATGAATTAATTATCCGCGAGAGCACGAGAGCGATACCTTAGGAAGCTAATGAAAGCAGCGATTGAGGAGAGCAGCGGCGCTCTTTTTCAGAAGGGCATCCGAAACGTTTCGGAAAACCGAAAATAAGTTTAATTCCAACGATCTTGGAGGTGAACGACGAGTATGCGCACAAACAAGAAATGGTGGACCAGGTCCAGGCGCGAAGCGTTGGATGGGTATGTGTTTATGAGTCCTGCGATACTCGGCCTGTTATTCTTCATGCTGGGTCCGATCGCGGCATCGGCCTATTTCAGCTTTACGGACTACGATATTCTGAGCTCGCCCAAATGGGTCGGCCTGGACAATTATATGGAATTGTTCAAGGATTCGCTGTTCTGGCAATCGCTGAAGGTAACAATGATCTACTCCGTTGTAAGCGTTCCGCTCGGGCTAGTCGTTTCCTTAGCGCTGGCACTGCTGCTCAACAAGAACATTAAGGGGATCTTTTTCTTCCGAACGATATTTTACCTGCCTGCGGTTATGTCGGGAGTTGCGGTTGCGCTGCTGTGGAAGTGGATTTTCAATCCGGATTTCGGGTTGATCAACTGGGCCATCAGTTTAATCGGTTTCGAGGGACCGAAATGGTTTATCGATGAGCAGTGGGCGCTGCCGCCGATCATTATCATGGGACTCTGGGGCGTCGGCGGAAGCATGCTGGTTTATCTGGCGGGGCTGCAAGGCATTCCGACGGATCTGTACGAAGCTGCCGAGATTGACGGAGCGAACAGAAGAAAGCAATTCCGGCATATTACGCTTCCCATGCTCTCCCCGGTTATTTTCTTCAATCTGATTACGGGCATTATCGGAGCGCTCCAAGTGTTCACGGAAGGCTTCATCATGACGGCAGGCGGACCGAACAACGCTACGCTGTTCAGCGTGCTGTACTTATACCGCAACGCATTCGATTATTTACAAATGGGTTATGCGTCCGCGCTGGCTTGGGTGCTCTTCCTAATCATTCTCGCGTTCACGTTAATCATTTTCAAATCATCGCCGATGTGGGTCTTCTACGAAGGGAACAGGAGGTCGGGAAAATAAATGAACACGATCACACAAAACGATGCGCCTGTCCGTAGAAAGCTCTCTCGCAGCCAATCAGAGCTGATGTCCAAACTATTCAGCTATCTGCTGCTCTGCATCGGCTCCATCGTCATTCTGATTCCATTCGCCTGGATGCTGTCTACTTCATTGAAGCTCAAAGCGGATGTATACATTTTCCCGCCGCAGTGGATCCCGCAGCCGATGCAATGGCATAACTTCGTGGAAGCTTTTACGACATTTCCGTTTGGCTTATATACGCAGAACTCGGTCATTATTGTCGTATTCGTCATGATTGGAACGCTGTTCTCGTGCTCCTTCGCCGCCTATGGATTCTCGCGGCTGCATGCACCCGGACGCAATTTTATCTTCCTCGTGCTGCTGGCAACCATGATGCTGCCGAGCGCCGTAACGATGGTACCGATATATCTCTTCTTCAACAAGCTGGGCTGGGTGGATACATTCCTGCCGCTCATCGTTCCGGCTTGGTTTGGAAGCGCCTTCTTCATCTTCATGATGCGTCAGTTCTTCATGGGCATCCCGTATGAGCTCGAGGATTCGGCGCGGATCGACGGGTGCAACACGTATGGCATATGGGCGCGGATCATGGTTCCGCTTAGCAAGCCGGTGCTGGTTACGGTAGGAGTGTTCACGTTTATGGGGACCTGGAATGATTTCATGGGACCGCTCATTTATTTGACGGATGAGAATAAGCGTACTTTGGCGCTTGGTTTATCCTACTTCCAAGGTTCTGCCCGAAGCGCGCCAGATCTTCATCTCCTAATGGCCGCATCGCTCTATGCGATCGCTCCATGCGTCATTCTGTACTTCCTTTGCCAAAAGATTTTCGTCAAGGGCATGGTATTTACCGGCGTTAAAGGTTGACAACCATAACGTAAAACAGAGAAAAGAGGGATCTGTATGTTTCGCAAACGCAAGCTGGCTTTCGTAATGACGCTCGTCATGGCATTGTCGACGGTCTTGTATGGCTGCGGCGGGAATGACAACGGCAACACGGGCAGCAAGGATGAGAAGGTAGAGCTGAATTTCATCCGTTGGTCGAACGGCCCCGCTCTAGATGAAGAAGAGAAAGATAAAGTGAAACGCTTTAACGATACACATCCGAACATTCAAGTGAAAATGACGCTCCTGCCATGGGACGAAACGTTCAAGAAAATTGAGCTGTCCCTTGCTTCGAACTCGCCCGTAGACTTGTTCTACTGGGATGTGCCTGCCTACGCTTGGTACAAAAAAGGACTTATGAAAAATCTTCAGCCTTACTTCGACCGCGATCTGAACATGGCCGACTACGACGAGAAGCTGTTCGAGCCGTTTAAATTTGATGGCAGCAACATGTACGTTGCACCGGAAAACTATCAAACGCTCGTCATGTACTATAACAAAGACCTGTTCGACAAAGCGAATGTCGCGTACCCGAACGAGAACTGGAACTGGGACGATTACCTCGCAGCGGCCCAGAAGCTGACGATCAAAGAAGGCGACAAAACGGTGCAGTTCGGCACAAGCATGTCTCTCGGCGCATGGTGGGGCTGGATGGCGCTGAGCCAAGAACAAGGCGGTGCACTGGCGCCGAACATTCACGATCCGGAGAAGCTGTCGTTTAATACGCCGGAAACGAAGAATGCGCTGCAATACTTGCAGGATCTGATCTACAAGCATCATGTTGCACCGGATGCGGCGCAATCGAGCGCCCTTGGCGGCGACTTCTTGACGGGCAAAATTGCCATGTATGTTGGCGGTGACTGGGATCTGGGCAATCTTAAAGAGAAGAAGGACCTGCACTGGGATATGGCGCCAATGCCGAAGTGGGATGACAAACGCGTCGTTCCTTACTGGATGGGCGGCTATGCCATGACGGAGAAGTCGAAGCATCCGGATCAAGCATGGGAATTCATCAAATGGACGATGACCGAGAACCAAGAAACGCTGGCGAAACAGCAATCGTGGATTCCGATCAACAAAACCGCTCTCTCGAAGGTGGAAACGCCGGCATGGGCGCCGGAAGGCTACCAAACCGCTCGTTTTGACTGGATGAAATACGGCAACATCGGCGATATCTATCACCTCAGATGGCGCGAAGCGCAAGACAAAGCCATTTCGCCGCTGGTCGATCAAATTTTTGCAAACAAAATTACGGTCGACGAAGCGCTGAAGAAAATGGATGAGCAGGTCAACGAAATTATTTCGAAGAAATAGGTAAGAGGAGGCTGTGCTTTAAAGTAGAATTTCTACTTTGAGGTGCGGCCTTTTGCCTGCCGTGCGCGTTCGTTATCGATCGTGCATAGGTGAAATGACTGGATTAGGAGCGTGTGTGAATTGAATAGAGTAGAGCAAGCAATGAACGGGACGGACTTTGCGGTCTATGCGAATGGACGGAGGATAGATAAGCTGACAGAAGGTCTTCAATTAGTAGGGATAGATGAGAGAGAGGCGGCAGATGGGGCTCAGCACCATGCTTCTATCTATCATTACTGTGGTTCGTTCGATTTGATCATAGAGAGTCATGTGATCGCTTACGAGGGAACAACTTTGGTAGAGCGATGGGTTTCGGTGCGCAATAAAGGAACGGAATCCGTGACGATTGAACGAGTGGACTCCTTCCGGCTGCAGCTTCCCGAGGATTCGTGGACGCTCATGCACTATAAGAGCGAGTGGGGAGCCGAATTTGAACCGGTACGCATTCAGCTTGTTCAAGAGGATGTCATTCTACAAACAAGGCAAGGCCGTTCGTCGAAGGATATGCATCCTTGGATGAGTCTCATAGGGAGCGAAGGTGACCTGTTAACGGTATCTCCGATGTGGTCCGGCAACTGGATATTGCGTTGTGAACGAGCCGGGGAAATTGAAGCAGGCGCACGAGGCGAGAACAAAGAAGGAAGCGGCCACTTCGAAGTGAGCGGCGGGTTGAATGATTGGGAATTTGCCAAAGAGCTGCAGCCTGGGCAGACGATGGAAGGGATTCATGTCGCCATGGCGGCAGGAAGCGGCGGAGAGCTTAACAGTACTTCGATCCAGTTTGCTCGTGTGGGACGTAAGCATTGGTATGTGAGTAATGAATTCTCCCGTTCGCTTCCGGCAGAGTGGAATCATTGGTGGAGCTACGAGGACAAGACGATTAACGAAGAGGTATTCCGTGCAAATGCGGTGGAAGCGGCGAAGCTCGGCATTGAAATTTGCACGCTGGATGCCGGTTGGTTCGGTCCATCCGAAGCGGCTTCGGAATGGTTCGAGCACCGCGGCGATTGGGAAATGGTGAATACGTTGCGCTTCCCAAGCGGTATTCGTGCATTGTCCGATTTCGTGCATGGCCTTGGCATGAAGTTCGGACTGTGGTGCGAGATCGAAGCGCTGGGAAAATCCGCGAATTTATCGAAGCGCCATCCGTCCTTCCCTGCGCGCAGAGATGGGGAGCAGCTCGGATATCTCTGCTTTGGCAATCCTGAAGTGCAGGACTGGGCTTTCCGTACATTGGATGAGCTCATTACCGGCTATACCTGTCAGTGGATGAAGCTCGACTTTAACTTGGATCCGCAAGCAGGCTGTAATTGTACCGACCATGGACATGGCGCCGGCGATGGATTATTCGAGCATTACAACGGCTACTACCGCATGCTCGATCGCGTTCGCGCCAAACATCCTGAGGTGATTTTGGAAAATTGCTCTTCCGGCGGACTGCGAATTGATCTCGGGATGATGAGCCACACCCATACGACCTTTCTAAGCGATCCGGACTGGCCGGAGCACAGCCTGCAAGTTTTCTGGGGAGCGACCACGATGCTGGCGGCGGATGTCTGCTTGCACTGGAGTTACTCTGAGTTTCTGTGGAATTATGAGAAACAGCAGTTTCACCCGAATTCGCCGGACTTAAAGCCTCATCAATTCGATTGCTATACCCGAGTCGCAATGCTTCGCGGCTTCGGCATTTCGCAGAAGCTTCCGCAGATGCCGGCGTGGATGCGAGAACGGCTGGCGCATCATATTGAGGTATACCGGCGGACGGTGAAACCTTTCGTCCGCTCGGCGGATTTGTATCGATTGACCGGGCAGCCGGTGAGGGGCGGTCTCGGTGATTGCTGGTCCGCTTATCAATACAGCCAGCAAAGCGGCGAGGAGCATTTGCTGTTCGTATTCCGTCTGCCCGGTGCAGAAGCGTCTCGCTCGATTCGCCTGCAAGCTCTGGATAAGGGAGCTGCCTATCAAGTGGTGTTCTTATCCGGTGATCGCAGTGATCGCCAAGCGGAGTCGATTGCATTAACAGGGCAGCAATTGATGGAAGATGGAATACGTTTCAGCGAGCTGGCGATCGAAGAATCTGCTCTGCTGCTCATCAATAGGATTACAGCGTTGTAACATCGGATTCAATTTGATTTCCCATATTTTCCTCATTTGCTTTATTCTAACCATTCTACTTTGCTATAATGGATCTACGTAAAGCCAAGAGGCAGGTAGAAGGGAGTCAAATTGGCATGCACCCATTCCTTATACGGTTGGCCCTCGTCTCTTTGATTCTGATTGCGGGACTTGGTTCGGATTTTCGAGAGACTAATGCCCAGATGGCATCGAATAGCACAACGCTGCGGGAGCTGAAAGCAGACATTCTTCAGCAGCTGCTTGAACAGAAGCCGGAAATTTCGATCGCCTACGATGGAGATCGCACGGAGCTGTCCAAGCAGTTTCCGGTTCTTATACGGGATACCTTTGCTGCTAACGATTATATTGCCTACATTGTAGATTCGTATCTCTATACGATTCGGACATGGGGCTCTTCTGCCAAGATTAAGCTGACGATTACGTACCGTGAAACAGCTGAGCAAACGAGCAAATTGGATCAATTGATCGATCAAGCTTTGCCTTCCATTGCCTCGGACAAAATGAATCCTCTAGAGAAGGTCACTTATATTCACGATTGGATCGTAAGGCATGTGGCTTACGATACAACGCTGCAGCGATATACGGCATTGGATGCGCTTGAAACAGGCAAGGCCGTCTGTCAAGGCTACTCGCTCCTGGCCTACCGCATGCTGATGCATGCCGGCGTGGAGTCGAGAATCGTGGAAGGCAAGGTCGATTCCGGCAGTCATGTGTGGAATTTGGTACGCCTGAATGACGGCTGGCATCACATGGATGTAACTTGGGACGATCCGCTTCCGGATCGTCCCGGTCAAGTCAGTCACGAGTATTTCATGAAAAACGACCGTTTCATGAGACAGGATCACAGCTGGGATAAGGCGTATCCGTTGACGCGGTAATGGGCGAGCGGAAAAAATAATGCAAAGAAAATAAACAACAATAAAGCCATCGATCATGCAAAAAAGGGCTTCCTAGCTGTAATCCGCTTATGCGAATTACAGTTAGGAAGCCCTTTATGCTTACTCGTTGTTTGATTTGTTGTTTCTTTGCGCCGTCATCTGCTGCCAGACGGATCCGGCAGCTTCTTCGCCGCGCTCAATCCGTTCCAGGGCGATGCGCGCCTGCAGGCTGACCTCGAATTCCGGGTCAGCCGCGGCTGCTTGCAGCGCCTCTGCCGCGGAGTCGTCGCCGACCTCGTAGAGGAAGCGGGCGGCCCGCCAGCGGACGAGCTTGTTGCGGTCGCGCAGCGCTTCAATCATGGCCGGGATCGCGGCGGGGTCGCCAAGATCCGAGAGCGTGTCGCCGGCGGTGCGCCGCACGGACGCGGACGCGTCGCGCAGTGCCGCGATCAAGAGCGGCATCGCCTCCGGCAGGCGCAGCTCGCCGAGATAGACGACGGCCAGTCTCCGGATGGAGACGTTGTCGTCGGTTATGGCTTTGGCGAGCAGCGGGAGCATCGCCGGCTCCGGCGCCGTGCGCGAGAGCGCCTCGTAGCGCACGCTCCACTCCGGCGATGCGAGCCGCTCGGCGAGCTGCTCTGCCGTAAGCGGCGAAGGCCGCGCCGCCGGCGCCGGGGGGGCATCGCCCTGCGCGGCACCGAGCGCGATCGCCGCCGCGACAAGTTCCTCCAGCCGCTCCTGCGGATAAGCGGCTTCAAGCTCTCTCACGAGCTCCGCTGCAATCTCATCGGGCTCGCCATAGCGGACCCCGAGCTCCTCCAGCATTCGCTCGCGAATCATCGAGGAGGCGGCTGCCCGCGTCACCGCCTCCGTGAACTGCGCGGGAAGCGCCGCGCGCGCTTCGCCGCCCGGCGTGCGCACGCGCACCTGCATCGGGATTCCCCGATACAGCTGCACGAACGCGTGCGCTTCGCCGAAGCTCTCTGCGCCGGGCACAGCTGCGCCAGTACCCGCGCCAGAGCCTTCGGCCGAACCGGCCTCATCGCCGCTCACGAGGATGCGCCGCGCTTCGGCCAGAATCCGCTCCCAGTCAGCCCCCGGCTTCCGGTCGAGCGCGATAAAATCCGTCGTGCGGAACAAGCCGCGCACGCCGTCGATGCGAAGCAGGCTGCGCAGCGGTTCAGCCGCGCTGTCTGCTTCGCTAAGGGCCAGGCTGAAGCGCTGCCCGGCGGGCAGCTTCTCATTCACGTTTAATTTCATTGTATTTGGACTTGGCGTCGGTTCAATACCAAGTAATTTCATATGGTTTTCCCCCATTCCCGTTCATCGTTAGACTATATTGTAAACCATTTGGCAAGGGAACCACAATTAACATTCACGGGGGTGAACGCCGTTTGCTTAATCGATTTAAGCTTGGTATCTTTGAAAGAAAAGAATGGTTGTATCATGCAGCCGATAGAGACAGGAAACCGACAACACGACGGGAGACGTGAGAACCATGCGCTTTGAAAATTTAAATCGGGAAGCGGTACCCAAAACGTTCAAGGAAGTCAGGCAATGGCGACGAGAGCGTGCCGGCAAAATGAAGCTCAAAGATTATTCCTATACGGTTCCGACTGCAGATCCGGACTTGATTTATTTGCATTCCAACTCGGCTGAGCCATCGTTGACTTGGATTGGTCACTCGACGTTTCTCATCCAGCACTCCGGGCTCAATATTATAACCGATCCGATTTGGGCCGAGAAGCTCGCGTTACAACGACGGTTGTCTCCGCCGGGACTTGCGATTCAAGATGTACCGCCAATTGACGTCGTCTTGATATCCCATTCTCATTATGATCATCTTCATATGAAATCACTCGAACAGCTCAAGGGCAGCAAAACGTTGATCGTACCCGTTGGCCTTGCCGATAAATTGCGCCGCAAAGGGTTCTCCTCCATCATCGAGCTGGAGTGGTGGCAATCCGCTATAATCAGCGGCGTTACGTTTACCTTTGTACCTGCACAACACTGGACACGCCGCACCTTGACGGACACGAACAAATCGCATTGGGGCGGATTCATCATAGAATCAGAACTGGCACCGACGGTATATTTTGCCGGGGACAGCGGATATTTCGACGGATTCAAGGAGATTGGCGACCGTTTCGACATCGACGTTGCGCTGATGCCAATCGGGGCTTATGAGCCGGAATGGTTCATGGGACAGCAGCATGTGACACCGGAGGAGGCGCTGCAAGCCTTCCTTGATGTGCGCGCCAAACGGTTCGTGCCGATGCATTACGGATCGTATAAATTAGCCGACGACACACCGCGCGAAGCGCTGGATCGACTGGAAGCCGAAAGCAAGCGGCTCTCGCTGGGGAGAGGGACCCTGATGATCCTTCCTCATGGAGAAACCGTGCGATTAAATGATAACAAGTAGGCAATCATACGCGATTTTATGCTATAATGGTGTGATGAGTAGAACATTTAGTGAAGGACGGGATTGTTTAAAATGATTAGTACAAGCGGCATAACGCTTCGTTTCGGTAAGCGTGCGCTATTTGAAGATGTAAATATTAAATTTACGCCTGGCAACTGCTACGGCTTGATCGGTGCAAACGGCGCAGGCAAATCGACGTTTCTGAAGATTCTTTCCGGCGAAGTAGAGCAAACGAGCGGCGAGGTTCATATTACACCGGGTGAACGCTTTGCGGTCCTGAAACAGAACCATTATGAGTACGATGATTTCCTCGTACTCGAAACGGTTATTATGGGCCACAAGAAGCTCTATGAAGTGATGAAAGAGAAAGACGCGATCTACGCGAAAGCGGAATTCACCGATGAAGACGGCATGCGCGCAGGCGAATTGGAAGCGGAATTCGCAGACATGAACGGCTGGGAAGCGGAGTCCGAAGCAGCAGGCATGCTGAACGGTCTTGGCATTACGCCTGATCTTCACGACAAGAAAATGTCGGAGCTTTCCGGTAACGAGAAAGTTCGGGTACTCTTAGCGCAAGCCTTGTTCGGTACGCCGAACATTCTGCTGCTCGATGAGCCTACCAACCATCTTGACATGCAATCCATCGGCTGGCTTGAGGATTTCCTCTCCCGCTATGAAGGTACTGTAATCGTAGTATCCCATGACCGTCACTTCTTGAACCAAGTGTGTACGCATATCGCGGATATCGATTTCGGTAAGATCCAAATGTATGTCGGTAACTATGACTTCTGGTATGAGTCCAGCCAATTGGCGCTGACGCTCATGCGCGATAACAACAAGAAGAAGGAAGACAAAATCAAGGAGCTGCAAGCGTTTATTCAACGTTTCAGCGCGAACAAGTCCAAATCCAAGCAAGCGACTTCCCGTAAGAAGCTTCTTGATAAGATTTCGCTTGATGACATTCGTCCTTCCAGCCGTAAATATCCATTCATCAACTTCAAGCCTGAGCGTGAAGCTGGCAAGCAATTGCTGCTGACTGAAGGCTTGACGAAAACCGTTGACGGCGTGAACCTGATCGACAACCTGACGATCACGGTTAACAAAGGCGATAAGATCGCGCTTGTTGGTCCGAACACACTGCCGAAAACAATCTTGTTCCAATTGCTTACGGGAGAGATCGAACCGGATGCAGGTTCATTCCAATGGGGGATTACAACGACACAAGCGTATTTCCCTAAAGACAACTCGCAGTATTTCGACGGCGTAGAGATGAACCTTGTCGACTGGCTTCGCCAATATTCGAAGGATCAGGATGAGAGCTTCATCCGCGGCTTCCTTGGCCGCATGCTGTTCTCCGGTGACGAGGCGCTTAAGAAAGCAAGCGTATTGTCCGGGGGCGAGAAGGTTCGCTGCATGCTGTCCAAGATGATGCTGTCCAGCTCGAACGTACTGCTCATGGACGAACCGACGAACCATTTGGATCTCGAGTCCATCACGGCGCTTAACAACGGTTTGATTGACTTTGATGGCACGCTGATTTTCACATCGCATGACCATCAGTTCGTTCAAACGATTGCCAACCGCATTATCGAAATTACGCCTAACGGTGTAATCGATCGTATGATGTCATACGACGAGTACCTCGAGAGCGCTGAAATTAAAGCGATTCGCGAGCGTATGTACCCAGCGGAATAAGTTCATAACGATTCAACTCCATTAGCGGGCTTTTTCGAACATTGCGTTCGGCAAAGCCCGCTTTTTTGCTGTGTAATGCCTGATTTGTTGTTCTTTCGCAATAGTCCGGAACATAAACTATAGCAATAGCCTGTGTAGTGTTATGTCGTATATTAGGTCTATGGATGTGCATGACCTGTCAGGGCGGTTTATGTTAAAATGACAAGAGTAGATGAATAGTTGAAGGAGTCGATAGTTTATGTCCTTTTTCGATAAAGTTAAACAAGGTGCATCGGAAGCGGCGAAGAAAGCACAGCAAACGGTTGAAATCACAAAATTGAAAGCGCAAATCTCCGGCAAGGAGAGAGAAATCGATAAAGTGTTTGCAACCATCGGAGCTGCGGTTTACCGTGCGCATCAAGCGCATGACATGTCATCAGCCGAGCATGAAGTCACTGGCTGCTGCATGCAGGTGGATGAGCTGCACGTGGAAATCGGGCAACTGGAAGAACGGATTAAGATGATTCGTTTCGAGAAAACATGCAGCTGCGGCAAAGTAGTTGCGCTCGATACGAAGTTCTGCCCGGATTGCGGATCTGCGCTGGGAGATGAGCCTAAGAATGAAACGACTGTCGGCGAGATTGTCGTCATCTGCAACACTTGCAAAACCGAGAACGAATTGAACGCTAAGTTCTGCGTGTCCTGCGGCTCCGGCTTAGCAGCCTCAGGTTCCGGATACTAGTTCCCTATTCATGAAGTTAGAGCAGTCCCTGCGCGCCTATCGGTGTATCGGGACTGCTTTTTTTTATGTACATGTGCCGTTACGTTGCAAGGACATGCTCATAAACTAACAGAAGAACAGTCAGGGTAAGGAGGTAGAAGAGAGGTGGCATACGAAACAACGGATCGGGATTTCAATGGATTGCTTCATCGAAAGCTTACGAATAGGGACAGTTTGCTCGATATCGGGAGCGGGCCATGCGTACTGCTGGACACATTCCCGTATAACCATATTGTCGCGCTTGAGATTCATCGGCCCTATTTGGTTAACCGGGCGACGAATGCGAGTCATATTATCCCTTTAAACGCCGATGCCAGGGAGATCAATAAGCTGTTTGTGCCCAAGTCGTTCTCAGCGGTGTCGTTCATCGATTCCATCGAGCATTTCACCAAGCATGATGCCCATTTGCTCCTGCGGAAAGCGGAGGTAATTGCCAAGCACCATGTTATCCTCTATACGCCACGTGGCTTCTTCCCGCAGGAGTATGTGGATCACTTTGGGTTGAACGGGGAGAAATTCCAAACCCATCGCAGCGGCTGGGAGCCGGCTGAGCTGGAGCAGCTGGGCTATGAGGTCACGATTATGAAAGGGATGCATGATCAGCGAAATCCGGCATTTGTTCATGCATTTGGCTTGGAGCACACGCCGATTGATGCGCTGCTGGCCATTAAGTATTTGTGATAAATAATATTTTGCATGGATAACGATTCACTTTAGTGCTGTTATGGTTACAATTTGGATATATATAGTAATGTCCTTGCGATATCCTACACTTGGGAGGCGTTGGCTATGCTCGTACCCGTGGAATCCAAACAAATCGCATTCTGTTCGTATAATGAGGACGAGGCATCTTTGTATTTATACTACCATACAGGGGATGTGGCCATTTTCTCGTCGATCGGGAAGCTCGACTATCAGTCCGTCATCGATTCTCCAAACCGTTACGACACCCTCATGCTCATTATGAAGAAAAGCCAGAGCGAGTCGGAGCTTCATGCATTTTTCCCTGAAATGGAAGGGATTTAGCAGTACATTCATACGAAAGCCGCATTGGTAGTATTTACATTATTGCAGAATGCACAGACAATACTAGTACTTTAGGCTTTCATATAGGACCGAAGCACTTCGATGTGAAAGGAAGTGTACGCATAGGAAGTGCGGGGGTTCGCGCGAAGACATCTCTAAACAGGAGGTGTCTTTTTTGCGTGTATAGGTTCGCATGCTAGTGCTATTCGACTAGTAAGCGGGATGACAAATGAGCCATGTGGACGATATATGCATTTTACGTAGTTCCGTACAATTGGCATTAGGGCAAAACGCCTACAGCACGACCAACATAAGGAGGATCAAAATGAAAAAGTTTACAGCATCACTGCTTGTCCTGATTCTAACTGCTTTGCTTGTCATGCCATCAGTGATGGGCGCCTCACCGGCTCCAGCACCTGTCGTCGGCGAAATTCAATCCAGTGTAAGTTTCCGCAGCGCACCGTCTACCTCTTCAACCGTCTACAAATATTTGAAGGCGGGCGATAACGTTGTCATCTTGGAGAAAACGAACGCGAGTTGGTACAAAGTACAAGATGTTTATGGCACGATCGCTTATGTCTCTTCTTCCGATAAATATATTGAAATCATCTATAACGCATCGATCGTTTCATCCGTTTCGTTCCGTAAATCTCCTTCCACAGATGGCACGCGTCTGCGCTATCTGAGCAAAGGTGAGTCTGTTCTGATCACAGGTCAACCGAACAGCGCTTGGTATGCAGTAACCGATTCGAATGGCGTTAAAGGTTATGTCAGCACAAGCGATCAATACATATCGACTGGTGCAAGCTTCTCGCTGCCTAGCGGCACGAATCCTGGTTCAGGCACAGGCGGCGGCACTACACCGAACGCACCGCAATTGATCGAGAACACAATCGCAGCCGGCATGAAATATTGGGGGACCCCATATGAGTTCGGTTCCGACCGTGACACGACTACAACATTCGATTGCTCCGATTTCGTGCGTACAGCATTCCGCGAAGGTGCAAACCTAACGCTTCCGGCGGATTCGCGTAAGCAAGGCGACTACGTGAAAGCGAAAGGCGCTACGAAATCAGATTGGCGTTCACTGAAACGCGGCGACTTGATGTTCTTCATGGAATACAAAGGCTCGAAAGCTTCCAACTACGCAGGTGTCAACAAAGCGACTGAAACGATTACACACGTAGGTATCTACCTGGGTAATGGCCAAATCCTGCATACGTATTCCACTGAATCCGGCGGCGTTCGCACAAGCGACATCGCAGGCGGACAGTGGGAGAATCGCTTCTTGTTTGGCGGAAGCGTACTTTAGATCGAATATCGATAAACCGGAATGGCTGCGGCCTTTCCGGTTTTTTTGTGGTTTAGGTGAGGTAGGAGGGGATAACGGCAAATATTGCTCAAAACGCATCTTTTGAGATCCAACGCCCAGTAAGAAAGTCATTTTAGAGAGGAAATGTTGCATTCTTAGCAGGATTAGAGTCCACTGTTACATAAGAGAGATCCAATGATGCAATTTGAGCAACAATCGCAAAACAGCAATCAGTAATCGCCAACCAACAACCAGCTATACACTCTCAGTAGACTTCATCGCCAGCCAGCAGGCAGAAAAAAACCGTCACTGCAGAAACTGCAGGACGGCGCGGGAGCATTCCATCGGATTGTATTGTTGGTTGCGTTTGTTTATAAGATCCAGCCGGTGTTGTCCGGAGGTATAAGGCTCTTGAATAAGGCCGAACCATTTATCGATCGTTTCGGAGGAAATCAGCATCTCGCCAAAACCGCTCGCGACGAAGTATTCGCAGTTCACTTCTTCTTGTCCCGGAATCGGTTCGTAGAAGAGCATCGGGATGCTTTTGCTCAAGCCTTCTGTACATGTCATGCCGCCGGGCTTTGTAATCAACAGGTCGGAGACGTCCATCAGCTTGTTAATTTCTTTGGTAAACCCAAGCACCTTGATGTTCGGATGTTGAAAATTAGGGTCAGCGAGCATTCGCTCACGTGCCTTCTCGTTGTTGCCGACACAATAGATCAGCTGAATCTTATCGCGCCAACGGGTCATGTAGCTAAGTAAATCATCGCTGTACATAATCCCCCAACCGCCGCCCATAATAAGGACGGTTGGCAATGGTTTCAAATCAAACTGCGCCTGCAGCTCCGATTTGTCATGCGTTTGCCAGAAGTTCGGATGTACCGGGATACCGGTAACCTCAATTCGCCCAGGCGAGATTCCGCGGTCGGTCAGCTTGTTTTTAACTTCATTGGTAGACACAAGATATTTGGTCACCTCGGAGCTTGTCCAAGTGCCATGCGCATCGTAATCGGTAATGAGCGTATAGAGCGGAACTTGCAGCCCAAGTCTCTTCAGCCGTGAAACGACTGCATTAGGAACAGGGTGCGTGCATACGATCAAATCCGGTTTCAACTGGGCGATGACCTGCGATGTATGCGTATAGAAAATACGATGCAGCGCCAGCTGCGCGAATCGGTTAAGTGATTTTTTATATTGTCTGCGGTATAGCTTTCCGAGCAGTTTCGGTTGTTTAGTCACTGTTTTGCGATATGCGGATACAATCAGCGGGCCGATGACCGGGTTAAGAAAATTGCCCAGCTCAATGACGCGAGTCTGAATTGTAGAATCAAGTGAACGAAGACCGACCGCAAGGGCATAAGCCGCTTGGGTATGTCCGGAACCGAACCCTTCGGATAGGAGCAATACTCTTTTTTTTCGCACATTCTCACCTGCTTCTTCTACCGGTTCAGGAATCCCTAAGAACTCTCTTTCTCATATTACGCTGTTTTCCCTTTGAAGCACAAGATTGGAATTAAGACTTGCGTATGATTGCATCCTTATTTTATGCTAAAAATTAGGCGGTTCGCGGTAGTTGCGAATACGGACAAGAATGGAGTGGTTATAAAATGCAGCAAAAAGAAAAATTTATTCCGGAACAAGGCTCTATCGTAACGTTTACCTATAAATCGGGCGATTATGCAGGGGAAGTAATGGAAACAGGCGGACCACGCGCATTGATTAAAGTGCTGGCGGTATTGAAGCACCCGGAGCAAGGCGATTTGCACAATCCCTATAATCCCGACGTGCCGATGTTTCATGAACGCAGAGCGCTAAGCTACACCGAGAAAACGAACGTACCTTACGGCGATATCAGCGGACTTTACCCGGGAGAAGTGCCATCGTATAAAGAGTCGCTTACACGAGCCGTTGCCGCCGAGATCGAAGCGATCGACCGTTTGAAGCGTTGGGCCGAGCGGGGTCTTGAGCAGCTGAAGCAGTTGGAGAAAGAGTATAAGTAGGTTGGATGAGTGGGGCAGCTTGGTCAACTGAAGAACGAGGAAGACAAGAGCAGCTGAGGCAGCACATTAAAGCAGCTAATGGCTATGAAACAGGTTCGTTGGAGGGGGATGCGTTATGAATAGGAACGAATTGGCGAAGGGGATTTACAACAGCTCGCATTTGTCGGGAAGTTTTACGCTGCGTTCGGGTCAGGTTTCGGAGACGTATTTTGACAAGTATTTATTTGAAGCGAACCCTCGATTGCTTGGCGCCATTGCCTGCGAGCTGGCCTTATGTATTCCGATTGGTATCGATGTGCTTGCAGGCCTGGAGATGGGCGGCATCCCCGTTGCAACGGCACTTTCGCTGGAAACGAATATCCCTGCGGCCTTCGTGCGGAAGCAGGCGAAGAGCTATGGAACATGCAAGCTTGCTGAAGGTGCGGAAGTACGCGGCCAGAAGGTTTGCATTGTGGAGGATGTCGTCACGACCGGCGGACAGATTCTGCTAAGCGTTGCAGAGCTGCGCGCGGCAGGCGCGATCGTTGAAGACGTCTTATGTGTCATCGAACGACACCCGGATGGCCGCAAGAAGCTCGAGGAAGCGGGACTGAAGCTGCATGCTTTGTTTACGATCGAGGAGCTTGAGGCTGCTGGCAGCAAGGACGATGCTGCGGTTACGGGTGAGGTTTGGAGTGATTGATAATGAGTGATTGACTGAATGACTATATTGCGTTTTTGGTCAGTCGGTGCTATTATGTCCTATATCATGTTGAATAAGGAGGCTGCAGCGTAATGGAACAGAAGAAACCGGTCGATCGCAGAATGCAAATTGTTGAGGCGGCGGGAAAATCGTTTGCCATGTTTGGTTATAAGGCGACGACGATGGAGCTTGTTTCCAAAATCGCTGCAGTCGGCAAAGGAACGATTTATACGTTTTTTGCGACGAAGGAAGACCTGTTTAATGAAATCATCGGGCAGCTGGCTGCCGAGCTTCGCAGCTTGGCAGAGCGCACGATCGATCGCAATCGGAACTTCTTCGATAATTTGGCTGCTGTCCTGCACGAGCTGCTGCTGTTTCGCGAGAAGCATGAGCTCATCGTGAAGCTGTCGCAGGAAATTCGCGATTTGGGTACGCCAATGGCGAAGGACGGAGTGGCGAGGCTCGAACAGGCTATTCATGCTTTTATCCAGCATGAGGTTGAGCTTGCCATTGAAAAGAATGAGCTGCGTGGCGTTGATCCGGCGCTGACTGCTTTTGTCATCCTGAAGCTGTACGTTGCAATCGGCGTCGAGTGGAGCAGAACTCACCAGCTGACGCGGGAAGAGCTTGCGGCTTATTTTACAAGCTTGCTGCGTGAAGGTGTTGGCGTGAAGTAGGCGGTGAAGTTCGTTAAAGGCCAAGGTACGGAGTAGGCGGAAAGTTAAGAGCCTGCTGCGTGAGGAGTAGTTCCGAAGGCAGCGGCTAGTTGGGTATGTGGACTAGTCCTTTTTTTTGAAGTGAATTGACCGAAAAACCAAAACGGTCATTTATTCATTGAAGTGTACATGGAGGGGGAATCGCTATGCGAGGTTTATCATTGTTTGGCAAGGAGTTTAGCCGGATTGTCCGCAGTCCGAAGCTTCTTATCCCAATTGTGGGCGTGTTGTTTATTCCGATTATGTACAGCGGGATGTTGATTGGATCGTTTTGGGACCCGTACGGGAAGTTGAGTGAGCTGCCGGTGGCGGTTGTGAATGAGGATGCCGGCGCACAGTTTGAAGGAAAACCGCTGGCTGTCGGGCAGGATTTGGTAAAAGAATTAAAGGCCAACAAGGAATTTGATTGGGCTTTTGTGAGCCGAGCCGAAGCTGAGAAAGGTGTTCAAGACGGTGATTACTATTATGTGATTGAAATTCCCGAATCTTTTTCTAAGCAAGCCACTACACTGCTCGATGAGAAGCCGCAGCCTGCGGCCATCCGTTACGTATCTAACGATAGCGGCAACTACTTAGCGGCCAAAATCGGTCAAGCCGCAATCGAGAAACTCCAAACCGAAATTTCGCGGCAGGTGACGAAAGCTTATGCGGAGGCGGTATTCGACAGCATCGGCGATGCGTCAGACGGCATTGTAAAAGCGAGCGAAGGCGCAGGCAAGCTGAGCGACGGCGCTTCGGATGCGGAGAGAGGTGCCAAGCTGCTGCGCGATAATGTTGCGAAGCTGGCTTCCGGCTCGGAGCAGCTCGCCGGAGGCGTCAAGGCGCTTGGCAGCGGCGCCGGTCAATTGGCGGCCGGCACGGCTGCGGTTCGCGACGGCTCGGCGACGCTCGCAGCCGGGCTCGGCAAGCTCGAGGCCGCCGGCGCGCAGCTCGGCGGCGGAGCTAAGCAAGCAGCTGAGGCCGGTGCGAAGCTGGCCGAAGGGCTTGCCTCGGCGGAGCAAGGCGGTGCGCAGCTCGCCGGCGCAGCCGCGCAGCTGTCGGCGGCGCTTGAGGCGTACGCCGCCGCAGCTTCGCCGGATGCAGCGCAGGATCCCGCGCTGCAGGAGCTTCTCGGCGCAGCCCGCGCGGTATCCGCGGGCGCAGCCGAGCTCTCTGGCGGCAGCGCGAAGCTTGCCGCCGGCGGCGCGCAGCTGCAGCAGGGCCAGCTGCAGCTGCAGCAAGGGCTAGCGGCGCTGCACGCGCAGCTCGCAGCCGCGCAGCAAGGCGGCGCGAAGCTAGCCGCCGGCGCCGAGAGCGCCGCGGCCGGTGCCGCGAAGCTGGCGGACGGCGCAGCCGCCGCTGGCCGCGGTGCGGCCGAGCTTGCCGGGGGCTCCGGCAAGCTCGCTAGCGGCTCCGCCGCGCTTGCGAGCGGCGCAGAGCAGCTCGCAGGCGGCACAGCCGAGCTGTCGGGCAAGCTCGGCGATGCCGCGAAGCAAACCGGGGGCATCACCGGAACCGATGCCCTGTACGACATGTTCGCGAATCCTGTCCATGTCGATGAGCAGAAACTGACCGACGTGCCGAACTACGGTACGGGCTTCACGCCGTACTTCTTGTCACTGGGTCTGTTTGTAGGCGCATTGCTCTCCACGATGGTCCTCCCGATGCGCGAAACAGGGCTGAAGCCACGCTCCGGCTGGAGCTGGTTCGTCAGCAAAGTATTGCTCTTTATCGTAGTTGGCGTTGTGCAAGCCTTGATTGCAGACGCGATTCTGCTCTACGGCATCGGCCTCGAGGTTAATCACTTAGGCGCATTCATTGGGATGTCGATGCTCGCGAGTGTCACCTTCATGATGATTGTCCAGTTCCTTGTAACATTGCTCGATCAGCCTGGACGCTTCGTCTCCGTCATACTGCTCATTCTTCAACTGACGGGCAGCGCAGGTACGTATCCATCCGAGCTTGTACCATCATGGCTGCAGCATATCAGCGCATGGCTGCCGATGACATACACGATCAGCGCATTCCGCGAAATCGTGACAGGAAACGAACTGTTGACTGTAGGAAGCAAAGCGATGCATACCGCAAGCTTCGCAGTCGTATTCGCAGCACTTTCACTAATCGTCTTCCTCATGCTGCATCGCAAAGCAAACAGCGATGCAGCAGACACAGCAACTGTGTAGCTCCCAGAGCAACACATCATCTTATAATCACGGAAGATGGCCAATGAGTAGCCCCCAGGGCACCACATTAGCCGAAATCCGCTGAATTTAGAGAAAGAGTAGCTCCCAGAGCTACTCTTTCTTCATCTAACTGTGATTTATTCCCAAGTGTAACTCCCGGAACAGCCCATCATCTACAATCGTGGAAATTATCTCATGAGTAGCTCTCCAAGCAAATACATTCACATAAACCAATTGGGCACTTTAGCAACTTACGAAGTCACGATAACTTGAAGTGAGTAAGAGAAGTGAACAAGAGCTAGCAGGTGCCATTCATTCGCGATAACCTACCAATTCAGCATAAAGAGAGGTACCAGCTACCGCACATTGGCAAATCAACGTCTAAAATGACAAAAGTGCGGTACTGGTTACTCTACAGTGTTTGCCAAGGTATATGTCAGGAGATCCACTTCGAGCAAGCAATTCCCCAGTCTTCCTCCCAACATGGAGCAAATCCCGATCAGTTACTCCAAAGAAACTCACCAGGAGATCCACTTCGAGCAAATCCCGATCAGTTACTCCAAAGAAGCTCACCAGGAGATCCACATGGAGCGAATCCCGATGAGTTACTCCAAAGAAGCTCATCAGGAGATCCACATGGAGCGATTTCTGATGAGTTACTCCAAAGAAGCTCACCAGTAGATCCACATGGAGCGAATCCCGATGAGTTACTCCAAAGAAGCTCACCAGGAGATCCACATGGAGCGACTCAAGCTAGCCGATCCGGCCCTCGGCCAATCAGCCGATTGGCCAATCTCCAACCAGCGGCGAGACTGCAAAACGCCGCAACAAAACAAAAAAAGCATGAATTCACCATCCTGGTGAATTCATGCCTTTCAATTGCTTTTCCAATTAAGACTGGATAAACACAGTCGCAATCGGCTTGCGATAAACAACCTGGTAACCAAGACCTTTGGACAATGCCGCGAGCGGGAGGTAGGTCACCGAGGTGCCGCCGGACTGCTGCAGGTAAGCTGGTGTCTCAAGCGGTACGGTTTGACCGTTCACTTTCATCGTATCGGCGCCGATGGTGAAGGCTACGACTTGGTCACCGGACTTAATCGTAGCGGTACGTGTATTACCATCCCAGGCGAGTGTCGCGTTTAATGCTGTCGTGACATCGCGCATCGGGAGGAACGTCGTGTTGTTTTTCATAACCGGCTTATTGCCGCCCTTCAGCGGCTTTCCGTTTACGATAACGCGAAGCGGTGTATCGGCTGTCAGCGCTTCAGGGTCGCGATAGTCGCCCCAGATCCCTTTGGCAAAAGCTCTTCCGATGACATCGTAACCCGATTGCTTCGGATGAATGTCGCCTTTGAGGATGGAGGTGTAGCTGAGCTCTTTGCCGCGGAACGGTGCCGACACATCGACGGTTCGCACATCGAAGCCTTCTTTCGTCAGCTTAGAGGCTATCGCCTCGGTTTGCGTTTTCAGCTTCGCCACGCCATCGGTTAATACCGCATATTGTTCTTGCGTAATGGTTTGATTAATGGTAGAAGGCTTCGGCGCAGGCAAGTACTGGTCGGCAAAAACAACCGTAGCATTCGGGTTCATTTTGAGAATCGTACGAAGCGATGCTTCTAATGAAGGATAATAACGATCCAATAAGGCATCCAACCGAGTTTGAAGTGCGGAAGCGCTGATCTCCTCATCATTTAAGATGTCGTTAAAAATCGGCGTGAAATCGTTTCCTCCGATCGTGAGCACGATCAAGTTCGCTTTCTTTAGATCCTCACCAAGCTGCGCGCTTTTCGCGACGGTGGCCTCAGCAAGCGGATAAGTCGATAAATTCGGCTGCAGCTGATCTGCCGTAATACGTGTTCCCGCAGCAGCTGCTTCCAGCAGTTTTTGCAATCCGGGCGATTTTAAACCGAGAATCCCGTAATTTTGCAGCTCAGCGCGGCCGCCGTGATAAAGCGCCTGTTCGTACACGCGATCGACATAGCCGTAGGGAACGGAATTCTCCGTCATGCCCAGCTCATAACCGAGCGTCAATGAATCGCCAACTCCAACAATGCGAAGCGGTTGGTTAGCCTCGGCCTTCGGAGCGGTGATCGCTGAAACCGCCATAATAGGAGTGGAATAGGATGATTCTGCAAAAGCCGAAGCAGCGCCGCTTCCGACAACACCTACTAACAAAGCGGCAGCCGTGAACGTAATTGTCCATTTTGGCAATTTCCTAAATTTACTATACATATTCACCACATCCTTTTGCATAATTATGCGTTCTATTTGGTGGTATCAATTTTCAGTTAATTTTTTGAATTGCTGCTGTGTCGTGGTAAAGAACACTTATCACAATTATAAAAATATTAAATTGATATCGTAATGCACTGGTGTTAAAATAATATAATAACTTTTTTCAATGGATGCATTATTGGAACGCAACCTTTTTATTGAACTGCGTGTACACCTTCATTTTAAGCGATATCGCTTTCGAAATGAAGCCGGATTCCATGAATAAGAATCCATTCCATCCGTTTATTTAAAAATTTCTCATAGAAAGGTTGCATCCAAGTGAAAGAGAACCGTTTAGGATTGCCGCCGAAGCAAGGTCTATACGATCCGCAATTTGAGAAAGACGCCTGCGGAATGGGCTTTGTGGCTAACATCAAGGGAATTAAATCACACACAATTATTCAGCAGGCGCTGACGGTGCTCGAGAACATGGAGCATCGCGGCGGTCAAGGCAGCGAGCCTAACACAGGAGACGGAGCAGGGATTCTTTTGCAAATCCCGCATGGCTTCTTCTCCCGTGAACTCAGAGAGCTCGGTGTCGAACTGCCGGCAAGCGGCGAATATGCCGTAGGTATGCTGTTCCTGTCGCAGGACGAGAACATCCGCGTGAACCATGAGCGTGAGCTCGAAGCCATTATCCGTGAGGAAGGCCAGACGCTGCTTGGCTGGCGTACCGTTCCTACGAATGATGAGAAGCTGGGCCATTCGGCGAAATCGGTTAAACCGTATGTTCGTCAAGTGTTCATCGGCCGTAGTAGCGAGCTTCAAGATGAGCTGGCTTTCGAACGCAAAATCTATGTCATTCGCAAGCGCGCGGAAATCGCTATTCGCTACTCCGGCGCAGAAGGCGCAGACAGCTTCTACTTCTCCAGCATGTCCAGCAAGAAAATCGTGTACAAAGGGATGCTCACAACAGAGCAGGTTCGCTCGTTCTATGTAGAGCTTAACGACGAAGCGATGGAAACAGCTATCGCGCTTGTTCACTCCCGTTTCTCCACGAACACGTTCCCAAGCTGGGAGCGCGCGCATCCATACCGCTATCTGATTCATAACGGCGAGATCAACACGCTTCGCGGTAACGTGAACTGGATGCATGCTCGTCAAACGATGGTTGCTTCGGAGCTGTTTGGCGACGATTTGGACAAAATCAAACCGATTATCAATCCGGACGGATCCGATACGGCGATGTTCGACAATACGCTTGAATTCCTTTACCTATCCGGTCGTTCCTTGCCGCACGCGGCGATGATGATGGTTCCTGAGCCTTGGTCCAACCACGAAGGCATGAGTGACGAGAAGAAAGCCTTCTACGAATACCACAGCTGTCTGATGGAGCCGTGGGACGGCCCGGCAGCAATGGCATTTACGGATGGTACGCAAATCGGCGCCATTCTTGACCGGAACGGTCTTCGTCCTGCCCGTTATTATGTAACGAAGGATGACGTCATCATTCTTGGCTCTGAAGCCGGAACGGTTCCTGTCGATCCCGAGAATATTCTATATAAAGACCGTCTTCGCCCAGGCCGTATGCTGCTTGTCGATACCAAAGAAGGCCGCATCGTATCGGATGAAGAGGTTAAAGCTCAAATCGCAGCGGAGAACCCGTACCGCGAGTGGCTTGATGAACACCTTATCGGTCTTGATGAGCTTCCAGATGCTCCCGAGCTTCCGGAACCGGATCATGAAACCGTTGAGAAGCGCCAACAAGCATTCGGCTACACGTTCGAAGATCTGCGCAAAGTACTTGAGCCGATGGCAGGCAGCGGCGTAGAGCCGATCGCTTCCATGGGTTATGATGCGCCGCTTGCGATTCTGTCCGAGCGTCCGCAGCGTTTGTTCAACTACTTTAAACAAATGTTCGCGCAAGTTACGAATCCGCCGATCGATGCGATTCGCGAAGAAATTATTACAGCTACAGGCACAACACTGGGTCCAGAGCGCAACTTGCTCAATGCCGAGCCTGAAAGCTGCCGCCATATTAAATTAGCTTCACCGGTATTGTCGAACGAAGAGTTCGCGAAGCTGCGCCATGTGCGCCGTCCGGGGTTCAAATCCATTACGCTGCCGACGCTGTTTAATGCAGCGGAGGGCGAAGCTGGCTTGCGTTTTGCGATTAAGCAAATGTGCGAAGCGGCTGACCGCGTAATTGGCAAAGGCCATAATATTCTTATTCTGTCTGACCGCGGCGTAGACCGTGAGAATGCGGCAATCCCGTCGCTGCTCGCCGTATCGTCGCTGCATCACCATTTGATTCGCGAAGGTACGCGTACGAGAGTCAGCATTTTGCTGGAATCCGGCGAGCCGCGCGAAGTGCATCACTTTGCCTTGCTGCTCGGTTATGGCGTTAGCGCAGTCAACCCGTACCTTGCATTTGAAACGCTCGACGATATGATTCGCCAAGGGCTGCTCAGAGGCGTAACGCACGAGAAAGCCGTGAAAAACTTCATTAAAGCAGCTACGAAGGGCGTCGTTAAGATTCTATCCAAAATGGGTATCTCGACGATCCAATCGTACCGCGGCGCGCAAATTTTTGAAGCTGTCGGCTTAAAGGAAGAGCTCGTTGATGAGTACTTCACCTGGACGACTACACGTATCGGCGGTATCGGTCTTGACGTTATCGCAGATGAGACGCTGAAGCATCATAACCGTGCTTTCGCAGAGCAAGAAGGCCGCGTGAAAGAGCTTGATTCCGGCGGCGAATACCAATGGCGTAAAGACGGCGAAGATCACTTGTTCAGCCCGCAGACGATCCATACGCTGCAAATGGCTTCCCGTTCCAATGACTATAAGCTCTACAAGAAGTTCTCCGCGCTTGTGCAAGGCGAAGACAAGAAACATCTGACACTGCGTTCGTTGCTTGATTTCAACTACGATGCTGCTCCGGTTTCCATTGATGAAGTCGAATCCGTTGAATCCATCGTGAAACGCTTCAAGACCGGCGCGATGTCCTATGGCTCGATCAGTAAAGAAGCGCATGAAGCACTAGCTATTGCGATGAACCGCATCGGCGGCAGATCCAATACAGGTGAGGGCGGCGAAGATCCGGCGCGTTACATTCCGGATGCTAACGGCGATTCCCGCCGCAGTGCGATCAAGCAAGTGGCTTCCGGACGTTTTGGCGTAACGAGCAACTACTTGATTAATGCCGATGAAATCCAAATTAAAATGGCGCAAGGCGCGAAGCCGGGTGAAGGCGGCCAGCTTCCGGGACGCAAGGTTTATCCTTGGGTTGCTGAAGTTCGTGGTTCCACACCGGGCGTTGGACTAATCTCCCCGCCTCCGCATCACGATATTTATTCCATTGAGGATCTGGCTGAACTTATCCATGATTTGAAGAACGCCAACCCTCGTGCTCGTATTAACGTGAAGCTCGTATCCGAAGCAGGCGTAGGAACGATTGCTGCCGGCGTTGCCAAAGGCCGCGCAGATGTTATCCTCGTCAGCGGCTACGATGGCGGAACAGGCGCTTCGCCGCTTGCATCGATCCGTCATGCAGGTATGCCGTGGGAGCTTGGACTTGCTGAAACGCATCAAACGCTGATGATCAATAACCTGCGTGACCGCGTAGTTGTTGAGACAGACGGCAAAATCATGAACGGCCGCGACCTCGCGATTGCAGCGCTTCTCGGCGCCGAAGAATACGGCTTCTCGACTGCACCGCTAGTCGTACTTGGCTGTATCATGATGCGTGTCTGCCAATTGGATACTTGCCCGGTTGGTGTAGCTACGCAAAACCCTGAGCTTCGCGCGAAGTTCATGGGCGATCCTAGCCACGTAGCGAACTATATGCTGTTCGTTGCACAAGAGCTGCGGGAGATTATGGCAGAGCTTGGCTTCCGTACGATTCAAGAAATGGTCGGCCGTGTAGATCGTTTGCAAACGAAAGATCTTATTGATCACTACAAGCTCAAAGGCATCGACCTTAGACCACTTCTGCATCAGATGGAAGTTCCGCAGGATGCGGCACGCTACTGCACGCAGGAGCAGGATCATAAACTCCATGAATCATTGGATATGCAGCAATTGCTGCCGCTCGCATTGCCTGCGATCGAAACCGGTGAACAAGTTCGCGCAACACTGCCGATCACGAACATCAACCGCGTAGTTGGTACGATCGTTGGTAGTGAAGTTACTCGTCGTTATGGCGCGAAGGGATTGCCTGAAGATACGATTTCGTTCCACTTTGTCGGCTCCGCCGGTCAAAGCTTCGGCGCATTCGTACCGAAAGGCATCACGCTTTCCTTGGAAGGCGACTCCAATGACTATGTCGGCAAAGGACTTTCCGGCGGTAAAGTGATTGTAGCTCCATCCAAGAAAGCAACGTTTAAGGCAGAAGAGAATGTCATTATCGGCAACACGGCTTTCTACGGCGCGACTAACGGTGAAGCTTACATCCGCGGTATCGCGGGCGAGCGCTTCGCAGTTCGTAACTCCGGCGTGAAGGTTGTCGTTGAAGGTGTTGGCGACCACGGCTGTGAGTACATGACAGGCGGCCGCGTCGTCATTCTCGGAGGCACAGGCCGTAACTTCGCAGCCGGTATGTCCGGCGGCGTCGCTTATGTCCTCGATGAAGCAGGCGACTTCTACAAGCACTGCAACATCGAAATGGTTCTGCTGGAGCGCGTGGAGGATCCGCGTGATTCCGAGGAGCTGCAAGGCATGATTCAGCGCCATGTGGATTACACCGGCAGTGCGATCGGCGATCGTTTGCTCTCCGATTGGGAGACATCCAAGACGAAATTTGTCAAAATCATCCCGAAAGATTACAAACGGATGCTCGAGCAAATTGAGAAGATGGAACAAACCGGCCTTGCCGGCGACGAAGCCCTTCTCGCTGCATTTGAAGCCAACATGAAAGAGCTTGCTCGCGTAGGCGGAAATTAATCGCTTAGACCAAAGACCGATAACGGGGAAATCCGTTATCGGTCTTTTTTTGTTGCGTTTGGCGACATATCGATGAAGTAGTGTATAGCTGACCAATAGTACAAGTTGGACACAAGTCCCGTCAAGCGCTCAGTACAGAAGCTCGTATTCTCGCATATGATACGTTGATAGTTTTATATTTTCCAATAGATAGAGGAGGTAGATAACTTGGGAGTAACTCAAATATATGCCGGGCCTACGCTTCCAGATGAAGGATTAAATCAATTTGATGTGTTTATGGATGGCGTTATTCCAACCTATTTGCAAACGCTTATTGCAACGAATAAGGACGTAGATTTGTTGATGGTTGCCATGGAACAATTCTCAGAAGTCTATGTAGCGGCAGGAACGCCGGGAACACCTGAAAATGCCGCTTATTTACGACTTTCAAACAATGTTGCTCCGCCAACTGAGGACGGAGACATGCTTAAATCGGTCTATGATGTGAATAAAGACGGTATTGTTGACCAAGCGGCTAAGTTACAGGTTGCCAGAACGATTTCCTTAACAGGCGATGTGACGGGAAATGCAGCTTTTGACGGATCTGCGAACACCTCAATCCAATCAACCATCCTTATTGCAACACCAAACGCTAAGGGTCTATTAAGTGCGGCAGATAAAACTAAGCTGGATGGCGTTGCAACCGGAGCAAACAACTACACGCATCCGGCAACGCATCCGGCAACGATGATTACCGAAGATACCGGTCATCGCTTTGTTACGGATTCGGATAAGGCTACATGGAACAGCGCAGGCGATATGATGCGCTCCATTTATGATACAGATAATGACGGCATCGTCGATCAGGCCGAGAAACTGCAAACGGCAAGGACGATTGCGATTAACGGCGATGTGACAGGAATGACTCTCTTTGACGGAACTTCGAATGTCACTATAAATGCGGCTATCCCAACAGTTACGCCAAATGCGAAAGGACTTATGGCTGCAACGGATAAAACTAAGCTGGATGGCGTTGCAACCGGAGCAAACAACTACACGCATCCGGCAACGCATCCGGCAACGATGATTACCGAAGATAGCGGTCATCGCTTTGTTACGGATTCCGATAAAGCTACATGGAACAGCGCAGGCGATATGATGCGCTCCATTTATGATACAGATAATGACGGCATCGTCGATCAAGCCGAGAAACTGCAAACGGCACGGACGATTGCGCTTAACGGCGATGTGACAGGAACGACTATCTTCGACGGAACTTCGAATGTCACTATTAATGCGGCTATCCCAACAGTTACGCCCAATGCGAAAGGGCTTATGCCCGCAACAGATAAAGCCAAATTAGATGGGGTTGCGACCGGAGCGAACAACTACACACATCCGGCAACGCATCCGGCAACGATGATAACAGAAGATGACACACATCGTTTTGTAACCGATGCCGAGAAAGCGGCTTGGTCCAACTCATCATCGGACGGCTTACGAGGCAATGTACTAAACTACGGTGCAAAAGGTGACGGCGCAACAGATGATACGGCGGCTTTTCAAGCTTGTTTGGATGCAAACAATTTCGCTTATATTCCGACAGGTACGTATAAGATAAAAACGGTCTATGTGAACAGAGGTGCTACAGTTCGTGGTGAAGGGTTCAGTTCCGTCATCCAGCCTTATACAGGTGCTACAGGTTCTTTATTTTCCATTAAAGGCGATTATGTTACATTCGAAAAATTTTATATTCATGGTTTAGGTGTGAATATTCACGGATTTGCGGACTTTGACGGAGCGCGTACCGATTGGTATGAAAGGTTTCATTTTAACGATCTGGTTACTTATAATATTGGTGGTAACACGTTTCACTTAACAGGGCGCGGTCTCGATTATATCTTTGATACCTGTTTTATTGATAATTCGGGGGGGTACGGGCTTTATGGCCGTAATTTATCAGACAGTCTGATGACTAATTGTAATATCGGGAGTTCAGGTAAAGCAGGTGTTTCTATCGACGGAGGGAATTTCCGTTTTGTCGGTACAAAAATCTATATGAATGGCAGGAACGCACCTGGATATGCCGGACTAGAGGCAAGCAATACGCTTGGAGTAAATGTATCGGGTTGTGAGATTCAGCAGAATGTTTATGACGGGATCTTGTTTACGAACGTTGTCGGCTCATCTATTATGGCGACTGTACTGGACAGTAACAATAAAGTAGGCCTAACCGGCTCGTATGCACAATTAAGGCTAATTAATTCGTCTTTTAATAAAATTGATGCAACTATGATCGATGGACGGTTTACAAACTTTGATCCTCCGTACAATACGCCGGGACTCAATGGGATTGTTCAAGACGATAAATGCTGCTATAACAAATTCGACATTAATTACTACCCGTACGATCTCGTTTACTCCAATAAAGCAAAACACGTAGCCGCTCCAATCACGGCGACAGTTAACGACATATCATCTATTTTCAATGTAAATAATATGGACTATTTTAGCTTCCCATCTACGCCTATTATTGTAGGAACAAACGCAACGATTGGTACGGGAGCCAATCAGGGAAGCAGTGCAAATTTTGTCATCACGGGCTCGTCAGTAAATGGCGGTACTCAGATTAACCTTACGCAGACTGCAAATAAGACAGTAGCAGCTAACGGGGAGTATTATTTCAACAGAGTAGCGCTCACGATGGCAGACTTTACAGGGGCGAACAGTCCAACTGGGAAGAGCAGGGTGTTCGTTGCCTATGATTCCAAAGTACTCGAAACGGTTCCGGGAGGCCTCAGTGTCTTGATCAACATCTCCGAATCGAGCACGGCACATCCGACGCCTGTTACAACCGGCCAAGTCCGTATCATTAACTTAAACAAAAACTCACAATGGATGCCGATTGCCGCTTATAAACCGCTTAACTATTCGAAAGAGGCGGGATTCGCAGTAAATCTGGAAATTAATATTGGCTGCAATCAGATTACAACGTTAGCCACCTCAGATATTGTCGCATCCATTCGCAATATTCGGGTCGGATTTTATTGAGTTAATGGAATAAAAAGTAAGAATATACACCTTATTGTAGACCGCTCTCCTTTAAGAGTGGTCTTTTGTGTGTTTGTAAACGAGTGTTACGAATTCTGCTATGCCGTAGTAAAATATACCGACAATCGACAAAAAAACATTTTAAATGTGATAGAAGTCCCACAACCTTCGACATCCTTTTTGGATGAGGTTGGATATAATTAGTGAAGACAAGTAGAGCGATATGTAGAGAGATATATAATACGGGTGAGTACATGTAAGAGGAGTAGTCAGCAAGTCAGCTAAGTACGGACAGATCAAGTCAGATTCATTATAAATAGAGGGAGTCGGAGCTGGGTATGATGAGAAAATTCGAGGATCAGAACAACGAAGCACAGACAACAAAGGAAATTCTACAGTTGGATGTACGCACCATAATGGAGCAGCTTGGAATTGATCTTTCTAAATGGCCCTCAGATTTACCTCCACTTCAAAGCAATAAATAAGATAACAATAAAAACCATAGTCGATGCGGACTATGGTTTTACTATTTAATGAAAGCATCATTTCATATTTCTCTCTGCTCGAACGAAAGCGACGAAACGTCGTGTTTCTTCCAGAGATAATTTCTTTCCATCAATGGCTAATGCAAGTCTGCTTAGCAAATCTTCCTCGGAGAGCTCCAATTGGTCAACAAACTCGCGAACAGGCTCATCCAAAGTGATATGAGGCACGTTCGTTCTTCCGACAAGGTAGTCGACAGAAACCTTGAATAAGTCGGCAAACTTAGATAGTGTTTCCGTATCCGGTTCGCGGCGGTTTTTCTCATAATGGGATAAGGCTGCGCGTGAGATTCCGAGTAATCCCGCTGTCTGTTCTTGTGTCCAACCCCGATCGTCCCTCAGTTTGGCAATACGGTCACCAATATTCATATTTCTCCTCCTAACAGGCTATAACTCCATATTAATACGAAACGCTTACAAATGCATTCATTGCTACGAAATGTCACAATGTATCCAAAACAACGAAAAAACTATTGACATGCTACGTTCCGTATCGTAAAGTAAGTCTTGAAAAGAGATACAAATTGTATCACAAAAGCATTACTATTCATTACCCGATGCGGTACCGGTTATACCCGCTGTCATTCACAATATTCCGAATTCTATTTCGGTAAAGTGATTCAAATGATCGACAATTATTTGCATAAATGCCCCGGTTCTAACCCATTATTAATACACAATTTCAATTGTTGTTCTGGTAAATTCTAATTTTAATTAATTGGAGGTATTTAAGTGGAACTTAAGGATTACACGAAGATCATTCGCAAGAGACTTCTTCTTATCTCTGCAATTGTAATGGTGGCATGCGGGTTAACGGGAGTTAAGACATACCTTTATACCGACCAGGTATATCAGGCTACTGCGAAGCTGATTGTGAGTCAATCCTTTGAAGTTGGCGGAACCAGAACAATAGACTGGGATGTCATTCAATCAAATATTAGGCTGATAAGCTCCTATAAAGAAATTATAAATTCGTCGGCCATCTTGAACAAAGTGGTTAATAACTATCCGGATTTAAAAGCTTCGCCCGGAGAAATAAGCTCCGTGCTAGAGGTTAGCGCTGCAAGCGATTCACAAGTTATGAATATAAACGCAAAGGATGTTTCCTATGAACGAGCGGCGCATATCGTAAATGCCGTTGCTACTGTCTTTAAGAATGAAATTCCGTCCATTATGAAGGTAGATAACGTTACGATTTTGTCAGAAGCGAATCCGAGCTCAGACGGATCAGTGATCAATAAAAGCCCCATTTTCTATATCGCCTTGAGTTTCATCGTATCTCTGATGTTGGCAATCGGCTTTGTTTTCTTACTCGATTACTTCGATGACACGATTAAGAGCGAAGAAGATGTTCTACAATCGCTTGAGCTGCCGGTACTGTCACATATTACGAAAATCAATAAATCGGATATGAATCCCCGTAAGTCGCGGATATCTGAAAAAAAAGTAGGTGAAGGTACATATGTCACAGCAAGACAATAAACAACGTCTTCTTATTTCGGCTATTAACCCCATGTCGCCAATCTCGGAAGCATATCGTACCTTACGTACAAATATTCAATTCTCTGCAATTGATCAGCCGATGAAAGTACTCATGGTTGCTTCTGCCAGTGAAGGAGAAGGAAAGACCACTACGATTACGAATCTAGCCGTGACTTACGCACAAGAAGGAAAGAAAGTGCTCCTTATTGATACGGATTTGCGGAGACCTACCTTGCATTATGTATTCCAATTAACGAATCGAACTGGTTTAACTAGCGCAATTCTTAATCATCAGGTGCTTGCAGACGTTATTAGGGAAACAAGTGTAGAAAATCTCTTTGTCTTAACTGCCGGACCTATTCCGCCCAATCCTTCCGAAATACTGGGCTCACAACGTATGCAGATGCTGATCGAAGAGCTGAAGGGCTTGTACGACGTCATTCTCTTCGATACACCGCCTGTTCTTCCGGTAGCCGATAGCCTTATTGTTACTTCCTACTGTGACGGCATCATACTTGTAGTTCATGCGGGCAAAGTGAAGAAAGAGCTGCTCAAGAAAGCGAAAACCAGCTTGGAGCATGCTAAGTCCCGCATTCTAGGCGTCGTTCTCAATAATAATGAGCGCTCTAAGAATGATGGGCAATATTACTACTACTACGGCAGAAAATAATAGATAGCAGCAAAGTGAACATTCCTTGGGTGATGCCTACTGGACCTTTATCACACGTAGGCACTCGATCATGCTGTGGGCTGGCTTGCCAGCCTTAGACGTTCATCGTCAAGGGTGTGATGTGAGGCAGGGTTTAATGCCCTCTAATACTGCGGCCATAAACGACTAAAAAAACGAGCTATGTTTTTAATGCAAATAAAGGTATAGCTGGTTTTTTTAACAGCAGCATATTCCTTAAGAATTTAGATTAATAGGAGTGAATGATGATGAAGAAGGTTAGAAAAGCAATCATTCCAGCTGCAGGTTTAGGGACGCGATTCTTACCGGCGACGAAGGCAATGCCTAAAGAGATGCTTCCGATTGTCGACAAGCCAACTATTCAATACATCGTGGAGGAGGCCATTGCATCCGGGATCGAAGATATTATTATTGTAACGGGTAAGGGAAAACGAGCGATCGAGGACCACTTCGACATTGCTTTCGAGCTGGAATCCAGCTTGATGGAGAAGGGGAAGATGGAGCTGCTCGGGGAAGTGCGTAAATCATCGAATGTCGACATTCATTATATCCGGCAGAAGGAACCGAAAGGTTTAGGACATGCGGTATGGTGCGCTCGTAAGTTTATAGGGAATGAACCGTTTGCCGTACTCTTAGGGGACGATATCGTAGTTGCTGATGTGCCATGTACCAAACAACTGATCACACAATACGAGCAGGTAGAGCGATCCGTTATTGGTGTTCAAGCCATTTCCATTGAACTGATGGAACGCTATGGGGTAGTTGACCCTTTAGAGGCATATGGCAAGCTCTATTCAGTCAATCGTTTTATAGAGAAACCCAAATTAGGTACAGCCCCTTCCAATTTGGCCATTATGGGTAGATACATCCTAACTCCTGAAATCTTTGATTTTCTGGAAAATCAAGAGGTTGGAGCAGGTGGAGAAATTCAATTGACGGACGCCATTCAGAAGTTAAATGAATTTCAAGGCGTCTATGCTTATGACTTCGATGGCAAACGTTATGACGTTGGTGAGAAGTTAGGATTTATTACGACGATGCTTGATTTTGCGCTGCTCAATAATGAGCTGCGCCTGCCTCTATTAGCGACGATGGAAGAGATTCTAGAAAATGAAAGATTAAAGAAATATAAATTGTAGGATAGGTGGAAAAGAATGAGAGTAACCACACAGCGGAATGATGGGGATGTCGTAATCAATAGGGCAAAGCTTTCGACTTCAATCCAATCCATGGAGAGATCAAGGGGGCTGATTCCGTACTTAATGGTGAAACGAGCAGTGGATATTGTTTGTGCAGCTATGGGACTGATCTGCTTGATTCCTGTCTTCATTATCGTGGCGATTATGATCAAAATGGAGGACCCGCGTGCTCCTATTTTTTTTCACCAGATTCGAGTTGGTAAAAATGAAAAACCGTTTCGCATGTATAAGTTTCGGTCGATGGTATCCAATGCAGAAGTATTGCTGGACGGACTATTAAGCCAGAACGAGATTAGCGGGGCTATGTTTAAGATGAAGGAAGACCCGCGAATTACTAAAATAGGGAAGTTCATTCGAAAAACCAGTATCGATGAGCTGCCGCAACTATGGAACGTCATCAGAGGCGAAATGTCCATTGTTGGACCTAGACCGCCATTACCTCGTGAAGTAGAAGAATATACGAGCTATGACAAATTAAGACTGAAAGCAATGCCGGGCTGCACCGGCCTGTGGCAGATCAGCGGAAGAAATGGATTAAGCTTCGGCGAAATGGTTGAACTGGATCTGGCATACATCGAACAGAGAAGCCTTTTCTTTGATTTTAAAATTATGATTAAGACCATAAAAGTAATAATAGGAAGTAAAGACGCTTTTTAACTTGATCTGAGGTGCTGATATGGATAAAAGTTCGGCAATATACGTTGCAGGCCATAGAGGTTTGGTTGGTTCTGCAATTCTTAGGGAATTAGAGAGAAGAGGTTATGAGAATCTCATTTACCGTACCAGTAAAGAACTAGATTTAAGGAAGCTAGATCAAGTGCAAGACTTTTTTGAGAATCACCACATTGATTATGTCTTTCTGGCTGCAGCTAAAGTGGGCGGAATCGTGGCAAACAATGATTTTCCGGCAGATTTCATCCGTGATAATTTACTCATTCAAACGAATGTGATCGATTCTGCATATCGTGCCGGTGTGAAGAAGCTTATGTTTCTGGGTTCCACATGCATTTATCCTAAATTTGCACCTCAGCCATTGAAAGAAGAGTATTTGCTAACCGGTGAGCTGGAGCCTACGAATCAACCTTACGCCGTTGCTAAAATTGCCGGGATCAGTATGTGCCAATCCTATAATCGTCAATATGGAACGCAATACATATCCGTAATGCCAACGAATATGTACGGGCCGAATGATAACTTCGATTTGAAGACCTCACATGTTTTACCTGCACTTATCCGGAAATTTCATGAAGCCAAAGCAGTTAATGCGGGGCAAGTTGAGGTATGGGGAACCGGTAAGCCAAGACGTGAGTTTCTACATTCGGATGATCTTGCAGAGGCTTGTCTTTTCCTAATGGAAAACTATGCAGATAGTGAAATTGTGAATGTCGGCGTAGGAGAAGATATTTCAATTCGAGAGTTGGCTGAATTAATTAAGAGCATAGTTGGCTATCAAGGAGAGATTCAGTTCAACTCCACGTTACCGGATGGTACGCCAAGGAAATTGGTCGATGTTTCAAAGATCAACAGTCTTGGGTGGAAGGCTAGAATTTCGCTGGAAGAAGGTATTAGATCAGCCTATATGGCTTTCCAAAAAGATTATCTCATTATTAAATAAAAACAGATCAGGTGGAGGGAAATGATATGCAAAAGCGCGCTTTGATTACCGGTGTTACCGGCCAAGATGGGTCTTATTTGGCAGAGCTTCTGCTGGATAAAGGATACGAGGTCTATGGATTGAGAAGAAGAACCAGTACTCCAAATTATGAGAATGTAAGTGCAATTAAAGATAGAATTAAATGGATTTCAGGAGATCTGACTGATCTCGCCTCCCTTATAGAGGCTGTCAAGGCTTCTGATCCAGATGAAGTGTATAACTTGGCTGCTCAATCCTTTGTTGCAGCTTCTTGGCCGCAGCCTTTATTGACAGGCCAAATCACGGCATTGTCTGTAACGAATATGTTGGAGGCTGTAAGAATTATGAAGCCTAATGCACGATTCTACCAGGCTTCAAGCAGTGAAATGTACGGGAAAGTTGTAGAAACGCCGCAGAAGGAAACAACACCATTCTACCCCCGCAGTCCTTATGGTGTATCCAAGGTGTATGGGCACTGGATCACCGTTAACTATCGTGAAAGCTTTAATATGTTTGCTTGCTCAGGCATCCTATTTAATCATGAGTCGCCTCGTCGCGGTCATGAATTTGTTACTCGCAAAGTGACGGATGCTGTTGCGAGAATTAAACTGGGTCTCCAAAAGGAGCTTAGAATGGGGAATCTCGATTCTCTGCGCGATTGGGGCTTCGCCGGCGATTATGTGAAAGCAATGTGGCTGATGCTTCAACAGGATGAACCCGAGGATTATGTGATTTCGACCGGTGAAATGCACTCCGTGAAAGAACTGCTCGAAGTCGCATTCTCTTATGTGGGATTAAACTATGAGGATTATGTTGTCATTGATCAAGAGTTTGTGCGGCCTGCTGAAGTAGATCTATTGCTGGGTGATTGTTCCAAGGCAAAGGAAAAACTAGGCTGGGAATTGAATATTGGCTTTAAACAGCTGGTTCATATGATGGTAGATGAGGATTTGAAGCGAGTACGGGCTGAGGATCGTTACAATCAGCTCATGTTGACCCACTAAAGTAGCATGCTTACAATTGCAATTTTATAAGTAGAGAAGGGCATCGGGCTGATGCCCTTTTTTGGTGCGAGGAGGTATCTCGTGATGATCCGAACAGTGGATAAGTCGAAAATCCCTACATGTAATATTCTAGGGGTGAATATAGCGGCAATTAATATGGAATGGCTGCTTGCGTATTTAAGTGAGAATATCGAGAAATTAGCCGGCGACTACATATGTGTATCCAATGTTCATACGACTGTCATTAGCTATGAAGAGCCGGAGTATCGAGCTGTTCAGAATGGCGGTATCTTGGCCATTCCAGATGGTGGTCCGCTATCTTCGATTGGCAGAAAACGCGGACATGAGAATATGGCCCGGACGGCCGGCCCTAGTCTGATGGGAGAAATTTTCAAGGTTTCGGTGGAGAGAGGGTATCGTCACTTCTTTTATGGTTCTACAGAAGAAACGTTAAAGAAACTCTACGCCAAGCTGAATGCAGACTATGCAGGCATTGAAATTGCCGGGATGTACAATCCTCCATTCCGACCGATGACAGAGAATGAGGATAAAGCTATTTTAGAGATTATTAATGCAAGTAAACCTGATTTTATTTGGGTTGGCTTGGGGGCACCGAAGCAGGAGAAATGGATGGCAGCTCATCAGGGTAAGGTGAACGGCTTGATGATTGGCATAGGTGCTGGATTTGATTATTATGCAGCTAATATTGCTAGAGCTCCTGAATGGATGCAGAAGAATAACTTAGAATGGCTGTATAGGTTGATGCAAGACCCGAAGAGACTGTTTAAGCGGTATTTTCATACGAATACGAGGTTTATATGGCTTGTAGCGAGAGGGAAATGAATCTATGGCTAAGAATCAAAAAATCTGTATGATTGTTCAACATCCAATGGTCAAAGGTGGAATCGCTGCAGTCGTAGGTGGGTATCGAGGGTCTATATTGGAGAATGACTATCAAATTAGATATGTTGAATCTTATATGGACGGAGAGAAAATGAAGAAGCTTTTCAAAGCCATTGCGGGGTATTTCGATTTTCTTAAGGTCCTTCTTATGGAGAAACCGGAGATCGTTCATATCCATTCATCTTTCGGACCGAGTTTTTATCGTAAGCTTCCGTTCATCTATTTGGCCAGTTGGTTTAGGGTCCCTATCATCAATCATTGTCATGGAGCGGACTTCAATACCTTCTATTTAAATGCGAGCCCTGGCAAGAAGCAGCTGGTTCAAAACACATATAACAAATGTACGATCATGCTTGCACTTTCTGCGGAATGGAAAGAACGGCTTGGCACAATCGTGCAGCATGAGAAAATTGAAGTCATTGAGAATTATAGCAGGATCCATGACGGGGCCATTCGAGAAAGAGCAAGCCGGAGCAGCAAGCATCAGATTCTCTTCTTAGGAGAAATCGGTCAACGAAAAGGCTGTTACGATATCCCGGCTGTTGTGGAGCGGGTTGCTGCCAAGTTTCCGAAAGTGAAATTTGTTCTGGGCGGCAGCGGCGATATTGAAACGGTACGAAATGCATTAAGGGAAAAAGGCGTGGAACAACATGTCGTGTTCCCAGGCTGGGTAAGAGGCGAAGAAAAGGATCGACTGCTTCGTGAGAGTGATATCTTCTTTCTTCCGTCCTACAACGAAGGGATGCCGATGTCCATTTTAGATGCGATGGGCTATGGGATGCCAATTGTGAGCACCGACGTAGGCGGCATTTCCAAAATCGTTCATGATGGCGAAAACGGGTATGTTTGTAATCCCGGGGATGTAGAAAAATTCAGCGATGCTTTAATCAATATGCTCATGGATGAAGAGCTTTGCAAACAATACGGCGATGCCAGTGTGAACATCGTGAAGCAAGGTTATTCCTTTGAAGGGCACATCAACCGATTAACGCGTGTATATCAGAGCTTATTAATTGGAAACAAAAAAAATCAAGTAGGGGTTTTAAGCGAATGAAAAAGGTTCTTTTTGTAATCCCAACTTTAACAACCGGCGGAGCAGAAAAGAGCTTAGTCAACCTGTTAAATCTGTTTGATTATTCCACGTATAACGTAGACCTGCTGTTATTTAAACAAGAGGGCGTTTTCATTAAACAAGTGCCCAAAGAGGTCAACATTCTTAGTATACCGAACACGTTGAAATATGCATTCAAAGCACTCGATGCGGATGGAATGAAACAAATTTCATCACTGAATTCAAATCTTAGAAGGTATTTAGGTGTTTTTTTGACGCGAGTCAAATATAAAAGCAATCGAAATTTGGGATCCCAAATTCGGTGGAACCTGTTATTTAAAAGTGCGATTAAAGAATTACCCGGCGAGTATGACGTAGCCATTTCTTATATGCATGGTGAAGCGATGTACTATGTTGCCGATAAGGTGCATGCCAAGAAGAAAATGATTTGGGTACACAATGACTACAACGCAGAAGGCTTCGATAAAGAGTTAGATCGTCCGTATTTTGCGAAATTCGATAAAATCGTCTCCATCTCGGATGAGTGCGTACATATATTTTGCGATAGCTTTCCTGATGCTGCGGACCGTACCGTTTACATCCCCAATCTCACATCATCGTCTTTGATTAAACAGATGGCCCGTGAGTTTCAACCGGTTGAATATGTGGAGGCTAGGGGAAGTGATCCTGATAAGGTGATCCTGCTGTCCATTGGCAGGCTCGTCACTCAAAAAGGATTTGATGTAGCCATTCAGGCGGCAAAAATCATGCAGGATCGGAATGTCAATTTTATCTGGTATATTATCGGCCAAGGTGAGCTGAGAGAGAAGCTGCAGAAGCAAATTATTGAAGCGCAAGTAGAGCAGCGATTCATTTTATTGGGGATTAGAGAGAATCCATATCCCTACTACTCCCATTGTAATATTTTTGTGCAGCCCTCTCGATACGAGGGGAAATCAGTTGCGTTAGACGAAGCGAAAATTCTTGCAAAGCCGATCATAGTTTCTAATTATGATACCGTGAAAGATCAGATTATCGAGGATACGGAAGGGATCATTGTTCCGCTGAAACCTGGACGAATCGCGGCAGCCATCATAGACTTAGTGAACGATCCTCATAAGAGCATGCAGCTTAGTGAATATTTGATTAGGCATGAGTATGGCAATGAGGAGTTAATCGAAATGTACTATAGGCATATCGGCTAAGCAATTGCTGCAAGTTGAATTTGCGCTAAGGGGATTAGTGATATGGCTGTTAACAAGTATTTATTTGTAACGAATTCTCTTTCTTCCGGAGGCGCTGAGCGTGTTGTCTCCATATTAGCAAGCGGTATTGCCGAGAGAGGGTATGAAGTTCATTTAATCCTTTATGAACGGGTACTGAACGAATATCCGATCTCTGACAAAGTGATCATACATCTGTTACCTAAAAATAAGGGTGAAAGCCGAATCAAGTATTTTGCGAATAAACTCGCAGCCATGAGAAGGACGATACGCGAGGTTAATCCTAATGTCATTATTCCCTTCTTACCTGATCAAGTGAACCACTTCTTTATTGCATCGCGATTTATGAATATTCCCTTCGTTGCTACGGTCAGAAATAACCCGTTTCAATATCCGGATTCGAAACGGAAGAGAACCGTTGGGAAGATCGTTGCATTGTTATCATCCGGGATATTGCTTCAAACGGAAGAACAAGCCGGCTTTTTTCCGGAATTTGCAAAACGCAAAACGCTCGTCGTTCCGAATCCGGTTAGCAATGACTTAATCGATTGTCATTATCCGAAGCGGGACTCCATTCGGGAGATCGCAACATTCGGGAGATTAAATAGCCAGAAGAATCAGGAGCTGTTAATCGAGGCTTTTGCAATGGCTTATAAAGCCAATCCCTCTTTAACATTAAGCCTGTATGGAGCGGGAGAAGAAGCTGACAGATTAAAGGATCTGGCTAAGAAACGGGGCATCGAGGATGTCGTAACGTTTAGAGGAAGAATATCGAACGTTGCCGAGGCGCTCATATCTACCGATTTGTTTGTATTATCGTCGAACTACGAAGGAATGCCGAATGCATTAATGGAAGCGATGGCCGTCGGATTACCTTGTATCTCGACCAATTGTCCTACTGGCCCCAAGGACTTAATTAATAACATGTCAGACGGTATTTTGGTTGAACGGAATAACGTCGGCGAGCTGGCAGCTGCAATTAATTACTGCGTTACGAATCCCGTTTTTTGCAATGAAGCAGGAAGAGCAGCCAAGAAAAAGATGAAAGAAGAATATCAAGTGGATATCATAATAGAAAAATTTATTAGAGAAATAAACGGGATAAAAGGGTGCTCATAAAATGAAGCCACATGAGATGAAAGTGGATTTAAAAGGAATTCTCTTTACCAGTATTATTGTGCTGATGCTAATTCAGTTAATAGTTCCGGGAATTACGGGGACTTGGGTGAGACAGGCTAATTCAAAAGCTTTTACGTACTTACAGAATTATTCCAGCCTGACATCATTATGCTCATCGGTGGCTAGCTATTTACTTTATCTTTTGTTGATTGTTTGCATATGGAGTAATCAGAAAAAGGGGAAAGCCCTATTATTTGCATATATTTGCACGCTTGTTTTTATAGTTTGGGGATTCTTCACCTTCTACGAAACGAAAATTCAAGTAGTTCTACTGGATGATGTTTCTATAAATATCATCCTAATTCCGTTATTTTATTTACTTGGTTATGAGAAAGCCATAATTAATAGCGCTAAAAGAATGATTCCATATATCGTTGTCCTGATGGTTGCATTGATTTTGTGGAGCAGCCTTTCTTTTGTATTCCAGTATGGGTTCTCATCGGAAACAAGAACATCGCCAAGTAAAGAAATGTTTGCTGTCGTGATTAGTGCCTATTGGTGCTACGCACTGGGCATGTCCGAAAGTAAAAAGTACCATCGAACATTTAAGTACGTGCTAGGTATTTGTTTATTAATTTGTGCTTTCCTTATTCAATCCAGAGGCTGGATGATTCAATGTATCCTGCTGCTGTATACCATGTTAGCCTATAGCACCGGTAAGAATGCTTTACTACGTAAAATCGTTGCCGTCTTTAGCGTCGTGCTCGTTTTCTTCTTAATTATCATTCTTTTGCCTAATGTTACAGCGGGCTTATTTAACCGGATGGGTGAAGACACGCGATCCGGGCAGTATGAGACGTTCTTCTCGCAAGTAGATGTAGCCAGTTTGTTATGGGGGAATGGACTTCAAGGAAGCTATACCTTCCTTGGGAATACAAACTATCGATACTTTGATAATCAATTTATCTATATTATGTTTCATTATGGTATTGCTCCGGTTCTTTGTTTATTTGGTGTTATCGGTGGCTTATTTAGAAAAATAAACAAGAATCGTTTAACGTTAGAGGAACAAGCATATATCGTCGGATGTCGGTTTATGAGCTTTTTCTTTTTGGCAGCTTTAGGCGGCTTGTCCGTCTATTTTAAATTTGGATGGAATCTTAGTACATTATTAGTGCTTATTTTCATCGGACACGGAGTTGCCATGATGAACGAAGCTAAAGAGCGTAAGCGTTGTAGCGAGCTGCGAGCAAAGCCCCCGGTAATTAAAGGTGCGGTATATGAAGGGATTGCGATTAAAAACGGTTAAAAAACTCCTAAATAGAGAGAACAATAGGATAACTAGTGGAGGACTGTAATGAATAAACGAATCTTTCTTTTTGGATTTTTAAACTACCCTCGTGGATCAGCAGCAGCCAATTATACGCAGTATTTAAGCAATGCATTGAAGGAGGCTGAGTATGATGTATACGTGATTACAAATATCAATGAGGAATTTAAGCTTCAAGAGCAAGAAGGTTATATGTCCTATAAAGCAATTAAAATTATTCCGTTCCATATATCTAAGAAAAGAATTTTACGCCGTTTAGAATTTGAATATGGGAAAGGGCGTATCTTAGTCAATATCTTAAAGAAGCATAATTTGACAAGTGAAGATATTGTATTGCTATATTCTCCGGATTTGTATGTACATCGAGAAGTTTTAAAGTATAAGCAGAAAGTTGGCTTTAAGACAGCATGTGTTGCTACAGAGTGGTTCCCTGCTGACTCATTTAAGTCAAGGCGTGAAGGGAAAGCATACAGTACTTATTTTGATCAGTTTCTTCCCCGGCATGACCTGCTGTTTCCCATCTCAAGCTACATAGAGAACCATTTGATTCAGAAAAAGTGTAATACGATGCGCTTGCCGATTATGGCAGATGTGCATGAGCATCCGGTAGGAACGAAGTCGTTTGATAAAATTAAATTTATTTTTCCGGGTAATGGACTCATGAAGGATGCGATTGAAGTCATCCTAAAGAGTTTTAGCCGGTTGACCTCGCAAGAAAAGAAACGAACAGAATTACATTTGTGTGGAGTCAAGGAGGAGCAAATTGCTGGATTTTTGACTCCGGAAGAATATGAGAACCTTACAGATATACTCGTCATCCACAAATGGATGAAGTATAAAGAGCTGATTACGTTGTATCAGGCTATGCATTTCCTGGTGCTGGCTAGAGAAGAGAATCAAATGACGCTAGCTAACTTTCCAAGTAAAGTGCCGGAAGTCATGTGCTATGGTGTAGTACCGATTGTGTCGCGTGTTGGAGATTATACGAAATATTATCTGGAGGATAATGTGAATAGCCTAATCTTTGACGGTTGTGATATCGATTTGTGTTTCGAAAAAATTAGTAAAGCACTGTCAATGACACAAGATGAAATAATGGAATTATCAACAAATGCAAGGGAATGTGCTGAAAATAAATTCGATTATCGAAATTGGGTTGAAAAAATACAAATTGCCCTTGTAAATCTATGAATATTTGGTTTTGAAAACAACTCGTCTTCATACTATGACGGTTTTTTTATTTGCTGGATTCTCTATCACTTGGGAGGTCAATGATGAAGCTCAAAGACATAGTTAAACGCAGCCCAATCTTATATACAGCGGTTATAACAGCAAGGGAAGCGAGGAAAAAAATCTCTAATTTAGTGCCTGACGAACCCTATATCAAGATGCAATATAAAAAACAAATGGGTAAGAAAATCGACCTGAGTAATCCTCAGACGTTTAATGAGAAAATTCAATGGCTAAAGCTTAATTGTCATTATCCTATCATGACAAAGTGTGCGGATAAATATGAGGTTCGGAGCTATGTTGAAGAGAAGATAGGTAACGCTGTTTTAAATAAATTATATGGCGTATATAAAAAGGTAGAGGATATCGATCTATCGGTGCTGCCAAACTCCTTTGTTATCAAGGTAAATCACGGCAGCGGTCAAAACATAATATGCAGAGATAAGAGTAACATGGATTTTAGTCAAGCATTTGTAAAAATTAAAAGCTTTTTGAAATCGAATCATTACTGCTACGGTAGAGAGTGGGCATACAAAGATATAAAGCCATTAATCATCATTGAGGAGTATCTTGATGATAATGGTCGTTCGCCAGATGATTACAAGATTTTATGTTTTCATGGAAAGCCGGAAATTATTCAATTGGACTTGGATCGCTTTGGTGAACATAGGAGGAACTATTACAACGTGGATTGGACCAAAATGGAGTTGCGGTTTATTGTCAATAATTCTTCGGAAGAAGTGCCTAAACCAGAAAATTTAGATGAAATGATACGCTATGCTGCAACACTAGCCGAAGGATTTCCTTTTGTAAGAATCGATTTTTATAATTTTGCCGGCAAAGTTTATTTTGGAGAAATGACTTTTTATCCTAATAACGGCATTGGAACTTTCTATCCGATAGAGTACAACAAAATTATCGGCGATAAGTTTATTTTACCTACTAGCAATATTACTTAAAATAATAAATTTATAGAAAAAACGATGAAGCCATATCATATATTCAAAAAATATAAATTATAGGATGTAGTGAGCATCGTATGGGAGATAAGAGTCTTAAGAATAAAGTTTTATCAGGGGTATTTTGGGCATTTAGTGAGCGAATTATAGCACAAGGTGTTTCATTTGTTTTGTCGATAGTTTTAGCACGGCTGCTTATGCCAAGTGAATATGGAATAATCGCTTTGGTTCTAGTGTTTATTAATTTGGCAAATGTTTTTGTTTCAAATGGAATAGGTGAAACATTAATTCAAAAAAAAGATGCAGATGAAACAGACTTTTCTTCTCTGTTCTATTTCAGCTTGATTCTCTCCATAGGTCTATATATGATGTTGTTTTTATTGGCTCCATATATATCCCTATTTTATGACAATTCTGAATTAGTGTGGGTATTGCGAATTATTGCACTAATAATACCTATATCGTCTATTAATACCATTCAGCAAGCATATGTATCGAAAAGAATGATGTTTAAAAAGATGTTTTTTTCGACAATATGGGGCACGGTAGCTTCCGGTTTGATTGGTATTGTTATGGCGTATCTCGGGTTTGGTGTATGGTCATTGGTAGCCCAATATTTGATTAATGCGGTAGTTAGTACAATTGTGCTTTTGTTTATTGCACATTGGAGACCGAGGTTGCTGTTTTCGATTAACTCCATTAAGCAACTAGTTGGATTTGGATGGAAACTTGTAGTCGCTAATTTTATTAATATTTTCTATGGCGAGTTAAGAAGTTTGATGATTGGTAAGCTGTATACAGCGACAGCTTTGGCTTATTACACCCGAGGGAATCAGTTTCCTAATCTCCTGATTACAAGCATAGATACAGCGATCGGCAAAGTGTTATTTCCAGCGATGGCGGAAGTGAATAACGATTTAAATCACTTGAAAAATGTAACAAGGCGATCTATGAAAATTACCGCATATATCATTTTTCCGCTTATGATTGGCCTAATGAGTATTGCACCTAATCTTATCGTGGTTTTATTGACAGAAAAATGGATTTCTTCAGTTCCCTTCTTGCAGATTTGTTGCGTTTACTGGTTGTTCCAACCTATGCAAACGGCTAACTGGCAATCAATTAAGGCCTTGGGACGAAGTGACATGCTTATGAAGTTGGAAATATATAAGAAAATAATTGGAGTATCACTACTTTTGATTAGTATGAATATAAGTGTATATGCAATTGCAATATCAAATGCTGCATTTGCAGGTATTTCAATGATAATCAATATGATACCTAATAAAAAGTTGATAAATTACTCGATGCTAGAACAATTTCGTGATTTAGCGCCAGCATTATTATTATCGATTGTAATGGGAGGAATTGTATATACTATTTCGTGGCTTCCATTTCCGGCAATCTCAATACTGATGTTACAAATTTTGTGCGGTGCAATCATTTATCTTGGGGCGTCCCATTTATTTAAAATTGATTGTTACGTATATTTGTCGAGTATGTTGACTACTAAGTTACGTAGGCGAAGATCGCTTGCTTTGTCAGCAACTTAACAACAATTTTATATCGCTGAATAGATATATTTAAGAGAATTATGGGGGGATCAAAATGAAAAAAAGAATTTTTCTACATGGAGGATTTTTAAATTATCCTCGCGGCTCAGCTGCGGCAAATTATGTGCAATATTTTAGTCAGGCATTGAAAGAGGCGGAATTCGACGTATACGTAATAACAAACATAAATGAAGAATTTAAGCTTCAAAAGCAGGAAGGTCATTTATCATATAAAGGAATTAAAATAATTCCATTCAATATGTCTAAAAATAGGATTCTACGAAAACTAGAATATCACTATTTACAAGGTCATGTCTTAATCAACATCTTAAAGAAGTATAATATTACAAAAGAAGATATTGTATTAATATACTCTTCAGATTCAGATTTATTCGTTCATCGTGATATTTTAAAGTATAAAGAAAAGATTGGCTTTAAGACAGCAAGCGGTGTTGCAGAGTGGTTCCCTAATAGTATATTTAAATCAAAACGTGAATGGAAGGCATACAATATTTGTTTTGAACAGTATCTACCACAACATGATTTGATTTTTCCCATTTCTACATATATTGATAACTATTTGACAACAAAAAATTGTAATACAATGTGCTTACCTATTATGGCAGACGTGCATGAATATCCTAATGAAAATAAATCTTTTGATAAAATCAAATTTATTTTTCCGGGAAATGGATTAATGAAGGATGCAATTGAAGTTGTTTTGAAGAGTTTTAGTCAATTGACTTCCGATGAAAAAGAACGGGTAGAGTTACATATATGTGGAGTCAAGCGAGAGAAAATTGAAGGAGTATTGACCTCGCAAGAATACGAGAATTTGAAAGAGATACTCGTCATACACAAATGGATGGAGTACAAAGAACTAATAAATTTGTATCAGGCAATGCATTTCTTAGTGTTGGCAAGAGAAGAAAATCAAATGACCCTAGCTAATTTTCCAAGTAAAGTACCAGAAGCAATGTGCTATGGTGTAGTACCTATTGTATCACGGGTAGGAGATTACACTAAATATTATTTAGAAGATGATGTTAATAGTCTGATCTTTGATGGGTGTGATATCGATTTGTGTTTAGAGAAAATCCATAAAGCTCTGTCTATTACACAAGAAGAAATTTCGAAATTATCAATAAATGCAAGAGAATGTGCTGAGAGTAAATTTGATTATAGAAACTGGGTAGGGAAAATACATTATGCACTTGAGAATATTTGATATCTGATGCTTAAAGGGTTGATGTTAAATGGGGAGATCCTAACGGTATTAAACAGTCATTCAACAATTAACTTAGTGAAAAAAAGGAGCTTTCCATATGTGTGGTATAGCCGGTTTTTTTTTAAAGAACGAAAAGTATTCATCCGAGAAATTCGCCCGCATCTTAAAGAGTATGACGGAACCGATCTATCATAGAGGTCCTGATGATGAGGGAAGCTGGATTGATGAGGAGACAGGGGTTGCACTGGGTCATCGGCGGCTTTCCATTTTGGATTTATCGCCAGGGGGACATCAACCGATGTTAACAGCATCCAGGCGATTCTGTATCATTTATAATGGGGAAATTTATAATTTCACCGATATCAGACGTGAGCTGGAGGAATTGGGCTGCAAATTTCAAGGCCAATCGGATACGGAAATTTTGCTTGCAGCTATCGAGCAATGGGGTGTAGTTAACGCTGTAAACAAAGCTACCGGTATGTTTGCGGCAACTGTTTTCGACAGAAGAGAGAAAAAAATCTATTTGTTTCGAGATCGCATGGGCGAAAAGCCATTATATTACGGTTGGATGGGCGACACGTTCCTCTTTGGCTCGGAGCTGAAGTCGCTGCGGAAGCATCCTGATTTTCGAGGCAATATTAATCGTGACGCTTTGGCTCTTTATCTCAGGTATAACTACATTCCTGCTCCACACTCCATATACGAGGGCATCTATAAGTTGCCTCCGGGCACAATCGGCACGTTGGATTTAACGAATCCAGCCAAGGTGATCAGTCTAAAAGAATACTGGTCAGTCAACGATGCGGTTGTCAAAGGAATGGATGATACCTTTACAGACACAGATGAAGAAGCTGTAGAGGAACTAGATCGTTTGATGAGAAATTCAATAAGACGACAAATGCGGGCAGACGTTTCTTTAGGAGCCTTCCTATCGGGGGGGGTTGATTCCTCCGTCGTTGTCGCCTTAATGCAGCAACAAAGTAAACAGACCGTCAAAACATTTACCATCGGATTTAATGAAGCCGGGTATAATGAAGCTGAACATGCCATGGCAGTAGCCCGTCATCTTCAAACCGAACATACTGAATTATATGTGACACCGAATGAAGCTTTAGCTGTTATCCCCCACTTGCCTCAAATGTATGATGAACCGTTTGCAGATGCTTCTCAGATTCCGACTTTTTTAGTATCGCAACTAGCTAGGCAAAAAGTTACGGTTAGTTTGTCAGGTGATGGCGGTGACGAATTGTTCGGAGGGTATCGCCGTTACTTTGAGGCTATGCGGGCATGGGGCAAAATTAAGGTGATTCCTAGGCCAATCAGAACCATGATAGCATCCTCTATGAAGTCCATTCCTTCGCATCTATGGGATCATGCCGGAGTTTTCTTTCCTGGGCAAGGAAGAAGACCTGGCGAAAAAATTCACAATATTGCCGATGTGCTGTCGTTAAAAAATGCACAGGAGCATTATCGGCGATTAATATCTCAATGGAATCCGTACGAGCTAATTATTGCTGGCTCTGAAGTTCCGACCTGGCCCTTTAGTTCACCTCAAATAGCCAATCATACACAATGGATGATGTATAAAGACACCGTTAATTATTTGCCTGACGATATACTTGTAAAAGTCGATCGTGCAGGAATGGCGGCTAGTTTAGAATCTAGAGTGCCTATGCTGGATCATCGAATTGTAGAATTTGCATGGCGTCTGCCCTTATCGATGAAAATAAGAGATGGAAAAGGCAAGTGGTTGCTTCGGCAAGTTCTTTATAAATATGTACCTGCAAGTCTTATTGACAGACCAAAGATGGGATTCGGCGTTCCTATCGATCAATGGCTGAGAGGCCCTCTTAAGGACTGGGCAGAATCTTTATTATCGCAAGAGCTTCTTGAGAAACAAGGCTTCTTTCAAGCCGAACCTATTCGTAAAAAATGGAATGAGCATCTATCCGGCCGTAGAAACTGGCAGTTTGCGATTTGGCCAATTCTTATGTTCCAATCGTGGCTGGAAAGTAATACGAAATAAAGGATCTGATGTAGAAGTACCGGTGTATTCAAAACAGATCTATTCGGAGTAAGGATAGGTCTATTTGCGTTGCTTGTAACTAATACGGTAGAAGAAACTTTCAACTTAATGATGATGGAATCAATTAATGTTGTGGTGAGGCAAGCAAAATGAAGATTGCAGTAGCAGGAACCGGATATGCCGGATTAGTTGCAGGATGGATCTGCAAATCTTTCATAAATTGCAACAGTTGCCAGGCAGATTGCTGAATCTCTTGAAAAGGACTGATTAGTTGTAGTGAAAGTTAACGACTAAGATACGGAGAAGCAGTACTGTATTAGCCTCAACCTGATTAATCGATACATATCATAGTAAGAGGGTGAACTTACATGGAAATACTGATTGCGAGTGATCTGGTTCCAACTGAATCAAATGAAGAATTATTCAATAACGGATATATTCATGCATTGCTTGGGGAGGAGTTGTTTGAGATTTGGATGTCCTCGGATATGAGGGTTTTTAATCTAGAGGCACCGCTTACGGATCAAGAAACACCGATAGCTAAGTCTGGCCCAAATCTTATAGCCAAGACCAGTACAATAAACGGTATAAAGCAATTACGCCCTACACTGGTTACTTTAGCTAATAACCACATCTTAGACCAAGGAACGCAAGGATTTCTCAGCACAGCAAGTTTACTGGACCAATACAACATTCCCTATTTGGGGGCTGCTAACAATTTGGCCGAAGCTTCCAAGCCTTATATCCTTCATAAAGATGGGGTATCAGTTGGGATATATGCTTGTGCGGAGAATGAATTTACGATAGCCACTGCCACATCAGCAGGGGCGAATCCATTTGATCCTCTAGAGAGTCTTGATCATATCCAAGAACTTAAACAAAAGTGTGACTACGTCATTGTTCTGTACCACGGCGGGAAGGAGCACTATCGCTATCCGTCTCCCAATGTTCAGAAAGTGTGCAGGAAAATGGTGCAGAAAGGCGCAGATGTTGTCATTTGCCAACATAGTCATTGTGTTGGTGCTTTTGAAAACTATCTGGATTCGAAGATCATTTATGGACATGGAAATTTCATTTTTGATTATATGGATAGTGATTATTGGCAATCCAGTCTTTTGATAAAGATACATATTAGGGAGCGATTGGAAGTGGAGTATGTTCCAATTGTAAAATTGAAACATGTAATCCGGGCAGCTCAAGGTACCGAGTCGGACACAATTCTGAATGGCTTCTATAAACGATCAGAAGAGATATGCCAAGAAGGATTTGTTGAGCAGCGCTATCAGGAATTTGCCGATACAAACTCTGAGGCCTATCTAAATGCTTTCGCCGGTTTGGGGAAATGGATGTCAAGAATAGATCGAAAGCTGCTGAATGGCCGGTTATTGCGAAAAAGGTACTCCAAAAATAACTTGTTAGCGATGCAAAATTTTATAGCGTGTGAAGCCCATCGAGAGTTATTGTTAGCGGGGTTGAAGATAAAATAAATGCCATTATAATCTTTGAATAAAAGTGGTAAAGGGGGCTCTAAATGTTTAAGATCGCAGTAGCAGGAACTGGATATGTCGGATTAGTTGCAGGAGTATGCTTTGCAGAGGTAGGGCATCAAGTAACCTGTGTTGATATTGATGAGAAGAAAGTAAAGGTGATGGAGTCCGGGGTTTCCCCGATCTTTGAAGTGGAATTAGAAGAGCTCATGCGGCGAAATTATGAAGCGGGGAGAATCGCTTATACAACGGATTACCAAGCTGCCTACAGGGATGCAGATGCAATCTTCATTGGTGTAGGAACGCCGGAGCAGCCGGACGGATCTGCTAATCTTACCTACATAGCAACAGTTGCCAGGCAGATTGCGGAATCCGTTGAAAAGGACTGCTTGGTAGTCGTAAAATCAACCGTTCCCGTTGGCACTAATGATAAGGTTGAGCAATTCATTCGGGACTTCTTGGTTCACGATGTGAATGTTGAAGTAGCTTCAAATCCGGAATTTCTGGCTCAAGGCTCTGCAGTACATGACACCTTGCACGCAGAGAGGATTGTAATAGGAACAGAAAGTAAATGGGCTGAAGAGCTGCTTATGCAGATCTACCAGCCCTTTCATTTGCCTATCGTATCCGTCAACAGAAGATCAGCGGAAATGATTAAGTATGCCTCCAATGATTTCCTGGCTCTTAAGATATCCTATATGAATGATATTGCCAATCTTTGCGAGCTCGTAGGTGCGGACATTCAGGATGTTGCAAGAGGAATGAGCTATGATGAGCGGATCGGAAGCAAGTTTTTAAATGCCGGAATTGGTTACGGCGGCTCTTGCTTTCCTAAGGATACTAAAGCATTGGCGTATATCGCCAGGCAGCATGGGTATGAGCTGAAGACGGTTGAGGCTGCTATTGATGTGAACAAAGAACAGAAGACGCTTCTATATCGAAAGGCGAGTAAAAGGCTCATTACCTTCAATGGTTTGAAGGTTGCCGTTCTAGGTTTGACCTTTAAGCCTGGAACAGATGACTTGAGAGAAGCTGCATCGCTTGAGAATGTTCCTTTATTGCTGGAGCAAGGTGCAGATATTTATGCGTATGATCCTGTAGGATCAGAGAATTTTGCGAAATTACATCCAGCAGGTAAGAGTGGAAGGGGCAGTATCACGTACGTCAACACTATTGATCATGCTTTAGATGGCGCCAATGTCTGTTTTATTTTCACGGAATGGGTAGAGGTAAAGGAAGTCTCACCGGCAACGTATAAGAACTTGATGAGAACGCCTTTAGTTTATGATGGTAGAAATATTTATAGTGTTGCGCAGATGCAGGAGGCAGGAATAGAGTATCATTCAATTGGAAGAAAACCTGCAAGTAAAGATGGGTTGAAGGGGTCGAGGAACATTGAATTACAATACTCTTGATAAGAGTAAGACATACCTGATTACCGGGGCAGCTGGTTTCATTGGGTATTATTTATCCAGAAAACTTTTGGAACAGGGCTGTCGCGTAATCGGAATAGATAATATCAATGATTACTATGACATTAACCTTAAATATACGCGTTTAGATCTATTGAAGCCTTATAAGAGATTTACTTTCATTAAAGGAGATATCTCAAATAAGGCTCTGATGATGAATACGTTTGAGGAATATAAGCCGAATATTGTGGTGAATTTAGCTGCTCAAGCCGGTGTAAGGTACTCCATAGAGAATCCGGATGTATACATGCAATCCAATATCATCGGCTTCTTCAATATTCTTGAGGCGTGCAGACATTATCCGGTAGAACATCTTCTGTATGCATCTTCAAGCTCTGTCTACGGTGCCAATCAAAAGGTTCCATTTGAGGAATCCGATCGAGTCGATCAACCTGTTTCCCTCTATGCTGCAACCAAAAAGTCCAATGAATTAATGGCTCATACTTACAGTCACCTATATCACATTCCTGCCACGGGATTACGTTTCTTTACGGTATACGGCCCATTAGGCCGGCCGGATATGGCTTATTTTGGATTTACGGAGCAATATTTTGCAGGTAAGCCAATTAAGATCTTCAATAACGGTGATTTCGAGAAAGACTTATATCGTGATTTTACATATATTGATGATATTGTGGAAGGGATCGAGCGCATGCTGAGTAATCCACCGTTAGTGGAGGCGGATGTGCTTCATCAGGTTTATAATATCGGCAATAATAGTCCGGAGAAATTAATGACGTTCATTGGAACGTTAGAGAAATGCCTGAGCATCTCATTAGGCAGGGAAGTTTTGTTCGAGAAAGTATTCGAACCGATAAAACCGGGTGATGTGCCTGCCACTTACGCATCAACGGCATTATTAGAGAAGGTCGTTGAGTTTAAACCGAAAACTTCAATTGAAAGAGGTCTACAACACTTCACGGATTGGTACTGTGAGTATTATAGGTTGAATTAATCCATAGAATTGGGAGTGGCTATCAAAGCTGCTCCCAATTTTCTTTTTCATGGAAAATTTGTTCAGTAGAGATAATGGAGGAGTGCAGATGAAACTCATATTATTATCCGGTGGTTCTGGAACGAGGCTTTGGCCGCTATCCAATGATGCAAGATCAAAGCAGTTTCTAAAGGTGCTCGAAAATGATGAGCAGCAATTGATTTCCATGGTTCAGCAGTTATGGGGACAGCTGGAAACAAGCAATTTGAGTGAGGATAGTTACATTGCAACCAGTCAAAGCCAGGTTGAAATGATGCAAAGTCAAATCGGCACAGAAGTACCGTTAATCATTGAGCCGGAACGTCGAGATACATTTCCTGCGATCGCACTGGCTGCCGTTTATCTCTATTCGCTTAAAGAGGTTAGTTTGAATGAGACGATTACGATCGTGCCGGTGGATCCTTTGGTAGAGAATTATTTCTTTGAAACCATAAAGGAGCTGGAAGAGGTATTAAAAGAATCTGAAGCCGACCTGGCTTTGATTGGTGTAAAACCGACTTACCCATCTTCAAAGTATGGCTACATTATTCCTGCCGAGGCAGATCAACCGTATGACAGTGGATATAAGAAGGTCCATAATTTCCGTGAAAAGCCTTCAGAAGCACAGGCAATTGAACTGCTGGCACAGCAGGCGCTGTGGAATTGTGGAGTGTTCGCATTTAAGCTCGGCTACTTGATTTCACTTCTGGAACAGCAGAATATGCCGATTCAATATGATGAGCTCAGAAAGCAGTATCATTTACTTCCTAAGATAAGCTTTGACTATCAAGTAGTAGAGAAAGCCCAAAGTATTGTGGTGGTTCCCTATGATGGCTGCTGGAAGGACCTCGGTACTTGGAATACGTTGACCGAAGAAATGAAAAACAATCAAATCGGTAAAGGAATCATAAGCGAAGATTGCAAGAATACGCATTTAATTAATGAAATCGATATACCGGTTTCCATTGTAGGATTATCGAATATCGTTGTGGCGGCTAGCCCTGACGGAATTCTCGTTTCTAGCAAGAGCGCCAGCACAAGAATTAAGGATTATATCAAATATAATCAGAAGCCGAAATATGAGGAAAGAAAATGGGGCTGGGTAAGAATTCTTGATGACCAGATCTACGAGGATGGTCGCTGTGTAGCAACAAAGCGTGTTGGCATCCGAGCAGGAGAAAACCTTAGCTACCGCATGCATACTTACCGAGAAGAAGTATGGACAATCGTGAATGGTGAAGGGGAGTTCCTTCAGAACGGCAATTATATGCAAGTAAAGGCCGGTAATATCCTTCATATTCCAATGAAAACACTCCATACATTGAAGGCAGTTAAGGACATTGAGATGATTGTGGTTCAAAGCGGACAAAGTCAGGAAGTAAATCGAATCGTCGAATTATACACCACATGGAAGGAAATTACGGAAACCTGCATTAAAGTCTAATGTCGGGAAAAAGGGCCTTGCTTACTAACTGTTAGGCAGGCCTTTTTTACACTACACTACGTGATTCTATAAGGAGTCTTAACTATGAAGCTGAAGCGATTTCTGATTTGGGCAAGTGTTGGAACCGCTGTAATCCTTATAATTGCAGGTGGGGTTGTTTGGTATTTATACCATTCCGTCGAACAAGTAGCGGCGAAGATGTATGAGGATGTTAGCCCAACGAAAACGGTCTATATTAGTAAAGATGTAGAAGTCAAAAAGGCTCCCGAGCCGGTTCAAATGAAAAATCTAGCCCCCTTTTCAGTGCTTGTCTTAGGCGTGGATGAGCGCCAGAATGATCGGGGGCGTTCCGATACGATGATCGTACTTGCTGTTAATCCAGCCAAACAGTCCATTCTGATGTTCAACATTCCTCGTGATACGCGAACAGATATCATCGGTCACGGAACTGTAGACAAAATCAATCACGCCTACGCGTTTGGCGGCGTGGAGATGTCTATCCATACGGCGGAGAATTTCCTCGATTATCCCATTGATTATTACGCCAAAGTGAATATGGAAGGTTTCGCTCGGTTAATCGATTTAATGGGCGGTGTTGAAGTAGATAATCCATTTGCATTTGATTATGAGGGCCATAGCTTTAAACAAGGCCACTTAACTTTAAATGGTACTGATGCATTAAAGTACTCCCGTATGCGCTATGATGATCCGCGAGGCGATTTCGGCCGTAATTCAAGGCAACGTGATATTCTGAAGCAAGTCATGAACAGTGCGATGAGCATCTCGAATGTGACTCGCTTGCATTCACTTCTGGGTGAACTCGGAAACAGCGTGAAGACGAATATTACCTTTGATGAAATGAAACAATTCGTTACAGATTATCAGCCGAAGATTCATAACATTGACACGGTTGAGATAGCAGGCAAAGGCGAAACGATCAATAAAATTTGGTATTACATCGTAGATAACAATGAACGACTGCGTATTCACAATTTAATCAAAGAGCATCTCCAGAAGGTACCGATAAATGAGCAATAAAATCAGTAAATATATGATTATATTGATCGTCATAGGCTGGATTGCGTTTATTATTATCCTATCGTCGCAATCCTATCAGCAGCAGAGTATACAACCCGCCTTGCATCGAATGGTGACGGAGGATCAAATCAGAGAGGTGCTGCCGGACTTAACCTTCAGCTATCACCACACTCGTTATTCCTCTCATGGGAATCCTTATCAATTCGTTGAATTCTTGATCCGCAAAGGTGCTCACTTGTTCATGTATGCCGTTCTTGCAATCTCCGGAGCTATTGCAACGAAAATGAAGGATAATGTCTCCAGAAGATGGCCGTTACCTCTTCTTATTGTCTTTATGATCGCTTCGCTTGATGAAATAAATCAGCGTATATCTCCGGGTCGAACTTCGAATTCGCAGGATGTCCTTGTGGATTTAACGGGAGGTTGCGCTGGCTTGTTCATTTATATAGCGAGTACGTATTTATATCGAAGGTATAAAAGAGAGGAGCATGTCTACAAATGATACCAGCTTCTATTAAGATCTTAGCTTTGCTGATCGGTATTATGAACAACACTCCGACTGAAGTTTCTGTATATACAATTATTGATTGCCCCTATGAGCATTGTTATGAGGCAACAAATGGCTTAGAATCTCAATGTTTATTCAACGAAATGAATATACAGCAAGAAACACCATTACATAGTGGTGACAAAGTATATGCCGTTTTTCTTAGAAATGAAGAACATAGAGTTGTTCGAGTTATTAAAGCGGAGCAGTAACAACATAGAGACTGCACGACACACTGGAGGGGATGCGGATTCTTTTGGCGGCATGTATGGGTACATAGCCAAGCGGTAATACTCGATTAGAATTAAGTTGCTTACCATAAATTGCTTGTCCTCGTACTACTCGTACTATTTGAATAATCTGAGTCTGTTATTTTAGGAGGGACAAGGTGAAGAAACGAAGTTTAAGACTGCTCCTCTGTACGGCAGCGTTGCTCACGTTGATCTGGATCTGGAGCGGAAGAGGAACGAGTTTTTACGAGCAAGTAGATGGGGCAGTCGGACCTATTACGGTCAAATTGACCGAAACATCGGAAGCTTTCAATAATCCGATCATGGGCTTCAGACCATCGCGCAACATAAATGATAGATCTTTCCCGAAGCGGGAGTATGCAGATATTTATAAACATTATATCAAGTACACGGATCTGGAGTATGATGCGACAGACTCTGTTCAGAAGATTATAGATTGGAGCAACAAGGCTTGGGAAGGCATTGAGAAGAAAAATGTTAAAGTAGTTCCACGAGTCGTCATTGTTTATCCGGGCGCCGGGGAGTATTGGCCTAATGGAGTCGAACATGGCGATCCGGTCAATCAATGGCTGTCAGAAGACTTGAAATCAAGACTTGTGGCGTTTATTGCAAAGATCGGACAGGCGTGGGATAACGACCCGCGAGTAGCTTTTGTAGAGCTTGGTTTATATGGCAACTGGGGCGAGCAACATATTCATCCCAGAAAGTTCGCCGACCGCACAAATCAAATTCCGCTTAGTTTCCAAATTGCGCTCGGCGACGCGTATACAGCAGCTTTCCATAATAAGAAAGTGCTCGTGCGCTATCCGGGGACGTTTAAGGATTACGACTTCGGCATTCAATGGGATTCCTTCGCGCTGCCGGATGATGCTTCCGGCGGAAATGGGGAAATTAAGCGTGATACTTGGCGAACGCAGATCAATAGCGGTGAGGTAGCCTACAATTGGGGCGATCAGTCCAAACTGGGCGGCAGGCCGGACGGAACACTTAGCAACATCAACAATACGAATTATGTTATTGATTGGATCATGAGTACACACACCTCGAGCTTGGGATGGATTTCGGATTATAATGCGAACAATCCCAATGTTTCAGCAGGGGCAGCGGCTATGCAGAAGGTGCTTGGTTATCGTTTCGTGCTGAATGAGGCAACGTTTACAGGTAATGTAACGCCTGGCGGGACGATGAACGTGTTGTTCCAAGTGACCAATAAAGGTTCTTCTCCGTTCTATTATAACTGGCCGGTTGAGGCGAGTCTGCTGAAGAGTGATGGAACGGTTGCCTGGAAGGGACTGTTCCAAGGTGATATTCGAAATTGGCTGCCCGGTACCGATTGGAACAGTTCAACGCGGTCATACAATCAAGCGCCTGTTGTGAATACGGTCAACGGGATGTTTACGATTCCGAAGTCCGTGCCGAACGGAACCTATACGTTGGCGTTGTCCATTCTGGATCCGGCCGGCTGGAAGCCAAGCGTCCGATTCGCTAACACCAATTATTACAGCGGCGGCAGGACACCGATTGGTAAAGTTGGTATCGGCAGAAATCCTGCAGATCAAAACCTCGGCTATTTCGCAAGCTTGAAATCGGATACGTCACTTGGTTATAGTCTGCAAAGCGGAGCGTATGACGGGTCTGTCGGCAGTAGGTTCAGCACGATAATCGTAAACGACAGAGCGCTTAGTTTTGATGCAAAACCAATTATTATTAATGGAAATACGATGGTCCCTTTCCGTCAAATTTTCGAGGCGCTGGGTATGATGGTAAAATGGGATAACGCGTCAAAATCGGTAATCGCATCAAAGGAGAATTTAACCATTAAGATGGCTGCCGGCAGTTTTAATGCAAGTGTGAACAACAAGGGATTTAAGTTGACTCCAGCCCCATTCATTACACCGGAAGGTATGTTTTATGTGAATCTTAGATTTGTCAGTGAATCAGCCGGCGCTACTGTGACCTGGGATAATGCAAATAAAGTAGCGACGATCACAACTACAGACTAATGCATTGTTGTCGCAATAAGCCGCCATTATGGTGGCTTATTTACTTGGAAGCGGATAGGAATAACATCAAGAGCAAGCTTATGTTAATAACGCTTGACACGATACATATTGTATCATATGGTAGAAGAGAGAATGACTTAATCGAACTGGCAGATGGAGAAGGGCAGGCGTGCGCCTGCTCTATTTCCTGATCTCATTTTTGATACATGAACAAGCGTTTCGATGGAGGAGGAGGGCTAATTCATGAGTAATGTCGTATACATGAAGCCGAAGAAAGTAGGTCCGATTCTACTCTATCGCACAGAGGATGGCACGTTAATGGCCGAGAACAAAGAAGGGCAGCGGTATGAGCGCGTGAAGTTGGTACGCGTTCTTCCTCATTCTTTTCCAGACCGCTTCATCTCCGTTCGCAGCGAGCTAAACGAAGAGATTATCCTTCTGCATGAAATCGAGCTATTGGATGAACGCAGCCAAAATACAGCTAGAGAAGAGCTGCGTAGACTGAGCATGGTGCCAGCTATCCGGCGGATTACATCGATTCGCAAGCATAATGCGGAGTGGAACTGGCATGTGGACACTGACTACGGCAGGCTTACCATTGTAATGGATAACCTGCACGATAACTTACATGCAATCAATGCCGACCGCTGGATCATTACGGACACGGAGAGTCGACGTTATATGCTCTCGAACGTGGAGCAAATGGATGCGGAGAGCCAGCGATGGTGGAATTACTGCTGTGACCCTTTTTTTTAATGACTTAGATACGTTTTGTAACATATATCGAAACGAGGCGTAGCGTAAATGGAGACAGAGATGAAACCGCGGCAGCATATCAGAATAAAGCTGTTAGGCGGCGTACGGGCTGAAATGACCATATGTTATATAGAAGGACAGGAAGGGGATACCAGCAAGCCATCTCCGGTTCTCCTGCAGGATATGAGCCCTGAGGGTTTGGAATTTCTGAGCCATCTCCGATTGCCCGTCAGTCGCAGCTATATGCTCCAATTTACAGTTTCACTTGGGGAGTGGCAGTTCAGTCTGCTCGCACATACGGTGTGGAGGCGGTTTGAAGACAATCACTACATTTACGGCTGCGCTTTGCTTTCGGATGAAGGGATTCGCAAAGGATTGATTTGTGCGCTGCTTGCCAAGCTGCAGGCTATGAGTCCAAAGCAGCAGCGGATTCATGAGTTGTACAAGCGTATGACTTATCGGAGAGAGACAAGTTATGCGCGCTTGGATGTCAGAGGTTAAACAAAGGGTGATGGGGGAGCTGTCAGCCGCAATGCTTATTAGGTTCCTCATTGCTCTTTTCTTTTAGTTTCCTATGAAAGCGCATACACGACAAAATTCATTCTTTATTCGCTTTTTTCCATATTGACATGTAGCGAGAATTGTCGTATTCTATCTTCGATACAAAATGTAACATAAATATCGAGATTGCTACATATAGTTTTCGGAAACCGATCAATAAGGGGCGAATAACATGACGAATAAGGAACAGTTTCACTGTGTATGCTGCGGAGGGACACTGATGAGCTTGGAGGCGGAGTTGGTGTTTTTAACCGGTTTTTACCGTGTAGTGCATCCGCTGGGCTTGTGTAAGGCTTGTTTTATCCAATCGCAAGAAAACGCGCAGCAGCGAGATGCACAGGGTGCGGATGCGCGAAATATGACGGTGGTTGACGAGTTGAAATTCACGGCTTCCTATAATACGGATCGACTGCTGGCGATCTATTCATAAGCAGCCGAGTTTCACGCATAACTTCCAATCCCTTCCTTACTTCGGTATACTGATGGAGATGTGAAGCTTGAATGAGCGTCATTCAGCTTCCCTAAAGCAGGAGGGGATAGATGTGGATTATCGGACCGAGCAAGACGAGCAGCAGCCGATCGTTCGTCTTCAGCAGGTAACGAAAGTCATCGGAAGACGCACCATCATCGAGGATCTTACATTGGATTTACCGCGGTCGGAGGTATTCGGATTTCTTGGGCCTAACGGGGCCGGGAAAACGACTACGATTCGGATGATGGTAGGTTTGATGAAGCTGACCAAAGGTGACGTCCTTATTGAAGGACACAGCATCCGGACGGATTACGAAAATGCCATTCGTCATGTCGGAGCTATCGTAGAGAACCCTGAAATGTACAAATATTTGACCGGCTTTCAAAATCTGCTGCATTACTCGCGGATGGTGCCGGGAATTACGAAGCAGCGCATAGACGAGGTCGTCGAGCTTGTCGGGCTGAAGAGCCGCATCAACGACAAGGTGAAAACCTATTCGCTCGGCATGCGCCAACGGCTTGGCGTTGCACAGGCTATTATGCATAAACCATCGCTGCTTATATTGGACGAGCCTACGAACGGGCTTGATCCAGCCGGTATCCGCGAGCTGCGCGATTACTTGAGGAAGCTGGCCAAGGAAGAGGGCATCACGGTCTTCGTCTCGAGCCATTTGCTCAGTGAGATGGAGCTGATGTGCGATCGCGTTGCGATCATCCAAGCAGGCAAGCTCATCGATGTTCGCGGTATTCGTCCCGGTACTTCGCTTGCGGATGAGACGAATCAAGTGCTCTTCGAGGTGGATCAGCCGGATGCCGCCGTGCAGCTGCTGGCAGAGCATGGTGCTTCTCGCGAGGCGGATGCGGCGCTCGTGCGGGCTGATCGAGAAACGATAGCGCGGCTCAATGCTGATCTTGTCCAAGCGGGTATTAAAGTGTACGGCATTCGTGTCCTGAACAAGTCGCTGGAAGATCAGTTCCTAGAGATGACAGGAGGTGAGCAGGTTGTTTGATTTCCTGCAGCTCGTACGCAATGAGAATATGAAGATCTACCGCCGGATTGGCACCTGGATCATGCTCGGCATTATTCTGCTGATCGTAATCGTTGTCAGCACGTTGTCGAAATTGTTCTCCGAACATGATACGATGTGGACGATTATCAACGGCATCGAACAGTTTACCTATTACCTCATTACCATCTTCACCGTCGTAGTCTCGGCGGAGTGCGTAGCCGGCGAGTTCTCGGCAGGCACGATCAAGCTGCTGCTGATCCGTCCTTGGAGCCGCTCGAAGATTTTGCTTTCCAAATACATAGCGCTGCTGTTGTTCGCTCTGACGCTTTCAGTCGTGATGCTGGTGTCATCCTATGTGCTCAACTTGATCTTGTTCGGCTATAACAGCAGTGCAACGGCGAATGAGGCACTTGGCGTGCTAAACAGCTCCCATCCGCTGTCCTACATGATTCAAGTGTACCTGCTCGATTACATTGGGCTTATCATGATCGTCACGTTTGCGTTCATGCTCTCGACGATCTTCCGCAGCGGCGGTCTGGCGATCGGCTTGTCGATGTTCATCTACTTCTTCGGCCTGATAGCAAGCGGTTTGCTCTTCAATCTCAAGTATGCCTGGGTTGAATATCTCCTGTTCCTTCACCTGGATTTGAAGCAATACCTGCAAAGCTCGGTCATCACGCACAATATACATGAATTGACCATGGGTTTCTCGCTAGCGGTATTAGCCGGCTACTATATTGTTTTCGTGAGCATCACATGGCTAATCTTCAACAAACGCGATGTTGCCACATAATTGAAGAGAGCCGCTGCACGGTCGCCATAACGGGACTGTGCAGCGGCTCTTTTATTGTTGCTTTACGGCGGGGAAATCGGCATTACAGCGCGGTGGAAGTAACAGCCTGCGCTAACCGGCCTGCCGGGCTTTATCCTTCGCTTGTGTTTCCTTCACCTGCTGCGGTTGTTGCTGCTGGATAGCAGGTTCGGCACCGTCCTGCTGATGCCGTGTCCGCTGCTCGACAGCACGCTCCATACGGCAGTTGCCATTATAGATGCCTCCGTCTTGAATCAGCATCGTATGGGCAAGCACATTGCCGAATAGTTGACCTGAAGCGGTGATCGTCAGCTTTCCTTTGGCTACGATATCGCCGAACACCTTGCCTGCGATCGTTAGATCGCGCGCGATAATGCCGGACCTCGCCACGCCGCATTCCCCGATAATGACATCGCCTTTGCAATCAATATCGCCCCGGTATTCGCCTTCGATCCGAATGCCGCTTTCACTAACTAACTTCCCTTCTACATGTGTGCCTAATCCGATCAGAGTTTCGGCCGAACCGGACCGTTTGGACTCTTTGAACATCGCTGCGATCATCCTCCCTCTCTTACGGTAGGTCATATAGCTATTTATTCTTAGAAGCTTTAAAACATGCCAATAACCGATGTATACCCGCTAGGTGGGGGGTGAAAGCTAGTCTAAGAAGAAAAGGCTTTTATCGCATGCAAAAGGAGGGTTGGACTTGGGGTGGATAATCGCCGCACTGCTCATATTTATCTTTCAAATCGCTACAATTCTTGCGCTCGAATACCGCCGTCCTGCCAAAACCGTCGCTTGGCTGCTTATCTTGTTTGTGCTGCCGGTAATCGGATTTGTGATGTATTACTTTCTCGCGCAAGCATTCAAGCGCCAGCAAGAATTTCGTATAATCAGCAGCTCCACCGAGGATATGAGGCGCAAGGCGTTGTCACAGTGCGAGCAGGTGCATCGTCCGAGTGAGATGCATGGCGAAGAATTTGCCGAACAGGAGAGACTCTATCACATGCTGCAGCGGCTGACCTTGTCGCCGATTACGAGCCGCAATGAATCTACTGTGCTGACGGATGCAGAGGCCGCGTATGGTGCTATTTTTCAAGCAATAGAGGAAGCCGGGCATCATATCCACATCGAATTTTATACCATCCGAGATGATCATATCGGTCAACGGCTCAAAGAGGCGCTCATCCGCCAAGCGAAGGCGGGCATTGAGGTGAGGGTCATTTATGACGGGATTGGCAGCATGAGTTTAAGCAGAAATTACATCAAGGAACTTGAACAGGCTGGTGTTGAAATGCGATGCTTCTTGCCACCTCGAATTGCGTTCTTCGATAAACGGATGAACTTTCGAAACCATCGCAAAATCGTTGTCGTAGACGGGCTGGTCGGCTATCTCGGCGGCATTAACATCGGTGATGAGTACCTTGGCGGCAATCCGAAGCTCGGTTTCTGGCGGGATACGCATTTGCAGCTTAAAGGCGATGCGGTTTATTTTCTGCAGGAAGTGTTTATGGAGGATTGGTGGTATACCTCGAAGGAACGGCTGGCAGATCCGATCTATATGCCTGAGCATCCTTGCACGGGCAGTGAGCAGGTACAGATCGTAGCTAGCGGCCCGAACAGCAGAGACGAAGCCATTCTGGAATGCGTGTTTGCGGCGGTATCGGTTGCCAAATCGCGCATTTATATCGAAACCCCTTATTTCATTCCGGATCCAAGCCTGTTAATGGGACTTCGTACGGCCGCGCTGAGCGGCGTCGATGTGCGGATTATCATTCCTTATGTACCGGATACGAAGCTGGTGCTGAACGCGACTTTATCGTATGCGGAGGAACTGCTTGCTGCAGGTGTAAGGATTTATCGGTATCGCAAAGGGTTTATGCACGCCAAAGTGCTCATTGTCGATCATTTGATGGCGTCGGTTGGGACGGCAAATATGGACATGAGAAGCTTTTTCAGCAATTTCGAGATCAATGCGCTGTTGTTCGATGAGAAGGCAATCGATCGGCTTGAGGTGGATTTCATGAAGGATATGGAGGATAGCGGCGAGGTAAGTCGCGAGGAATTTATGAAACGCCCGCTTCGGCAGAAGGCCGGAGAGGTTGTCGCGCGCATGCTCTCGCCGCTGTTATAGCGCTGTTTATACGTTTTGGTTATGCAGGGATGGCCGGTTCAGTGCCACGATGGAGGCAAGCGGGTGCTCGGACTGCGTAATCTGTGCATATAGGAGATTGGCTCCCATCATGCTGTAGACCGTACCGTTCCCGCCATAGCCAAGACAATAATAAACACGGCTCCAATTCGGATCTTCCCCGATGAAAGGCAAGTTGTCGCACGAGAGGCCAAAGGTAGCATTCCATTCATGTGCGATCGGTGCATCGAAGGAGGGGTAGAAGGCTTGTACGCGAGTGAGCAGCAACTCAGCATGTTTGCTTCTCGCCTTTTTCTCTTCCAGCGGAACAGGAGATTCCTCATCGTAGCCACCTGCAATAACCCGGCCATCGTCGGTGATGCGCATATAGAAATAAGGGCGGGCGGTTTCCCAGATAAAATAGTCCCTGAACTGCGGCTGAAGATGCGCTTGCGGCTCGGTTACGATGACGTAGGTCCGATCCAGATTCGACTTGATGAGCTTTCCATGCAGCTCCTCCGGTTCATAGCCGATCGCATAGATGACATGCTTGGCCCGAATAGCAGCTTGCGACGATGTGCGAAGCACATGAGTGCCGTCCGCTTCCGTTTCATGGCTGATCACATCGGTATGCTCATGAACGGCAAGCTGGTAGCGGTTCACCGCTGATTCGATTACGGTATGCACGAATCGAAACGGATTCAGCTGCGCGTCCCCGCGGGTTACGATTGCGCCGGGCTTTCGAAACGGGAATGCCGAAGCAATTTGATCCGGCTCCCAGTAGCCCACGTCGAAGCGATGACGCTTCAGCGTCTCGTATTCGCGCTTCAGCTTGGGTAGATCCTGCTCGGTGCTTGCTACGTATAAACTGCTTTTTGGACCGAAACCAACATCTACTTCCAGCTCAGCCGCGATTTCCCCCAGCTGAACGATTGCTTCGGCACAGCCTTTATAGAAGAGAACCGCATCCCGCTCGCCAATTTGGTCAATCAAATCGCACAGCATAATGTCGTTGCAAAATTGCAGCAGTCCCGTGTTAGCCGTCGTACTGCCGCCTGCAACATCGCCTCGCTCGAGCAAAACGGTCTTCATGCCTTTCTTCGCGAGCGTGTACGCGCATATCGAACCCGACATCCCGCCTCCAATAATTGCAACTTCTGCTTCCGTATCCCCGTTCAGAGTAGGATAGGCGGCTTGGTTTTGCAGCGTCTCCGGCCAATAGAGATGGCCTTTATGTAGTACTTTCATCAGTATCATACCTCCAGTAGCTACTATGCCCATTTTTGGACGAGAAAAAAGAGGGATCGTTCACGATCCCTCCCCTTATTTTGGATAAGCAAACATGCTATTCTTGAATCGGATCGGGAATGAGTCCCTCTTCCTGCAGCTGACTGTTCGTCTTCATATTTTTCATGTCATGACCGAGTCGTTTCATGTCTTGGTAGTCTTGAACCATTGTACCGTTCTGAGCGTTGGCGACTGGTTTAGACTTGCTTCCGGCTTGCCCGCAGATTGGATTTTCCATGATCGATGGCTCCTTTGGTATACTGGATTAAGCAGTGCACGGCGTGCGCTCGCTTTAACCTTATATTCCTATAAGTGTATACTTGACTTCTATATACCCACAGGCAGAAATATTTGAAACGTGAAACCGAAGATTGGGCTTTCGAATAGGCTGGTAGGGATTGAGGGAATGTAGGGGAAGGGTACGGCGGACTGAAGAGCAAAAGGCCGGAAGGCTGAAGAGGAGCAAGGGGCTGCGGTGCGGCAAGGACCGAAAGCATCTAGAGTGGAACAACAGGATATAGTTAGGTGTGGGAAAACATAAATGGGGAGTAGGATTGGAAAAATGCCAGGGGTGAGCACGATGATACAGTCAGCAACAACAGCAGCGAGCGTGCTGGGAGTTCCGCTCGTTCAGACGACACGAGGCGAATGGGTCGAAAATGTTCACAGCGGTCACGCAGCAGTCGTGACAGGGGATGGTGAACTCATTGCGCAGGTTGGAGACGCGTCGATATGGACCTATATGCGCTCTACTGCCAAACCCATTCAAGCCTTGCCATCCGTGCTTGGCGGCGTCGTTGACACATACGGATTGACGGATGAGGCAATTGCGCTAATGTGCGCATCCCATCAAGGTACGCCGGCACATATTGCCGTGCTGGAACAAATGCTGAAGCAAACCGGCGTTCGAGAAGAGCAGCTGGTATTTGGTCCGATGTTTCCAGCCAATGCGGAAGCGCGGGATGAGCTGCTTCGTCAAGGCGGGAAACCGCGGAAGCTGTACCATGTTTGCGCGGGCAAGCATATCGGCATGCTTGCCCTCTGCAAGCTGCGCGGTTGGCCGCTTGAGACGTATACGCAGCCGGAGCATCCGCTCCAGCAGGAGCTGCTGCGCACAGTCGCGACAATGGCGGAGCTCGCTCCGGAGGAGATCGGCAGCGCTATCGACGGCTGCGGCCTGCCGGTGTTTGCGATGCCAATGTGGCGGCTCGCGCTGGTTTATGCGCGTTTTGCCGCTTGGGGCAGCGAAGCGGCCGCGCCTCTTGCGGCAGAAAACGCTGACGTGCTGGCGAGTGAGTTGGAAGCTGCAGCCGAAGTGGCTGGGACGCCAGGGATTGGCGTTGAAAGCGGAGGCGCGGGAGCGGCTTCAGTGGCTGCCATAGCAGCCGCTGCGAAGCGTATCACCGCTGCGATGATCAGTCATCCGACCCTAGTGGAGGGTCCGGACCGGTTGGCCAGCGTGATGCTGGGTGACGGTAACGTAGTCGCCAAGAGCGGCGCGCAAGGCGTCTTCGTTTTCGGCCTGCGCAAGGAGCGGCTGGCCGTCGTCATTAAGTTGGCCGACGGTGGAGAGTCGCCGTGGCCTGAAGCGGTTTGTGCCATCCTCGAGCAGCTGAAGCTCGGCGAGACACTCATCACGCGGATCCGCAGCCAAATCTCACCCGAGATCCGCAACGACGCCGGCCAACTCGTTGGCCACCGCGAATCCTGCTTAACACTGAAGCTAAACGTTTAATCACTATCTTGATTCCGCCAGGAGTAGCTCTCAGGGATACACATATGCGCTAAACTGCCGATTTCAGCGGAAGAGTTGCTCTAGGAGCAACACAAAGGTGGGAAACCGTAAGTTAGTGGCAGCAGAGTAGCACTAGGAGCCACACATAGGCGCAGAACTATCGGATTCGGCGAAAGAGTAGCTCTGGGAGCAATACATGGTGTGAAACCGTAGGTTACTGGTAGACGATTAGCTCAGGAGCAGAATTAGCGGATTTCGTATAAGAAGCTCGCCCAGAGATCTGCTTGGAAGCCAACCAGTGCAAAGTTGGTTGAAGAGCGGCGAATGGAGTAACTTAGGAGGGTGTAATAGGTAACAGGTAACGCACATGCAACGTTATCGAGCAAATTAGCTCAAAAGAGCGGTACTCAATACCTCACATTCGGCGAAATCTCCTGAGTTACTCTAATGAGCGGTATTGGATACTTTTATTAATTGAGTAACTTCTAAAGTAAGTGAAAACAGAGGGTTACCTCATTCCATCCGGGAACGTTGATGATGAGGTAACCCTATTTTGCGTTTCAAGTCCGAACAGGCTGTTTAAAGCTGAGTAAGGCAAGGTGCTACACCATACAAACCAATCAAACCGAAAGGGTGAGGAAAGATGTTGGGATATGCACTTATGTTTTTTATCATTGCTATTATTGCTGGTGTACTTGGATTTTTCACTCTCGCGTCAGCGGCAGCCGGTATAGCGAAAGTGTTGTTCGTTGTGTTCCTGGTGCTGTTCGTGATCTCGTTTATTTTTGGCCGCAGACGCGTCTAGCGTTTCGGGCCAGCCTCTAGCGACGCAAAGCTAGCTGCGCATTGCGTCACGTGTGGGTTACTCCTGCGGCGCATCCCGCGCCGCAGGCCCTAAAGCCGGCGCATCGCTTCGCGATAAGCCGTCGGCGACTGGCCGTAGAAGCGGCGGAACTGCTTCGAGAAGTACAGCGCGTCCTGGAAGCCGACGGACGCCGCGATCTGCTCGATCGTGAGCTCGAGGCGCTCGCGCAGCAGCAAGTGCGCTTTGTCGATGCGCAGCTTCAGCAGAAAGGTGACGGGTGTAATGCCCGTCTGCTGCTTGAAGATGCGCGACAAATAAGCGCGGTTGTAGCCGAGCGCGTCGGCCATGTGTTCGATCGAGATCGGCTCGGCGTATTGCGTCGACAGATACCGGATGACGTCGCCGGCAAGCGCCTCGCTGTCTTGCCCGCGCTGCGCCGCTCCGGAATCCGTATCGGGCCCAGCCGCGCCGAATTCCGCGAACAGCAAGTACAAATAACCGACTGCGCGCAGATGGGCCGAGCCACCGCCAAGGCGGAAGGTTCGCTGGATGCTGCGAAACAACACGGCAACGCGTGGATTGCCTCCCGTATCCACGATCGGCATCGCCGAATCGAGACCGGCGCCGGCCACAAGCGGCTCCGCGTGCCGGCCTTCAAAAGCGATCCAGCGGTATCGCCAAGGATCCGCTTTGCTGGAGGCGTAACTGATCAGCTGACCGGGCGGTATGAGGAAGGTCTGCCCGGCCCGCAATTCATACTGTCCGCCGGCATAGGTGAAGGTGCCGGAGCCGGACAGAATATGATGCATCAAATAGAAATCATAGACTTTAGGCCCGATCAAATGATCGGGCTTTGTCTGACTTTCCCCTGAGAACAATACATATAAATCACCATGTTCGTTCGGAACCGGATTTGAGAGCACGGTATAGGTAGGCTGCAGCGACATCGTGCTGAAACACCTCCATTTTCCAAGTGATTAGCTTACAGGTATTGTAACACAACAGGTTCGTTAATACCGTTAACAGGTCACAAAATTCCATGTGAAGTTCACATCAAGCCATTTTGTTCCTTTCTCTATTCCGCTATACTAAACCTATAAAACAACAACTAAAATCCAAGAAAGCGGTGTAGCACAATGGCGAACATCCATGAATTGACTGAGCGGTTTCTGAACACATACGGCAGGGAGTCGGCAGAACAAATAGCAGTATTCCACGCACCGGGCCGCGTCAATTTGATCGGCGAACATACGGACTACAACGGCGGCTATGTTTTCCCGGCTGCACTGACCTTCGGTACTACACTGCTGATTCGCAAACGCGAGGATCAACAGCTGGGACTCGCTTCCACAAACTTCGATCTTCATAAACATATTCCGATTTCACCGATCGTGCATGACGAAGCAGATGACTGGATGAATTATCCGAAAGGCATCGTGAACGAGCTCGAGCAGCGCGGCATCACGTTCAGCCAAGGCTTTGATCTCTTGTTCCACGGCGAAATTCCAAACGGAGCGGGCTTGTCGTCCTCGGCATCCATCGAAGTCGTAACGGCTTATGCACTTCTAACCATGGCAGGTCATGCGACAGACACGGTCCAAATTGCACGTCTCGCACAGAAGTCCGAGAATGAATTCAATGGCGTGCAATGCGGCATCATGGATCAATTCGCCGTTGCAAACGGCAAGAAGGATCATGCGATTCTGCTCATGTGCGACACGCTTGAATACGAGCTGATCCCGTTTAATTCCGGCGATTACCAAATCGTCATCGGCAATACAAACAAACGCCGCGGTCTAGTGGACTCCAAGTACAACGAGCGCCGCAGCCAGTGCGATCAAGCGGTTCAGGATCTCAAAGCAGCATTCCCTGAGCTAACGCTGCTCGGTCAGCTTTCCTTGGCGCAATTCGAAGCCAACCAGCACCTCATTCAAGATGAAATCGTATTGAAGCGTGCGAAGCATGTAGTTGAAGAAATCGACCGCGTGCTTCAATCCATGAAAGTGCTCAAAGAAAATGATCTGCAAGCATTCGGCCAATTGATGAATGCCTCTCACGATTCGCTTCGCGACCTGTACGAAGTAACAGGAGACGAACTGGATGCCATGGTAGCTGCGGCTCGCACCGTTGACGGCGTACTTGGCTCCCGCATGACAGGCGCAGGCTTTGGCGGCTGCACGGTATCTCTTGTTCATAAGGACAGCGTAGAGGCATTCAAAGCAGAGGTTGGACGCATCTATACCGAAACAACCGGACTTGTACCAGACTTCTACGTATGCACGATCGGCAACGGAGTCGAACAACAATAACTATTATGAATCAATCAGTACCCAGATATAGAGGAGGAGAAACCATATGGCAGTTCTAGTAACGGGAGGCGCTGGCTACATCGGGTCGCACGCAGTGGCGGCTTTGCATGAACGCGGCGAGGAAATTGTAATTATCGATAATTTACAGCAGGGACATAAGGAAGCGGTGCTTGGCGGCAAGTTGTACGTAGGCGATTTAAGAGACGGCGATTTCCTAGACACGGTATTCGGAGAGAACGCGATCGATGCCGTCATCCATTTTGCGGCAAACTCGCTCGTCGGCGAGAGCATGAAGGATCCCGGCAAATATTATCATAACAATGTCTACGGCACACTTTGCTTGCTGGAGAAAATGAACCAATACGGCGTCAAACGAATCGTGTTCTCGTCAACCGCAGCTACCTACGGCGAACCGGAAAACATTCCGATTCACGAGGAAGATCGTACGTTGCCGACCAATACGTACGGCGAAACGAAGCTTTCGATGGAGAAAATGATGAAGTGGTACGACACCGCTTACGACATGAAATATGTGTCGCTGCGTTATTTCAACGCAGCAGGCGCGCATGCAAGCGGCCGAATCGGCGAAGATCATCATCCGGAGACGCATTTGGTGCCGCTCGTGCTCCAAACCGCGCTCGGTCAGCGCAGCCATATCTCGATATTCGGCGATGACTATGCGACCGAAGACGGAACCTGCGTACGCGACTACATTCACGTGAGCGATTTGGCAGACGCGCATGTACTTGCCGTAGAGCGACTGCGTCAAGGCGGCGATAGCGCCATCTACAACCTGGGCAATGGAACAGGCTTCTCCGTGAAGCAGGTCATCGATATTGCTCGCCAAGTAACAGGCCGCGAAATTCCGGCTGTTATGGAAACACGCCGTGCCGGCGACCCGGCTGTGCTTGTAGCTTCTTCGGATCGGGCACGCCAAGAGCTTGGCTGGAATCCATCCCGCAACAAGCTGGAAGACATTATTGGGAGCGCATGGGCTTGGCATCAAGCAAATCCAAGCGGCTACAACAAAGACTAACATGTACCCGTGCCGCGAGAGGAGTAAGTGCAATGACTAACCACCAGATGCCACAAACGAGCACGGACACCGTGCTCCTTCATATAGAACGGCTCGTGCAATTTGCGGTGCAGCGCGGAATGATTGAGCCTCCGCTGGATGTCTACGCATCCCGGAATGCGCTGCTTGAATTATTCGGGTTAACCGAAGCCTACGAAGGTATTGTGCCGGAGGAGCGGCTTGAAAGCGCCGTACCTCTGCTTGATCCGCTGCTGGATTACGGGGCTTCGATCGGGTTGATTGCAGATAATACAACGACCTTCCGAGATCTGCTGGATGCGCGTATTATGGGACTGCTGATGCCGCGGCCTTCCGAGGCTGCTGCGAGGTTTCGCCGCACGTCGGAGAACGAAGGCGTGAGTAAAGCAACCGATGAATTCTACCGACTGAGCATCGATTCCAACTACATTCGGATGGACCGAATTGCGAAGAATCAGTATTGGGAGCAACCGACCGCCTATGGCAACTTGGAGATTACCGTCAACCTTTCCAAGCCTGAGAAAGACCCTCGGGAGATTGCATTGCTGAAGTCGCTTGCACCAACGAACAGTAATTATCCCAAATGTCTGCTATGCGCCGACAATGTAGGCTATGCCGGCCGAGCGGACCATCCGGCTCGTCAAAATCTGCGAATCGTGCCGCTTGAACTGCAGGGTGAGACGTGGTACTTCCAATACTCGCCGTATGTGTATTACAACGAGCACAGTATCGTATTCCACAGCAAGCATGTTCCCATGCGTATCTCGGCGCTTACGTTAGCAAGGTTGCTTGATTTCGTAGAAGTCGTTCCGCATTACTTCATCGGCTCCAATGCGGATCTGCCGATTGTAGGCGGCTCCATCCTTAACCATGACCATTTCCAAGCCGGGCGCCATGTCTTCCCCATGGAGACGGCCGCTGTCGAGCACGTGTTTGCTCATCCGCATGGGGACGGCGTGACGTACAGCATTGTAGCTTGGCCGATGTCAGTCGTTCGTTTGAACGGAACGGATAAAGAAGCAGTACTTCGCGCTGCAAGCAACATCCTCGATGCATGGCGCGCTTACAGCGACGCGGAAGCGGATATCCTTGCGTTCTCCGAGAAGAATGGCGAGCAGACACCGCATAATACGATTACGCCGATCGCAAGACTGCGCGACAATGGCGAATACGAGCTCGATCTGGTGCTGCGCAACAACCGCACAAGCGAGGAGCATCCGGATGGGATTTTCCACCCGCATCAGCATCTGCACCATATTAAGAAAGAGAATATCGGGCTCATCGAGGTCATGGGACTCGCGGTTCTTCCGGGACGTCTCAAAGCCGAGCTGGAACTGATTTCAGTCATTCTAACCGGCGAGCAAGCGTTTGACAGAGCCTCCCTCGCGGGCGGACCGCTCGACAAACACGCCGACTGGATTTCATCCATTGTGGAGAAGCACGGATCGTCGCATACAACCGAGCAAGCTGAGGCGCTTCTTCGTGACGAAGTCGGAAGCAAGTTCCTTGAAGTGCTGATGGACGCAGGCGTCTATAAGCGTACACCGCAAGGCGCAGAAGCTTTTGCGCGATTCCTTCTCTCACTTGGTTTAAACCGGGTCTAAACGACAAAAGCCCATTCCTTGTGACAGGAGGAGATGGGTTTTTCTATTCTCGAGAGAAAGAAAATAATTATTTTCAAACAAATAATTCATATAATTTGTAATAATTATAGAATTTGAAGAGGGATATCGGTTGTTATGGCGAAAAACATATAGAAATCGTATTTCAAAGTCGGGGGGATGTTTAATGCCGCTTCCAATTATTCCTATTGATGAATTTCTGGCGTTGTCGACAGATGATCAAGTCGAGAAGCTGAAGCAGTGGAAAATGGACTATACGCTCAAGGATATTCGTGAAGCCTGGGGGTTCAAGCACTCGGCTCAGTACTATATGCTGCTGAAGAAGCTGCGGATTTACGAGCGCGTCGTGAACAAATCAGACAAATTCTCGCCGGAGCAAATTTTAACCTCCAGATCTGGCCCGGAAGCCTATACGGCAGGTGTTTATACGTATACCGAACGTTCCGTCCCGGCTGATCAATTCGGCTATGAATTGAATGTAACCCTGAGCGGTCCGGAGCTTGCTGATAAGCTGGAACGTCTGGCTCATTTTCTGAAAGGCGAGCATAAGGCTGTATCCATCAAGCTGTCCATCTCTGCATCCAAGGCAATTCAAGCTGGCGAAGATGAAAGCGCAGACATCTAGTCTCGTACATAACGGAACAACAAAAAAACCGAGCGCGTCCCGACTCGGTTTTTCTATTATCCAATTATTCTTATTTCTCGCGAAGCTGGCCAAGCTCGGAGACGATGGCTTCCACTTCGCTGATGCTGAATTTATCTTTGCTAGCCACAATATCGTAGATGTCCTTCAGGTCCTCGTATCGTTCTAAGCTAAAATTGTTCGCTTGCATCGCAGCGCCCGAGGCCATGCGCAGCTTGTTCTTTATCGTATCAATCATAAACGCGACGTTGTCTTGGGTTGCTTCCGATAAATTGTTCATTGTTTGATAGCTCCTCTCCATACTTGTCTGTGCTCGTATTGTAACATGCCTCACATCGTACATGCTACGCCCAATAAGACGTTGTTAAAGAGTGGAGGATATGGATGAAGATACGTTTGCTGCATAAACAACTCGATTCGGAGCAATGTCCCCTATTATATGAAACGAGCTTTGAGCATGAACAGGAGCTGGACAACTGGCGGATTTGCAGCGGAGAGTGGTGGGTCGAGAACGGCTGGCTGCAGGGCAGAAATCCGCTGAATGCGCCTGGAGTGCTGCTGAGCAAGCAGGATTTTCCCGGCAATGTGCTGGTGGAATTTGAAGGCCGCACCGTTCTGCCGAGCACCCATGATATTAACCTGATGTGGAATACCAGCTGGGACGAGGAGAAAAACATGCGTGGCGCTGCTTACGTCGCCGGACTCCAAGGCTGGTGGGAAGGCAAAATCGGACTCGAGAAGTCTCCTGACTATGTGCTGAATGCCGCTACGCCGTTGTTTGATTTTGAGCCCGGCCGTATTTATCACATTCAAGCCGGCAGCATTGATGGCCACTGCTTTGTCTGTGTGGACGGGAAGCTGCTGCTTGAGCTGACCGATTACGATCCAATCGATTCGCAGCTCCATACGAAGGTTGGTTTCGAGGCCTATGCAAGCTTCATCCAAATCCGAAATGTAAGGGTAAGAGCCATCGAATGGCAGCCGCTGGTTCGTTCATATCCAGCTGAATTTTAACCCTAAATCCCAATCATACGGAGGCTTAACTTAACGATGACTGCACCTAACTGGGCTTAATCGGTATTATGCATGAAGAAATGAAAACCGATCTGTGGGGAACACTCCGCCGGATCGCGGAAGTCGGATACAAAGGGATCGAAGGCGCGGAGCTGCTGCTCCCGGGCGATACAGCTGAGAATGTACGCCGGTTTCAGGATCTCGGCCTGCATGCCATCACGCTAAGTGCCAGCCGTGAGACGCTGCGCGGCGAACTGGATACGATTATTGCGAATGCGAAAGCGGTACATTCCTCCCATGTAACGGTTTGGTGGGGGCCGTGCAGCTCCAAAGAAGAGCTGCTGCAGGATGCTGAGCTGTACAATGCGGCAGGCGCTAGGCTGGCTGAAGAAGGGATTAAGCTTTGCTACCACAATCATGAGCATGAATTCCTGACCTCTTTTAACGGCGTGTCCGCCATGGATATTCTCGTGGAATACACCGATCCCAAAGCGGTATTTTTCGAAATGGACATCGCCTGGATCACAATGGGCAAAGCGGATCCGGTACAAGTGCTGCGCCGGATGGCCGGACGTATCCCCTCCATTCATATCAAGGATGTATTCAGTACAAATGAGAAAGGCCACTGGACCGCGGTCGGGACAGGCGTTGTCAACATCGGCGATTCCATTCGTGCAGCGAAAGAGATCGGCGTAGATTGGATGGTTGTAGAGCAGGATAATCTGCGCAATCTTACTCCGCTTGAAACGATCACGGTAAGCTATTTGAATTTGAAAGAAGCAGGTTTGATCTAAATAAAGCGAATAGAGCGATTGCTTCGGGGAACTGAGGCAATCGTTTTCTTATAAGAATCCAACATGTGGAGGCGGCCGAAGAGATGGCGATTAAAGTTGGTATTGTTGGCGCAAGAGGGCTTAGTACCCTGCAAGGCTTTCGGTGCATCGAGGATACGGAGGTTGTTGCACTGTGTGATCTGGATGGCGATTATGTGAAGGAAGCAGCGGCGAAGAACGGTATTCCTCGGACCTATCGCGTATTCGAAGATATGCTGGAATCGGATATCGATGCCGTTGTTGTTTCTACGCCTATGCAGCTGCATGTCCCGCAAACGATTGCTGCCATTCAAGCAGGCAAGCATGTATTAAGTGAAGTGACGGCAGGCGTTACGATGGACGAATTGTGGTGGCTGAAAGAAACCGTTGAGTCGTCGAATAAGGTATACATGATGGCGGAGAACTACTGCTACATTCCGCAAAATCAACAAATTTTGAATATGGTCAAGCAAGGGTTGTTCGGTGATGTGTATTTCGGCGAGGGTGAGTATCTGCACGACGTACGCAGTCTGGCTACACGGTTCAACCGTGAAGGAACGGCTGGGGGCTCGAAGCCGACCTGGCGCAGCTATTGGCAATTAGGCAAACGCGGCGCCTTCTATCCAACTCATAGTCTTGGTCCGGTGATGCAGTGGTTTCAGGGCGACCGTATTCGTTCCGTGTCCTGCTTCGGAACCGGCTGGCATACGGATAAACGTTTCCGCCAAGAGGATACGTCCGTCACGATGTGCCAGTTGGAAAGCGGGAAGCTGATTAAGCTGCGCATTGACTGCATTTCGAAGCGTCCGCACAATATGGGCTACTACACCCTCCAAGGGACGAAAGGCAGCTTCGAGGCACCTCGCGGCCTAGGCGATACGCACAAAATTTGGCTGGAGAGCATGGGCGATCCCGAGGATCATGCCGCTTGGCGACCGCTCAGCGATTATAACGATTTTTTGCCCGAGCGCTATAAGAACGTGACGGAAGAGCAGAGGGCAGCAGGCCACTGGGGCGGCGATTATTTTATCGTGGAGGACTTTGTTGAAGCGGTGAAAGGCAACCGCAAGCCTGCTATCGATGTCTATGATGCCTGCGAATGGACGGCAGTTGCGCTCTTATCGGAGTTATCGATCATGAACGGCGGACGGACGATCGACATGCCGAATTTCAAGACAAGCTCATCCTTCAAGGATCAGATCATTAAACTATAAAAGAGGAGCAACTATACAATGAGCGAACAGCAGCATTCATCCCAACTTTTTATGGTTCGAGAGCATATTTCCACATTGCCCGCGCTTTCACTTCCCGCCGGATATGGTGTACGCAGCTTGCAGCCGGGGGACGAGAAAGCGTGGGAACATATCATTAATGACTCGTTCGGAGGGGAGCACCCTTTCGATAAGGAAATGGCCTCCGATGGGCCCTATAAACCGGAGCGGGTATGGTTCATCACGGATGAACGGAATGTACCGATTGCTACGGCATCGGCGTGGTTTCGCCCTCAATACAACGAAACGACAGGCTACTTGCATATGGTAGGTCTCCTCCAATCGCATGAAGGCAAGAGACTAGGGCTATCTGTCAGCCTGGCAGCACTGCTGCATATGGTGCAGGAAGGCTGCACAAGAGCGGTGCTGAACACCGATGATTTCCGCATCCCTGCCGTCAAAACCTACCTGAATCTCGGATTTGTACCCGTATTTACGGACAGCGGCCATCAGGATCGCTGGCAAGCTCTGGCGAACAAATTGAAATACCGCATAGACGCCATTCAAACCGATGGTACGCCAATCGTAATAGAACCTAACGCTTAATCTCCGACTGATGCCTCTTATCGGGAGGTAGATTTGAAGAGGGAGCGGCATTTCGTTACAATGAAGTCAGCTAAGATCGAAGGAGTCGTTCATCATGGGGAGTCGGGCGAAAGCGCGCAGACACCGAAATGAAGACCCGGTTGCCCGGGAGCGAGCAGGCATCGAGGGCGCGGAAGCATTGCTGCGCGAAGCGGCAGTGCGCCAGCCTGACCGATCGAAGATGCTCTTCGTATGTATCGGTACAGATTGCTCAACAGGCGATTCGTTCGGTCCTTGGGTAGGCACGATGCTGCAGGAGGCCGGCTGGCCGAATGTGATCGGAACCTTAGAGCATCCTTGCGATGCCGATCACTATGAAAGGCTCGTTGCCGACATCCCGCCATTCATGACGGTGGTTGCTATAGATGCTTGTCTGGGTAAGAAGAATGAGGAGCCTTGCTATATGATTGGGAGAGGCCCGCTGTTTCCGGCGCAAGCGGTTGGTAAACGACTGACGCCTATCGGCGATTATAGCATTGCCGGAATCGTAGCGCCGCACAGCGTGAAGCCCTATTGGGTGCTGCAGCACGCTTCTTTATTCGAAGTGATGGGAATGGCTCGCACTCTCGCGGATACAATAAATGAAGTATGGACGAAGAGAAGAGTTGAATGAGAAGGGAAGAAGGCGCATGACAAAGAAGCAGCTTTCTCTGGCGAATAACGCCTTTCAATTGCCGAACGGTCAAACGATTGCTTATTTTGATTCGGCACCACAAACCGGCGAGTCCTCGGCCGATACTGCAATCGTGCTCTTGCATGGATTTTGCGGAAGCTCGGCCTATTGGGTGGAAGTGGTATCCATACTCTCGGCGCATGGGCGAGTACTGGCGCCGGACCTTCGCGGTCATGGCGGAAGTACGGCTCCGGATCAGTCTCCCTACGAGATGGAACAGTTCGCAGAGGATCTCCTCCTGCTGCTGCGTGAACTTGGTATCGAGCGCATCTGCTTATTCGGACATTCGCTTGGCGGTTATGTGTCATTAGCTTTCGCAGAGCAGCATCCGGAGATGCTGAAGTCGTTTGCGCTTGTGCACTCTACTGCGAAGCCTGATAGCGAGGAAGCCAAAGGAAACCGGGAAAAAGCGGCGAAAGCGCTGCTTGCCGATGGCATTGATCCGTTTGTAGAAGGACTGGTTCCGAAGCTGTTTGCGCCTGCGCATAAAGAAACGATGGCGGCAGCTATATCGGATATGATCGAGATTGGACGAGGGACTTCGGCGGCCGGAGCTGCGGCGACGGCGCTTGGCATGAAGGCTCGTCCTGATCGGACCGGTGTGCTGGAACAGCTTAATATACCGCGTCTGCTCGTTGCAGGATCTGAGGATGGCGTCATCGCTCCGGCGAATACATTTACGGTAGATGGTCCGCATGTTTCACAAGTGCTCCTTGAGGGTTCCGGTCATATGAGTATGATTGAGGCGTCGGAGCAGCTGGTAGGTGAGATGGTCGCGTTTTTGAAGTCGCTATAAGCTGCAAGCAAGCTGTCGAGAGGGGATGCGGCCTTTGTTTCAAAGGGATTATTTTATGCGGATGATTGAGCAGATGAGTGAAGTTGCCGGCCAGGTTATGGGTCTGAGACAGCAGCGTAAGCAGGAGGAAGCGCTGCTTGTTATTGACGAGCTGCTCGATCGTCAGTTTCGGATGAACGGGAAGCTGATCCGTCAATTGTCCGATGCAGATCTTGTTCGGATGATGACGACGAACGGAATCGTAGAAACCGCCAATTTGCATGCGGTGGCGCTGCTGATTAAGGAAGAAGGCGAGATTCTTACCGAGCTTGGCAAGCAGGAGCAGGGGTATCCCCTGCAGCTGAAAGCCTTTCATCTCTTCATGAGGCTCGCTATTCTGGATGCGCCGGCGCTTCTGCGAACGCCTTCGGAAGAAGCGGCAGAGCTTGAAACGAAGCTCGGCATCTATGAGCTACCAAGAGAGACGAAGCTGCTAATGTGGGAGTGGCACGAAAGCGGCGGGCGATATGATGAGGCTGAGAACGTCCTGCATGAGCTTTCAGAGGATGGTGCAATAGAGGCGGAGGAAGCGGTTGAGTTCTATCGCAGACTCCTGCTGCTGCCGGATGAGTCGCTCCTGCAAGGCGGCTTACCGCGCGATGAGGTTAAAGAAGGTTTGGAACGTGTGAAGCAACAATTGACGCAAGCTTAGGAGCTGAATAGGAACAGATGGAAAGCAAGGAACAATGGCAATCGGATATCGAGCAGTGGGTAGGCAGTGGACGGCTGCGGCAGGCGATCTTTAGCCAGCTGCGCCGCAAGGACGGCCAAGTGCCTGCGAAAACAGTCATTCGTCCGATTGAGCTTAAGGGAACGCTGCATTATCAATTTCAATATTATATCGACAATAAAGTCACACATGAGAATGTGCCGCAAGCGGATGCCGCAGATCGGATCGCAGCTTGGCTGGAGCAGCATTACCGGCAGGCATTGTTCAAAACAAACGATGCGGATGTACAGGTGCTGTTCTCGAAGAAGGGCAAAGCAGCGATCTTGACGAAGCCTGCTACGGCTAAAGCAGAGTCCGAATCTCTGGCCCATAATAGGCAGAAGCAGCGTGTCGTACAAGAAGGCGAGGCAGCGCCGTTCATGGTGGAGCTTGGCATTATGACCAAAGACGGCCAAGTGATTGCGAAGAAACAGGATAAGTTTCGTCAGATCAACCGATTCTTGGAGATGGTTACAGATGTGCTTCCGCATCTGCCGGCTGATCGCGAAATTACAATTGTGGACTTCGGCTGCGGCAAGTCCTATTTGACGTTTGCCCTCTATCATTTGCTTGCCGTGAAGCAGCAGCGAAGCATCTCGGTTGTCGGATTGGATCTAAAGGCCGATGTTATTGCATTCTGTTCCGAGCTTGCACAGAAGCTCGGTTACGATAAATTGAAATTCCAAGTCGGAGATATTGCGCAGTATAAGGATCAATCCAAAGTGGACATGGTCGTTACCTTGCATGCTTGCGATACGGCAACGGATGCAGCTCTGGTTAAAGCGATCGAATGGGGAGCTTCAGTCATTCTGTCCGTACCTTGCTGCCAGCACGAGCTGTTTCGGCAAATTCAGAACGAAGCGATGGCGCCTCTTCTCTCGCACGGGCTTCTTAAGGAGCGGTTCTCTGCCCTTGCTACGGATGCCATCCGAACGCAGCTCTTGGAAGTGCTGGGCTATCGCACGCAGCTTCTGGAGTTTATCGATCCGGAGCATACGCCCAAGAACATGTTGATCCGAGCAGTCCGCACAGCAGGAGGAGGGGCTGATTCAGCGCGCAAATGGCAGGAGTATGTCGTCTTCCGCGACATGCTGCAGGTGAAACCTTACTTGGAGCAGGCACTCGGGGAGCGGTTAAAGCAGGCAACCAAATAATATTTTTGCCCATGTCAATAAAGATAACAAGTTTATTGTCGAATAATTAAACAGTATGATAGAATATAGTTACTTGTAAGTAGATTGTCCCAGTTCTGTTTATACGTTTAACAATTTGATTGTGATTTGGGTGAAGCGAATGGGACTAATGACAGGGCTGGACTTGAGCCTATTTCTTTTTTTATTCACCATTTTCATCTATGTATTTGCATTTAATGTAATCACAACACAGCATAAGGTCTATCTGTTATTTCACTTCTTCATGATGATTTGGCCACTCGGTCAAGTCGGCGTCCACACAACGGATCAACCACACCTCCAGATTATATACATAAATATTTCCTTTGTTGGTTTATCGATGCTTGGCTTTGGGTGGCTCCTGTTTACGAAATTTCTGGTGAACGCCAGCTACAGGCCGAGTCGCACCACGCTCGTTTACATGATGATGCCATCGGTGCTCATCTCGATCGGCGTCTTATGGAATCCGTGGAATGCCTTCGCGACTACGGTGGATAATACTTACGACGAGAGGGTCTATGGTCCTATCTTCTGGGCGATGGTAGGCTTGTTAGTTTCGTATTACGTCTATACGGTACGCATCTTGCTGAAGGCCTATCATTCACGTAAGCTGTCACAGGATCGGGTACGGATCGCCAACGCGCTCACAGGCATATTTATTATGATGGCGTTTCCATTAATGGATTTAGTGGTAAACGTCATTCTTGATCCTTGGCTGCCGGTTATTCCCGGCCTTACGTCGCTTGGCATCGTGCTGTCTGATCTGTATTTTGTATTCTCCTTGAAGAAGCATCGTTCGCTCGACTTGGTTAAGATTGCGCAGCAGGATGTAATGGATACGTTGTCCGTAGGCATAATCGTGCTGGATGAGCATGACAATGTCATCGAGATGAACCGGATTGTCAACCCGCGTCTTCAAATTGCCATCGGCGAAACGCTCAATATGGAGGAACTCCTTTCTTGGTGCAATATCGACAAAGTGAATGAAGACGAGTTCCTGTACACGTACAGGATGGACCCTTCTCAGCGAATCCAGACCGAAATCATGATTGAGCAGGGCAACTCGCGCAAGCAGTACTTCTCATTGCATGTCGGACCGATTATTGTGAATGAAGGCCGGATCGGGAAAGTCATCACGTTTCAAGAAATTTCCGAGCTGAAGTCACTGATCTTCAAGTCGCAGGAGCAGTATGCCTCGATGCAAGAGCGCAATCGCGCCCTTATCTTTATGCAGGACGAGCTCTTTCAAGCGAATCGCAAACTGGAGCAGATGGCGATTACAGACAGCCTGACAGGCTGTTTCAACCGCAGATTTCTGATGCAGCAGCTGGAGCACGAGGTGCTGACGAATATCCGCTACAAGATTCCATTCGCTCTCTTGTTGTTTGATATCGATTTGTTCAAGCTCGTAAACGATACATACGGCCATGTGATCGGTGACGAAGTCATTCGGAGAACGGCCGATGCCGTTCGCGGGGCACTTCGAAGAACCGATATATTGGCTCGCTACGGCGGTGAAGAGTTTACAGTCTATTTGCCTCATACAAATAGAGAGCAGGCGGACATGCTCGCCCAGCGCATTCGAGAGGTCGTTCAGAACAACGAGATAGCAATCGGCCGGGGACGTTCTCCGGTATCCGTAACAATCAGCATGGGAATGCTTGTGGTAGAAGAGCAGTCCGAGCTTCAGATTGAAGACGTCAAAGGTTACATTAGAGACTTGTTCTCGAAGGTGGATTCCGCATTGTACAGAGCTAAAGACAATGGTCGCAATCGGGTAGTGAATTTATAAGGAGGACTGCGAATGTCGCGTAACGGACGTCTTACAGCGTGTGTGGCATCATGTGGAGCAACACTGGCTACAGCGGGTTTATGCCTACTTGCAAGTAAGACACCTACGCCGCTCGCTATTCTAATCGGTACCGCTGCATTCGCAGCGACTGCCCTGCCTATTGGCTATCTCTTAGGACTCAAGTATGATCGATTGAAGGAGTCTTCCATATTAGACAGCTTAACAGGACTGTATAATCGCCGGTTCATCGAGACGAATTTCAAGAAGCTGGCGATTAAAGCAAAGCGTAATCGGAAGAAAATGACGGTCATGTTGCTGGATGTCAATGACTTCAAAGAAGTGAATGACCGTATGGGCCACAGCCAAGGGGATACCGCACTTGCGCTGATTGCCAGAACACTTACGGAATGCGCAGTTTACGGTGAAATTATCGGCCGCTGGGGCGGCGATGAGTTCATCATTATTTGTCCCTATGCAGATGACAAAGGTATAGAGCGTTTCGTAAAGCTCATTCACGATCAGCTTTTTAGCATTTCATTGCGAACCGGATTACGATTGTCAGTTTCGGTTGGACATGCTTCGTTTCCGGAGAACGGTGTGGAGCTTGGCCAGTTGCTGCAGTCTGCGGACAAGCGGATGTACGCAGAGAAATATGTCCGTAAGACGCAGTTGACCGAACCGACAGCTTTACAGGCATAATCCGGGAGCAAGCGGTAAAGGCGGGAATAAACACCGATGAGAAAAGTTCACATCAACTCCGTTCAGCCGGGAGAAAAGTTAGCTCGCCCTATTTTGCAGGAGAATGGGAACATATTGCTTGGCGCCGGTGTGGAGTTAAATCAACGATTTATCGACAGATTGGCTGGTTTAGGCATTGACATGCTTTTCATTGATGATCCCCTGACAGAGGGTTTAGAGCCGACTACGGCTATTCAGGACAGCACGCACAAAGCAGCATCGGATACGATTTACAAGACGATGAATACGCTCATGGACCAACAGGTTACGAAAGGGCGAACGATAGCTCCCGAGCTTGGCCGCACCTTCCGTAAAGTATTCGGCGATATTATGCAGGATCTCATCAGGCGTGAAGATGTGATGGTTAGCTTAACTAACATTCACGTGGCAGACAGTTACTTGTTCCACCATTCCCTGAATGTCACGATTCTGGCAGGCATCATGGGATTAGCCAGAGGGTATAATCGTACGCAGCTCGAAGAGCTTGGCATGGGTGCGATGTTATTCGATATCGGAATGACACGGCTGCCCAAAGAGATTTTGACCAAGACGACGGCATTAACGCCAAGCGAGCGGATGCTCATGGAGAAACATACCGAGGATGGCTTCAACATCATTCGGGCGCAGCATGATATTAGTTTGCTTTCGGCACATTGCGCGCTGCAGCATCACGAGCGCTATGATGGTTCGGGTTATCCGCGTAAGCTTAAGCGGGAGGCCATTCATGAATACGCTCAGATCGTAGCGATCGCGGATGTCTATGATGCGCTGACCTCTCCCAGGCCGCATCGGAAACGGTATACGCCATCGGAAGCGATTGAATTTTTGTTTGCCGCAGGAAACACCTATTTTGATCTGGATTTAATCAAGATTTTCTGTAAGCATATTTCCATTTATCCGGTCGCGACAACGGTACTGCTCAGCTCAGGGCAAGTTGCCGTCGTTGCTATGAACGACCCGCTCGCGGTTCATCGTCCAACGGTTCGGATCATCCGAGAGCCTGACGGAACAGCGCCTGCTGCAGCCTATCAGATCGACCTCAAAGACCAACATAAATTAATGATCGTGAAAGAACTGTAGATAGGTTAGCATTCTGCTGACAACTGCATATCATTGATACTGGCAAACTTATCGAAAGGTAAGGACGCAAAGTTAAAGGGTCTAAATGTCCGCTCATCATTATAGTAGCGAACGAATGACAGCCTGACTGCCGAAATGAACCCCCGAGTTATCTCGTGGTTAAGGAAGCGGCTCCGGTATTGCATGAGGAAGCGCTTTTTCTGTTTTTTAGCGCCGTACCGTGGTTGCGGGAGCGTTTCTTCATATGTGAAGGAGGAAAGTAAATGTCAGGCATGAATGAACGAATCGGATCAGGCAGACCTACTTTTGCCATGAAAGCACTGCTGCACAGCCGTACGATGGTTGAGAAAGACGGCTATGTTGCCACTGGCGTGCTTGCCCATGCAGAAGGCGAAATGATGGAGATCGAATTGACGGAATTCAAAAACTTCGAGCTCGGTGAACCGGTGAGTTTAACCGTCTATTCGCCTGTCGGCATTCACCGTCTGCAATCGACGATTATAGCGAAGGCGGATGGTTCCATCGCGGTTATTTTCCCGGCTCGCTCGCTGACGGGACTTGAAGAGAAACGGGAATCGCCGCGTATGGATATTGAGGCGAGAGGAACGATATCGCGTACATATTCGCAAGAGGTCGAAGGCTCCAAAGGCGATAAAATGACGATTGAAGCTACAGACAGCTTCGATATAGAGCTGCGCAATATAAGCGATACCGGCGTGGGGTTCTCTCTAATGAGCCCTCCGACACTAGTAAAAGGCGATACCCTCATGGCGAGCTTATCGCTTGGCTTCAAGCTGGATTGTAAAGTTGAAATTATCCGCAAGGAAGATGGAAGTGAGTGGAAGTTTTATGGAGCCCGCTTTCTCGATTTGGACGAGCAGCAGCAGCGGGCGCTTCGAGCCTATTTACTGCGCATGCAGATTGAAGCCTATTTCAAGCTTAAACAAGAGAAAGCAACAGCTAAGAAGGGCAGATAAACGCGATTTCCGCGTTGCAAATATAAGAAGGCGTTTGAACGGATGATCGTGGTCCGGCAGCGTCTTCTTTTTTATAGTCAGCCTATCAATTATGGTACAATTGGAAAAATAACGAAATTCATGCGTTGGGGTTCGAGTAAAAGGGGAAGTGGTTATGCGAAGTGGGCTGACGGGATTAGCCGCGCTGGCCGTGGCTATCGTGCTGGGTGGCTCGGCTTATCATTATGGGATGTTCTTTGATACGATCTTTTATCGGTGGGAATCGATCCTTATAGTCGTATGCGTGTTCGTTGTAGGAACGGCTCTAATTGTTCATTCTCGGAATGAGGATGCTCGGCGCGTGAAGAGCGTTCCCACTGCGTTCTATAGCCTGCTGGCGATTGCACTGCTATATGCTGTGGCGCTGCTTCATCGACCAGCCTCCATGTTAGGCAGCTTCGATGAGGCTTTGCGATGGATGGCGTATGCTGCTTATGCAATCACATTATATAGCTGGTTTTGTTCCAGCTCCGATATGGCGGTGCTGCTGCAGCGCCGGATGTGGCTATCTGCGGCGATTCAAGGCTCTGGCGCTTTCGTATTAGCAGGCGCGATTGCGGGATGGATGGGATGGATCGCTTTTCCCGAAATCATCATGACCACCGGCGATGTGAGGTTATCCGCTGTCGGAGCGCGTTTGTCCGGATTCATGCAATATCCGAATTTTCTGGGTGCCGTAGCAGGTGCCTATCTATTGTTTTACTTACTCTTGCTAATTCGGGCAAGGGTTGTTGTATTATCGTATATCGGTGCTGCGGCGGGAGTAGTGCCTGCTGTCTTAGTATTGCTGCTGACAGAATCAAGAGGAGGCTGGTTCGCGACCATTTTTGCATGGTTGTGCGGCCTCCTGCTGCTGAGGAGTAAAGAGCGCATCACTTGGCTTATCTATAGCGGCTGGGCATTGATTAGCGGAGGGGCTGCCTATCGAGCCGTCGTTCATGCAGGTTTGCGTAGCGGTGCCTCAAGTGATGCTTCGGGAGAGGAAGTTCAGCTTGTGCAGCACGGGGCGACAGTGCAAGAGACCGTGTTCCTGCTTCTCATCGGTGCGGCTGCGCTTGCGGGATTCATTGGTTTGAGGTGGGTATTGGCAAGGGGACGGGAGCAGCTGCTCAGCCGAATTGCGTGGGGATGCTGGCTTGCAGGTGTTTTTGGCATGGTCATGCTGCTTCCATCAGTGATTCAAGGCCGATTAAGCGGCGGGTTTCAGACGGCCGGTGCGCGCGGGTTATTTTATCAGGATGCGTGGCTGCTCATGAAGGAAGCGTTGTTCTTCGGCCGTGGCGGCGACACCTGGCGGATGTTGTTTACTCAAGTGCAGACGGCCCCGTATGTTGGGAATGAAGTCCATAGCGGTTACATTGAAATCGCGCTTGATCTGGGTATTGTCGGGCTGTTGGTTTTTGCCTTGGTTCTGTTTTTCCTGCTGCGGCGAGTGTGGCGATCGCATCCGATCGGACTTCTGCCTATTAGTGTACTGCTGCTGCATGCTGCGGTGGATTTTGATATGTCCTTCGGGTTTTATTGGCTCTTGCTGCTTAGCTGGGTGGTCTACTACTCCGGAGAAAGCGAGAGCCCGGCGGAAGCGAAGCGCGCCTTAGATATGGCGCCGCTGAAACGACCGCTGCGGACCGCGCTGCTCGCCGCGGCCGCTGTAAGTCTAACCGCCGCCGCCGTGCTCAGCGTGCGGTTCGACCGTGCCGTGCAGTACCGCGAGGCGGCTGTATCAGCCGCCCGCAGTGCTGCTGCGCAAACAGCCGCGCTTCGCGCGGCGCTCGAGTTGAATCCGTATTGGACGCGGATTCGACTCGAGCTTGCGGCACTGGCACCGCCGCGGGAACGGGCGGTGCTGCTGGCGGCCGGACTGCGCTACGAGCCGCAGTCCGTGCCGCTCTTGTGGGCGCTCGGCGAGCTGGCGGCCGAGCAGAGCGATGTGCACGGCGCGGCGGCGTATTGGCGCCTCGCCTTGCACTATGATCGTTACGACCGCGACAAGCAGACGGACGCGGTCGTCACGATGGCGCAGCTCGCGGATGGCATGCGAGCTGCTTCGCGCCTCGCGGATGCAAGGCTGGCCGCGCAAACGGCCGTCTCCTTCTTCGAAGCGTACGAGGCGCAGAAGGACAACCCCGGCGTGAACGGCCGCAAATTTGCCGTCACGGCAGAGTCGCAGGCAGCGGCGGATCAAAGCCGCCTGCTCCTCAAGCAGCTCGGCCCAGCAACGAGCTAGCCATTTTGTATAAATGCCTATTCCTAACATAGAGAGGATAGTAACGAAGATGAATACAGCCGAATTTCAGCAATATGTGAAAGAATGGAGCGCGCTCAAAGGGTTTGATCAGAGCTCCATTGAACAGAGGATGTTGTACTTAATGACGGAAGTCGGTGAGCTGGCTAAAGAGGTGCTGTCCGTCTCCTACCATCCGGATGCGGAGCGTAAAGAGAATCTGGGCCACGAGATGTATGATGTGGTCTGGAATATTTTCGATTTGGCGAATATGCTGGGGATCGATCTGGAACAGGCCTTCAAAGAGAAGATGCAGATTAACAACACGCGGACCTGGGCTTAGTTATCAAAACAGGCGCATCACCCGTGAGGTTTGTCCACTCTTCCCGGTCAGGCTCGGCATAAGCTGTAAGCAACCCCCGAAAGGAGTGATGCTTATGGCATTATCACGCGTAAGACCCAAATATTATTTGCCAAGCTCCGGTAAAGTCATCCGTACATCTGTGCCCAAAACATTAAATGAAACCACAACCACAGGTCCTACTTTCAGTCGACTAACCGTTGTTTGGGTAGCTCAAAATGGCGTGCCATTCCTGACAACCGGCTTCTTCGCCCGTTTGTTCCGGAATAATCAGGTCGTCGCCACAGCTGCGTTCGACTCGTTCGGCGTAGTTCGCTTTAACAACATCGGTACATTAACGAATGTGACTTACACGATCCGCACCTTTAATGCAAACGGTGTTCTGTTTCGTACACGTACCATTCCGTCCGGTGTTCAAACCTATGCAATCATTGGTTAAGCCCGATCTTCCCCTTCGCAAAACTCTCATTAACGACAACAGCAGCACGGCTCTTCTGAGAGAGCTGTGCTGCTGTTTATGTTTCGGGACGTGCTGCCGCGACGTGCGAAGCAAGGGAGGGAGTGGCGATCGTCATCCTCCGAAGGCATCGCGGAATGCCGTACATAGCTTAGGCTGATCCACTTCCCACAACGTGGCAATATCTGCGCTGACGTTCTCGTCAAACCAGTCGGACAGCACCTTCCGGTTGCTGGCATGCTCATGAATCCACTGCAGATTGAGAATCACCTTTTGGACGTAGAGCTTCTCGGCGAGCTCCATTTTATCTTTGGGAATGTACACGCCAAGCCGTTTCACCGTGCGGTAAAGCTCATTCTCGCATGCGCGTCTGATTTTGCGTGCAGAAGGGTACTCCGAGGCGTGCTTCTGGGTGGAAGGTTTCATCGTAACCGACTCCTCTCTACCCCTATATATGCACAAGCGCACATACTGGTCACAGACCAAAGAGGTCGGTTATAGCCCGCGTTTTGCGGCTCTATGGATTGCTTCCTCCCGCGACTAGCGGCTCCTGATAATGCTGCATTCCCGCTATCCCGTGTCTACTTACTGCACCACAATATACCCCACCATCGGCCCGCCGCTCGCCAGCGACGTATGCGTCAGACATAGGATCGGGTATGTCCCGCGCTGATCCGCAGTGAAGCGCACCACGGTGGTTTGACCCTTATTTACTTCTCCTTTGATGCCAAGCTCTTGGATGACAAAAGGATGCGATTTCCCGTTAATGCCCGTGATCCGCAGCTCGACATGCTCGCCCTTATTCACGACGAGGGTGCCGGGATCGAAGCGGTACACCTCCAGCTCCTTACCGTCATCGGTTTTGGTTTTGAACTCACCGGTTACAAGCTGATAGACGCGCGACTCCTGCTGCAAGGCGCTTGCTGCTCTGGATTGGTTCCACCTCAGGCTTGCGGCTGCAATCACGATAATGAGCACCAGTAGGGTGAATAACCAGAGCTGCTTTCTGCTGACGACAAAAACATTCGACATATTTGCTCACCCAGCTTTCCTACAAAAGTTACAGCTAGTCTATGTGGAGGCTTGGCCATGAATGCCTGCGGTGGAGGAGGGGGATGAAAGTATGCTAGAATATCGTAAGAGAGGCTTCATTTCTGGCAATTGAAATCGAAGAGTCCTCAATATAGGGAATGATAGGAGTTGACGGAGTGGCCTGGTTTCATGATTTTGTTGATACATTGCTGCAATGGATAGAGGGATTGGGGTATTTTGGAATACTGATCGGCCTCATGATCGAAGTGATCCCGAGTGAAATTGTTCTTGGCTATGCCGGCTACCTGGTCCATGAGGGCAAGATTTCCTTTATCGGTGCGGTCTTATTCGGTACATTAGGCGCGGTAGCTCAGCAATGGATTCTATATGCAATCGGTCGCTATGCGGGTCGGCCATTCTTTGAAAAGTACGGCAAATTTATCAAAATCAAACCGAAACACCTCGACATCGCGGAACGTTGGTTTCTGCGCTACGGGTCAGGCATCGTATTTACCGCAAGGTTTGTTCCGGTGATGCGTCAGGTTATCTCCATTCCTGCCGGGATGGCGCGGATGTCCTTCTTGCGATTTACCGTGCTCACTGGACTGGCTTCCATTCCGTGGTCGATCCTATTTGTTTACTTAGGACGCTCGCTAGGTGCGAACTGGCATAATATCGACGATAAAGCGGCTCCGTACGTGCAGCCTGCCATCCTCATTGCGCTTGCGCTGCTGATCGTATACGTGCTGTTTAAAGTGATGAAACGCAAAGGCAAGACCATTTAGGACGAGACGGTTTGTGCGCAGCTCGAAACATTTGATACAATGTAATAGATGAATAAGATTCCAGGAGGAGGCAAATTCACATGGCCAAGAATGTATCAAATAAGTTGAATAAAGGCATCAGCCCCCAGCAATTCGTAGATTCCATGCAGAAAAATAAAGAATCGTTTCAAGATTGGGGAAACCGCTTCGAATGGGCAAGCGAGGATGATCGCGAGTTCTTCGAATCCATCAACAACCGCGATGATCTGCGCTGCTTGATTCTTATGGCCGAGTGGTGCGGCGATGTTGTTCGCAATGTACCGGTTATTTTCAAAGCCATGGAACTGACTGGCATGCCGATTGACGTCCTTATAATTGAAGAGCATATGGAAACAATGGATGAGTTTCTGACAATGGGCGGACGCGCGATTCCGATCGTCATTATTGCAGACACCGGCGGCCATGTGCTTGGCCAATGGGGCCCTCGTTCTGCATACGTGCAGGAGCCGATGACAGCGTTCAAATTGGCGAACCCAGACCGCGATGCCGCCGATTACCAAGAGAAGATCGCCCTCGCGCGTCAAGAAATGGGCCGCCGCTATGGTGAAGGTACGGCGTATCAGCAAGACATCATTAAAGAGCTGCGCACGCTGCTAGCATCGGTCTAATATGTTCAAGATTGAGACATTTACACTGGGTCCTCTGCAAACGAACTGTTACCTTCTCACCGAGGAAACCGGTAAACGCGCTTTCGTCATTGATCCCGGCATGGTACCGAAGCGACTCATCGAGCGAATCCGCGAGCGCGGGCTTATTATTGAAGCGATTGTTTTAACGCACGCGCATTTTGACCATATGGCGGGTGTCGACGAGATGCGCCGTGCATTCAGTTGCCCGGTATATCTCCATGATGCCGAAGCCGATTGGCTGACGGATGCACGGAAGAATGGCTCTGCCCGCTGGGCGGATGTGACGGAGCCGCTCACCACGGAGCCTGCTGAATTCGGGCTGTCCGAGGGGCAGAAGCTGGAGCTGATCGGACATACCTTCAGCATTTTGCACACGCCGGGACATTCACCGGGCAGCGTTAGCTTGCTTTGCGGCGAGCATCTGATCAGCGGCGATGTGCTCTTCAAGCAGTCCGTCGGTCGCAGCGACTTGCCCGGGGGCAAGGAACGCGATTTGTACGATTCCATCCGTTTGAAATTATACAAGCTGGACCCTGCGGTTCGGGTATATCCCGGACATGGTCCACAGACGACAATAGGTTATGAAATGGCAAACAACCCTTTTGTGCCGGCTTAAACAGCTGGCCTTAAGGGTTCTATTCCGTTAATTGATGGAGGAATTGAAGCGTGGCTGAAACGAAACAGAAGTTGAAGGATGAAGAGATCGAGGGAAGCTCTGCCGGCAAGATCGAGCTATCGCCCGAAGAGAAAGCAGCTGAACAAGAACGCATCGTCAAACGCGTCTCTGCAGAGCTAAACTTGCCGCTTACCAAAGTAAAGTCAGCCGTATCGCTGCTTGATGAAGGCAATACGATTCCTTTCATCGCGAGGTATCGGAAGGAAATGACGGGCGAGCTGGACGAGAATGAGCTGCGCGGCATCGAAGAGAAGCTGCAGTACATGCGCAACCTGGAGAGCCGCAAGCGCGAGGTCATCCGTCTGATCGAGGAGCAGGGCAAGCTGACGGAAGAGCTGCGCAGCTCCATTATGGCTTCTGTGAAGCTGCAGGAGATCGAAGATCTGTACCGTCCATACCGCCAGAAGAGAAAAACCCGTGCAAGCGTTGCGAAGGAACGTGGTTTAGAGCCGCTGGCGCAGTGGCTGCTGTCACAGCCGCGTCAAGCGGATCCCGCACGCGAGGCTGCACGTTACATAGACGAAGGAAAAGGCGTTTCGACAGCCGAAGACGCGCTTCAAGGCGCAATGGACATCATTGCCGAGCAGCTTGCTGATGATGCCAAAATTCGCGCGTGGGTGCGTCGTTATACGTTTGATCAAGGGATTATGCGCACAGAAGCGAAGGATGCGAAGCAGGAGACGGTGTACGAGATGTATTATGCGTATCAAGAGCCGCTGAAGAAGCTGCCGCCGCATCGTACGCTTGCTATCAACCGCGCTGAGCGTGAAGAAGTTCTTCGCGTCACGCTGGATCTGCAGTCGGATAAAGTCCATGACTATATCGATCGCCAAACGATTCGTCCGCAGACAGCGCCTTCTATCCGCACCATCTTGCTGCAAACAATAGAGGATGCTTACAAAAGATTAATCGCTCCATCAATTGAGCGCGAGGTGCGCGGGGAATTGACGGAGAAAGCGGAAGAGCATGCCATCAGCATCTTCTCGGCAAACCTGCGCAATCTGCTGCTTCAACCGCCGGTTCGCGGCAATGTCGTGCTAGGCGTCGACCCGGCCTTCCGGACAGGCTGTAAGCTCGCTGTCATAGATGAAACGGGAAAGCTGCTTGAAGTAGCCGTTTCTTATCCGACGGCGCCTCACAATAAAGTAGCCGAGGCTGAGAAGCTGATTGGCGGCTTGATCGACCAATACAAAGTCGAGCTTATTGTCATCGGCAATGGTACGGCTTCACGCGAAACGGAGCAATTCATCGCGGAGCTTATCGGTAAACGCAAGAAAGCCAAGCTCCCTGGGGCGGATGCACTCAAATATATTATCGTGAATGAAGCAGGGGCGAGCGTGTACTCGGCGTCCAAGCTTGCTGCAGAGGAATTCCCGAAGCTGGATGTTGCCGAGCGAAGCGCAGTTTCGATTGCACGGCGTTTGCAGGATCCGCTTGCCGAGCTCGTGAAGATTGAGCCCAAAGCAATCGGTGTTGGCCAGTATCAGCATGATGTCAGCCAGAAGCGGTTGGAAGAGACGCTTGGCGGTGTCGTGGAATCCGCGGTTAACCATGTCGGCGTCGATGTGAATACGGCATCTCCGTCCCTGCTGTCCTACGTAGCCGGAATCAACGCAACTACGGCGAAGAATATCGTGAAGTACCGCGAGGAGAAAGGCAAGTTCAGCGATCGCAAGACGCTGCAAAGCGTGCCAAGACTCGGTGCCAAAACCTACGAGCAGTGCATCGGCTTCATCCGGATCCCGGAGAGCAGCAATCCGCTGGATCGTACGCCGATTCATCCCGAATCCTATGCCGTCGTAGATAAGCTCTGCGCAGCGATTGGCTTGAAGCTGGATCATTTAGGCTCAGAAGCGTTCAAAGCGGCAATCTCCGCTATTAACACGGAAGAAGTCGCACAAACGCTGGGTGTTGGCGTTCCGACGCTGAGAGATATCGTGGACAGCCTGCTGCGCCCGGGTAGAGACCCGCGCGAAGAGCTGCCGGCTCCGATTTTCCATACGGATGTGCTTAGCATCGAGGATTTGACGGCGGGTATGGAGCTTCACGGCACAGTTCGCAACGTGATCGACTTCGGCGCCTTCGTCGATATCGGCATTAAGAATGATGGGCTCGTCCACATCTCGCAGCTCAGCAATAAATTCGTGAAACATCCGATGGATGTTGTATCCGTCGGGGATACCGTTACGGTATGGGTGCTTAGCGTCGATCATAAGAAGGGCAGAGTCAGTCTGACGATGCGCAAACCGGATTAATCAGCAGCAACTCATGGCACGGCAAAAAGGGTGTTATCTTCGAGCAGTCACGACAACAAGCGTCACTGCAAAGAGATAGCACCCTTTTTCTGCAAATCGCTTACAAGCTCGCAGAATCCTCATCAGGCCGTTGACTCGTACGGTAGAAATACCAGCAATCGTTCAATAGACGAATTTGCCTGTGGTCTTTCTTCAGAAAAGCGCGCATCAGTTGATTGCACAGCCATTGCGGCATAGCTTCGCCCTCCTTCCAGCCATCACTTGTTGTACTAATAAGTGTATGGAAGTGGGCGAATGTCCGTGCATGTCCAACTAGCGCGAATGTTCAAGTTTTTGCAAAAACACGCGATTCGGAAGCTTAAATGTCGAGTTCTTCCTCGTACCACTGCTCTAATTGAGCCTGCAACGCGCGAATTTCGGTGAGCAGCGAGATGAGCGGGTAGGATTTCTCTTCAACGGACGAGAAATCTTTCTCCAGCTGATTCATGTAGTCAAGCCCGGAGTGGATGACAACGGATTTGTCGTGAAGCTCGACATCTGCACATTCTGCAATCGCATAAGGCAGTACCGGCACTTCGGCAGCGGTGAGCTTGTCGATTTCTTTATGCAGGCGCAAATTAAGCGCGCTTAATTGATACGCATGCGAGGCAGGCATTTCTACGAACGAGACATCTTGTCCGTTTTTCATTATGATATAACGCATTTCTGGCATGACAGTTTCTCCCCCTCAATAAACCAATCATCTAGATGAATGCTGAGCAGACCAAGGTCTACTCAAACCAATCATCTTTACTACTTGACAGTGTAGCGTATTCATCCTTTAAAATTCAAGTATTATGGGGTACAAATTCAAGGGAGCACATCAGATGCAGGATAATCAGCTACAAGAATGGGTCGAACGGGTTTCCCTGCAATATTTCGGAATTCCTTTCAGGCACCAAGCAACCTTCAACGGTAGATTGAAGTCTACGGGAGGACGCTATTTTACGAAGTCGCACAATATCGAGATCAGCCCTCATCAATTGACCAATTATGGCGAAGAGGAAACCGAGAAGATCATCAAGCATGAGCTATGCCATTATCATTTGCATATATTGAAGCGGGGATACCAGCATCGAGATGCGGATTTCAAGCAGCTGCTCGCCAAAGTAGGCGGGACGCGATTCTGCAAATCTCTGCCGGAAGGGGTCAAACGCAAGCAGGAACCCTATCGATTTAAGCTTGTTTGCCGCAGCTGCGGGACTGAATATTTGCGCAAAAGAAAGACCGATCCGCGCCGCTATGCATGCGGAAAATGCCGCGGAATTTTGTTGCTTTATAGGCTTGACTTCAATTCTCAGACATGATACATTATTTCTTGTCACTCATTACTATTCCCTGATAGCTCAGTTGGTAGAGCACTCGACTGTTAATCGAGTTGTCACAGGTTCGAGTCCTGTTCGGGGAGCCATTTCTTTTGGAGAGATACCCAAGTGGCTCAAGGGGACCCTCTGCTAAGGGGTTAGACTGCGTAAGTGGTGCGAGGGTTCGAATCCCTCTCTCTCCGCCATTTTTTCTGAATGGAACGCACTTATTAGTGGACATTCAATTCTCCAATCTCGTTAGCAGCGAGAGGGAGCTTGCAACAAGAGGCCCGTTGGTCAAGTGGTTAAGACACCTCCCTTTCACGGAGGTAACAGGGGTTCGAGTCCCCTACGGGTCACCATCTTCATTCTCGATATGGACAATTGCATATCACTTCGCGGTCGTGGTGGAACGGCAGACACACCATCTTGAGGGGGTGGCGCTCACAAGGCGTGAGGGTTCAAATCCCTCCGACCGCATTCCCTAGAAAAACCCTTGAATCTTCAAGGGTTTTTCTTCTGTTTAAATAGCGCATTGCGATGAAGGAGAGTACGAGATGATTTATCATTTTATCCATAAGCATGAATGGAAGGCGGCCAGAGAGCTTAATAAATATGTGCCGCAGACGATCGCTACTGATGGATTTATACACTGCTGCACGCAGTCTCAAATCAATTTGCTGGCCGGCATGCTGTTTAAAGGGGAGGAAGATTTGCTTCTACTTGAGATTGATGAAACGGTTGCGGAGGCCGAACTTATATATGAAGACTTATATGAAATGAATCAACCATTCCCGCATCTCTATGGGGCTCTAAATCTGGATGCAGTCACGGAAATCTATCATGTGCAGTTCATTGAAGACGACGAGGTTACATTACAACCTATTAGTGAAGAATAAAGAGCGTTGCCCTTTCTCGAAGAAGTCGCTTACGAGAATAGGCACGCTCTTGTTGGTTCATTGTTATGCTTCCAAACGAGCAAGCTCTTTGCGCACGATTGGCGCTACTTTGGTACCAAGCAGCTCGATCGCATGAAGTGTTTCCTTATGCGGCATTGTTCCGACGTTCACATGAAGGAAGAAACGCGTCACGCCTAAGTTCTTGCGCAGCAGAATGATTTTCTCTGCGACATATTCGGGATCGCCTACGTAGAGAGCCCCGCGGAGGCTGCGCGCCGCATCGAAAGTGGCACGGCTGTAAGGCTGGGTCCAGCCGCGCTCACGCCCAATGACGTTCATTTGGGCTTGGGTCGGGAGGAAGAAAGCATCAGCGGCTTGTTCCGTTGTGTCGCTGACAAAGCCATGTGAATGAGTCGCGATTTGCAAAGCAGCCGGATCATGGCCTGCGCGAGCTGCCGCTTCTTTATAGAGATTCACTAATGGAGCGAAGCTCTCGGGCATACCGCCGATGATTGCAAATGCAATTGGCAATCCGAGCATACCGGCCCTGACCGCGGATTCCGGATTGCCGCCGCTCGCAATCCACACCGGCAGCGGTTCTTGAACCGAGCGAGGGTAGACGCCAAGGTTTTGAATAGCCGGGCGATGGCCGCCGCGCCAGCTTACCTTCTCTGAGGCGCGAATTGCGAGCAGCAGCTCCAGCTTCTCTTCGAACAATTCATCATAATCGTGCAGGTCGTAACCGAAGAGCGGGAACGATTCGATAAACGAACCGCGGCCGGCCATAATTTCAGCACGTCCGTTTGAAATGCCGTCTAGAGTGGAGAAGGCTTGATAGACACGGACAGGATCGTCCGAGGATAGAACGGTCACGGCGCTTGTGAGACGGATGCGTTTGGTCATCGCAGCGGCAGCTGCAAGTACGATAGCCGGCGCGGAGCCTGCGTAATCCGAGCGGTGATGCTCCCCAACCCCATAGACATCCAGTCCAACTTGATCGGCGAGAACGATTTCTTCAACCGCATGTCGCAGTCTCTCCGCATGGTTAACGGCTTTACCGGTTGTAAGATCATTTGTTGCTTCTAAGAACGTGCTAATTCCTATTTCCATATTTACAGTAGTGGTGGTCAATTTGTTTCTCCTCCCTTATTAGTACTAGTGTACTCAGATGTGCGAAAGAAAAACAAGCTAATATGGAATAGTTAGTAGAGTTTTAGGGGATGGTATCGATGCACAGCGTAATGAATGGTTTTGGGCATAATTGTAAAACATAATCAGTGAAATTAAATGAAAAAAATGCTTGCTATTGCTGAACGGTTTAGATATAATAACACTTGTCGTTTGAAAAGCATGTCGAAAAACGACGAGTATTAGGCCCGTTGGTCAAGTGGTTAAGACACCTCCCTTTCACGGAGGTAACAGGGGTTCGAGTCCCCTACGGGTCACCATTTAAGAGCCATTAGCTCAGTTGGTAGAGCACCTGACTTTTAATCAGGGTGTCGTAGGTTCGAGTCCTACATGGCTCACTTTTACCTCATTCGATATGGAAATTCACATATCACTTCGCGGTCGTGGTGGAACGGCAGACACACCATCTTGAGGGGGTGGCGCTCACAAGGCGTGAGGGTTCAAATCCCTCCGACCGCATCCCAAGAAAACCCGTAATTCCTTGCAGCATAAGGAGTTACGGGTTTTCTGTTTTTTCTGCTTTGGCAGAATCTGTACCGGATGGCGTACTTAATCGCGTAGCCGAATTTTATGAGCTTCTTGAGAACGAGCATAATGGATTGCAGGTAGAACTTAAAGGAGAAGTGACGTAATCACGTCGCTTCCCCTTTTTTTGTAAATTCGATCATGCGAATAGGGGGTCAAACATGGTATTATATAGGTGGTGATACGTTTCACCAAATGAATAAAATGAAATGAGAGTGGGCTAACGTGAACAACTCAGCTGAAACGAGCAAATCTCTATCCAAAATCTCATTGAGTGGGGGAGGCCTGCAGTTTACTTTTTTGAACAGCGGCGATCTCTACCAAGCTTCACACGGGGATGTACTTCTCAATCAAGTACTCTCGAATGCGATCGACGGATCGTTTAACAATTTATATCTGAGGCTAATCGCCGAAGATGGATCGATTGCGGAGGTTCTTCCACTGCTCGGCGTACGATCCCAAAGCCGCTTTGCTTACTCCGAGCATGCTGCCGTTTGGGAAGGCTCGGCGAAGGGCGTATCCTACAAGGTCATTTTCCGGTTATCGGATCGCGGCATCTGGTTCTGGGATATTGCCTTAACCGGTGACGGCGTTCAAGCAGATCTTGTATATGGACAAGATATCGGCATCGCCAATCGAGGCGCCGTCCGTTCTAATGAAGCTTACGTCTCACAGTATATCGGTCATTCCGTGTTCGAAGACACGAGCAAAGGCTACGTCATTTGCTCCAGACAGAACCAACCGCAGCAAGGGAAATTCCCTTATTTGCAGCAAGGTGCGCTGACAGGCGCGATTGGCTACTCCACGGATGGATTCCAGCTCTTCGGATTGTCTTACAAAGAAAGCAACGAAGCGGCAGGACTGCTACAGCCGTCATTGGCGAACGAAGTCTACCAATACGAGTTTGCCTATGCGGCCCTGCAATCGGATCGGATACAATTGAACGGTTCTGCGCGAGTCGTGTTCTATGGTTTGTATAAAGACAATCATGCCGATGCGGTTGCCTCACTCGAATATGGCGATGAGGTTGCGGAAGCTTGGGCGTGGGCAGATTCACAGTCGCCGCTGGAAACGGTTCAAGAGCTGGAGAAGGTTTCACTTCAGTCGAATATCGGACAGCCGCTTAGGTCCGCATCATTGACCACAGCCGAAATCGAGCAGCGTTATCCTACGCGTCAACAGGAAGAGTGGGACGGAGAGACACTGCTGTCCTTCTTTACATCTACTCACGAGCATGTGGTGCTTAAGGAAAAGGAGCTTCGCGTAGAACGTCCTCATGGTCATATTATGATGACTGGCAATAACGATCGGATCAACGAGCGGGTTCTGGCAACGACTTCTTTCATGTACGGCATCTTCAATTCGCATATCGTCGTAGGCAATACGTCCTTTAACAAAATGATGTCCAACGCTCGAAACGCGCTCAATATGATGAAGACATCCGGTCAACGCATCTATGTCGAAGTCGAAGGGAGCTATCGTCTTCTGGCATTGCCATCCGCCTACGAGATTGGATTCAACTATGCCAAGTGGGTTTATAAATTGCCGGAGGATCAGATCGTCGTGACGAGCTTTACGACGGTGGATACGCCGGAGGTCCAGCTGCAGGTCGTTTCCGAAAGCGGCACATCGTATCGTTATTTGGTGACGAACCAAGTGACAATGGATAATAATGAATACGAAGTTCCGTTCCGAATGGAGCAAGAAGGCGATGTCCTTACTTTCCGCGCGGATGATCGATCATATAGCCGTTCCGTTTATCCTGAGCTATGCTACCGTATGAAGCTTGCAGGCGCTTCGATGAGTGTTGGCGATGAGCGGCTGCTGGCTGACAATGTTCAGGCCGGCGATGCATCACTCGTTGTGCTGCAAGTCGATGCTGCCGCCGGTTGGAGCTTAACGATTCAAGGACTTTTGAATGGGGAAGAGCTGCCTTTTGTGAACCGCAATTCGGAAGAAGAAGCGGGTCGTTACCGTGATTTTTACTTTAAAGTCATGAATGGCTTCCACCTTTCCATAACGGATGAGACAGCGTCGAGCGAGCTCGGTAAAGTGAACACGCTCGCTTGGTGGTATACCCACAACATGCTCGTCCATTTCTCTACGCCGCATGGTCTTGAGCAATATGGCGGGGCTGCTTGGGGCTCGCGTGACGTATGTCAGGGGCCGGTAGAATATTTCATGGCCACGCAGAAGTATGACGTCGTTCGGACGATTCTTCAAACGGTGTTCTCCCATCAATATGAGGATACGGGCAACTGGCCGCAGTGGTTTATGTACGACAAGTACACCAAAGTGCAATCGGAAGAAAGCCACGGCGACATTATTGTTTGGCCGCTGAAGGTTATAGGCGATTATTTGAACGTGACCAAGGACTACAGCATTCTTGAAGAACAAATCCCGTACACGGATCGGCATACATTTGAGTTTACGGAACAAACGGATACGCTGCTTGGGCATGTGCTCAAAGAAATCAATTATATTAAAGATCACTTCCTGCATGGTACGAGCTTGTCTTCTTATGGCGATGGCGATTGGGATGACACCTTGCAGCCGGCTAATGCGCAGCTGAAGAAATATCTGGTCAGCAGCTGGACCGTATCCTTGACCTATCAAGTGATGAAACAACTGGCTGCGGCGCTCGCAGATTACAATAAGGAATTATCGGAAGAGCTTAGTGTGCTGGCATCGGGCATTCAAGCCGATTTTAATCGCTACATGCTGCCGACAGGTACGATTCCGGGCTTCTTGTATATGGAGAATCCGGAACAAGTGAAACTGATGATCCATCCGGATGAGAACGAGACAGGCATCCAGTACCGGCTGCTGCCGATGACTAGAAGTATGATCGGCGAGCTGCTCACCAAGGAGCAAGCTTATGCCCATTACGACATCATTAAGGAAAAGCTGTATTTCCCGGATGGCGTACGGCTGATGAACAAACCGGCTGCCTATACCGGCGGCGTTAGCGCGCGCTTCAAACGTGCAGAGCAGGCTTCCAACTTCGGCCGGGAAATCGGCTTGCAATATGTGCATGCGCATATTCGGTTTGTCGAGGCGATGGCTAAGCTTGGATTCCAGGATGAGGCGTGGAAAGGTCTGCAGATGATTAATCCGGTTGGGCTGCGCGACGTAGTGCCAAATGCGGAAATTCGCCAAAGCAATGCCTACTTCAGCAGCTCCGACGGCAAATTCGGCGACCGTTACGAGGCGCAGGAGCGATTCGAAGAGCTCAGACAAGGCAAGGTTCAAGTGAAGGGCGGATGGAGAGTGTACTCCAGCGGCCCGGGAATCTACATGAACCAGCTCATCTCGAACTGTCTGGGCATTCGCCAAGAGGGCGGCGATCTCGTCATCGACCCTGTGCTGCCGAAGCATCTGAACGGGCTGCAGTTTGAGTTCCGGCTAATGGATCAGCCGATCCGATTCATCTATCATCTGGATGGCGGCGCTGAACGCCGGGTAACGCTTAACGGAGCGGAGGCTTCTCTGCAACCGACAGCGAACCGTTACCGTCAAGGCGGAGTACGGATTAGCAGAGAGACGCTGCTTGCGGGATTGCGTTCCGATGGGAATGTGATTGAAATTTATATGTAGATCCTTCTACTAACGAACAACGCGTATCGATACGTTATCGGTGCGCGTTGTTTTATTTTGTGAATCGGGACATTCCCATGCGAATATATAGTAGAATTATCCTAAAAATTGTGATATATATGGAAGTGTGATAGTTCAAATGGAATAGTGTGGAAGGCCTACCATTATAGTTGTGATGCGAGGGAGTCATTATGAGGGAGCATTCGCCCAGCGGCAGCAAGATCTTTATTCAGCAGGATGCTGCATCAACAGTCTTGAATGAGGCACTAATTGATTTTTATCTGGATACCCGCAATTTTAAAGCGATAGCAAAGCTGCAGGAGCTTCAATCCCAAGCCTGCAGCACCTGTTGGATTAAAGCGAAGATCTGCGCTGAAGGAGAGTATTTTATCCCGGAGCGGGTGATGGAACAGATTCAATGCAAGATCAACGAAATTGCGGCATCCGGGACGGTTTACATTGCAGATCCGATCTATTTCATCGAGCAGGTGAAGGGGCAGCTTGTAGCAGAGTATCTGGAATGCGAAGGGAATCCCTATTATTTTGTACCTGTTTAACATGTGCAGCCTCCGGAGAAATTCGAGGCTGTTTTTTTGTGTGTTTGGAAGGAAATAACTTCTTCATGTCGAAATTTAGGATTTGCTGTATGTATACATTGGAAAAAGGCAGAAGGGAATGAAAGATTGGCATGCATAACATTGCACAGGTAACTTGGAAAGATGTTTCGTTGGAAGAAGGCTTTTGGGGCAAGTGGCAGCAAACCAATGCCCGTTCTACGGTTAATGCGGTGTATGACCGCTTCTACGAGACAGGCAGAATTAATGCCATGCGTCTGGATTGGCAAGAAGGAATGGACAATAAACCGCATATTTTCTGGGATTCCGATGTGGCCAAATGGATGGAAGGCGCGGCGTATATTTTGTATTACCATCCGGATGAAGAGATTAGCAAGAAGCTGGAAACGGTAATTGACTATATCGAGCAGGGACAAGACGAAGATGGTTATTTCAATTCGTATTTTTTGACATGTGAACCGGTGAATCGTTTCAATGACCGAACCGCGCATGAGCTCTATACAGCGGGCCATATGATGGAAGCGGCTGTTGCTCACTTTTACTCAACGGGCAGTAAGCGCTTTCTGAACATTATGACACGTTTTGCGGATTTTATTGAAAAAGCGTTTAAGCTTGAAGGAACAGCTAAATATTCGGCACCGGGTCACCAAGAGATCGAATTGGCACTTGTACGGTTGTGGCAGGCTACAGGAGAAGATCGTTATTTGGAGCTCTCGAAGCATTTCGTTGATATCCGCGGTACGCAGGCGCATGATCGTATTTTCTCCGTGAAGAACGGAACTTGGCCGGCTAGCCCGCCGCTTAACAGCCAATTATTATATAACGATACGTATGCGCAGGATGACGCGCCGGCGCGTCAACTCCCGGCAGCTGCAGGTCATGCGGTAAGAGCGATGTATTTCTACTCTTCGATGGCCGACCTTGCCAGGGAGTACAACGATCAAGAGCTGTACGAAGCGTGCTTGCGGCTGTGGGATGATGCTACACTTCGCAAAATGTACGTTACCGGCGGCGTGAGCGGGGAACGCTTCGGTGAGGCGATCGGTGCGGCTTATATTCTTCCAAACGCAGACTCCTACGCGGAGACATGTGCCTCGATCGCAATGGCGTTCTTTGCGCAGCGGTTGTTCTCGATCCACCCTGATGCACGCTATGCGGATATCATTGAACGCCAAATGTATAACGGTGCTCTGGCGGGGCTGTCGCTTGACGGAGGGGCTTTCTTCTATGATAATGCGCTGCAGTCTGCCCCGGCGCATAATGATTTTCTGAAAGGTATCCATGATACACGGAATCTGTTCCCGCATTATCGTCGCGAGCGTGTATTCGAATGCTCCTGCTGCCCGCCTAACATCTTCAGGTTCATCGCTTCACTTGGAGAGTACATCTATGCGACGGAGAAGGATACGCTGTACATCAGTCAATATGTACAGAGCAAGGCTGATATCAAGCTGACTTCCGGTACGATGCCGGTCACGCAAACGACAAATTATCCTTGGTCGGAAACGGTGGCTGTTCATGTGGATGCCGAGCAAACGCCCCATGCCATGATCGCATTCCGGATGCCTGGGTGGTGCACGAACCCGAGCGCCGCGATCAACGGGGATATAGTATTCGATACGGACACGCTGGCTTCTGGAATCGAACTGAAGCATGGCTACTTGTATATCCCGGCAAGCTTGATTGAGGGAGGCAGCGTAACGCTCACCTTCCCGATGCCGGTTGTCGAGCTGGAGGCGAACCCGCTCGTAGCGGAAGGTGCAGGCAAGGTTGCCCTAATGCGCGGACCCGTCGTGTACTGCTTGGAAGCGGCGGACAATGATTTTAATCTATTCGATATGACGGTTCTGCGCGAGCCGCAGTACAAGTCGGATATGCGGGAGGTTAACGGTATACCGGTTGTGATGCTGCAAGGACAGGCTGCGGTCCGTTCTAACGAGGAATGGGATCAAACGCTATATCGTTCCGGCGGCTCCAAGTATACGAAGGTAACCTTTACTGCCGTCCCATACTTTGCTTGGGCCAACCGCGAGGTTGGCGATATGGTCGTCTGGCTGCGCAAGGAATCAAATTTATTCGCTTAATGAGGTATAAGGAGCAGCTTCTCAAGAAATTGAGGAGCTGCTTCTTTTTTTTGCTTAAATCTATGAAAATTCGAGAATGTTTTCAATATTAATCTGTCGAAAGTGAGGGGATTAACACTTTTATTAATGATAAACATGTCGATTCCCCCCATTTTGATCATGGGTCAAGCGGAGTGAATCAACGCTTCATGAAATGGAATTGCCTGAATTTTAACGTGAAATAGTGGATGAATTTTACAGTTATCGGATGATTTATCGCGTAATTCCCCCGATTTACTCCAACAAAAGCTCCTATTAGAATAAGCCTTACAATACATTAACATTTAAATAGTTAGCGAAGGGAGACTCGCATCAGCTTCGTTGGACAAGCAGGCGGAGGAATATGTTCGGTATGATCATGATTCATCGATTGTTTAAATACAAACAAAAATTCACAGAATGAGAGCTGATCTCCATGATTCAAGTAAGAAATAAAGTGATGCAGAGCTCTCTGGCAGCACTTCTGCTGTTAGGACCTGTAGTTGGATCGATTCCACAGCATGCGGCGGCGGCAGTTGTAGTGAATCCTTTGGCTGTTGTTACGGATGCAGATGCAGTTGCCTCGGATGCAGCGGCACTGGCGCTTCAATATGTTTCGAATGCTCCTATTGATATCACTGCCGTTACACAAAATCTACTGCTGCCGGCTACGGGAGCGTTGGGCTCAACGATCGTATGGACGACAGATAATCCTACTTATATAAAGATGTATGGCGCAAGTGATTTTAATAATCAGAATGGTAACGTCAACCGTCCTAGATCAGTAGATCAAGTGGTGCATTTGACAGCATTGATTACGAAGAATGCCGTTTCGGAAACGAGAACCTTCGAGGTTACCGTGAAAGCAGCGAACTACAACGGGGTTCAGCAATATGGCTGGGGCGGGACTAGTCCGAATAATAAGTACTCGAGTGCCACTGACGTAACCTTTGACGCGGCCGGAAACATGTATGTTGTCGATGTGGCGTCGGTTTTTGATTGGTTTACCGGCGCGGGAACTTCCAATACGGTTGTCAAGAAGTACGACGGCAATGGAAATTTCGTGAAGAGATATCCAATTAATGACATCGGTCTTAAAAATATTGTTGTTGTAGGCAACACGCTATACGGCATTTATAAAGTAGCTAGTACAGAAGAATTCGGAGCAGCGACGAACTATGCGATGAAATATGACTTGCTTACTTCTGCAGCTATAGGCGATCCGATTAACTTAGGCCTAGAAGATAGCGATCAGGCCGTTACGCAAGCTCTGGCAGTGGATGGAGCAGGGTACTTTTACATCAATTTTGGAGGTACAAGCATCAAAAGGTTTAATCCGGATGGAACGCTTGATGCCGGGTTTGCTTATGATGGCAGCGACTATTTGGGAGCTGGAACGACTCTAAGCAAAGCAAATGAGATTGCCGTTAATAACGGAAAACTTTATGTTACATCGGATAATGGTTATTTCTTAGTTTGCGATACTACTACCGGCCTAACGGACGGAACACTGACAGATGCAATGAAAGCATCATTGCCGGTTGCCGGGCCTTTCAAGATGCCGGTTGTTTCAAGCGATGTTTCAGGCAACGTCTATTTGATGGCGAATAATGCGGTTTATAAATTCGATCATCTTGGCGCGCTTGCAAGTAAGACCCCAACCAACCCTACCCTATCGAATAACGGAATGAAAACGGTACTTAGTTTGGATTCACAGAGTCTGGATGGCGTATATACCAATGATTTCGGTACTGTGATCAACAAAGTCAGCGCAGCAGCAGTTACTGATGCGTATGCGGTTGCCTTTGATAAATTCAATTTATCAGTTGGCTACCGTACGGATGAAACGCCATTCGCAGTAAAGAGCAACGTATCGCTGCCAACCAGCGGCGTCGATGGATCTGCAATTGTTTGGACATCCAGTGATCCAACGGTTATGGCAACTGACGGTACGATAGTTCGTCCAAAACCGTCTCAAGGCGACAAATCGGTTACCTTAACGGCGACGATTACTAGAGGCACCGCAACTCCCGATTCCAAAACATTTAACCTGACCGCAGTGGCAAGAACGCTTGCGGAGATGGGGCCGGCTGATGCACCAGCTGCAGCGCTATCGCAAGGCACCGCGGCCGGAACGACGAAGCTTAGCGGCGTAGATGCAACGATGAAGTACTCCGTTAACGGTGAAGCTTATGAAAGCATTGCAGACGGTGTGACTTCAATCGATAACATTGCCGTTAAAGTCGGCGATACCATTAAGGTTTACGTGGATGCAACGGTAGATCACCTGGCATCAAGCGAGCAGACGTTAACTGTTGAGCTTGCCAATATTAAACCGGTTGGCGCTCCGTCTACTACGTTATCGCCGGGCTCCACGGCAGGCACAACGAAGCTGAGCGGCGTAAATGAATCGATGCAGTATGCTGTTGAGAATGGAGAATACCAAGCCATTGCTGAAGGCGTGACTTCAATCGATATTCCGGTCCATGCCGGCAATACGATCCAAGTCTACATACCTGCAACCGAAGACGCGCCTGCTTCGCCCGTGCAAACATTGACGGTGGGATTAGCTGATATTAAGGCTGCTGCAGCGCCTGCAACAGGAGCTCTTCAACTAGGAACTACAGGTGGGACAACTACGCTGATCGGCGTAACGACTGGGATGGAGTACAAAGTAGGGAACGGCGGCACCTACACGCCAATCGCAGGAACAACTGTTGAGATTCCAGTTAACGCGGGCGATCATATCTTTGCGCGAGTGGCACAAACAAGCGGGCAGCCTGCATCGGATGCGCAAGAACTCGTAGTCGGATTGTCAAACATTAAGCCTGCAGCAGCACCGAATGCCGCACTGGAAGTTGGGTCTACCACGGGCTCCACGAAGTTAAATGGCGTTTCGAGTGAATTGGAATATTCGTTAAATGACGGCACCTACACAGCCATATCAGGGACTTCGGTTGAAATTACGGATGTTGCTGAAGGTGATGAAGTTAAGGTTCGCGTTAAAGAAACAGCTTTGCAACCGGCATCCGACGAGCAAGTATTAGCGGTAACGTTAGACCTGATCAAACAACCGGATCCAGTAACACCGCCTAGCGGTGGTGGTGGTGGATTTGTCGGCAACGGCGAAACTAAAGTGACTGGGCGTGCGGGCGACGCGACAAATACACGCACGACGCTGCCGGATGGAACGATCAAGGACGATGCGGTTCTGTCTGCTGAAGATGCAGCGAAAGCATTGACTGCAGGTAAGAAATCCGTGGAAATTGCATTAACGGATGAGAAGGACAAAGTGTCCAGCCAATCCGTAACGCTTCCAAGCGCTGCAGTGAAGAAGCTGGCAGACGCAAAGGCTAATGTAGCGATCAATACGACTAAAGTCCAAGTGCAAATTCCGAGTACATCCTTGAACAGCGCGAAGGCAGATGTACAATTCACGATTAATCCGGTACAAGATACGGCCGGATTCGAGAAAAATGCAGCTAAACAGGCAGTGGTACAACTAGTTGCAGGCGGCAATGAATTGAAAGTCATCGGCAAGCCTGTCGAAATTGCAACCAATCTTGAGGGACAGCCTGTAACTCTTGTATTGCCGCTTGGAGATTTGAACGGGGATGATCTGAATGACATCGCGATCTATATTGAGCATGGTGACGGAACGAAAGAGCTCGTCCACGGTACGGTTGTCCAATACGACAAGTCCGGCCAGCAGGGTCTATCGTTCAAAGTAACTAAATTCAGTACATTCTCCATCGTGAAGATTCCGGGCGTAGACAACTACCTCGCCGAAGGAACCGTTCAGAAAGCTTTCGTGCATGGCTATGAAGACGGTACTTTCCGTCCGAATGCTCAAATCACGCGTGCCGAAGTAGCGACGATTATCGCGCAAATCGCTCCAGTCGAAGCAAAAGGTGCAGATATTGCGTACTCCGATGTTAATAACAGCTATTGGGCGAAGAATGCGATCTCTACCGTCACGAAGATGGGCCTCATGAAAGGTTATAACGATGGCACCTTCCACGGTGGTCAAAACATTACACGTGCAGAAATGGCAGCGATTATCGCGAAATTGCTAGGCTCGGCAGATACGTCGGCAGCAAGTACGTTCAAAGATATCGCGACAAGCTGGGCACGTACGTCCATCGAACTGGTCTATGCCAAAGGCATTATTAAGGGCTACGAGGATGGAACATTCCGTCCGCTGAACTCGCTCACTCGCGCAGAAGCAGTTACGATGATCAATCATTTCTTGGGTCGCAGTAAAATAACCGGTGCAGTTGCAGCAACATGGTCTGACGTGCCGGCTAGTTTCTGGGCATTCGGTGAAATCGAAGCAGCTTCAAAGGATCTGCCCCATAAAGCATAGTTGTATGTCGCTAGAGAGAAGACGTCAACATTGTCGTTGACGTCTTAAAAATTGACAGAGGATGGGTTGCAACAGATGAATTATTCAAAGTTACTCTCAAAAAGACTCACCAAGAGCATCGCCGTATTGTCCGTTTCAGCTCTAATGATGTCGAACATGGCTACTGCGTTTGGCGATCGAGCCGTGCTTCCAAGCCCAGTTCCGGGACAGCAAGGATTGTTTCCGAATACGCCGGCTGAAGAAGAACACAAGGGGATCTCCGTAAGTTATGCCAGCGATTCGTCGCTAACGCAATCGGAGCTTGATGCCTTCAAGCAGCAAGCTGCAGAAAGCCTCAATGCTGCTCGCGATCGGTATGTGCAAAGCCAGTTGAAGGTTCAGCTAGTAGATGCTAACGGCAATCCGTATAAACCCGACGATATCGTTAATGTTATCGTACAGCTGGAAGGACAAACCGTTTCCCAACTGACGGCTGCCAACAGCGGTCCTCGTCCAACGCAGCAAGCCGTAACCAATGCAAGAAATAAAGTGCTTGAAGATATTCAGGCTACGCAAGACCTCATCCAGAGCGGTCTATCGGGAAATGGCGCTGTAAACCAATTAAGCGGAGGCGCGAAGACTGGAGCGCGTCAACTTATTTTCAAGCAAGAATATGAAAATGTTTTCAAAGGTTTCAGCGTGGATCATATCAAATTTAGCGATATCGACTATATTAAGTCGCTGCCCGGCGTGAAATCCGTTTCGCTGCAGCGCACGTTCATGCCGGCTGAATCTACTTTGAACAAGCAGCACGAATTTACGCATATCGAGGATGTTTGGAGCGGTGCTGCAGTAGGTAAGCCTGTTGGCTACAAGGGCGAAGGCATGGTCGTTGCGATCGTGGATACCGGCGTGGATTATAACCATGAAGCTTTCCCGGATCCGACTCCCGGCGCGATGGCGAAAGCGAAATTCAAGACAGGGAAATATAAGAGAAAAGACGGTACAACTTCATTGAAAGTTGTCGCGGGCTACAACTGGGCGGATCAGAACGATGACATCATTCCGCGCGTTGAATTGCCTACTTCCAATACCAGCTCTCACGGTGTGCACGTAGCCGGGATTGCCGCAGGAGCCGGACCTATCCTAGATGGCGTTGCGCCGGAAGCGCAGATCATCGCAGAGAAAGTGTTCTCCGATCATTTGCCGGGCGCTCTGGAAGAGGACATCGTGAAGGGGATTGACCATGCGGCTTCCCTTGGTGCGGATGCCATCAATATGAGTTTGGGTTCCTCCTCCTCCTTCGATGAGAGAGATCCTCAAGATCCGATTGGCATTGCGATCCGCAATGCAACGGATGCAGGCCATATCGTTGTCGTTGCGGCAGGTAATGCTTCGAACGCCTATGATGGGCAGTCGAAGAATTTGAAATCCACGATTCGCTTAGGCGAAACGCCGGATTTGAATAAAATCGGTTCTCCCGGCGTGTATCCGGATTCGTTCACCGTAGCTGCCGCGAACAATTTGATTAACAAAAGAACGATCGGCTTCCAATTCATGGATGAGAACGAACAGGACGTTGTCATTCATGGCGAGGGATTAGATAGCTTTGGATCGTCCACCAACACAATCGTTTCCTTAGGTCCGGATAAAGTCGGCGTTCCGGCTGATTTTGCAGGCAGAACAGATATTGCAGGTAAAATCGTCCTTATTAAGCGCGGATCGCTGTCATTCAATGACAAGGTTGCAAATGCGAAGAATGCCGGTGCGATTGGCGTTATCGTCTATAACAATAGCGACGAGAATCAAGCTCCGTCACCGCAAGGCATGATGCATGACACTCCGTTTTCGTTCATTAGCAATGCAGATGGTCTTGTATTGGAATCGGCCATCGCCATATTTAACGAGTATGATGGCGGCGGTAATGTCGGCATTGGCGGGGCGGCTGTTCAAACATTGGCAGCAGGAGCGAAGATCAAGAAATATGGAGCCATTCCAATTACGATCGTTTCGGATGTGGAAGGCTCGGCTTTCTCAGCTTCCAATCCGGGTCATCCTACCGACTTTACATCATGGGGTACGACAAGCGATTTGAACTTGAAGCCGGATATTATGGCTCCCGGTCATATTATCGTGTCATCCATCCGTTCTTCGGATCCAGCAATTGCTAATGGGGCCGATAATGCCTATGAGCAGGAGAGCGGTACATCGATGGCAGCTCCATATGTGGCAGGCGCTGTTGTGGATGTAATGCAAGCTCTGATCGATACGAAAGGCTTCATGCCGGGTACGAGGGATTTTGCGCAAACCGTTAAGAACTTGTTGATGAATACATCGATCCCGGCTGTACGTGATTATGTAACGGATGCGGATGCACCTGATTACATGACGCAATATCAACCGAGAAGACAAGGCTCCGGTATGATTCGTCCGGATCTGGCCGTGCAAACGCCTGTTGTCGTTGCAGGGGCGGATGGAACGGCGGGTATCAGCCTGAAAGAAATCGACGAAGAGACGACGTTCACCTTGACGGCTACGAATCTGACGAACCAACCGGTTAAATACGATCTAAGCGGTACAGTTATGGAGGATATCCTGAACGTTGCGTCAGATTCAAGTTCAGACAACATCCGTAGTAAGTATAGGAAAGATTCCACTGTGGAATTTACTTCAAAGGGTCAAGATGTGACAACCATTACCGTTCCGGCTAATGGGAAGGCGAACATCGATGTTACATTGACGATGGATAACAGCTTCACAAGAAATACATTTGCCGAAGGTTATATCAAACTTCAGCCGACTAATGCCAGCTTGCCTGCGCTAAGCGTGCCATATAACGGCTTCTACGGTAAATGGGATGAGCCAAGCATCATCGATACACCGATCATGCAAGACGATTCCGGCGTATGGGCGCATAATGAGCCAACGTCTATCGGCATAGCGACGCCAATTGGGACGTTCTTCCATCCGCTTCCGGAGACGGCTGAAGAGAAAGCATTGGGAGATAAGTTCTATTCCTTTAGCTTCGATCGACGTATGGGAATCGCACCGGTTTCGCTTCTGGCTTTGCTGCGGAATGCACGACATCTGAATGTAGACGTTGTGGATCAGACTCACACTCCGGTCACGCATTTAACGGATGATGAGTGGCAGCCTAAAGCGGATCCTTACACATCCGGATCTTCCGCAATTATGACGGGCGACATGATCTGGGATGGCACGAATGAAGGCGTACCTGTCCCTGATGGTCAATATTATTTTGCAGTAACGGCAACAGCTGACTATCCGGGCGCTCGTCCGCAGCCAACCGTCTATTTGCCTGTGTTTAAGGATACCACTGCACCGGCGGTGACGATTCTGAAGCACCAAGGCTATGAAGACTTCAATAGTCCGGAAGTGGCGGCTAGCGGCGGCTACACGCTGAAATTCACAGTGGCTGACGAAAGTATTACGCCTAATAATTATGGTAATGTCGTTCTCGCACAGAATGGTATAGAACTGACGCCAAGCGAAATGCCGCAGATTACGAAAAATGAAGACGGCACCTATCAAATTGACTTAACCGGCAAGGATAATTATGGCGATCCGTGGCTGAAGAACGGCAAAAATGTGTTCAATCTCTACGTATTTGACCGTGCAGGCAATGCAAGCAATGATGAAACGGTGGTCATCGAGAATAACCAGAACGCCGTTACGATCGATCTCCACTCGGCATCCTACAATCATGGTGTCAAGAGCCTTTACTGGGATGCCAATGTAAAGCCGGGCGGCAACGTGAATCTAAGCATTGATGCCTATGGAGAAGAACTCGAAAAAGTGCAAGCTGTAATCATGGGCGAGTCAGATGGTCGGTTCTCTGTACTGAAGACTACTCCGGTCGACGTTGCCTTTACGTCCACGACTTTGACGAATCATATCGAGAAGAAGTACTCGGTTGAAGCGGATATCGCAATTCCGAGCGACTTAGCGCCTGATAGGTACAGAGTGGGCTATGTGTTCCTTAAGAATGGCGAAGTTTGGAACAGTCCGGGCGTTCCGTTCATTGGGATTGACACCTATGTAAGTAACGAAGCGCCGACGATCACATTGAACACGAGTCAAGCAGCTGATCAAACAGGTACGACGACTTCGAGAGCCTATGCCGTAACACCGGGCGAAGGGCCAGTATCCTTGATGCTGAATACGACCATTACGGATAAGTACGTGTTATCAAGAGGCTACAAAGTAAGCGTACAAGTGGATAGCGAAGCCCCGATAGTGATGGGCAGCATTATTCATACGGTGGCCGGTCCGGAAAATCTGCGTTATCCGGTGCAATTGGCCGAAGGAGAGCATACTCTCGTATTCACCGTCGTTGACGCAGTAGGTGATTCAAGCACCGTTAGCTACAATGTCCATGTCAATGATACGACTGTCGATGTGATGAATGGCGGTACATTAATTGACAGTATCCCAATCAAAGCTGCCGGATCGCTATCGACAGATGAAGCAGTTGTAGACTTCGACGGAATGGATAGGGAAGTTCATTCGGAGTCCGATGATCCGTATCTTTCCGGAACTTTGACAACGCCAAATGGCAGTGATCCTTTGAATCCTAATCCTGATTTTGCGCCGGTATTGTTAATGGGCGATCAGCAGGAGTCGGCTGTTCTCTATTATCTCTCCAAAGATTTTAGAGCTAGCCAAAACGGTCAGGAAATTTTTTATCCTGCGGGCACGTATCTCTTCGATCGCCAATTAACCGGTTATCGGGATGCAGGCGGATACGGTCAAGGATATAGTCAAATTCCGATTACGGTCATTGACTATATGGGGAATAAATCGGTGTCTTATATCGATCTGTACAAAGACAATGTCGAGACAAGGGTAGATTTGGACGGGGCTATGAAAGATCCGGCCAATACGGTATCCTACTACACCAATGACGACACATTCACCATTACAGGAACCGTAACGGATCCGGTGAGCGATATCTATGCACTCATGGTTGATTGGCATAAAGCCAGAGAATGGACGCTTGAAACTCCAATAGAAGAAAGAAATATGTACAGAAATTTGTTTGGTACTGAATGGATGCAAACATTCGGTTGGGATCTGCAGGCTGAAGGATTGGTTCAGAAGCTTGCGGATACGGCAGATATCGATGGTGATGGAAAGCCTGATGGCGTGCATACGTTCAGCTTTACCGCAACGGATCTTAAACCTGGTCATAACATGTTCGAGATTGACGGCGGCAAAGTCATGCCGAACGCTAAGACATCGTTTACAGGCAATCATCCACTAGTACTCAATATTGATGTATTCCGTTTCGCCGGAGCTGACGCTTCTGATTCGGGTATCGTAGCAGACGTTGCTAATGGTTTGACGTGGAATCGCATCAAAGGCCAGAATCCGGATGGCGAGCTGAATAAGGCTTATACGAATCTGGCATTGCCGACTTATGATAAAGCGACTCAAACTACGATTAGCTGGAGCAGTACGCCGAATATTATTTCGAATGAAGGTCTGGTAACCAGACAAGCTGCGGATACGGATGTTGCGCTGACTGCAACGGTTAATAGGGGAACGGAGTCCGTTACGGTGCCATTCACCGTGAAGGTCCCGGCGCTTAACACGGTTGACCCTGTTGATGAGGATCTGTCGTATCTGACATGGGATACGATTCGCGGTGCCAACCTCGATCCAACAGATATCAGAGGAGTGCTGACCCTACCAGTACATGGTGCGAACGGCACAGCGATTACTTGGAGCTCAGATACGACGCAGTATGTGACCAATGAAGGAATCGTTTATAAACCTGTATTTGGTGAACCGGATGCAGTCGTACATCTGACTGCGACTGTAACAGATGGCACAGTGACGAAGACGATTACATTCGATGTAACCGTTAAAGCAGATATGGACAATCAAATCGAAACGCAGATTCGCAGAGCCATTCAAGCACTTAATGTCAAGAAATTGCTTGGCAAGAACGTCTCTGAAATTGATGTCACGCAAGACTTGATACTGCCAACAAGTTTCGATGGCGGAGGTACGATTATTTGGGAATCGGATAACGGCTATGGTGTTGGAGATCCTTCTCCGTATCTCTCCGCAGCGGGTAAAGTAACCAGACCGACTGCAGAAGAAGGCAACCAAGGTGCCAGCCTCTATGCGAGATTTACGTTGAACGGCTACTACATGTGGGAAAGATACGACTTCTATATTAGAAGTGCGGATACGAATGACGGCGAGTCCGTTCAAGCGGCGCAAGCTGCAATCGTATGGAATTTGATCAAGAAGAGTAATACGGATCAACAAGCAGTAACAAACGACCTGAATCTGCCGACAGAAGGCAATTACGGAACAACGATTACCTGGAGTTCGAGTAATCCTTCCGTTATTGCAGCGAATGGAACAGTAGTAAGACCTTCTAAATCTCAGCCAGATGCAGAAGTCACGCTGACAGCAACAACAAGTAAGAATGGTGCAGATCCAATGCAGAAGTCCATTAAAGTTGTTGTATGGCATGACGCAGCCAAAGAAGATGCTCCAGCAGCGGGTGGCGGCATTGGCGGAGGAGGCACAGGCACAGGCACTGGCCCAGGTACTGATAGCAAAGCCATCGACGCGCCAAGCAAAGTGACTGAAACAGTAGAAGCGGGCCGCTCGATTGCTTCCGTTAAAGTAGACGATGCAGCACTTCAAGAAGAACTGAAGAATCGTGCAGCCGGTGTAGTCGTTAGCCTGAAATCGGAGAAAGCGAGCGATGTTGCTCAAGCCGTTCTAAGCGCGCAAACGGTACAAGACCTTGTTAACAAGCAAGCGACAATCGTATTTACGGCTCCGGGCGCATCTTATACGATCGATACGACTGAATTGGATCTGCATGCAGCATCGATCCTTCTCGGAAATGGCTTGGATCTGAACGATATTCAAATCTCGATTCAAATTGTGAAGCCTACTGCAGAAGAGCAGCAAACAATCGACAAATCCGCAGCAGCAAACAATACGACAATCGTTGGAGCACCGGTATCGTTTAACATGGTTGCTTCTTATGAAGGCAAAGAAGTTATCATGGATAAATTCAATGGTTATGTACAGCGCAGCATTGCGATTCCGGCTGGAACGAACAACGTTTCCACCGGCGTTGTAATCGACGCAGACGGCACGATGCGTCAAGTGCCGACATGGATCGAAGAGAAAGACGGCCAAACGGTTGTGACAATCAACAGCTTGACGAACAGCATGTACGCAGTCGTTAGCCAAAATGAGCAAGTTGCATTCCAAGATGTGAAGTCCGGCTGGGCAAAGTCCGCAATCGAAGACCTAGCTTCCAGAATGATCGTGAAGGGTCAATCCGCCGGCAAGTTTAATCCTAGCGGTAATATGACAAGAGCAGAATTCGCAACGATTCTTGCGAATGCGCTGGGTATCAAAGCAAGCAAGACTACGACACAGTTCCAAGATGTAGCCGCAAACGCATGGTATGCGAAATCCGTTTCTGCAGCCTACGAATATGGCCTCATCACAGGTGTGACAGAGAACTCTTTTGCACCGACTAAGAATGTAACTCGTCAAGAAGCCATGTCTATGCTGGCACGCGCAATGAAATGGGCAGGCTACGACACGACAATCCAAGCAAGCGGCATCGCCAGCGCTCTTGCAAGCTTTAAAGATCAAGGAACCGTTAGCGAATGGGCGCGATCGGCAGTGGCTGTTAACGTGAAATTCGGAATCGTAACCGGAGATGCAACGCACTCCTTGCATCCAACTAGCAACATCAGCCGTGCGGAAGTATCGGTCATCGTGGAGAAATTGCTGAGAAACGCAAAATTGATTAACTAGCACCTATAATCAGTAAAGGGCAGTGCGTGATTAACCTTACGCACTGCTTTTTTTTGCTATTTGGGATCAGGGTATGGGGTATCGCATGTTCGCTTACACTGGTAAAATTGAACTTATTGAAAATTAAGAGAGGGAGAAGTCGGTTCATGCTGCGTGCTATCATTCGGAAAATGTCTCCTGCTAGGCTAATCGTAACCGCGTATTCGTTAGGGATTTTATTCATTACGCTGCTGCTCATGCTGCCTGTCAGCTTGAAGCCCGGCGTGCGTTTGTCATTCATTGACGCCTTATTCACGGCCGCCAGCGCAGTGAGTGTTACGGGACTTACGACAGTCAGCACGGGCGATTCGTTCAGCGTCTTCGGCGCGGCGGTGCTCATCTTTGCCTTCCAATTCGGCGGGATCGGCATCATGACGCTTGGCAGCTTCTATTGGTTCCTGCTGGGAGAGCGGGTCGGCCTGCTGGAGCGTAAGCTCATCATGATCGATCAGAATCGGAACCAGCTGTCAGGACTCATGCAGCTGATGAAGCTGGTGCTGCTGCTCACACTTGCGATCGAGCTGTTGGGAACTATCCTATTCAGCGTGTATTTCTATACGAGCGGCGCTTCGGACACGCTATGGAGCGCCATGTTTAACGGGTTATTCCATGCCGTTTCAGCCTTTACAAATGCGGGCTTTGACTTGTTTGGGGATTCACTCATTCGCTACTCGGACGACTACTTCGTACAAAGCGTCACGATGGCGCTCATTGTGCTTGGGGCTGTCGGCTTTCCCGTTCTTGCTGAGCTGACGGAATGGGCGAGACATAAGAATAAACGGTTTCGGTTTTCCTTATTCACGAAGGTTACGATGGTCACACACGCCGTGCTCATTCTGCTTGGTTTTATAGTGATATGGCTGACGGAAGCGGGCCATTCCTTCGTGAATATGCCCATTCACCAACAGCTGATGAATGCATTGTTTACTTCCATCACATCGCGCAGCGCCGGCCTTACGATCATCGATATTTCCTCGCTGCATCAGGCGTCACAACTGCTCATCTCGGTACTGATGTTTATCGGGGCGAGCCCGTCAAGCGTTGGCGGCGGTATCCGAACGACCACGATCGCCGTTATTGTGATCGTGATGATCAACTTTGCCAAAGGCGAGAAGGAGATTCGGCTGTTCAACCGTTCGATTAGCAAGGATGACGTCTATAAGAGCTTTGTGTTTTTTTCGATGTCCGTGCTGCTCGTCATTGTAGGCATATTCGCCGTGCTCATGGCGGAAGCGCACCGTTATGATCTCTCGGCTGTGCTGTTCGAGGTCACTTCCGCATTCGGTACATGCGGGCTGTCGACGGGCATTACGGGGTCGCTTCACATATCAGGCAAAATCACCCTCATTCTGCTCATGTTCATCGGTCGAATCGGGATGTTCCTGTTCTTCTCCTTGTTCACTTCCGGTAAGAAGAAGCCGGATATTAAGTACCCCGAAGAGAAGCTGATTATTGGATAATTTAACATTGGCATGGTTTGAATGTACCAGTGGGACTAGCTTATAATCGAATGGACAACGCGCAAAAGGGGATGGCGAAGAATGAGTGGATTGTATCATGTACTCGGAGCGAAGCAATTCGATCGAGGAGAGCTGGAGGAGCTGTTCGAATCAGCGAAAGAGATGGAGCAGGTGGCGCGGGAAGGCGGCAACCAGCGTTTCCCGAACAAAATAATGAGCACGCTCTTCTTCGAGGCGAGCACGCGTACCCGCTTCTCCTTCGAGTCGGCCATGCACCGATTGGGCGGCCGCGTAATCGGCACGGAGAATGCAAGCCAATTCTCGTCCACGATTAAAGGAGAAACGCTGGAAGATACGATTCGCATCATTTCGGGCTACAGCGATCTTATCGTCATGCGTCATACGGATATTGGCGCCGCGAAACGCGCCGCAGCGGTATCGAATGTACCGGTTATCAATGCGGGGGACGGCTCCGGCGAGCATCCAACCCAGGCACTCCTTGATTTGTATACGATTCAGAAGGAATTCGGCCACATCGACGGGCTGCATATCGCGATGATCGGGGACCTGACTTATGGCAGGACCGTGCATTCCTTGAGCTATCTGCTCGCGAATTACAAGGATGTTCATTTGTCCTTTATCTCACCGGATAATGTTCGTATCCCTTCCTACGTGAAGCAGTACTTGGATGAGAAGGGCATATCCTACGAGGAAACAACCGATCTGTCCGGCATTGCCAAGACGGCGGATGTGTTCTACCAGACGCGGATTCAGAAGGAGCGCTTCCCTTCGCCGGAGGAGTACAGCAAGGCGGAAGGGAAATATATTATCGACCGCAAGCTGCTCGATGAGATGAAGGGAAATGCGATGATTCTTCATCCGCTGCCGCGCGCCGGAGAAATTCATCCTGAGGTAGACAGCGACCCGCGGGCGGCTTACTTCAGACAAGCTCAGAATGGCTTGTATATCCGGATGGCGCTTGTGGAGAAATGCTTCTCTTAAAGGCACTCGCAGCACCATCATTGAAATAGAAAAGGCTGTCTCCACCAATGCGCCGCAGCGCATTGATGGAGACAGCCTTTTTACATCCTATTGTTTGGTAAGAATAATCGGACCTTCGTCCGTAATGGCGATGGTATGCTCATATTGAGCGGAGAGTCCGCCGTCCATCGTGCGGGCGGTCCATCCATCGGAATCGATTTTGCTTTGCCACACGCCTGTGTTCAGCATCGGCTCGATGGTCATGACCATGCCGGCTTTCAGCCTGATTCCGCGTCCCGGAGGACCATAGTGCGGTACTTGCGGTTCTTCATGCATATCCTGCCCGATGCCATGGCCGATAAATTCACGAACAACGGAGAAGCCTTCCGCTTCGGCATGCTTCTGGATCGCGTTCGATACATCGCCCATGCGGTTCCCCACAACGGCTTGCTCGATCCCCTTGTACATCGCTTCTTCAGTTACTTGTAGCAGTTTCTTCGCTTGCGCGGATACTTTGCCTACCGCGTAGGACCAAGCGGAGTCAGCCAGCCAGCCATTCAAGTTGACGACCATGTCGATGGTGACGATATCGCCTTCCTTCAGCGGAGTTGCCGAAGGGAAGCCGTGACAAATGACGTCGTTGACGGAGGCGCAGGTTGCGTATGCGTAGCCCTTATAACCTTTCTGCTCCGGCTTCGCGCCGTGCTGCTCCATAAATTTCTCGGCAAACTGATCAATTTCATTGGTTGTGATGCCGGGTTTAATCATGTTCGCGATTTCGCGGTGGCAGGCTGCGAGAATTTCGCCTGCTTTGCGCATATGCTCGATTTCATCTTTGGTTTTAATTATGATCATGTTACACCTCTTTAATGGCTAATTATAATGAAAAAAACGGTCTTCGTAAAGAAAGCGGCTTTACGGTACAGCGTGAAATTGATCTAGCGGTCTGAATCAACATTTGACATAATAATAGGTAAACGAAGTTTCCGCGCTAAAGGGGGAGCAACTGTGAAAGGCTTCGGTATCTATAAGTCGAAAAAATATTTGCAGCGCGTTTTAATCTCCATCATGCTTTCCATGGTTGTAGTGCTCATGGCACTGGCCGTAGCGAATACGTATGTGCTGGAGGACTCCGTCAGACGCAACCAAGAGCAGTCTAACCTCAAGGTATTATCGCAAATTCAATATAACCTTACTTACATGAACGAAATCATCACGCATCTATCCAACTACGTCAATAAAGACAATCAGCTTGCGACCCTCCTGTTCGACATGAAGCTGCCTAAGATGGACTTTATACGCGGCTATCAGCGGATGTCGAGCATTATGGAGAGCGCTTCCTTTCTGCATTCCATTGCCATTTATAATCACACGCAAAATGAAATTTACGGCACGACAAGCGCTTTCCTGCTGGATGGAGGTAAAACAAAAGCAAGCATCCGGGAGTGGCTCTTTAATCCTTCAAAGCCCCATCCAACCTCAAGACTTATTCCTGTCAGCCTGGAGAAGGCAGACGGAGGCATCGATGCTTTTGCTTTTCTCGTGACGAACTCACTTAAACCATTCTCCAGGGCGGAATCGGCGATCATTCTGTACATCAAATCCGATTGGGTGTTCGAAAGCTTGAAGAGGATGGATGCGGTTAGCAATGACAAAGAGGGCAATGAAATTTACATTGCCGATCAAGACGGCCATCTCTATTCCTCGGATGATGCCGTAACCGGTCAGGACAAGGCTAAGCGAGACCAGATCAAACAGCTGGTCCAGCGAGATAAAGCGATGAACCAGCAGCAATCCGGCTTTGTCGTTGGGAAGATCGATGGCAGCAAGCAGCTTGTATCCTATATGGATGACGGAGTTCGCAACTGGACGATCATCTACGTGCAGTCTTATGATCTGATGATGAAGGATGTTCGCTCAACACGGACGAAATTATTCGCAATTACGGGTATTTTCCTGGTGCTGTCCATCGGCATATCGATTTGGCTGTCCTACAAGCTGTATACGCCGATTGAACGAATGCTGCGCCGTATTCGCCTACAGGCACCAAGAGGGGAATCGAATGCAACGCCATTCGACGGCGATGAGCTGCATTTAATGAGCGACAATTATATGCGGCTCTCGCACAAGCTTCAGGAAATCAGCTCGGAGCAAATCGTGAGTAAATACTATTTGCGCAAGCTGCTGACCGACAGCAGTCTGTTTACGCACCATGATATGCTCGAAGTCATCGAGAAGCATGGGCTTGGCATCTCGGTGAAGGAGGAGCTGCTCGTCTGTGTCCTTCGGATCGATGAATTTCAGGCATTTGATCGTAATACGACAGGAGCTGCGAAGAAGCTCTACAGCTTTGCAATCGTTAACATTGCGAATGAAATCATGGCGAAGCGGTATCTCTGCGAAGTGGTGGAGGTGCGAGGCGACCACGTGGTGCTGATTGTTTCTGGACAATCGCCTAGTACAGACAAAGGTGCTGGCGAAAGTGCACAAGAACAAGCAGCAACGCTGGTTGAGGAGGTTGTGCCGATTGTGCGAGAAATTCAGGAAACGATTCTCCATTTCTATGGCATATCGCTCTCCTGCGGAGTAAGTGATTCTATTCCGCAATTTCCGTACATTTCGTCGGCCTATAATCAGGCGCTGCAAGTGTGTAATTACAAGATCATCTATGGCCATATGGCGGTGATAACCCCCGATCAGATCAAGGAGAATTTGTTCAACAAGCAATCCGCTATCCCGGATGTCATTGAACGCAAGCTCTCTGAGGCGCTGAAGAAAGGCCAAATGTCCGAGGCGGGAAGCGAGCTCGAGAAGGCATTTACTATGCTGGCGACGTTCGGATATGACGATATGCTTAGAGCCGTCTCGAACTTAGCATGGGTCGTGAAGAATACGGCGGCGGAAATCGCGAATAACCGGGTCATCAAATTTGATGTCGATCTGGAATACGCGACTCTAATTACGCAGGAGAAAGAAACACTGGAGGAAATGTATATTGCGCTGCTGTCGCTTTGCGCGAGGATCTGCGAAGGTCAGCGTCCGGCAACGATGGAGCGCAACGATATGATTCTGGAGACGATCAAGGAATTGGTTGAACAGAAATATGCAGACATCAATTTAAGCCAGCAGTCCATCGCGGCTACCGTGAAGCTCTCGTCAGCATACATCGGCAAGATGTTTAAGGACAGCACTTCGATGTCCATTACGGAATATATGAATGAGGTTCGACTGAAACATGCGCAGCAGCTGCTTGAAACCGATGATTATACCGTCATCGAAATTATGGAGAAATGCGGCTATTCGAATCCGAGCTATTTCTTCCGGCTGTTCAAAGGGAAGTTCGGAAGCACGCCGAAGGAATACCGGATGAAGAAATCCATCTCATAACGGACTTGTCCTATGACCGCCGTTCCCGCAATGCCTCTTGAGGCAGTGGGAACGGCGGTTTTATTGTGTCTGCAGGCATGTAAACTGCATAAATTCGAACATTTTACACGTGCCGGATACAGCTTTTCGAAAATCGTATTCTATATTTCGTGCTCTGGGCATGGCAACATGAAGGTCAGAAGGAGGAGGTCACAAGTCATGAGGAATTCGGGACAAAGCAGCAAAGGAAACTGGCTAGGTCGAGAATGGCGGCATTTGCGCAAGAACAGAGAGCTGCTGCTGCTCGCCGTGCCGGGCATTCTTTACAAATTAGTAATCAATTATTTCCCGATGGTCGGTTTGATTCTTGCGTTTAAGTTCTTTCGGTATGATCAAGGCATCTTCGGCAGCAGGTGGGTAGGCTTCGATAACTTCGAGTTTCTCTTTAAATCGCAGGATGCACTGCGTATCATTCGAAACACCTTGTTGTATAACTGCGTGTATATCGTGCTTGGCACGGTAACCGCGCTGCTCTTCGCGCTGCTGCTTAATGAAGTATCGGGGCGAATGGTGAAAATTTACCAGACTGCGATGTTTCTGCCTTACTTTATATCGCTCGTCCTTGTCGGCTATATAGCCTACGCCTTTCTGGAGCATAAGAGCGGTTATTTGAACAATATTTTGCAGAACATCGGGATGGAGCCTCATAAATGGTATTTCGAGACAACGCCATGGCTCTTTATTCTGCCTTTGGTATCGATATGGAAGGGAGTCGGCTTCTCCACACTCGTCTACTACGCCGGCATTATGGGCATTAACAGCGAATATTACGAAGCGGCCAGACTCGACGGTGCTTCCAGAGTACAAATGATGACCCGAATCACGCTGCCGCTGCTGAAGCCGCTTATTATCATTTTGTTTATTCTCGGCCTGGGCAATATTTTCCGCGGGGATTTCGGTTTGCACTACTTTGTACCTAATAACGTGGGACTTAACTTTGCGACGACAGACATTATTGATACTTACGTTTACCGTGCGCTTACGAAGCTGGGTGACATTAACTCAGGCGCGGCTGTCGGATTCCTGCAGTCTGTGGTCGGCTTGGTGACCATTGTATCGGCGAATTATTTGGTGCGTAGAGTCGATAAGGACAGCGCTTTATTCTAGGAGGAATTGTGATTATGTCGAATGCGAAATCCATGCAGCAATCCAATTGGTTCATCAATGCATTTTTCCTTATTGTCAGCGCGCTCATTGTGCTTCCGTTCTTGCTCGTCATCGCAGTATCGATTACCTCCGAGAACAGTCTCGTTCAGAACGGATACCGCTTCATTCCGGGTGAGTTTAGTTTGGAAGCATTTCGGATTGTGTTGAAGGAACCGACCATTATGCTCCGCGGCTATGGCGTCACGATTACGATTACGGTGATTGGTACGGTGATCGCGCTGCTGCTTACCGCGCTGACCGCGTACCCGATCTCTCGGCGAGATTTTCGATATAACCGCCCGCTTACTTTCTATGTGTTCTTTACCTTGTTGTTCAATGGCGGATTAATCCCGTTCTATATGCTGATGACTCAATATTTGCATCTCAAAAACACGCTCGGCGCACTCATCATCCCGCTGCTGCTCAGTCCCTACAATATTCTCATTATGAAGGGCTTCTTGGACAAGATCTCGCTTGAAATCATTGAATCTGCAAAAGTAGACGGCTCCAGCGAAACACGGATATTTGTCCAAATCATACTTCCCTTATCGACGCCTGCACTTGCGACGCTTGGACTATTCATTTCTTTCGCTTATTGGAATGATTGGTTCACATCCTTGCTCTTTATTGATAACGATAAGTTTGTACCGCTGCAGTTGCTGCTTGTTCGGATTTTGTCGCAGATCGAGTTTCTCGCCAACTCACCGCTGGCTGAAGCGGCCAGTAAGCTGCAATTTGTCAATTTCCCTACGTTGTCCGTTCGAATGGCGATGGCGATTCTAGCAGGTGGACCGATGCTCGTAATCTTCCCCTACTTCCAGAAATTTTTTGTGAAGGGCATCACAGTAGGCTCCTTGAAAGGGTAACGGCATTTTCATGAGAGGAGGTGAGCGGGAAAGGGACTATGTAGTTTGTTATTGCTTAAATACAAGGTATGGGGTTAACTAAAAACGGAGGTGTCTTTCAAGTGAAAATGAAATCATCGTCTACTGTGCTTAAATGGTGTCTACTACTTCTATGCTTCAGCATCATTGCAGCTTGCTCCAGTAATAACAACGGGAATAACAAGAACACGAATGCGAGTGAGAATACGGCTGCAACGGATACAACCAATACAACTACAGAACCGGCTGCGAACAATACGGCAGAAGAGCCGGCCAAAGAAGAGCTGCCGGAAGTTAAATTGACGTTCTACTATCCGAGCAACCCGCCAGGTCCGGATCAACAAGCCGTCAATGATGAAATCAATAAATATTTGAAAGAGAGAATTAACGCGACGGTTGATTTGAAGCCGCTTTCTTTCGATGAATACGATCCGAAACTGAATACAATCATGGCTGCCGGCGAAGAATTCGATGTCGCTTGGGGCTCCAAGTACTGGCTGCTCAGCTATCAAGCGAATATTGATAAAGGCGCACTGCTAGAGCTTACCGACGACATGATCAGTAAATATGCACCCGAAGCACGCGCCAATGTTCCGGATAAATTCTGGCCGGATATGAAAGCCAATGACGGTAAAGTGTATGGCTTCCCGGTTTACCAGGTTGCAGCTAAAACGAAGAGCTTGGTCATTCAGAAACGTTTTGCCGACAAATACAATCTCGACGTTAGCACCATTCATACGTACAAAGACATTGAACCATTCCTGAAACAGATTAAAGAAGGCGAACCGGATGTTATTCCGTTCGGTATGGGCATGAACTCATGGGGCATCTATACAAGTCCCGATTGGGTTGGCACGGATGGATTGGCCGTTTCGTACAAGAAAGACGATCCGAACTATTCCATTTTGACAGGTGAAGAGCAAATCAATACGAAGAAAGAATACTACGAAACGATGCACAGATGGTATAAAGCAGGCTACATCAATGAGGATGCTCCGATTCTCAAAAACTTCGGGGACCTGGAGAAGAAGGGCAATGTCGCGGTCGGTATCGAATTTACAACAAAGCCGGGCGGCGAGATCGATGAAATGAACAATAATGGCGGCAATGAAGTCATCTATGCTCCGATTTCCGACAGCTACTTCACGGGGATTGCCAGCGCTATGCAAGTCATCAGCAAAACAAGCAAAAACCCTGAACGCGCTTTGATGTTCATCAACCTGTTAAACACAGATAAATACCTGTACAACTTGATTTGCTACGGTATTGAAGGCAAACACTACACGAAGAAAGACGGCGACTACATCGAGCCGATCAAAGATTCCGGCTATGCGCCGAATGTAGACTGGGTATTCGGTAACCAGTTCAATGCTTACCTGAAAGCACCGCAAACGCCTGATGTATGGCAAAAAACGATCGACCTGAACAACAGTGCCATGGTTGCGGCATCGTATGGTTTCTCCGTTAATCAAGATCCGATTAAATCAGAGCTTGCCAATACAAATGCGGTTAACAATGAATTTGCGCAGGCACTGGAAACCGGTGCTGTGGATCCTGCTGAAATTATGCCGAAATATATCGAGAAGCTGAAAGCGGCAGGTCAAGAGAAGATCGATCAGGAAATTCAGAAGCAATGGGATGAGTTCCTTGTGAAGCAAGGCTTGAAAAAATAATACGGATGATTAGTTAGCAAGAAGTAAAAAAGCCAAAGAGGCAGAGGGAGCAGTATTGTACCTTTGCCTCTTTTTACATGGAATGGGAGGCTAGTTGAATGGAGCTGTTTGTTTCTATTAAGGATGGCGATGATGCCAACACAGGGGCGACTGCCGAGGAGGCCGTTCAAAGCCTAGAGCGTGCTAGAGAACTGGTTCGGTTGAAGCTGGCAGATTCCTATAAACAAGACATAACCGTTTGGCTTAGCGGCGGGAGATATGAATTGGCGGAACAGCTGCGTTTTAATGAGCGAGACTCTGCTTCGGATGGCTGCACGGTGACTTATCGGAGTGCAGCGGGAGAGGAAGGTGCCACGATTAGCGGCGGAAGCGCGATTACAGGATGGGAGCCTTATGAAGGCAAACTCTATCGTGCCCGGCTTGGTGCCGGAAGTGCGATACATACCCTCTATGAGAACGGTGAACGCGCATTGGCAGCCAGAAGTCCGAAGCAAGGCTACCATGTCGTAGCAGGCAAGGGAGATGGTGATTCGAGAAGCGGTTTCCGATTCCGTGCGGATGATGTTCCGAGATTCGAGTATGCCCCAGGTGATGCTCAGGTTCATATTTGGCCCGGGGAAGGCGAGTGGAATTGGTTCACCGAAACGAAAACGATCGACCGAATTCGCTGGGAGGAAGGTCTAGTTTCGTTTAAAGAGCCGGCACCATGGGGGATCGACCAGGGCTCGCGGTACAGGATTCAAGGCGCTTTGTCACTCTTGACGGAGCCGGGAGAATATTACTTCGATTCGTCTAACGGTGAATTATATTATTACCCGAGGCAGCTGCCAATCGGGGAACAGCTGATTGTCGCTCCGGCCGTGAAGCGGGTAATCGAGCTGGTTGGAAGCTCGCCCGGCAACCCGGTGAAAGGCATTGTGCTGGAAGGCTTAACGGTAGAGTGCTCCGATTATGCACAGGAGTATCGCATGCCGGATAGCAACTGCGAGCATACGGAGAGCAGGCATGGACTCATTTATCTCGAAAATGCTTGCGGCATTTCAATACGGGGCTGCCGGCTTCGGAACAGCGGCTTCAGCGGTATCGTGCTGAACGGGTATTGTGAGAGTAATGAAATCACGGGCAATCTGATCGAGCACACCGGCTACAACGGAATCTATGTGATCGGCATCGCTCCCGGGGAAGGCGGCTATGCTAGCGCTGAGCAGGCTGATGTGAGCAAAGGGAATCTGATTTCGAATAATTTGATTCGGTTTGGCGGCGAGCTGATAGGTCACAGCTCCGGTATACAGCTCTATCAAAGCGGAAGCAACGAATTGTCACATAACGAAATTCATGGTATGCCGAGGTACGGCATTTCACTGAAAGGCTTAAGGCAGGGGGCGATGGCTTCATCCTATTACGGAACGGAGGTTACATGGGAGAATCATTGGCGTTTCACGCATACGCGGGATAATCTGATTACCCGCAATAACATCTGGGATGTGATGAAGGACAGTCAGGATGGCGGGATGCTGGAGTCCTGGGGAGCGGGAACAGGCAACCGCATTATCGCCAATCGGTTTCATCACAGCGGTATCTATTTCTCCTTCGGCTTCTGTATTTATTTGGACGATGCTTCGGATTACTTCCATGTTTCGCACAACGTCGTCCATGATTTGTACAGCGCCGGCAGCGGCGTGCTGTGGTTCGTTATTTTCTCCAAAGGCATTGGCAACCGGATCGAAAATAATTTGCTCGTGGGTAATGATGCGCGGGCTGCTTTCGGCACGCAAGAGATGGCAGGCGAGGCGAATCTAGAGATTACGATCTTGCGTAATCTTGCAGTGAACTCAGGCGATCAGCTGTATCATTTCGTCAATTGGAAGGATGATCGACTGCAGGAAGCGGACTTCAATCTCTATGATAATGGGGCGAAGGAGCTTACGGTAAGCGGAATCTACGGAGATGATAAAAGAGGGCTGGTACCAATTCCATGGGAAGCATGGCGCAATGTGCTGGATGGCAAATTTGATGCGCATACCTTGAACGCGGATCCGATGCTGATCGCGGAAGGGGAAGGCGGAAACGTGCAATTTACGCTGGATCCCGCGTCGCCTGCCTATGGCCTTGGCTGGGAAGCGATCGATATGAGCAGCATTGGTTTAAAGGCGAGTTTTCCGTTTGCGCGGGGGTGAAGCGGGAGTGGGGAGGACGAGAGGGCTAAGCCATGAGGCGGCGGGGTGTGGATCTCGCCGTCCTTCGCCACGCTAAAGGTAACTTCTCGCCCGAGCCTCACCGCACTAACGCTAACCTCACACTCGACCCTCACCACGCTAACGAATCGTGGAGGTCTTATTTTGGAGAAATAGGCACTTTCATTAATCTAACGAATCACAGAGGTCTTATTTGGACCGAAACAGGTAGAAATGCATGATTTTCGAGCGAATAAGACCCGTAGGATTCGTTAGTATTTCAAATCGATGTTTTTGGATCAAATAAGGCTCCTACGATTCGTTAGCGTGGAGACATCTAACTTTGTGCTACCGAACAACCATCGACGACCAGCTAATTGCCAAAACCAGCACCAGCCGACCACCAATCGATAAAACATTGCACCAAGCAAATGCGGTTACGGTTTCTTCTTATTCTTCAAATCGCTCATGATCTTGCGGCCGGTTGGGGTTTGGGCTAAGCCGCCTCCGGCCGTTTCGCGGTGGATCTCCGGCATGGCAGAGCCGACTTCGAGCATAACCTGAATGACTTCGTCGGATGGAATCACGCTGCGAACGCCGGCTAGCGCCATATCCGCGGCGGCCAATGCCGTGACGGCGCCGAAGCCGTTGCGCACGATGCACGGGATTTCAACGAGCCCGCCGACGGGGTCGCAAATTAACCCGAGCGTATTCTTGAGCGCGAGGCCAACGGCATGAATCGCTTGCGCGGGTGTGCCGCCCCTTAGCTCCACTAGCGCGCCGGCCGCCATGCCGATGGCGGAGCCTACCTCGGCTTGGCAGCCGCCTTCGGCGCCGGAGACGAAGGAATTGTTGGCGATGACATAGCCAATGGCGCCGGCAGCGAATAAGGCATAGACCATTTCTTCGTCAGCCAGGCCAAAGCGCTCCTGGGTGCTGACGAAGACGCCGGGGATGATGCCGCAGGAGCCCGCCGTTGGCGTTGCGATGATGCGGCCCATGGAGGCGTTAACTTCAGACACCGCTAGCGCATAGGCCATCGCATCGCTGGCTGATCCGCCGAGGCTCGGCTCGAGCTCTTGCCGCTTCGCGAGCACGCGCTGCGCATCAAGGCCGGTCAACCCGCTGCGCGAAGTGGTATTCTCATGCAGGCCGCGGCGAACGGCTTCTTTCATGACGCCGTAGTAGGCGGTCATTTTGGCGAACTCGTCGTTAGCCTGCTTGCCTGACTCAGCGCTTTGCTCCTCCAGCATCAGTCTGCCAATGGAAAGTCCGCGCTGCGCGCACAGTTCGCCAAGCTCCGATAACGTCCGAAAATTCATGATGTACCCGTCCCCTCTGTTTGACTAAGATCTACGGTATAAATGGTTTGCACATGGTTGATTTGTTTGATTGTCTCCAGCAGCGGAGCGGGCAGAGCGGCATCCAGCTCAATTACCGTCAGTGCATCGCCGCTTCGGCCTTTGCGATCAACGGACATATGACCGATGTTGACGCTTTCCGATTTCAACAAGGAAGTCAGATCGGCGATAACCCCAGGGCGGTCCGCATGCCGGATAACGAGCGTCGGATAGTTTCCGGTAAGCTTGACGGCAAACTCATTTAATTCGACGATTTCAATATTGCCGCCTCCAATGGAGGTTCCTATCAACGATAGCTGCTGCGGGACAGGCTGATCGACGGATAAGACGAGTTTGACCGTATTGGGATGGGAGAAGAGTCCTTTTCCTTGTTCGAACGAAATAGCAATGCCTCGATCACCCGCGATATCAAGCGCTTGCGGAATGCGATAATCATCGGTGGCGAATCCAAGCAGCCCGCTGACAATCGCTACATCCGTACCGTGCCCTTGATAGGTAGCGGCAAAGGAGCCATAGAAAATAATTTCTGCCTGATCCGGAACGCCGCCCAGAAGCTGACTGGCAACAAGTCCGATTCGGACTGCGCCGGCGGTATGAGAGCTGGAAGGTCCCACCATGGAGGGGCCGATAATGGAGAATACGTCTTTGAATCGCATGCGGGCAGCGACCTCCCGAGTAGTATGAATAAGGTGTAAACAGGCTGTACGGATATAGGCTTACGCTATTGTTTCCAAGTAGAGCCCAGTGAACTCATGGCCAAGTTAGTAGCGGGCGGCTAGCTCAGCCGATAGGCTGCGGGGGACACGCCGTACTTCTGACGGAACACGCGATAGAAATAAGAATAACTGCCGAAACCGCAAGTGACGGCGATTTGCTCCAAGGTCATGGTGCTGTATTTGATGCGGTCGATGGCCATGGATAATCGAACATTTTGGGTATACTGAATGATGGTCATGCCATAGCATTCCTTGAACAGATGGACGGTGCGCGATACGCTGAGGCGAGCGCAGTCGGCAACCTCGGCAATCGTAAACGATCGTGCGGCGTTCTCGTCGATGAAGTTTTTCATGCGTGTGGCGACGAAGGATTTCCCTTGAAACACCGACTGCGTTGTAATCGCGCGGTCAATGCAGAGGCAGAGCGAGCGCAGCAAGTAATCGGCCAGCTCGCGATCCTCTGCTTCGAAGCGCCGTTTCTCTAAGATAAGGGCCTGCCAGACCGACAGCCAGCGCTCATCCGGTACAACCTTTACCCGCTGAGGGCGATCCTTGCGGCTCCACCACTCGTCGAGCCAGCTCCCTCGGCAGATGACGTAGTAATCGCCGCTGGAGATCTCGGATTGCGCTTCCGCTTCATCTTGCGTATGACTTGGCGCAATATTCAGCTGGTAGTAGTCACCGGGTTTAAAAAGCAGCAAATCACCGGCTTCAATCCGCTGCATACGTCCGTCGACGAGCGCTTCACAGCTGCCGTCCACCTGCAATCGAAACACATAGGCGCGTAGTCCGTCCCGATTGATGATCTGAAAGGGCTGTGAATGATAGGAGTAATTGCAGCTCATAATTTCGGTAATCAAATGTCTCTCTCCATTTTGCAGCAAAATTGTACATGTCACTGTTATATAATACATCTACGAACGCCTCTATATCCACTATAATGATTGTCAGATTGGTCAACTAACCGGGCTTGACGCCGACCAGGCGTTCATCCGCCATCATGAAAGGAAGATCACTAGTGAAAATCGGATTACAATTGTTTACACTGCGTGACGATACAGCTAAAGATTTCAGAGGCACGCTTCGCCAAGTAGCGGCAATGGGCTATGAAGGTGTTGAATTTGCAGGCTACGGGGATATTCCGGCTGAAGAAATGCGCGACCTTCTGCAAGAGCTTGGCCTAGAAGCTTTCGGCAGCCATGTTGGCTTGCAGCAGCTAGAAGAGAACTTGGAAGAACAAATCCAATATCTTAAAACAGTCGGCGCACGTTATGTGATCTGCCCATGGTTATCCCCTGAGCAATTGGCTGGCGGAGAAGCGTTCTGGCGCGAGCTGATCGCGAAATTCGCAACTTTCGGTGCTCGTCTGCGCGAAGAAGGTCTGCAATTCTGCTACCACAACCATGACTTCGAATTTGCTGCGGAAATCGACGGCGAATACATTTTCGATGCGATGTACACGAAAGTGGATGCAGATCTGCTTAAAGTGGAAATGGACATCGGTTGGGTGCAATATTCCAATCAAGACCCGCTAGCTTATATTGCAAAATATGCTGGCCGTCTGCCTTTGCTTCACTTGAAAGACTTCCGCAAAGAAACTTCCGTAAACCATATCGATACGGTTGAGCTTGGCAATGGCGACCTTGCGCTTAACGATATTATCGACGCGGCTAACAAAGCAGGCGTGGAATGGCTGGTTGTTGAACAAGACAGCTGTGCAAACCCGCCGCTTGAATCCGTACAAACGAGCATGAACTGGCTGAAAGCAAACGGCCATAAAGCATAATTATTGATTAGAGGGAGAGTTACTCAACATGAAGAAAATCAAAGTAGCCGTTGTAGGCTGCGGCGCGATCGCTCAGCGCCGTCATATTCCGGAATACGCGGCTAACCCGAACGTAGAGTTCGTGGCATTCGTAGATCCCGTTATCGAACGTGCAGAAGAATTTGCAGAGAAATACAATGCGAAAGCATTCACAAGCTACGAAGAAATGCTTAGCGTAATTAAGCCGGAAGCAGTCAGCGTTTGTACACCAAACTATCTGCATGCTCCGGTTACAATTGCTGCGGCAAACGCAGGCGCTCACGTGCTTGTTGAGAAGCCGATGGCTTCCACAGACGAAGAAGCGGCTGCAATGATCGAAGCAGCCAGCAAGAACGGCGTTTACCTGATGGTTGGCCACAACCAACGCTTGATGCCTCCGCACGTGAAAGCGAAGCAGCTTCTTCAAAGCGGCGCGCTTGGCCGCGTGTTGACGTTCCGCACTTCCTTCGGCCATCCCGGTCCTGAAGGCTGGAGCGTAGACGGCAAGGGCAGCTGGTTCTTCCGTAAAGAAGAAGCGATTATGGGCGCTATGGGTGACCTTGGCGTACACAAATCCGACTTGATCCGTTACCTGCTTGACGATGAAGTTGCACAAGTAACCGGTTATATCGGTACGCTTGATAAAGAAGGTACGGATGTTGACGATAACGCAACTTGCTTGCTTCGCATGAAGAGCGGCGCAATCGGCACGCTTGTAGCAAGCTGGACGTACTACAAAGGCGAGGACAACTCCACTGTATTCTGGTGCGAGAACGGCGTGATGAAGATCGGTACTGATCCGAAGGATCAAATCATCGTGGAGCTTCGCAACGGCACGGTTGAACGGTATAACGTGGGTGCAATCAGCACAAACGATAAGCAAGAAACAAGCGGCGTTGTAGATGCGTTCATCGATTCGCTTCTGACGAACACCAAACCAAGCATCTCCGGCGAAGAAGGCCGCAAATCGCTTGCAGTTATTCTGGCTGCATTCGAATCCCAAGCGACTGGCCGCGTAATTTCTCTCTAATATTAATTTGCACTTACACCTACGATGACCCGCAGGCAGCACACTTGAACATTCAAAGTGACTGCTTGCGGGTCATTTTTTCGTCGGAACGCGCTAAGATTACCTCATCATCGTTTAATAATTCCTCATTGTAGGCTTGGACTTGGAGCGCTATGCTAGGCTTGTGCCGTTTGTGTGCTGATTTCTTCATTTTTCTTCAAATCCATTTCAGAGAGGAAAGGAATTGAATATGAACGAAACGAGAATTAGACGACTGATCGGACCGGAGCCGCATTCTTATTGGGATGACCTCGAAAATAGCGGCCGCAACGAATGGAATGACCGTATTCTCTCGCAGCTGGTATTCGCTCAGGAGCTGTCGAAGGTGAATGCATTAAAGTATGATGCGGTGATTGCAAGTACGCTTGATTATATAGAACAACGCATCGCGGAGGATGGCGCCATCGTGAAGCAAGCAGCGCTTGAGGCGGAGCGTATGCTGGAAAGCTTAGCTGCCGATGCGAAAAGCTACGATGTGATCGCAGTGTCCCATGCGCATATAGATATGAATTGGATGTGGGGCTGGGATGAAACGGTCTCCGTCACCATCGATACGTTCCGGACGATGCTCACTCTAATGGAGGAGTATCCGGAGTTTACGTTCTCCCAATCCCAAGCTTCCATTTATCGGATCGTGGAGCAATACGCGCCTTCGATGCTGGAGGAGATTAAACGCCGAGTGAAGGAAGGCCGCTGGGAAATTACGGCATCGCACTGGGTGGAAGCGGATAAGAACATGCCAAGCGGAGAGAGCTTAGCACGGCATATCCTCTATACGAAACGCTACCTTAGCCGCTTGTTTGATATCGAGCCGGACAGCTTGAATTTGGATTTTGAGCCGGACACGTTCGGACATAGCCTGCAGGTACCGGAAATATTGGCTAATGGCGGTGTGAAATATTACTACCATTGCCGCGGTGCTGAAGGAGACCCGCTGACACGCTGGGAAGGTCCATCCGGCAAATCGGTCATCGTCTACCGGGAACTGACTTGGTATAACGATTTTGTCCGCCCGGTCTTCACGTCTTACGTACCTGACATTTGCCGCAAAACCGGCTTGAATTCCTATTTGTATGTCTATGGGGTAGGCGATCATGGCGGCGGGCCGACTAGACGCGACCTGAATCGTCTGCGGGCGATGCAGGAATGGCCAATCTGCCCGACGATACGGTTTGGCGGTTATGCGGATTATTTCAAAGAGGTGGAGCGTGTTGCGGATCAATTGCCTGTGGCGAAAGGCGAGATGAATGTCGTCTTTACGGGCTGTTACACATCCCAAACGCGCATTAAGAATGCCAACCGGGTATCGGAGGCCACGCTTAACGAAGCCGAATTGTTCAGCTCGGTAGCGGCGTCAGCACATGGGGCGGTTTACCCGGGAGCTGCATTCGAGGAAGCATGGCGCGGCGTCTTGTTTAATCAGTTCCATGACATCCTGCCGGGGTCCGGCGTTATCGAAACGCGCGAGCATGCACTGGGGCTGTTTCAGAATACGATGGCGATTGCCGGAACGAACCGAAAGCTCGCCTTGGAGCGAATCGCTTCCGATATCGATACATCGGAGATTGAAATCGGCCATACGGCCTCGAATACGGCGCAAGGCGCAGGTGTCGGCTTCGGGACGCGCGATTTCAAAATTACGCAGGTAGAACGCGGGGCCGGAAGTACGCGTATCGTCCATCTCTTTAATTCCTCGCTTCAAGCGAGAGAGGAAACGGTCGAGATTTTGCTATGGGATTGGAAGAGCCCGATAAAGGCGATCGTCGTGAAAACCGCTGCGGGCGAGACCGTGCCAAGCCAGGTGCTGGATAGCGGCCGAAATACCTATTGGTCGCATGATTACTTGCGTTTGCTTGCGCGTGTGCAGGTTCCGGCATGCGGCTACAGCACATTGATCGTTGCTGAAGGTGAGGGCTACTCTTCGCAAATTGTTATCGCGGATCCGAGGGTCGACCGAGATGAGGATTATGTGCTCGAGAATGAGTTTGTTCGCGCTGTTTTTGATTCGAAAGACGCTTCAGTTATTTCCTTAATCGACAAGCGCTCCGGCGAGGACCTGATAGATCCTGCCAGACCGGCAGGGTTATTCCGGCTGATTCAAGAGGATCCGAGCAAAGGAATGGCGGCTTGGTGGGTTGGCCGGTTTATGCAAATCGACAGCCTACATGAGCGGGTACTCTTGAAAAAGACGGTATCCGGCGATCTGCGGCAAACGATCCGCTACGAAATGAAGTTCAAAGCCTCGTCGCTTCATGTTAGCGTGTCCCTTGATGCAGGCAGCACAAGCCTTGATTTCCATGTAGAATGCGACTGGCAGGAAGCGGGCAGCAGAGAGGCTGGTATTCCGCAGCTGCAGTTCCATTTCCCGATAGGTTATTCAAGCGATGCTTACAAGTATGATGTGCCGTTTGGGACGATTGTACGTGAAGCCAGAGATATGGAAATGCCGGGCAACAGCTTCGTGCAAGCACTGCGTAGCGATAATGGGCGTAAACCATCGCTGTTTATCGTGACGAGTAACAAATATGGTTTCCGCGGAACGGATAATTCGATGTCCGTCTCGCTTATTCGCGGATCTTATGAACCGGATCCCTATCCGGAGCTTGGCAATCATCATCGCATCAACCTTTCGGTCTGTATCGCGGAAGCATCGGCGTCGAGCCGCGATGTGATCGAGCAGGCTTACCGGCGGAACCATCCGATGAATGTGCTGTCAGGCACGAAACGATCGGGGTCAAAGCCAGCGGATGCGGGGTATGTGGAGCAGTTGGATGACGCAGTTGCGGTGTCAGCAATTAAAGTTCCGGAAGGAAACAGCGGGGCAAGCTGGATTATTCGCATGTATGAAGCAGATGGGAAACGCGCAACGGCTTCATTTAAGCTCTTTAAAGGAGCGGTAAGAGCTTATGCGGTTGATGTAAACGAGAACCTGATTCCGGACGATAACGCTGTGACGCTTGCGGGCGATCGACTGAACGTGGAAGTAGCGCCATATTCGCTTATTGCGGTACGCATCGATTTCTAAACGAACTCATGACTAAAGGCTAGCCCCGCAGCATCGAGATGATGCTTGAGGGCTAGCCTTTTCATTTATTTCTTATATACGAGCGGATTGAGCGGGGATACGGCAGGCTCGCCTGCTTTGACGCCCGGGAACCACGACTTCAAATCGGATTCGCGTGCACTGCTGTCCGGATTTGCCATCGTATTCACGCCGTCAGCCACATAGATGATTGTCATGACTTCGCGCATTGTATTCGTTGGATTGCCCGGCGCGGAATGCAGCGTCCACCCGGCATGGAAGGTTGCATCGCCTGCGGACATGGCGCCGTAGTTGGTCTTCGGAAGACCTTTGCCTTCAATATAAGAGCCAAGCGTCTTATGCGACTCGTCGGAAATCGCTTGACGGCTCATGTAGCCGGAAGTATGCGATCCATCGACGAAGGTCATCGATCCGACTTCCTCGGAAATCGGTACAAGCGGCATCCACAACGTAATCGTGTTTGGCGTATCAAGCGGCCAATAAACTTGGTCCTGATGCCATGGCGTATGACCGCCGCCCGGTTCTTTGAACAACGCTTGATCGTGATAGATCCGAACGCCGTCGACACCCATAAGCTCGGCCGCGATTTTGGCGAAACGGCGTGCCATAACGAAACGTTTAATGCCTTCATTCATTTCCCATAGGTTGCAAATTTGAATGAATGCTTTGCCGTACGTATCGCGCTCTTCAACCGGTTTCGTATTATAATTGTGCTGACGCACGGTTTGCTCGATAAGCGGCTCATAGAAGCTCATTTCATCGGGCGTCACAATGCCTTTTAGCAGGATATGCCCGTTCTTCTGATAAGAAGCGGCTTGCTCCGGCGTCAACGTATAATCGCTGTCAAGCTGCGGAAGCTCGGCGAGGTTGGATGGATTTGTAGCGGTCATCATCAATTCTCCTTAGTACTGCTAAGATGCTTCTATTATAAAGCACTTCTTTAGCCGCTGACTTTGTTTCGATCTCTTAATTCTTTTGTCAAAAACAACTGCGTCTCGTATATAATAGAAGCAAATCATACCCGATCGCGGTCAAGGAGCTTAGAGAAATGTACCTGTCCGAATTGATGGAAAAGCAGCCGATTGTACCCTATATCCGTGAGAGCGATTATGCCGTACGGAAGCCGTGGTTATCCGCGGAACGGAGATTGCTTGATTATTTGCTCGTTTATTTTCAAGAAGGGGAGTGCGTCTTTCAAGTAGAAGGTGTCCCTTATGAGTTTCGCAGGGGAGATTTTTGTCTGATCCAACCGAACTGCTTGAACGTGCTGGAGGGGAAAACGAATACGATTACGCCGTTTGCCCATATGGACTTTTTCTATGATTCTCAACGTGAGGACCGTTTTCCGACGCGAAGCGGTCAGATCGACCTCGAGCCATATAGCCATCTCATTCAGCCGAGGCTGAACGACTTTCATGGCGTTTCCATCCCGGTCAGGCTGCGGCCGAAACATCCGATCGCGCTGCGGGACAAGTTTCTCGCGATGGTGGAGTGCTGGCAGCATCGCGATCCGCTTATGCAGCTTCGGGCACAATCATTAGGGACAGAAGTGATCCTTACCATTCTGGAGGATCATACGGACTTGAAACAAACGGAGAAAGCGGCGCCTCAGCGGATGAACTGGATTACATCCTTCTTATCCTTGAATTTGGCGGAGCCGCTCACGGTCAGTGAGATGGCTGCGAGAGCGAATCTGTCGCCTTCGCGTTTCAGCGCGAAGTTCAAGGAGCAGCTCGGCGTTGCGCCGCACCGTTACTTGCTCCAGCTGCGGATTCATCATGCGCAGGAGCTGCTGACCGGATCGGACAACACCATTGACGAGATTGCGGCGTACTGCGGCTTTGCCGATGTGCACCATTTTACGAAAGCGTTCAAGAAAGAAGTAGGGGAAGCGCCGGGCCATTATCGCAGCAATCGCAAGCCATTCGGCAGAGGGGAGCAACAAAAACAAGTGAATCATCGTTATGTTGATTCCAACCTGCGATAGAAGTAATAACAAATTAATTTAAAAACGCGAATCCTTCGTGTTGAAGGATTCGCGTTACTTGCTTTATATTGCTTAAGAACTTATGGCTTAATAAACTGCTGCGTCCAATACGGACTCATGCTGCCGCCTGGAGCATAACCGACGCCCAGTTGGGTGAAGTTCGCACTTAAGATGTTGGCGCGGTGACCCGGGCTGTTCATCCAAGCGGTCATAACCGCTTGTACGCCTTGCTGCCCCGCTGCAATGTTCTCGCCGGCATAAGAGTAGTTAATGCCGAATTGTTTCATCATATCGAACGGACTGCCGTAGGTTGGCGAATTGTGATCAAAATAACCTTTGTCGCGCATATCATTGGACTTAGCTTGCGCGACTTTGGAAAGTGAAGCATTCAGCGACAGCGGCTGCAGGCCGGCTTTCGCACGTTCTGCATTGACCAGCTGCAGGATTTGCTGCTGGATGGAGGAGCTGTCCGCCGAGTTAGAACCGCCGGCATTGCCGGCGTTGCCTGTGTTTCCAGTATTCCCGGTGTTTCCGGTATTGCCCGTATTACCGGTGTTTCCTGTATTACCAGTGCCGGGTTTATAGCCGCCGGGATAGGTTAGATTCGGATAGCCGGTACCCGGATTTGCCGCGCCGCCGCCGCCTGGATTCCAAGTACCGCCATAATAAAGCTGGTACCACGGAATATTGCCCAACTGATTGTTTTGGGCTCTCATCGTGCCCGGCTGAGTCGTCCGCAGCATTCTGTGACCTGTGTTCAGCGGCAGCAGATCATCATTGGATTTGATGCTCAATCGCTGATGATTCAGGTCCGTTCTGCTTGCGGAGTGGTAAGTGTTGTTCGGAGTAACGTTGCGATCCGATACCGCATTGTAGATAAGAGCACCAACGCCAAAAGCTAATACAATACCGAATAACGTTCCAAAAAATCTTCTCATTTGAGTATCAAGCTCCTTTCACACCAACTAATATGTTCAGCGGGGAAAGGAGCTATTCGATCTGCAAGCTAGGCAATATCAAGCAAATTGCTCAAGGATAAGGACATCGCGGCCATTAATGACAGCTTGCCCAGCGTATGTGTTTCCGGTAATGAGATCGGTGCCGGACTCCGTACCAAGCTCGATCGTGACGGACTCCGAGTTGTGGTTTAAGACGAACAGATAGGCCCGATTATCGATTACCCTGCGAGTCACTTCAACACCCGGTTTCTTGCCAGGCAATGGAGCGATACCGTGCCGTTTGCACAATTCATCGGCGAAACCTTGGAGGAATTGCCCATCCGGACTGGAAGCGACATACCAGGCTTCTCCGCTGCCAAAAGTATTGCGAGTCAGCACAGGCATGCCCGCATAGAAATCATCGCCATATTCGGCGATCACTTCTGCGCCTTCGCTGTGGATGAGATCGCACAGCAATGTGCAGCGATACGTGCCTTGCAGTGAACCAAGCTTGTCTTTCATGATAATGGAGTTGCTGCTGTCCGGAAGCAGTGCATCGATCTCTTCGGCCCAAATGCCAAGAAGCTGGCGCAGCTCTCCCGGATATCCGCCTAACGTTACGATATCGTTCTCGTTCACGATTCCGCTGAAGAATGTCGTCACGAACGTCCCGCCGCTGCTGACAAAAGCTTCAATTCGCGAAGCCATGCCCGGTTTGACCATGTACATAACCGGAGCGATAACGATGTCATACGCAGAGAGATCGTCCTCGAAAGACACGATGTCCACTTGGTAGCCGCCATCATAAAATGCACGGTAATACTTATGAATTTCATCCACGTATTTCAGCTCGACTGTCGGACCGCTTGAATACTCGATTGCCCAGCGGTTTTCCCAATCAAACATAATGGCGACGCGGCTTGGCAGTCTTGACCCGAGCAGCTTCGTGCCCATAGCGGACATCTCAGCTCCAAGCTGCGCGCATTCCCGGAATACGCGAGTATGTTCATGACCAACATGCTCAATGAGTGCACCGTGGTATTTCTCGCAAGCCCCGACAGAGCGGCGCAGTTGGAAGAACATGACGCTGTCCGAGCCATGAGCGACGGCTTGATAGCTCCAGAGGCGCATGATTCCGGGACGCTTCAGCGTATTGTACGCTTGCCAGTTCTGCTGGCTCGGCGTTTGCTCCATCAATAGAAAAGGTGCCCCGCCTTTGAGACCGCGCATCAGATCATGCGTCATCGCAACGTAGCTGGATGGGGTATTCATGGAAGGGTAGTTGTCCCAGGCAATGATATCCATATGCTTGGCCCATTTGAAATAATCGATTTGCTTATAGGTTCCCATTAAGTTCGTTGTTACGGGAATATCCGGCGTATATGCCTTAATGGCATCATACTCCAGCTTGTAGCACTCGAGCATGCTGTCCGAATTGAAACGGCTAAAGTCGAGCGAGATGCCTTGGAAACAGGTTTTGTCATATGACCATTGTTCGGTGAGCGCGCTTGGCAGCACAATTTCGTCCCACTCGTAGAAGGTATGTCCCCAGAAACGAGTGTTCCATTGTTCATTTAGTTTGTCCAAAGTTCCGTATTTCTTCTGAAGCCAGCCGAAGAAAGCCGCTTCACATTGGTCGCAGTAACATTCGCCGCCATATTCATTGGATACATGCCAAAGCAGCACAGCCGGATGATGCTGATATCGCTCCGCAAGCTTCGCGGCAAGTCGAGTGGAATAAGTACGGTAAACTTCGCTGTTCGGACAGGAGTTATGGCGTCCGCCGAATTTATGTTTCCGACCTTCGAAATCAGTACGAAGAATTTCGGGATACCGTTTAGCCATCCAAGCCGGATGAGCGCCTGTGCTCGTTGCCAAACAGGCATAAATACCGTTTGCGTGAAGCATGTCCATAATGCGGTCAAGGGTTTCAAAGTCATACGTATCTTCGCTTGGCTGGAGCATCGCCCAGGAGAAAACATTTACGGTAGCGATGTTCATGCCGGCAAGCTCCAGCATGCGCATATCCTCCGGCCAGATGCTGGAATCCCACTGTTCGGGATTATAATCGCCGCCATATAACATTTTGGGCAGTTTTGAAGTATCCATATTCGCAAATTCCTCCAGTGAAGTGAATGATAACAGCTTTATTTTATGGTAAGATGCGGATAAGAGATATATAAAAAAGAATAGGCAGGATATGATAATATGGAACAGATCATCGAGCGGAATAAAGGGTTCATTGACGGTCAACAGCGCAGCCGGTATATGTTCACGCTAGGTGAGTACGAGCTGCCGCTTTATGTAGATAGTATTGGAATCAATCCAGACCAAGAGGCTGTGGACCGGACAAAGGGCTATCCGTGCTTTCATTGGCTGCAAACTATAGAGGGTGAAGGTGAGTTTGAGCTGAACGGAATCAAGTATTCGCTTCCGCCAGGCAACGGTTCCCTGTTATTCCCGGGAGTTCCTCATTTCTATGCCGCTAAACCGGGCAAGAAGTGGTCGACGATGTATGTGACGTTCGGCGGCGTGCTGGCAGCATCGATGCTGGCGTCCCTAGGAATCCGGCAAACGGAATGGCTGAATTGGAATGAAGACGCACCCATTACGTCACAGTTAGAGATTATGATTGAACAAGCGCAGCATGATGAGGATCGAACAGGTCTGAATGCTTCCGCGCAGCTTTACCGGTTTCTCACGATGATCAAAATATATGGGCAAAAGGGCGGACGTTCCTCCGTATTCCAGCATCTCGAGAAGCTGGATCCGCTGCTGCATTGGCTGGATTTCCATTACGGCGATCCGGACATTAGCCTTACCGATATGGCGGAGCAGCTCGGAATCAGCTCCCGCTATTTAAATTCGCTATTTCGGCAAGCGTTTGGCATTACGGCTTATGCTTACTTGATTCGACTGCGGATGATTAAATCCAAGGAAATGATGAGCCTCGGCGACAAAAGATCGATTAAAGAAATCGCGCAATTGTCCGGCTATCGCGATCCCAGCCACTTTATTGCCGCGTTCGGTAAAGCGGAAGGGATTACACCGGAGCAATTTCGTAAGCTGCACGGCTTGACGACGACCTGATAAGGAAACGGAGCGGACGTGATTGAAATGGATATGAAGCCATGCACGGCATGCAAAATAGAGAAGCCGCTTACAGCGTTCACGAAACGCGCCGGCAGCAGCGGCAGGCGCGGGATTTGCCGAACTTGCCTGCGCAAGAGAAAGCGGCAGAATGCTGTAGGGGATGCAGCGTTTGACAGCATGGAAGAGGCTGTTCAATTTCTGCAATTCGAAGACGAGGATGAACATGAAGAAGAGCAGGTATCTGAGCCTTACCAAGCAGCCGAGGGAGATGCTCCTGTTAAGCCGGCAAGGAAGCGTAAGCGCCGCCGCAAGAAACGCAGTACGGCTTCCAAGCTTCCAGCTCCAGCTAGTGTCCAGGACGGACAAGCTGCCTCAGCAGCTGCAGGAAACGATATTAGGCGAGAGCTGACTGATTCAGCAGCACAACAACAACCTATCGCTGCTGCTGTTGGCTCTGCCGAAGCCGCACCAACTGCAACGAAGCGGAAGCGCAAACGCCGCCACAAACGATCCAAAGCGGCGAAGATCAAAAGCTTAAAAGCGGAAATTAGCGCTGTTGAACAGGTTGCGGTACGACCGCCGGATCGGAGCATCAATCCGATCAAAGGCGCTTTTTCCTACAAAACCTCGCTCTTGAATGATCGCGGTCGAGGACATATTCGGCTGCGCGGACACCGCGAAACAGGGAAACGCTGGTCGACCGATATTCCGACGGAAATGGCTGTTCGGATGGTGGAGGAAGGTGCTGCCGGCATCATCAATCCGGGCTTGATTCATAAGCTGTATACGAAGACGGATTTCCGGCTGCTGGTGCTGCAGCGCGACGATTATATTTGCAAGTATTGCGGTCGTTACGGGGACACGATCGACCATGTGCTGCCGAAGTCTAAGGGAGGTCTTTCATCCCCTGCAAACTGCGTCTGCGCATGCGCGGCGTGCAACCTGAAAAAGGCGGATAAATTGGACTTTGTTTTCGATGATTTTTAACCTGCAAACGAACGGTTTCCATATTTTATGAGGTGTTTTTGCTATTTCCCCGTGTTAACATGAGTGGCGTCGAAAGGTCGGCACACACGATAACCATAACAAGGAGGAAATATTCATGAAGATGCAACCATTTCGTATAGGTGTAGCTAGCGTACTCGCAGCCGGTTTGATCGTAGCTGGAGGAGGAGCAGCCCTGCAGAAGGCAGAAGCAGCCACAGTGAACAGTTCCGTCTCGTATAAGGTTACGAGCAGCGACACGATGTACAAAATCGCAACGAAATACGGAGTCAGCCTAAGCAAGCTAATTGCGGCTAATCCAACGATCGCTAACCCGAATATCATTTGGGCGGGCATGACGATTAAGGTTCCGGTAACAACTACAACAGGTACTTCGAACAGTGGATCATCGAACACGAATACCAATACAGGGACAAGCACTACGGATAAGAGCACATTTGCCGCTCAAGTCGTTACGCTTGTGAACAAAGAACGTGCCAATGCAGGTTTGGGCACGCTGAAATCCGACACGCTCTTGACGAAAGTCGCTTTGGACAAGGCGAAGGATATGTATGCGAACAATTATTTTGATCATAATTCGCCAACTTACGGCTCGCCGTTCGATATGATGCGTGCTTATGGCGTTTCTTATTCTTATGCAGGTGAGAATATCGCGAAGGGGCAGCGTACGCCGGCAGAAGTCATGCAGGCATGGATGAACAGCCCGGGCCATAAAGCGAACATCCTCAGCAAGAACTTCAACAAAATCGGCGTGGCGTATTATAACGGCGAATGGGTACAAGAATTTACGTCCTAATATTATTATTTAGCAGTATAGCTAAGAGCAGCCGATCATCGGCTGCTCTTTTTTTGCATTAAAGTTGACGTTAGTGTAACCATCGGTTATTCTGTGACCAATGGTTATTAAACTAATCGAAACTAGAACTTGAGGTGTTCCTCCTATGACTACAAGAAGACAACAATTAACGGAAGAGATGAAAGCCGCGATTCGTGCGTCAGCGGCCGCTTTATTCGCAGAGAAGGGCTATTCCGCTGTCACGATGCGCGAAATAGCCAAAGCGGCAGGCTGCTCGCATACCGCCATTTATTTATATTTCAAGAATAAAGAAGAGCTGCTGCAGCAGATTGCGATTCCTTCGCTGCTCACGCTCGAACAGAAGCTGCTGGATGAAATCGGGAAACCGGGCATAGCAGCCTTAGATAAACTGCTCGCCGTATGCAGCGAATATATTTTATTCAGCCTGACGAGCGGCAGTCTGCAGACGGTCCTGTTTATGTCCGCCTCGGTACGTGTAGATGAACCGCAGCCCGAGCTTGAAGTTAACGTCATTCGCAACCGGCTGTTCGCGCACATTATGAAGGTGCTGCATATTACGGTCTCTGAAGGGTCTGAGGAGCCGAAGCAAGAGGCTGCATTGAACAATGGACGGATCTTGTTTTATTATCTGCAGGGCTTTATAAGCACGTACAGCAACCATTCAGAACCTACAGATCAGCTCCTTGAGCGGACGCTGCCGATATTTAAGCAGGGAATACAAACACTGATTCGCGGAATGAAACAACATTAAAACTTTCTCACTGTGCAGGGTTTGCAAGAATTAGGGGCGAAATCCTTATGTAGACTTCATCACCCGGAGGGTATGAGACATGAGGCGTAAAGCCGTATATTGTAACAAGCCGCTTGCTGTGAAAGTGAAGCGTAAGCTCGGTAAAAGCAATCCATGTGTGGACGATATCGATGCCAGATCGGACATGCACAATTACCAACGATTGATCAAATATTTGCCGGAGCCGATTTTTGTGCATGACGGAAACGATATTCTATTCGCCAATCAAGCAGGTCTTAAACTGCTGAATATATCGGAAAGCGATTTCTCCACCGGACAAATGAGCTTTCGTTACATACATCCCGATTACAGGGAGCGGTCCGCAGCGCGTGTGAAGGCGATTATGGAAACGGATGAGCCCAACGAGTTCTTGGAATGCCAGCTGATTGCGGAGGGCGGCGAGATTATCGACGTCGAGGTGTCCAGCACGCGTATTCGCAATTACTTGGATAAGGGCACTGTCGTGCAAAGCGTGTTCCGCGATATGCGTGAACGGAAGAAGGAAGAGGAAGCGCTGATTCAGTCGGAGAAGCTGTCGGTGGCCGGTCAAATGGCCGCGGGTATCGCACACGAAATTCGCAATCCGCTAACGTCGCTGATCGGCTTCTCGAAGTTTCTGAAGACGAAGATCGACCAGTATCATGAATACTTCGATATTATGCTGGTTGAACTGGACCGGATCAACTCCATCGTGCAGGAATTCATGGCGCTTGCCAAGCCGCAGGCGAACCAGTTCCGAAAGCACGACTTGGTCAAAATCATTCAAAGCGTGCTGACGCTGCTTGAAACACAGGCGATTCTGCGCGATGTACAGATCGTCTCGCGTGCGGACGCCACTTCAGCGGAGCTGCTCTGCGACGAGAATCAGCTGAAGCAGGTGTTCGTCAATGTGCTCAAGAATGCGATCGAGGCCATGCCAAGCGGCGGTGTGATTACGATCGATATGAAGCTGCATCAGCAATGCGAGCTGATCGTCGAAATCATCGACCAGGGGATCGGCATTCCGCAGGATCAGCTGCCTAAACTAGGCGGGCCGTTCTTTACTACGAAAGACAGCGGAACGGGTCTGGGACTCATGATCTGTTATCGGATCATCGAAGGCCATCATGGACGGATGGACATTACAAGCATTCCTCAGAAGGGGACTACGGTGAGCATCTTTCTTCCGCGAAATGTCTAGAAAGTGGTAATTTTGAAAGCTGTTCCTGTATTTACCGGTAGGATTCGCCTTGCCGGATATGGTATTCTATTACGCGAGCCGAAACGTAACGTACGGGGGATCTTTTAGGGAGTGGCATCACTGCCCTCCGGCCTGACATTCCGCTGGATTGGAATGCAGTGCTGAACGCGCATCTGGCGCTGGGGTGAATCGCTTATTTCACGAAGCGTAGGGTTGAACTCCTCAATCCGAATCCGACAACTAACCTCGCAGGCCGCATGCGATAAGGAAGATTATGACACGCTGTTAAGCTGTGTGTCCTTCATCGCGATGACGGAATAAATCCGCACATGCAGTTCCGTGGATGATAGCCGTAAATCAAAAGGAGGCAATACAACTTGATGAAACAAGTATGGAAGAAAAGCGTTGTAATCGCAGCGCTCAGCTTTGCTGTTCTCACACACTCAGCAAGCGCAGCATCGACGTACAGTGCGAAAGACGGCGACACGTTCTGGGAGCTTTCCAAGCAATTCGGTATTTCCTTGCAGCAAATGCTGAAAGCTAATCCGATGATTGATCCCAACAACATCTATGCAGGGCTTAGCATCGTTATTCCGACTTCGCAAGTTGTGAAGACGACTTCTGCGAAGGCAGCACCGATTGAGAAGGCAGCGAAAGCGAAAGCTGCACCTAAGGCGAAAGCAGCTCCGAAAGCTAAGGCTGCGCCGAAAGCGAAAGCCGCTCCGAAAGCTGTGAAAGCAGCGTCTAAAGCAGCGGTAGGCAAATCGATGAAAATGACTTCTCTGGATAGAGAAGATGAAATCATCACGATCGGCAACAGCAATTATAACTATTCGGAAGTTGTACAAGCGAAAGCAAGCGCGTATACAGCAGCTGCATCGGAGAACGGCTCATGGGGCGCGGTAGACTACTTCGGTAACCCGCTTAAGCTTGGAACAATTGCAGTTGACCCGAACGTTATCCCGCTTGGCAGCAAGGTCTATGTTACAGGCTATGACCATGGCGGACTTCCGGCCGGCGGCATGATGGCTATTGCGGCAGATGCTGGCAGTGCCATCAAAGGCGATCGTATTGATATTTTCGTACCGCAATCGCAACAGCAAGCCAGCACATTTGGCTTTCAATACGTGAAAGTATTCATTCTTGAATAGCATATAGTGAAACAAAACGGCAGCCCGGTGGGGCTGCCGTTTTGTTATTATCTAGACCGGGCACCGCGAGCTTCAGGTTTATTCAGCAGCTCAGGCAGCGTTACGATCTGGTACCCTTTGCTGTGCAGCAGCCGGATGAGCCTTGGGAGTGCAGCGATTGTGCCCGATAAATCCTGGCCTTCCCCGCCGCCGGCATGCTGCAATATAATCGATCCGGGCTGCAGGGTTCGTTTGATATTGATAAGGATGCTGTTGCTGTCGAGACTTTTCCAGTCGACGGAATCCACATCCCAATTGACGACAATGTAGCCTCTGCGGCGCAGCCAGTCGACCTGCTGCGGAGTAATCTCGCCGTAGGGCGGCCGTATGAATTTGGGACTGTATCCGGCAAGGGGACGCAGGATCCCATCGGTTTGCCAAATTTGCTGCTCGAAGGCATAACGGGAAATGCGCGAGAACACCGCATGATCATACGAATGATTGCCTATAATATGGCCTTCTTTACGCATGCGCCGTACAAGAGCCGGGTGTTTCGCCGCGCGGTTGCCGACGACAAAGAAGGTGGCTCTTACTTTATAACGGGCAAGAATTTCCAGTACCTGTGGCGTGTAACGCGGATCAGGCACGTCATCGAAAGTCAGTGCTACACGGCGTGATCCTCGCGGTCCCCAGACAACGAAAGAACCGGGAAATTGCTGCTGAAGCTTTACCCATGACATGGCGCTGCTGCGCTTCTTCCTGCGTCTCTGCTCGCTGTTGAAAGAAGGCTCTGCGTGTTTGGTACCGGCAGTGATCCCGTGTCCTTCATGTTCAGCTGCAGGCAAGGGGTCACTGACGCCGCTGACGCGAGATAAATCGGCAGAAGAGGAGTTGGCATCGTCAGCGAGCGACGAGGAGCCTACTAATGCGGTCCAGGCAAGCAGCAGCACTAACACCCGCTTTGTTACAGGCATCCCGAACATGTTCTTCGTCCCTCCGCTCCAAGCGAAAATGTACTTCTATTACCGTACAGTAACCTGTCGCTCTCATTTTGCCCTGCCATCCTTTGATCATGCATGAAAGATCCCTCTTTACATGGTTAGTCCCGAACACGTAACATGTAAGGGAATAAGTTGAAAAGGGGATAGAACATGCCAGCCATTGATATGCCGTTACATGAATTGAAAACGTATTCAGGAATCAATCCAAAACCTGCTGACTTCGATGCATACTGGGATCGCGCTTTAGCGGAGATGCACGAGACCGATGCTTCCGTAGAACTTATTCCAAGTGCTTTCCAAACGCCGCAGGCGGAATGCTTCGATCTTTACTTTACCGGCGTCAAAGGCGCTCGTGTTCATGCGCAGTACGCGCGTCCTCGGAACGCGGCAGCGCCACACCCTGCAGTGGTTCAATTTCACGGCTATACCGGCCATTCCGGCGATTGGACCGAACGTCTTGCTTATGTATCGCTTGGCTATTCCGTGTTCGCGATGGATTGCCGCGGTCAAGGCGGTAAGTCTGAAGATACCGGCAGCGTAAAAGGCAACACCCATCATGGCCACATCATCCGCGGGCTTGACGATGAGCCGGATCAGCTGCTATTCCGCCACATCTTCCTCGACACGGCTCAGCTTGCAGGCATCGCGCTGAATATGCCTGAGGTCGATCCAAGCCGAGTTTATGCCATGGGCGGCTCGCAAGGCGGCGCCTTGACGATCGCATGTGCGGCGCTGGAGCCGAGAGTAGCCAAGCTTGCGCCCGTATTCCCGTTCCTCAGCGACTATAGACGCGTATGGGAAATGGATCTGGCCAAGGACGCGTATCATGAGCTGCGTACTTACTTCCGTCATTTCGATCCGCAGCATGAGCGCGAGGATGAAATTTTCACGAAGCTGGGTTACATAGACATTCAGCATTTAGCAAACCGGATTCAAGGCGAGGTGCTGATGGGCGTGGGTCTAATGGACACGATCTGCCCGCCATCCACGCAATTTGCGGCCTATAACAAGATTACATCGAAGAAGCGTCTTGAAATTTTCCCGGACTTTGGCCATGAAGGGCTGCCGGGCTTGAATGATAAAATTATGCAGTTTTTCTTAGCGGAATAGGGGAGGTCGACGTTTATGTTGTTAGAGGTGAAAGATAAGCTTGTTATGATTGGAGATTCCATCACGGATTGCGGCCGGGCGCGGCCTGTTGGAGAAGGGCTGTTCGATGCCATTGGCAAAGGATATGTCGGCCTTGTCGATGCCTTGCTGACAGCCGCTTATCCGGAGCGCGGTATTCGCGTTGTGAACGTCGGAACAAGCGGCAATACCGTGCTTGATTTGAAGGCGCGCTGGCAGGCGGATGTGCTGGATCAGAAGCCGGATTGGCTCTCGATCATGATCGGCACCAACGATGTATGGCGTCAATTTGATACGCCTCTTATTACAGAATCGCATGTGTACCCGGAAGAGTATGCGGCAACACTGGAGGAACTCGTCGTTCAGACAAGGCCGAAGCTGAAAGGGCTTGTACTGATGACGCCTTTCTACCTTGAACCGAATCCAAACGATGCGATGAGAGCTCAGATGGATCGTTACGGCGCAATCGTACGCGAAATTGCCGCTAAACACGATGCATTATTCGTGGATACGCAAGCTGCCTTCAACCGGGTGATGGAGCACATCTACCCGGCTACAATCGCATGGGATCGCGTTCATCCGAGTCAAGCAGGCCATGCCGTGCTTGCAAGAGCTTTCCTGCAAGCAGTAGGTTTCGATTACTCGCAAGGGCTATAATCCCGTTATTACAACAAGAAGACCTCCCGATCTACCAGCAGAACGCTGGAGCGGGAGGTCTTCTTTTATGTTCGTATAGCTATGTATCGCATTAGATTTTGAAAATCGACATCGTACGCTGCAGCTGCATAACCGTCTGCTGCATCTTCTCGGTTTCCGTAACGACTGCTTGCACGGAGCCGATTTGGTCATTCATCGAAGCCGAGACTTGCTCTGTTCCGGCTGCGGATTGCTGCGTGATTGCCGAGATGCTCTGGATGGCGCTTGAAATTTTGCGGGCGCTCTCCATCATTTGATCACTCTCGCCGGAGAACTGGGCAATTTGCTCGGTAATAAATTCAACGCTCGTTACGAGCTCCGTGAATATCACTTCAGAATCGCGAAGCATCTTCATTTGGAGCTGAACAACCTCTTCGTTAACTTTAATGTTCTGGATGGCCTGTTTAACGCCGGTATCAATGCTGCGAACCAGGTTAAACACTTCCTTCGTCGAAGAAGTGGATTCTTCGGCGAGCTTACGGACTTCCTGCGCAACGACTGCGAATCCGCGGCCATGCTCACCGGCGCGTGCCGCCTCAATGGAGGCATTCAGCGACAACAGGTTCGTTTGTTCCGCCAAGTCGGAGATGGTGCGGGTAATAGCGGAGATACCGGCCGCTTTGCGTGCCAGCTCTTCGATCGCTTCAGAAACCTGCGAGGTTGCCTCGACGTTGCGGGACATCCCGGTCGATTGGCTTTCAACAGCTTGCCGTCCGCGTTCAACCAGCGTTAATGTCTGCTCGGAGCGTTCGTTCATCACTTTGGTGGAGTGAGCGTAAGAGGACACTTTGTCTTCGATCTCGCGGATGGAGTCAGCCATGTCGCCGACATCCTCGGAAATTTGATTCGCCCCGGTTGCAAGCTCTCCGGCAGAAGCGGCTACTTGCTCCATGACTTTCTTCAAATCGATATTTTTATCAAAAATGCTGCGGCTTGTATCATTGACGATTCTTGAAATGGTCGAGGTTTCTTTCAAAATATCGCGGAGCTTGTCCACCATACTGTTGAAGGAATGGCCGAGCTCACCCAGAGATGCGGAGGAGGATACATCGACCTTCTGCGTGAAATCGCCTTTCGCGATACCGAATGCGATCGAGGTCATTTCATCGATCGATGATGTAAGCGCTGTCTCGATAACCCTGACAAGAGGGAACGCAGCGGCTGCGGCAAGTACAATGATGACTAATCCTAGTATGAGACTTCCGCCAGTAAGTGCAAGGCCAAGCAATAACGCGATGGAAAATGTGGCAACAATCGTGTAACAGCCGACAAGGAGCTTGTTTCGGATAGATAAGGAATGGAACCATTGCATCGTGGAAGCTCTCCTTTATATGGAATAGTTATATTATAGCACCACAGTACTTTTTGTCTATATTCGTCTATATCGGTATGAATATGTCGAAAGAACGAGATCCATTTGTAATGTAGATGTCGAAAGAACTAAAAGTTTGTAATGTTTTTGTATAATTATTATTGTGCGATCGAATATCTTGTCATATAATGGGCCTATTGGATGACTTGGAAAAATCATCTAAATAAGGATCGCGGAGGCGGAAACCTATGAATTTGGATACAATGCCTTTAACTCGTCAAGTGGACTTCGTCTTTAAGCAATTGGAAGAGGAACTTCTTCACGCTCAAGCAGGAACTGTAATCATTCAAATTCGAAATAACGTGGTCGGTAAATATGGCATTCGTCATCATCCGATTGAAAGCCGAAACGGCCACATCGGTCAGTCAGAGCAGGGTATGACGCAAGTACAGGTCCAGGCCTTCAGGCAGATGGCGATCGATTCCATCAAACTGAAGCGGAACTGGACCCATGGCGAAATTATGTATGATTTCTCGGTACGCTCCGGCTCCTCCGGTGCATGGTCAGCCAGCATCATGTTCGAGAGTAATTACAACATGGCCAGCAGCATGTTCCGGTATACGCCTAAATTTGCTCAGCATGCTTTCCGGGATGCTCCTTCATAGAACACAGCAAAAAGCTGCCTCGGCACTCTGGGGCAGCTTTTTATTTGCCTAATTTCGGCGATTTACGATTAACGCGAAGATCTGCCAGCAAGTTGCATTTCTGCAATTTCAACAAGTTTGCGAGTAATGTTTCCGCCGATATAACCAGCATCACGAGTTAACATGTCGCCATAGTATCCGTCTTGAGCGAAAGAAATGCCAAGACTTCTTGCTACTTCATATTTCATTTGATCTAGCGCTGCGCTAGCCCCAGGTACGACCAAGTTGGAAGCCATCGTAATCACCTCCTTTGTGTACCCTTAGTATGGATTCACTGGAAGCTTTTATACGAAAAGTTTGGCATGATTTAGAATGTAATTTTTTCCAATTTACATGATGAAGCCAAGCGCAAGCGGGAGCAGGAACAAACCATAATAGAAGATATTTGCGAGCGTAGAGGAAGAAGGGTCATGGTTGCAGTCACATGCGGCAGCATCAACGCCGCGCCAGCTGTCCCAAGCGGAATGAAGCTGGAAGATGGCCGTTGCGAAGAGACCCATTGCAGCAAGCTTCACATAGAGGCTAAGGGCAGGCTCCACATATTGAAGCAGGCTTCCTGTTCGAACCAAGAAGATAATGAATATACCGAAGCAAGTCAGAATGCAGCATCTGATCAGGTGGTGGATGACGGCTCTGCGCTGCGCGGTCGATAACATTTTCGACGCCTCCTTATTATCGGAATATCAGTTTCTCTGTCACGATGGACAAGAACCATATTGCAGCTACCAAGTATAAACTGATCGCGATAATCACCTTGCTGCGGAATGCTGAGAAGAGCATCAGCAAGCTCTTCACATCGACCATCGGGCCGAATACCAGAAACCCGAGAAGCGCGCCAGGACCCAAGATGCCATGAAACGACGAAGCGACAAAAGCATCCGAGGTGGAGCAAAGCGACAATGCGAATGCGGCGCCCATCATGAAGATATTCGCTGCAGCCGGGTGCTCGCTGAACGAGAGGAGTACGCTCTGATCAACTGTCGATTGCACAATGGCCGTTAGGAAAGCGCCGATAATCAAAAATTTGCCGATATCAAAGAACTCATCGGAGGCATGGTTGAAGGTGGCGTGAATACGTTCGCGGAAGCCGCTGTTCAAGCTGCCGTAATTGTAATTATGGCCATAGGCGGACTCGCCGGAGCGTCCTCCTGTAAACGAATGCATGCCGAGCTTGAGCGGATTGCGCTTCATGAAACGAACCATGAGCAGACCAAGCAGCATGCACACTACGAAAGCAAGTCCAATCCGAGAGTAGGCCATGGACGGCTGGGAGCGGAAGGCGCTCAGCGTCGAAGCAAACACGATGGGGTTAATGATTGGACCGGCGAAAATAAAGACCATTCCGATATAAGGAGGCATTCCTTTGCGAATCAGCCGCCTCACCACGGGAATCATGCCGCATTCGCACAAGGGGAGCAGCAGTCCGAGCAAGCAGCCGAATAAGACGCCAACAAGCGGATGGCGCGGCGTCATTCGCGCGATCATCGCGTCCGAGACAAACACCTGCAGGAGCGCGGAGAAGAATACGCCGAGCAGAATGAAAGGGAAGGCTTCTATAATGATGCTGATGAATATATGCTGGAAATCATGCATGATGAATCGAGGTCTCCTTTCGGGCGAGGAATAGGCCAGGCTATTCCCTACGTTACAAGGTATGCTTGAAGTGAGCCAAGCAGGACAGCCGCCCGGAGACATTTTTCACAATGAACAAATAGGCGCAGAGCGCTCTTGACTTTTCATCCGGAGGGAGTATAATTCACGTAAATGCAATGATGGGAAGAAGTAAGCGGGAATTGATGCTTCAGAGAGCCGGTGGGTGGTGCGAACCGGTGCATGCGTCCGACTGCCGAATGGATCCTTGAGCAGAGATGAGGAAAGCGGTTCGATGGGACCTGCCGTATGCGTCTTCGTTTCGCTTCGCGTTAGGAAGCTTGAGGTTTACAGAGCAGAGCGCGTATTTCACACGCAATCGCTGCTTGTAAACAAATTAGGGTGGCACCACGGTCCTCGTCCCTTGCGGCGGAGGGCTTTTTTTGCGTTCAATTTTGGCGCTCCAACAAGGGTCAAGGGTTACAACAAGTGATTTCAACAAACCAATCCAACATAAGGGAGGAACCGACTATGCCACGCGTATTATCCGGCATTCAGCCAAGCGGTCAATTGACACTCGGCAACTACATCGGTGCGATTCAAAACTTTGTTAAACTGCAGGAAACCCATGAATGTTACTTCATGGTCGTAGACTTGCATGCGATTACGGTGCCTCAGGAACCGGCGGCGCTCAGAGAGCAGACGGAATCGGTTGCGGCGCTGTTCATCGCAGCAGGCATTGATCCTGCTAAGGCGAGCGTATTCGCGCAATCTCATGTATCTGCGCATGCGGAGCTCGGCTGGTTGTTTACGACGCTTGCCTATATGGGGGAGCTGGAGCGGATGACGCAATTCAAAGACAAATCAACAGGCAAGGACTCCGTCGGCGCCGGTCTGTTCGTTTATCCGACGCTGATGGCTGCCGACATTCTCATGTACAATGCGGACCTCGTACCGGTTGGCGACGATCAGAAGCAGCATCTGGAGCTTACGCGCGACCTGGCGCAGCGCTTTAATCAACGTTACGGCGAAATGTTCACCATTCCGGAGCCGTACATTCCGAAAGTTGGCGCTCGCATCATGTCGCTCGATGACGGCACGAAGAAGATGAGCAAGAGCAATCCGAACCCGGCCAGCTACATCGCGCTGCTGGATCCGCCTGATGTGATCCGCAAGAAAATCAGCCGTGCAACAACCGATTCCGGCCGCGAGGTAAAGTTCAACCCAGCCGAGAAGCCGGAAGTCAGCAACCTGATGAGCATCTACTCGCATTGTGCGGGGCTTACACTTGATGAAATCGAAGCGCGCTACGATGGGCAAGGATACGGGGCATTCAAGAAGGATCTGGCGGAGCATGTTGTTGCGAAGCTTGAGCCGCTGCAGCAGCGTTATGCGGAAATTCGCAGCTCCGGTGAAATTCATGAAATTCTGAAGCAAGGCGCAGAGCGCGTGTCGGTCATTGCCGATAAGACGCTTCGCGATGCGAAAGAGAGAATGGGCTTCCTTCTGCCTCGGTCTTAAGTTTCCTATATTGTAAGAAGCAAAACGCCGCAGGCAAGGGACTTTACCCTTGATTGCGGCGTTTCATTTTGGCATTTACGACAAATCCGGCACCGATACTGCAGATGGTTAATATGAACATCAGCACGGCAAGCCACCCATTATAGCTAATGGAAATAGCTGTCGCGCTCATGAGCAATACCGAAAAAATCGCGAAAAACAAGGCCATTGGCTTCGACATTCGAGCACTCTCCTTAACCTTATAAAATTGTTTATAAACTTTAGCATATTCTTCTCGCAAACGAATCATAATAAGTTTGCAACACACCATCGTAAGAGATGAAAGGAGAAATTCCACATGGCAGGACAACAATCTCGTAGCAGCAATACGCTGGTCGTACCGCAAGCAACCGCAGCGCTTCAACAAATGAAGTTTGAGGCAGCGCAAGAGTTGGGTATTCAAATTCCTTCAGACGGCTACTATGGCAACGTCTCGACTCGGGACGCAGGTTCATTGGGCGGATACATCACTCGTAAACTCGTCCAAATTGCGGAACAGCAACTATCGGGTCAATCCAACTACCGCTAGAACGCTGCTAAGCAACAAATAATTACCGAAGAGTAACAGTCAGAAGCTCAAGGGCAGCCTTGAGCTTCTGCTTTGTGTGTCTGCGCGGCCGAATGTACTTATTGTTTCTTTCGATTAAGCTTCTTAAACTAAACGAACAAGCGAAAAGCCTCTTCTATTGTGCAAGAAGAGGCTTCTCTAAGTCAATACGTATTCATTCTCAGCCGCTTCTGCAGCCGATCCTCGCTTAACCACCCGACATAAGAGCCTAACGTCTTATATTCGGTATCCATCAGCAGCACCCCGACAAAAGGATATTGCTTGCGATGACGATAGCGTACATCCGACCAGCGCACCTCATAGCCCCAAGGATGCTCCTGCACCTCGGCGCAGGCGAAGGAGGTGAAGTAGAGAAAAGCGCGAATGGAATGATCGTTCTTGGACTTCTCCACTGCCGGATGGTCCGAACATTTCGCCCGGTCCATCCAGCGCAGCTTGCCGTTCCGATAGTCACCGATTAAGAAGGAGTCGTCGGGGCGGCGTTTCACGACATTCCAATCATATAAGGATATGGTTGGAATCAGAATATAACGGTCTCCGGCTTCATGCACGGTATCGATGCGCACGAGCTGTTTCTGCAGTGCGCGATGGGCTGCCGTTCGCCAGCAATAATAGACAATTAAGAAGGCGTAGAGCAGCGGGAATACAATTTGCGGATTACCGATCTTAAGCCCCCACATCACAATCGCAATGAGATGGGCCAAGAAGATAACCGGGTCGAAAATATGGATAATGTTCCAGGAAATCCATTTCTGATTAAATGGCCGCATGGCCTGCGTACCGTACGTATTGAACAAGTCTACGAATACATGGACGACGACCGCGAGCAGTACCCAGCCGCCGAGATGAAGCCATGGAAGCTGAAAGCGAAAGACCGTTTGGAGCAGCAATGTGATCAGCGCGGCCCAAATGCCAATGGCCGGCAGGGAATGCGATGCGCCGCGATGGTTTCGAATGTAAGCCGCATTGCTCTTGAATCGAAGCAATCCGTCGAGATCGGGAGCTTGTGAGCCAAGCACTGTGCCGATCAGAACGGCGGCATAGAGCGTTTGGTCGGAGGCGACGACCGGATCGACTGAGGCGAGCCCCGCGAGTCCAAGTCCCATGACCAAATGCGTTCCGCTATCCATACAGGGAACCTCCTCGTGTTAGCATATGCCTTGGTGTGGAAATGCACAATTTGTGTCAATATAAGAAAGTATAAGTGTCTCACCTTATACTAACCTTATATCTCACCGGAATGAAACACGCTGCACCTCCAAGAGGACGGCGGCAGCCGTTTCACTTCGATACTTTTATATGTACGCTTAAGTATTTTCCGAATCGTGGGCGATTATAACTAAATATTTGTTAACGCCGAAATGGGCCGCGTTAGGCTAACTAAATTTACCGTCGAAGGGAATAACTGTACATGTATATCTGTTTCGTAGAATATCATATCGCACCTGAAAATGAAGCTTTGTACCGACGCTGGATATCGGACAAGCCCGGCAATGGCGAGGCGTTCAAGCTGTATGAAGGCACGGATCAGCCGCTGCTCTTCGTCGAGGTATGGGAAGCGGCGAGCGAAGAAGAAGCGCTGGACATCAAAAAAGAACGCTGCGGGGAGCGTTCTTCTTGGCATGAGATGTCACAGTGGGTGCCGGGCGGCAGCCCTAAAGTCCACGCATGGACCTTTAAACCGATTAGCGGCCTGTCGGTACCGGCGTCACCGGCGTCGTATTTGTAATGGTTTGGCCGTTAAACGTGTACTCGTAGTTGATCGGGCCATCGAATGTAACGTAATCGAGATTAAGCGTAAGCAGTAAGTAACGCATTCCTGTCGACGGATCGCTGATGATGATATGATCGCGTCCAGCGGCTTCGATGATACCGCGGAATACTTTGGCGTTCCATTCCCGGTTGTTCTCGTACGTCATATAAAAGGTAGCCATTTTACCGCGGTTCATCCGCAGAATATTCTCTACATAAGACTCTTCACTCGCCGGGATTGTAACGACATTACCGCCGGCCGGTGTAACGAATGAACCGCTCGGTACCATTGGCGGAGCCATAGAAGCACCTGCTACGAAAGGCGTTGGCACCGGTGTAGGCATTGGTGTCGCTGTCGGATGCTGGTAGTAGCCGTAGCCATACCCTCCTCCCGGAAACCCTCCCGTATTTGCTGGACTAACCGCTGTATTGTACCCATAACCGTTTGACATAAGAATTAATTCCTCACTTTCGCTTTATCAACTTTAAAGGGATCATTAATAAACTGCCGGACACTCGCTCTGTTTCGGAGAATAGAAGCAATGCGCCTTGAATTTACCAACGAGCCTCTGATCCCACCATGTTGGAGGGCAGCTGCCGGCCGGCCGGAAGTACCATAATGAGTTCGTTGAAGGCCATAAACGCTCACCGTTTATAACGCGTTTGGCCAGCGCGATCTCATTGTCTCTGGCAGCTTGATAGAAATAGCCTTTCTGCGTTGCTTCGAATCCCCCGGGGCTTTGGTATACCATCTGTTGAATGGTGCGAATGTTTTTGAAGTCGATACAGTTACCCAGCACTCGGTTGACACCAACATTACCCACCATCAACATGCCCTGGTTGCCTTCGCCTTCAGCTTCAGCGCGGAGGAGCCTTGCAAGCAGTTTGACTTCTTCGGAGTTGGATTTGATAGCTGCCATATCGCCTGGATTCCACTTCCTTTCGATCAACTATAAGCAAGTATTCGTACTCGCCATACTTTGCTTATATTGCTGAGGGAAGAAACTTGCATCGCCACAAGAATGGCGAAAAGCCGTTTCTTCTTGCGGTGGGCCATTGACCACATTGATAGTGTATTGAGAAATGGGCAAAATGGTTCCATAAGGTGTCAAATTCATGAACAAGAACCGCGAACATTGTCAACAGCTTGTTTTTTCGGTATGATAAAGAACGATTTTAAAACAAAAAAGATGGGTTAATTTTCACTCATAGGCATTGGAAGCGGGGAGACTGGCTGTGTTTAAAGAATATGTGGCCCTGACAAAACCGAACCTGGTACGATTGAATGCTTTCGCGGGGTTTGGCGGGTTTTGGGTCGCTTCCAAATGGGATATTGATTGGTTGCTGCTGCTCTACATGCTGATAGGATCGGTACTCACGATGGCTTCGGCATGTGTCATTAATAATTACTGGGATCGTGAGCTGGACAAGAAGATGGAACGCACGAAGAATCGCGCGCTTCCGACCAATCGACTGAGTCCGACCAACGTTTTGGTGTACGGTATCGTACTTGGGATTGCAGGCGTTACCGTGCTGTTCACCTTGGTGAACCCGATTAGCGGCTGGCTTGGATTGCTTGGGTTTTTCGTGTACGTCGTTATTTACACCATGTGGCTGAAGCGCACTTCGACTTGGAGCACGTCCATTGGCGGCGTTTCAGGCGCGATGCCTCCGGTAATCGGCTACTGCGCGGTAACCGGCGTTGTAGATGAAGGCGCATGGCTGTTGTTCGCATTACTGTTTCTGTGGCAGCCGGCTCATTTCTGGTCGCTTGCGATTAGACGGGTGGAAGAATATCGTGCGGCAGGTTTTCCTTTGCTGCCGGTCGTCAAAGGCGTTCATCGCACGAAGCTGCAAATGAACCCATACATTCTGCTGTTGATTCCAACAGGAATTTTGTTCTTCACTTATGGTTACGTTGGTTATGCGTTTCTCATCATTTCGCTTCTTGGCGGGGTGCTCTGGCTGGTACATACCTTGATCGGACTGAAGGCACAGGATAACAACAAGTGGGCGAAAACGAATTTCATTATTTCCATTAACTATTTGATGATTGTATTTCTAGTCATGATCGTCGATACGAACGGCATCGGTTAGGAGGGCGATTCATGCCTATTGTACGCAAATACGGATTTACGATTGCTGTGCTGGCGCTATGTTTGGTCATGGGACTTTACTTGTATCTCTCGTCATCGAAGGAAGCGAAGCCGAATTTAGACCAGAATTTGAAGGCGCCGAACTTTCAACTGACGGATTTGGACGGCAAACAAGTAACGCTTGATGATTCAGACGGCAAAGTACGCGTCATCTATTTCTTCTATGCCAACTGTCCGGACATCTGCCCGCCGACGACTTATCTGATGACGCAGGTGCAGGATAAGCTCAAGGAGAGCGGAACATTCGGCAAAGACGTAGAATTCATGTCGATTACCTTCGATCCGAAGCGTGATACGGCGGAGGCGATGCGGAAATTCGCCGGGAAGTTTGACATCGATACGAGCGGCTGGAAGTTCCTCCGCGAAGACAGCGAGGAACAGACGAAGCAGCTGATGAAGGACTTCGGACTCGGTCTTATCAAGGATGAGGCAACAAACCTATTCACGCATACGGACACGATCACGTTCGTGGACCGCAAAGGCGTTGTGCGTAAATATTTAACGGGCTCGATCGACGAAACGCAAAGTCCGGAGAAGATCGTTAAAGTCATAGATGCATTGGTTGAAGAGTAGCATGGCCATATTCTTATCGATATTATGGAACAACATCATCCCGTTGTCAGTCATGATTGCTATAGGCATCACGCTGCATCGGGTTTTTTCTTTGGACATCAAAACCTTATCCAAGCTGAACTTTTACTTATTTTCGCCGGCTATTATTTTTAAATTATTGTATACGACGGAAGTAACCTTGAAATCGGCGATGACCGTCCTGCTGTTCTTCGTCGTCTTTATGGGGCTTATGTATGCTTCTGTGGAAGCGGTCATTCGGCTGAAGGGAATTGCCGGGGGGCGGCGCGGGGCGATGCGAAACAGCGTGCTGTTCTATAACAGCGCGAACTACGGCATACCGCTTAATGAACTTGTGTTCGCTTCTAATCCATACACGCTATCGATCCAAGTGCTGATCATGATGCTGCAGGCGCTGCTGCCGAACACTTACGGCATCTACAGCGTCAATGCGCATCGAATCAGCGGCAAAGAGATTATACGGACGATTCTCAAGCAGCCGGTCATCTATGCGATCCCGCTCGGGTTTCTGATGCGAGGCTTTCATATCCCGATCCCGCATGCTTTATCCGTACCGCTTGATTATTCGGCTAATGCGTTTATCGGCACGGCGCTGGTTACCCTTGGCGTACAGCTGGGGAGTATGAAGTTTTCCGTTCACAGCTTCATGGTGAAGGAAGTGCTGATCTCATGCAGCATGCGACTTTTGCTCGGACCGCTATTGGCCTTTGTCGTGGTGTGGCTGCTTGGACTGGAAGGGCTGATGGCACAGGCGCTCATTGTATCCTCAAGTGTCCCGACCTCACTGTCCAGTGTTCTGCTCGCAGTGGAATTCGACAACGAGCAGGAATTTGCTTCGCAGGCCGTGCTTGCTTCTACCGTACTAAGTATCGTAACTGTTACGCTTGTGATCTTCGTATTGAACGTTTAGCTTCTTGCAATTATAGAAATCGGCTACTTAGAACTTAGAACCCATCTTCTTTACTCCATATGGCGGTGCCTTGAGCAGGATACACGATGTATTCCTCGAGGCCCGCTTTTTCTAATTGTTCGATTAAGTACTCCTCAGGCGTCTTCTCCACGCCGGGAAATCCGCGCCGCGTATGGATATGGTCCGCATCGGGGAACGCATCCCGCAGCATGCCTCTGATTCGTCTGCCGGAAGCATCATTATCGGTGAAAATGTACGCGTGACGGTCACCGACCTGTCTGCGCAGCTTCTCGATTTGATTGACACCGGGGGTGCCCATCGTGCAGAAAATCGGAGTCTCCTCCGCAAGCACACGGCGCAGCCGGCTTCTGTCGTTCTTGCCCTCTACAATGATGGCGATATCATCCATCGCAGTGCTCACCTCTTTCCACCATTTTATAATATTGTATACCAACTTGAAAAACGAAAAACGGCTTGCCGATTGGCAAGCCGTTATGTCCGTGATCTAGGAGGTGTGGATTAGTACCAACCGCCACAGCCGCAAATTACAATGACCAGCAGGATGAAAAGCACCAGGATGGAACCAGCTGAGGTAAATGCGCCATGATGGCCATGTCCTCCGCGTTCAGCATCTACGAATTGAGACATTGTGAATGTCACCCCTCTTTCGCATGATGTCTAACAGGGCGTTTGGGGCTCTGCTTCACTGAGTAAAGCATTCTAGCCTCTTGCCACACTGTAATGTATGCCCCTGAGTGATAACAGCCCTGTGCAACTACCCAGTTCCGGAAAAATGGGCGCTGGAGCTTGATCCACCGGCTTTCGTAGGCGAAGCATAGAACGGGAGCACGCAAACGGCGATCATGAGGCTGAGGAAAGCGATATAGTAGGGCGAGATAAATTCGCGCAGCTGCCCGGCAAGCATCGGACCCATGAAGGCGCCGATGGAGAAGGCGATGGATAAGATCGAGAACATGCGGCCATATCGGGTCCCGCCGCTTCGTTCGATGAGGAGCGAGGAGAGCGCCGGGAATATGACGCCTTTGGCCATGCCGACGAATAGCAGCAGAACCATGAACGGAAGCGGGACACCGGCTGCGATGGCAAAATAAGTGAGTGCCAGCATGAAGGCTCCCCACAGCGAGCGTAGAAATGGCGATAGCTTGTTGAGAAACAACATGCTTAACGTGAACAAGGCGCCGAGGCTGACAATGGAGAACAGCAGCCCTGTCGTCATCATTCCTTCCTTCGTGGTCGACATGAGCGGCAGCTCGAAGGAAAGGATGCCCTGTGCGCAGCTCATCGCAATCGGCAGAATGAAGATTAGCCATGGAATGGGAGGCGGCGCCTCCTCTTTCCCTCCACGCATGCCAAGCGCCTCGGCATTCGCTTGCGCTGCCAGCGCTTTGGACTCCGGCGTAGTTGCTTTCAAAGGCGCCAATTCGCGAATGAAGAACAGTGCGCATACAGCCGTTACAATAAGAATCCAGCCGAGCACGTTGAAAGCCGTCGTGAAGCCAATCTGCGCAACGAGATAAGCGCCGACCGCAGGCGAGATGACCGATGCGACGGTATGCACCAGGCCATTGCCGGCCATGAGCTTGCGCTGCCGGATTTGGCTTGTGGCAATGCGCGCGAGCAGCGACATGCAGGCAGGGGATAGAAAGGCGAGCACGAAGCCGCTGATCGAACGGAGGACCAGCAGCTGCCAAGGATTCGTCACCATGGCTTGCAGCAGCAGGATGCCGCCTGCCGCGGCTAGGCTGAAGACGATAAACAATCGGCTGCCGTAGCGGTCGACCCCATAGCCGGCTATGAGATTGCCCGGCAGATGGGTGATGGAGTAAAGTCCCATCATCAGTCCGATGAAGGACGGCGCCGCGCCGATCGACACGGCAAATGGGGTTAAGATGGGATACTGCGCATGTAAATCAAAGAACGCCACAAACAGAAACAAATACAGCCAAATCGCAGTTTTCACGGGAATCCTCCTTCGGATTTGCATAAACGCGCAGGTATATCCATGTGGACAGTATGTTACTACTTGTACGCTTGGCCGGGCTGTGATATGTCTCGGAGGCCCACTTGGTTTACGCTGGTAGGGTCATGGGTTATAATGTTTTGTATGTAGACTTTTTGGCGGGTATAATGGAGGAGACCAATCGATGGGCTTGGATTTTAACTATGATTTGGACACGTATGTACAATTCTTCAAGGACAAATGGCTATTTCTGGTTATAGCGCTTGTTGTGCTGTTCATCGTCGTTCGTATTGTAAAGACCGTCGTGAAATGGCTGATCGTTGTGGCCATTCTTGCCGGCGTCGTATTTTATAGCGGACATTCGCTTGAAGAATTGAAGAATCTCGGATCCGAGCTCGGTACGAAGGTAGCGGACAGCGTGAAGCAAGAGGCGATCTCGGCGATGGCCGGCGAAGCGCAGGATGCTACGTTTACAACGAACAGTGACGGAACGTTTACGGTGAAGACGAAGAACCTGGAGCTTAACGGCACGCCGGGCGAGAAAGAAGTGAAAGTGGCCTTCCGCGGTACGTCGCTTGGCACCTGGAAGATCGATGCGACAATTCAATCCTTAATTGATCAAGCAAAGAAGAACGTCTAGACAAGGGCTGTATGAAGGACAAGCCTGATTGCGTTTAGGCGAAAGGAAGGAGGCTTCATCATGAATGCTTGGGTCGCTCCCTTAATGAAACCGGAACCGGTTGCGCTCATGGTGCTGATTATCCTGCTTGGCTCATTCATTCAAGGCATGAGAAGAGGTGCGTCGGGATCCGCGAAGCACCTTTTCTTTTTTATTTGGCAAGCAGTTTCGGTCGTAATTGCACTTGTGCTTGCCGGTAGAGGTGCTTCGCGGCTATCTCCGGTAGTCCGTGATTGGCTGGAGGCCAGGCACATTATCGTGCCGAAGGAAGAGCTCAGTGCAGTGAAAGAATTATGGTACACGATAGTAACCAGCTTGCGGGATTTTGAGCTGCTGCGATTCGGCGTGCTGTTTCTGGTGCTTTATTCGCTTGTCCGCTATTTGCTTCGCCTGCTTGAGCCGCTATGCTACATGCTCTATGATGCGCTGATACAGCCGGCGAACCATGCGGAAAGGGTGAGTCGGAGCAGCCGAAATTCCGCTTACGGCAAGCTCTCGGGAACAGCGAGTAGGACAACCGGGGCATTAATCGGCGCGCTGCTTGGCGGCGGAAGAGCGTTTCTTGTCATTGCTGTGTTGTTTGTGTATGTTACGCTTGCTCCTCATGCATTAGGTGCGGATGCAATTCGGGCTTCGGCAATTTACAATAAGACAGCCGCGGAGCTGCTGGACCCGGTGGCCGGCGATGTGTTGAAGCGGGGACCGGTCATTACCGATGCGGTCCAGGCTGAGTTTCGCCGTGTGCTGCAGCGCAAATATGAGGTCATCGATGCAGCGGTTCCTGCCAACATCGAGGCAGCTGCGGCAGAAGTGACGAAGCATTCGAATAATGACGAGGCGAAAGCGCGGGCACTCTATGACTGGATTGGCTCGCGAATTGCATATGACTGGGATAAAGCCAATAATTATGTAGAGCAAGGGGTTTGGAAAGAACAAACGCCAACTGAAACTTTTGATACCCGAAAAGGCGTCTGTATAGATGTGGCTAGATTGTATGCTGTGATGGCGCGTTCAGTGGGGCTTGATGTGCGGGTAGTTACAGGACTCGGCGCAACGGGTAACGGTAGTTATGGACCCCATGCGTGGAATGAAGTGCGTTTGGCAAGCAGCGGGGCTTGGATACCGCTAGACGCAACATGGGCCTCCTCAGGCGATTGGTTTAACCCGGCTGGGTTCTCGAGCACGCATATAAGGGAAACTTGACCGTGTAGAAAGGAGATTTATAGTGGTGCAGGATGATCCGCAGAAGCGGGAGATTGTGAACCGGCGAAATTTTTCGTTTCGGTTGAACTTATTCTTTTTTGCTACGTTTTTTGTGTTCAGTGTACTTATTGTTCGGTTAGCTATTTTGCAGTTTGTAGAAGGGCCCTCTCTTCGTGAGGAAGAAGAGAAGAGGGGCTCGAAGGATGTCCTAATCCCGCCGATTCGCGGCAATATTTATGATTCGGGCGGTGCGCCGATTGCTTATTCCACTTCAACGCAGTCGCTCCACTACAGCATTGAGCCGGGAACGAAGAAAGCAGATTCTATCGCAATGGCCCAGAAGCTGTTTGAAGTTTTTCAGAAATACGGCAATGCGAAGACCGCGGTGACATTAGAACAAATTATTAAAAATATGGACTTGGATTACAAGAAAAATACGGTTACCGTCCCTAGGCGCATCAAGAGCGGGCTGACTCAGCAAGAGATCGCCTATTTCATGGAGAACCGCGACTTGTATCCGGGGATCGATATCGTTGAGGAAAGCATTCGTCATTACGATACGAGCAAGTTTGCCGTCCAACTGGTCGGCTATTTGAAGAAATTCGGCGGCGGCGCAGAGAACAATCTGTATAAGGACCGCGCCAAAACCGACGATCCTCGCCTGAAATATTTGCAGCAGGAGGATGTCGGCTACGACGGACTGGAGTATATGTTCCAGGATGTGCTGCGGGGCAAGAACGGATTGAAGACGTATCCGGTTAATGCTGCAAGCCGTGTTATCGGACCGCCGGTCATTACGAAGCCGGATAAAGGCGACAACGTGTATCTGACCATCAACCGCCACGTTCAGGAAGTAACGGAACAAGCGATTATGGATCAGCTTCATTTTCTGCAGACTACGCCGGATCGTGAACGGCATGAAGATAATGCGAAAACCGGTTATGCGGTAGCGATGGAAGTAAAGACCGGTAAAATCATTGCGATGGCCAGTATGCCGGATTACGATCCGAATATCTGGGAAGGCGGCACGATCAGCAAGGATGATTATGACAGCATCCAGTACGTGCTGCAGAACGGTACGATCAGTTCGGTCATCGGCCCATACAGTGATCCGAAGGAGCAGCGCAAGCATCCGTCTTCGGTTGTCTTCTTAGGCTCGACGCAGAAACCGCTGTCGGTTCTGATCGGTTTGAATGAGAAGCTGTTTACGACGACTACATCTTATACGGATACAGGCTCCTTCTACTACGGAAGAGCAGGCTCGACACGTCGGCGGATCGGGAATGCCAAAGGGCATGTGTACGGAAGATTGGATCCGGCATCGGCGATTTCCCATTCCTCTAACCCCTTCATGGCTCAAATGGTCGGGGATGCCCTTTACCGCAAGAATCCGAAGGACGGCGTAGAAATCTGGGATTCCTATGTGAAGCAATTCGGACTTGGCGTAAATACGGAGAGCGGGCTCCACAACGAGAGCAGAGGCGTTATCGGTTACTTCCATGAGAAAGAGGCTGCCAGCGTGCAGTCCGCGCTTATTCTGGCCTCCTTTGGCCAAATGGGGCGTTATACGACGCTGCAGCTCGCACAGTACGCAGCAACGCTTGCGAGCCACGGCAAACGGATGAAACCGCAGTTTGTAAAAGAAATCCGCGATGCCGATGGCAAGGTTGTGCAGAACTTCCAGCCTGAAGTGCTCAATACGATCAACTTCCCCGACAAATACTGGGATGAAATTGAGAAGGGGATGCTGAATGTTAGCGTGACCGAGTTCAACAACGCGCCGTACAAGGTGCTCCGCAAAACAGGAACATCCCAGCAGCAGGTAAGCGGAGCGACGGTGGAGAACTCCGTGTTTATCGCGTCTGCTCCTGCAGAAGATCCGGTCATTGCGGTAGCCGTTGTTATTCCGGAAGGCGGCTTCGGTGCGTTTGGAGCGGCTCCGGTTGCGCGTAAGATGCTCGACGCGTACGACGATGCGATCGGCTTGAACGGTGTGCCGAAGAAGCCGAAGGTGCCGGCGGCGCCACCGACGACGGGAACCACCGGAACTACAGGTACCACCGGGACTCCGGCTGGCACGACTGCGCAGAATGGCAAGACGAATACAACTCCATAATGTTGCTGTTCCTTACGAATATAAGGGGTTGTCCCGAAGTCAATCTGGCTTCCGGGACAGCCCTTTTTATGTGCTCATCAAGTTGCACGAGAGAAACATTTTTGCATAAGATAAAACATGAAAGGATGCCATCCATTACCGCAAGGGGGGATCCATATGCGCCGTTCCAAGAAGCACGCCGCCATTCGCCGCCTGCTTTATGCTATTTTATTGCTAACCGGTACACTTCTGGGGATATAACAGCAAGATGCAACACAAATAGCACAAGATTGTATAACGCGTTTACGTGCAGGACTCACTATAATTAGAAAAGGTTCCAAATGCGATTGCCGCCGCCTACAGGGCAGGTTTGGATTCTGTTCAGAATGTGCTAAAATTGGTACATTGATCGCTTGCAGCAGCTGCAGTTCGTTTTATAGGGAGGGCTTCATGGGAACAATCAAGCTAGTCGCACTCGATATGGATGGAACATTGCTTAACGATCGGCAAGAGATTAGCAGTGAGAATGCGAAATGGATTCACAAAGCGCTGGATGCCGGCGTTACCGTTTGTTTTGCGACCGGACGAGGCTTTCCGAGCGCGCTGCCTTATGCAGAGCAGCTGAAATTGGATACACCGATGATTACGGTGAACGGTGGGGAAATTTGGAAACGTCCGCATGTGCTTCATAAACGTACCTTGATGTCGGCATCTACGTTGAAGCGGCTTCATCAGGAAGCATTGAAGTATCCGGAATGCTGGTATTGGGCCTATTCCACAATGGGCATCTACAATAAGGAACAGTGGATCGACCCAGCCGGCGATTATGAGAACCATCATTGGCTGAAATTCGGTTATCATACCGAGGACGCGGCGACGCGCGAAGCCATTCTGAGAGAGACTTCAAGCTGGGGCGGGCTGGAGATTACGAATTCCTCGCCGTGGAATCTGGAGATGAATCCGGAAGGGGTATCGAAGGCTTCTGCCATTCGTGAACTGTGCACGCTGCTTGGCATCGACATGTCGCAAGTAGCGGCGATGGGCGACAGCTTAAACGATATCGCAATGATTCGAGCGGTCGGTTTAGGTGTTGCGATGGGCAATGCGCAGGATGAGGTCAAGGCAGCGGCGGATATCGTAACGGTGCATCATAATGAGGATGCGGTTGCGCGCGTGATTCAGGACTATGTGCTGAGGGGATGAGTACAGCATGGAGATAGCCGGTTGGATCTTAGTTATCATCTTGTTTGTGATTGGTATGGCCGGAGCCATTTATCCGATTCTGCCGGGTGCGCTTGCGATCTACGCGGCATTCTTCGTTTATGGCTTCTTTATCTCGTTCTCTCCGTTTGGGTTCTGGTTCTGGACGATCCAGTCGTTGATTGTCATTGCGCTGTTCATAGCGGATTATGCCGTCAGTGCTTGGGGCGTCAAGAAGTATGGAGGCTCCAGAGCCTCGGTTATTGGCAGTACGATCGGACTGATCGTCGGTCCATTCGTCATTCCGGCCTTTGGTATTATTCTTGGACCGCTGCTCGGCGCAGTAATCGGTGAGCTGTTTACCGGCGCGAAAGTGGACAAGGCTCTCAAAGCGGGACTTGGTGCGGTGGTTGGGTTGTTTTCCAGCATGGTCGCCAAATTTATTATGCAAGCGGCTATGATTATTATTTTTTTCATTTGGATCTAATTAGAGGAGGCAGACGAAGTTGATTAAAGTTACAGTATGGAATGAGTTTATGCATGAGAAAACGAATGAGGCCGTTATTAAGGTTTATCCGGATGGGATTCACCAAGCTATTAAAGCAGGTATCGGCACGGATGGTTTCGAAGTAGCGACAGCTACATTGGAACAGCCTGAGCACGGTTTGACTGAGGAAGTGCTAGCGAATACAGACGTTCTGATCTGGTGGGGCCACATGGCTCACGATAAAGTAGAAGACGAGATCGTTGAGCGTGTACATAAACGCGTTATGAATGGCATGGGGCTGATCGTGCTTCACTCCGGTCACTTCTCCAAGATCTTCAAGAAGCTTATGGGTACAGGCTGCGACCTGAAATGGCGCGAAGCGGATGAGAAAGAGCGCATTTGGACGGTGAACCCGGCTCACCCGATCGCAGCAGGCATTCCGGAGTATTTCGAAATGGAGCGCGAAGAAATGTACGGCGAGCACTTCGACATTCCGCAGCCGGATGATCTGGTATTCGTCAGCTGGTTCGAAGGCGGCGAAGTATTCCGCAGCGGCTGCACATGGCACCGCGGCCAAGGTAAAGTGTTCTACTTCCGTCCCGGTCACGAGACGTACCCAACATACTACAACGAAAATGTTCTTCAAGTCATCAAGAACGGGATCCGCTGGGCAGCGCCATCGAATGCGGCAGCGCCGGTCCGTGGTCACCATCAACCGCTTGAAGTTATTAAAGCGAAATAATGTTTGCGGTCAGGAGAACAAATGGTTAAAAAAGATTCTTTAATCAAAGGGACTATCATCCTCGCAGCGGCAGCGCTGGTCGCCCGGTTTCTTGGGATCTTCCAGCGTATTCCGCTGGATTATATGACAGACAGTCAAGGCGGCGGTTACTTTACCGTCGCTAATAATATTTATTTAATGCTTCTTATAGTAGCAACCGGAGGCATCCCAAGCGCAATCAGCAAAATGGTCTCGGAGCGTTACGCACAGGGGCGTCCGGATGATGCGAAGCGGATCTACAAAGCGGCGCTCTTATTCGGTTCGATTACCGGTGTAGTGATCACGGTGCTGCTCATTGTGTTTGCGCCGTTCTATGCGACGCATATCGCTGAGAATCCGGGCGCTGATCTGGCTGTTCGCGCCATCGCACCTGCACTGCTGTTCTTCCCGATCATTGCGATGATGCGAGGCTACTTCCAAGGTCGTCAGCTTATGGCAGCCGGGGGCATCTCTCAAATCATCGAGCAGGTTCTTCGTGTTATTACGGGGATCGGACTAGCTTATATCGTACTGGCTTGGGGCTGGGGACAGAGCTGGGTTGCCGCTGCAGTGACATTCGGCAGCGTGTTCGGCAGTCTGGGCGCTTTCTGCGTGATGCTGTATTACGCAAGGAAGCTGCGCAGACATGATGCGCTTGAGAAAGCCGCGGCTCCTGTGGCGGGGTCGAGCTCGGCTGCTCAGCCGGGTCGTACATCGCTTTCATTCAAGAAGATCTATAAGGAAATGTTCCGAATATCAGTGCCGATCGTCATTACCTCGATGACGGTGCAGTTTATTTATGCCTTTGACTCCTCGTTATTCATGAAGCTGACGCACGGGTATTACAACGTCGCCGACGCGCGTCAAACGCTGGATTGGCTTGGGTTAAAGGCGCAGGCACTGGCAGGCATTCCCCCGATTCTGGCGATAGCGCTAAGCCAGTCGATGATTCCGGTCATATCCGCCGCGTATTCGGTGCGTAATATGACGGAGGTGGAGCGTCAGGCATCACTCGTTATGCGTATCGTAGTCTTTACAGGCGTGCCTGTTGCGCTCATTATGACTATCGCCGCTACGTCAATTAACGGCTTGCTCTTTGCTAGTACGGGCGGTAGCTTGGCTATTGCAGCTCTGACGGCAGGCACGATTTTCCAAATTACGATGATGACGAGCAATACCATTCTAACGAGCATGAACAAGCCGCACATGCCGATGCGCCATGCCTTGATCGGTATCGTCGTGAAGGTTGCGACGAGCCTGGCTCTGGCGCCGTTCATGGGTGTTTACGGTTTGATCCTGTCATCCACGATCTGCTTTATGACAATCGCATCGCTCAATTTCCGCGCGATCCGCAAGGAAATTACGCTCTCTATTCTCGGACAGCGTTGGACTGGCTATGCCATTACGATTGTTGCGGCATCCGGGATAGGCTGGCTCATCGATTATTTATGCAGGCACTATATCAGCGGCATCCCGGCTAAACTGACCTTTTTGATTTCCTGCATCGCTGCAGGAGGCATTTCGTTCGGACTTTATGTCGCGCTGCTTGTGCTGCTCCGTGTCGTGAAGGCCGAAGATGTAAGGCAGTTCCCAGGTCCGCTGCGCAAGCTGTTAAACCCGCTGATGCGAGTAGCGTCGCGTTCCTAAGCCGCTGGATTGTTATTCCCACAACTTCCTCTTCATGGTAAAATTGACCTTAGTCTTTTTTACCTTGGAGAGGAGTTTTTTTATTGAAGAAGTGGCCTAGGTTGTGGAGAAATTCATGCTTGCTGCTATTATCGCTTCTCGTATTGGTTATGGCCGGATGTCAGGCTCTAGGCGGCGTGGATTTCAATGCCATGCTGAAGCAGTCTTTGAAGGTTACCTCGTATGAAGGCAGTCAGACGGTGGAGTTCAAGCTGCTGTTGAAGGAAAATGCGCTGGAGGATGCTACGGGCGAAGAGAAGGCCGTGCTTGACTTGCTGTCTTCGATCAAGCTGCAGCTTGATCATGTGATGATGGCACAGGCCGGTGCCATGTCCGTTACGGGTAAGTTGTCGCTAGGGGAGAAGTCCATTGCATTTAACGCTCAGATGGATGACAAGCTAACGGTGATTGACCTTGAAGGGGCAAAACATCCGATTGTAGTACATATGGCTAACCTAACTAATCCGGCTGTTCCGGCGGACAAAGCTGAACCTGATACGGGTATGGAATCGCAGCTGACGGAAACCGTTAAGCAGATGATGGATGTCGCAGGCGACTACGCCATTCACAATTTGCCGAATCCGAAGCATCTATCCGTCAATGTCGGGCAAGCGCAGGTCGCCGGCGAAACCGTGAGCGGCATGAACATTCATGCGGAGCTGACAGGCCTAGAGCTGTGGGATTGGGCCAAATCCTACGTTGAAGCGCTCCTTAGTGACAAAGCAGGGCTGAAAGAAATGCTCACCCAAATGCTTGAGCTCGTTCAAAGTCAAAGTGAAGCCCTGAAATCTACCGGTGCAGAGAGCGTATTCGGTTCGCTGCCAGATGAAGAGATCGATGGGGAGAGCGTTCAGGAAGCGACCGACAGTGTAGTGGAAATGCTCACAGAACTGAAGGATGAAATCGCAAAGACGGAGATGAACGAACAAGAGCAGCTCAATCAGATCTTTACCAAAGACACGTATGTGAAAGGCGATCTGTTTATAGACAGCAAGCTCGATATTCGCAAGTCGGTGATCGAGGCATCGATTAAACCGGATCTTGCAGCTTTAGAAGCGGCTGATAAGGCAGATCAGGAAGCTGCAGAGTCAGCAGTCGGAGCTGATAACGGAGAGGAAATGTTTGCTGACGTTCATATTGGAGAGCTGGAAAAGTCCGCTCCAATAGAAGGCATATGGCTCAAAGTGACATCGGATCGCTGGAATGTGAACGGCAGCGTGACTCCGGATAAGCCGGTTGCACCTCGGCTTTCGATCGATGGCGAGCGACTGATGGAGATGGAGGGTTACGAGGTGCTGCGCACACTCGAGCCGGATTCCGTCTTATACAGCCTCCTCCGCGACCAAGGGCATATGAATAAACAAACAATCAGGATGTATGCCGAGTACAGTGCGAATCCGCCGATTATAACGCCTGACGGCATAACGCTGATTCCGCTTCGCCAAACCGTTAATGGATGGCATGCAAGTATTCGGAAGGAAGCAGGCACACTAGTTGTATACGATGATGCCACCGGCTCAACGCTAGGGATGAAAACGGGCAGCGGGAGTGTTAAAGTAAACGGTAAGGACGTGACTTGGAGCTTTCCGCCAACGGTCATCAATGGTGTCACCTATGTGCCGGCACGCGATTTCGCGAAGGCACTCGGCGGAACGCTGCAATGGAGTTCAGACGACTATGAAGATGACTATCTGATCATTTCGCGCGAGCTATAACAGTTAGTTTGTAGTTTGCTTGAAGTTTCGAAGGCGATGAGTAATGAAGGCTTTAACTTTGAAAGGAGTACGGAATGACTATGCAGATGATTACAACGGAACAAGCTTTTCGAGATGCCGTTATCCGCGAAGATCTCGTAACGGTTGCTGTTTTCAAGACGACCTGGTGCAAGGATTGCCATTATATTGAGCCATTTATGCCGGAAATCGAGAGCAGCTATGGGGACCGCATTCAATTTCTGCAAATTGACCGCGATGATTTGCCGGATCTTTGCAGCGAACTGAACATTCTCGGCATTCCAAGCTTTATCGCGTTCAAGAAAGGGCAGGAGCTAGTTCGTTTCGTGAGCAAGCTTCGCAAGTCTCGAGAGGAAATTGAGCAGTTCCTGGATCGTGCCGTACAAGTGGCCGAAGCACTTCCAAGTTCATAACGAAACCCCGGGTCCGGGAAGCCCGCGATGTGTCCAAATCGGCGCAGAGCGGGCTTTTCTGCCTTGGAGTGAGGGCTGCCTGTGTTCACAGTTTGAACATGGTATTTGCCATCATAGTTCGTTATAATTGGAGGTGATTCTTTCCGGAAGTTAGGTGGACATGTTGAATTCTAACCGATATCGTGCACTTGCTATTGTAACGTGCATAGGGATGTTTTTGGTGTTGATTGCCGGCGCGCTTGTGACGAATACAGACTCCGGTCGCGGCTGTGGAACGGATTGGCCGCTTTGTAACGGCAAATTTATACCGGCGTATACGATCGAATCGTTAATCGAATATTCGCATCGATTGATTAGCGGCGGCATCGGCTTGCTTGTGCTTGCAACATTTATTGCAACGCTGAAGTGGTACCGCAATTACAAAGAGCCGATTATTTATGCGTCAGGCTCAGGTTTTTTCACCCTGTTGCAGGCTTTGCTCGGCGCTGCTGCGGTCGTATGGCCGACGACGCCTGCCGTTCTGGCTCTTCACTTCGGGTTCTCCATTATGGCGTTTATGTTTACGATGCTTCTCCTCTTATGGACAGGGAGGATGAAGAGAGGCGAGCTGACGGACAAGCCTGCCGCTCGCGTACCGCAATCCGTGTTTTACTTGTCATTGGCTATACTTATTTACAGCTATTTCGTTATTTACTTAGGTGCCTTCATTAGGCATACGGATTCAGCCGGCGGCTGTATTGGATGGCCGCTTTGCAACGGCGACCTTGTTCCTGATATGGAGGGTGCCACACGGTACGTCTTCATTCACCGCGTTGCTGCTGCATTGCTGTTTGTTTTGATTACATGGTTAATGGTACATGTGAAGCGGGTCGCAAGCAGCAACCAAGCGCTTCGCAGTACGGCAGTGCTTGCATTCGTGCTTGTCGTCAGCCAAGTATTGAGCGGTGCGTTGCTTACGGAGACGATCGGCAATGAAGATTGGTTTGTGTTCACAAGCATACTGCACAATATCATCATATCGATCTTGTTCGGGATACTGTGCGACTTTATGATTCGTGCGTGGAAGTGGCGCGAATGACGGGGATAATGCATTTCTAAGAAGACAAGTTGTAACTTCGGGAGGACTGCCTAATGCTTAGAATGCTGTTTGGTGAACCGCCGCGTGTCTTGGATGGAAAGATGCTTGAAACCGTGCAGGCGATGGAGCAGTACGCTGCAGCGCTTCATAAGCTGATTGAGCAGAGTCATGATGAGAATCACAAACTTCGCAAATACGAAATTTACACGCTTGGTCTTATTTCTTCGCTGGATGAGCTTGAGCAAAGTCAATATGCAGCCCGCAAATTCAGCGCCATGATTACATCCGCTTCCTATTCGGATATGTCGCCGGAAGAGCAGATGAACTATCACCGCTACGTGTATTTTGACAAGAACGCCTTCATCCGGCTGTTCTCGCTGCTGGATAAGCTGGGGACGCTGATGAACGACTATCTGGGCTTGCAAACGGAACGCGTTAAGCCTCATTTCTCGTATTTTACCGTCTTGCGTACGATGGTGCAGCGGAACGCGCATTCAGAGCTTGCGCTGCCTCTTTACGAGCTCAAGGAGCTTACGAAGCCGACGATGAACCGAATCCGCAAACGGCGGAATACGGAGATCCATTTCATGAATTCGGAAATGCAGGATGATTTAAGACAAAGCCATGATTCATATTCGGACCCGCACCAACTGGAGAATATTACTCAGCAAATGAGTGATCTGGATGAAATGATGGATATGGTGCTGGACACACTTAAGCTGACCTTTCACCATGCTTATCGCCAGATGAGAAAATGATCGGAACTTGGGAGGGTGCCCATGGAGCTGAAAGGACGAACGGCTTTAATTACAGGCAGTGCAAAGGGTTTAGGCAAAATGACAGCCATCTCGCTCGCTCAAATGGGCTGCGACATCGTGCTGAACTATAAATCAAGCGAGCGGGAGGCGCTCCAGCTCGCAGAGGAAATCACGCAGCAATTCAGCGTGCGTGCAACCGCTATCGGTGCTGACATCGCCGTTCAAGGCGACGTAGCGCGCTTGGCGGCAGAAGCGCAGGCTTGGTCGCAAACCGGCAGCATTGATATTCTGATCAATAACGCGGGCCCATTCATTCGAGAGCGACGCTTGTTCGCGGATTATACCGCAGAAGAAGTGATTGGCTTAGTCAACGGCAATTTACTTGGCGTGATGCTGCTCGATCACCATTTGCTCGCAGGGATGCGCAATCGGCAGTGGGGACGAATCATTCACTTTGGCTTCGGTCATGCCGGAGAAGGCCGCGCATGGCCTCACAGGGCCGTCTACGCGTCGGCTAAGACGGGTCTTGTGTCCTTTACGAAGACGCTCGCTGTCGAAGAAGCAGGCAACGGCATTACGGTTCACATGGTTTGCCCGGGCGATATACGCGGCGTGAACAAGGAGCGGACAATCGCAGAGGTTGCCGGGGAGCAAGATGACGAGTCGCCGAGAGGGCGTCCCGGAAGCGGAGAGGATGTCGCCCGCGTCATTACGTTCTTATGTTTACCGCAATCGGATTATTTGACAGGGAACATCGTCGATGTCACCGGCGGCTTTGATCCGATCAAAACCTCCATTAAAACTTCATCCAACTAAAACAAAAGAGTCTTGCCATAACCGCCTAACAGGCTGGATACTGGCAAGACTCTTTATTGTAAATAATGGGTGAAGAGGTTAAGAGATTAGAATACTTGCATAACCTCTTGTACGCCTTCGACTTCTTCAAGCAGAGCGCGTTCAATCCCTGCTTTAAGTGTAATTGTCGAGCTTGGGCAGCTGCCGCAAGCACCCACCAAACGAAGTTTCACGATGCCGTCCTCTACGTCGACGAGTTCAACGTCGCCGCCGTCGCGCTGCAAGAACGGGCGCAGCTTGTCAAGAACATCCAAAACTTCATCGTACATTGTGCTTTGTGCATTTTCACTCATTGCAATCCACTCCTTTCTCCCCTATTATAGTACAAAGCAGAGCAATTGAAAATGGATATCAACCACTCAAGGCTAGGTGAACGAATAAAAATGTTAAAAACTATGATTGAATTTTGTGCTAGCAATATGCACCATGGCACCGACCGACTCATGAAAAAGCTAGAGGAAAATCCGGATTATGATGTCATCGAGTACGGATGCCTGGGCAATTGCGGCGAATGTTATTTGGCTCCATTTGGTCTCGTGAATGGCGAGATCATCGCCGGCGAAACCATTGAAGAGCTGGAAGAGCTAATGATGAAGGCCATTGTCAAGCAACAAGCTGACCGTGAAGCATTAGATCGACTTATCGATGATATGTAACCCATACTATTAGTTAGGTTCCATATCTTACTAGTTTAGCCGAAATGATGCTTCGACATCCATAAGACACCGCTCTTTAGAACACGCGGTACGCGGCCCATCAGCGGCGTACGGCCCATGAGACCGAAGCCGGCTTTCTTACCGAGCGAGCCAAGAACGCCTTTAAGCTTGATTTTGCCGAGCTTAGGTGTCTTGCCGCTCCAGATCGCCTGCATGACTTCTGCGACTTGCTTGCCTTGTCCTTCAGCGGCTTGTGCGCTTGGGGAGAACGGCAGGGAGGCGCAGTCGCCGACTATGAATACATCGTTGTAATCCGGCAGCTGGTGGTGCTCATTAATGATAAGACGACCTTGGGCGTCTTTAGGCAGGTTCATGCGCTGAACAAGCGCTACGGGTTGAATACCCGCTGTCCAAACCGTTACATCGGACAGAATAGGGCTTGGATTGTTCTGATCAAACAAGCAGCCTTCTTCAAGCTTATGCAAGGAGACATGTCCCCGCATTTCCACTTCATGCTCGATAAACCACGAAGAAACATATTCCTGCAGCTTACCAGGGAATGCAGACAGAATGCTCGGTCCGCGATCGATAATGCGGATGTTGAGGTCAGGACGACCTTCGCGCAGCTCGGATGCTACTTCTACGCCGCTCAAACCACCGCCAACAATCGTTACTTGTCCGTATGGCTTCACATCGTTTAGGGCCAAATACGTTTTACGCGACCCGGAGAATGTCTGAATGCTGTTGGAGTACAGCTCCGCGCCATCAATGCCATGATATTTGTCCGTACAGCCAAGTGCTACTACGAGCCACTCGTATTCAAGCGGATCTTGACCGGCAAGCTGGATATGCTTTGCATCCAGATCGATATCGGTTACTTCGCCGTAAGTGACGATTAGACGTGGATCCGAAGGGAAGGCAACGCGCAGATCAATATCTGCAGCCGTTCCCGCAACTAAAGAATAATACTCCGTTTTCAACCCTTGAAACGGCATACGGTCAATAAGAACGACGATGGTGTCGTCCGGAAGTTCGCCCTCCAGCAAGGAATGGGCGACTGTAAGACCTCCATAACCGCCGCCAAGAATGACAAAACGCTTCATCAAAATCCCAACTTTCTTTGTGTGCATAAAAATCTTCTGCATTTCGTTAGTTATGCGGCGCCGGAAGCCGGCGTCCGCTGTTTGCTCTTACCCATAGTATACGCCTCTGCGACTTAAGCCATCAGTGCTTGTCTTATCCAAAGCTATGGCAATACCTGCTTATTCGAAAACCTTCACTTCGTTGTAGAACGTATCGCGTTCAACCGGAATACGGCCGGCACCTTTAATGAGCCAGATCAAATCTTCGCGTGTAATGCCTTCAGGCGTAAGCGCGCCTGCCGCATGGCTGATCCGTTCTTTCACCATTGTACCGTGCACGTCGGAAGCGCCCATTGTAAGCGCAACTTGCGTCAGCTGTGTGCCGATGTTGATGAAATACGCTTTAATATGCTGGAAATTATCAAGCAGCAGACGGCTGATCGCAATAGCCTTCAAATCGTCAAAGGCGGAGTTGCGGCGGCGGATGCTCGCTTTCGGGCTGATTGGCTGCATGGAGAGCGGGATGAACACTTGGAAACCGTTCGTCTCATCTTGAAGCTCACGAATTTGAAGCATATGGTTGACGCGATCTTCGGTTTTCTCGACAGATCCGTAGAGCATCGTCGTGTGCGTGCGCAGTCCAAGGTTATGTGCAGTGCGATGTACCTCAAGGTATTGGGAAACATCAGCTTTGTCTACACGCATTTTTTTGCGGTATTCATCAGACAGAATCTCAGCGCCGCCGCCGGTTAAGCTCTGTAGGCCGGCTTTCATCAGCTCTTGAATAACTTCTTTATAGCTCAAGCCGCTAATCCGCGAGAAAAAGTCGATTTCCGCAGCGGTATACGCTTTGAGCGCAACATTCGGGAAACGATCATGCAACGCTTGAAGCGAATCAACGTAGTATTGGAAAGGCACATGCGGATTATGGCCGCCGACGATATGGAATTCACGTACATCGGGATGGATATGCTTCTCCACATATTCAATCATTTGCGCGCCGGTAAGCGTGTAAGCACCTTCTTGTCCTTCATCTTTGCGGAAGTTGCAGAACGCACAATGAGCTTCACAAACATTTGTGAAGTAAAGGCTCATATTTTCGATAAAATAAACTTTCCGTCCGTTTTTCTTCAAGTTGACTTCGTTCGCCATTTGACCGATGGTGAGCAGATCGTCGGAACGATATAGAAATTCTCCATCTTCCCGAGTGAGACGTTCGCCAGCACGAACTTTCTCGACAATGGCTTGCATTCGTGTAGCATCTGTAGGTATTACGACATTCATAAGAGTATCCTCCCAGTCCGCCGGGCACTCATTTACAGGTCCGGTGTATAATGTATAAATTGAAAAAAAACAACATTGTGAAAAAAATTACTTACCCTAACTCCAAAAACCCCACACAAATAACTTCCCTTATTATAAACCTCATCATGAAGAGCGGCAACTATTAAGTCATGCCAGAGGACCTAATGGATGGAAGCAAGCGGAGGCGGTTTCCTTTTGATGTCGTGTAATATGGGTTACAATAGAGAGCAAGGATCAAAACAGTTCAATAAGAGTGAGGTGGTTTCATGGCGAATACATACACGTATTCACGTAGGGAAGAAGTGGCCAACGCGGTCACGCATGGCTTAGGTGCTGTATTAAGCGTGGCAGCGCTGGTGCTGCTAATCGTGTTTGCCGCTATTAAAGGAAATGCTTCGCATGTGGTCAGCTTTACGATTTACGGCTCCATGATGCTGCTGCTGTATATTTCGTCTACACTCGTCCATAGCTTTCCGGAAGGGAAAGCGAAGAACGTTTTTGAAATTATGGATCATTCCTGCATTTATTTGTTTATAGCCGGAACGTACACGCCGATCGTGCTTCATATTGTGCAAGGCGCAGCTGGTTGGACGCTATTCGGCATCGTATGGGGACTCGCATTGTGCGGCGTCGTGTTCAAGGCATTTTATGCGTCCAAGTTTCTATTCACGTCTACGCTGCTCTATATTGGAATGGGGTGGATTATCGTATTTGCTTGGGGGCCGCTTAAAGCGCATCTGGCGCCTGGCGGTTTGCAGCTTCTCATTATCGGCGGCGTGCTGTATACGGTAGGCACATTGTTCTATGTGTGGCGGAGCTTCAAGTATCATCATGCGGTATGGCATCTGTTTGTACTGGGCGGCTCGGTGCTGCATTTCTTCGCGATTCTGCTGTATGTGCTGCCTGCTTGAGCCTGCTCCAGCGTACGACAATAGGGTTGTACGTGTATTGAGTCCTTCAGCAAAGTGGAGTATACTATAAAATATATAGTGAGTTAATTGCAATATTACAGGAGGGATACCATGATTAATATAAGCGAGACTGCAAACGAGAAAATCAAGGAAATGCTGGAGGCTGAAGAGTCACCTGAGTTGTTCCTGCGCATTGGCGTTAAGGAAGGCGGCTGCAGCGGTTTCTCTTACGGCATGGGCTTTGACGATGAACTTAATGAAACAGACAAAACGATGGAGTTCAGCGGATTGAAGGTTGTCGTGGACGGCGACAGCATGAAATACTTGAACGGCCTTGAAATTGACTACAAAGAGTCCGCAATGGGCGGCGGCTTCACCATTAATAATCCGAACGCATCAGCAACATGCGGATGCGGCTCATCGTTCCGTACAGCAACGGATGCAGGCAAACCGGCTGAAGCCGGCGAGTGCTAATCGTTTTGATGAAAAGTAGAAACCTCCCGGGGATGGATCTCCGGGAGGTTTCTTTGTGTTCACATAGCATAGCGATAGCTAACCGACTGCAATAGCGCGAATCTCCGCCAAGACTGCGTCATCAAGCTCGACATCAATCGCCGGAAGGACGCTGAGAATATGGCTCGGCTTACGTACGCCGACTAGAGCGCTCGTGAGCGCAGGGTGCGCGAGATCATAAGCGACGGCAAGCTGCGGCAGCGAAATGTCATAGCGCGCCGCGATTACTTTGAGCTTCTCGGCTCTGTCCACGTTGCTGCGGAGACCCTCACCTGTATGCGCTTTGTTGCGCGAACGCCAATCGTCTTCGCCGAATTTGGTGTCATACGTATAGTTGCCGGACAGCAAGCCGGAAGTCAGTGGGCTGTATGCGACTACGCCGATGCCATTAGCTAAGCAGAATGGAAGCAGCTCTTGCTCGGCTGCCGGTCGCAAGATCGAATAGGGAGGCTGCAAAGAATCAACATGTCTAACCGTGAGCGAGCGTTCCAGCTGCTCCACATTGTAGTTGCTGACGCCGACATATCTGACTTTGCCATCCTGAACAAGCTTGTCCATCGCGCGCATCGTTTCTTCGGCTGTTACTTCGCTATCCGGCCAATGCATCTGATACAGATCAATATAATCCGTACCGAGCCGCTTCAGAGAGGCTTCCGCTTCCCGGATGACGGAATCGTATGCACCGCTCTTCGTAATTGTACCGGACTCATCCCAAACTAAGCCGCATTTTGTCGCGATAACCACTTTATCACGATCGCCGCGGAGCGCTTCGCCGAGTACGACCTCCGAGTGTCCAAGCCCATAAACGGCTGCGGTATCATAGAAATTAATGCCTGCGTCAAGTGCCGCGCGGATGCTTTCCACGGATTGAGCATCATCTTGATTGCCCCAAGCGCTCGCCCAGCCGGCGCCTCCGATTGCCCATGAGCCAAAACCGATTACGGAGATCTCAGGACCATTCTTGCCTAACTTACGATACTTCATCGTGGATTCACTCCTTCATTTGGGTTACGTTCCCATTATAATGAACCGGAAGCCAAGAAGAAAGAAATCAGCCGGATAGTGATTTTGCAGAAGAAGCTTCTCTGCTATACTAGTAGAAATTAGAAGTAAGAGAACAACCAGACCTACATCACATGCAACCCCTGCCCGAGAGGAACGTGAAGATGCTTCAGAAAACAGCCGCATCACTGCACGCCAAAATGACCGCGAGCGGGGCGGTAGCGCCGTCCATCCCTGTCATCGTTTATGCGCTTGAAATTATGTTCAACACCGTCTCCATTGCATCACTGGTACTCATTATTGGACTTGTGAGCGGTGAGCCGCTCAAGACAGCCGGGCTGTTAGTTGTATTTGCCATCATTCGTTTTATATCCGGCGGGTACCATCTGCCTACGAATGTCAGCTGCATTGTAGCTTCCACAATCGTACTGGCCGTACTTCCGCATGTCGCGATTCCGGAGATATGGATGTATGGACTTACAGCGGTTTCACTCGTGATGATGGCCGTGTTTGCGCCAGCAAACTACGACAAATATGCGACAATATCGCCCAAATATTATCCGCTTATGAAGGTGATCGCTTGTCTGATTGTGGCATCGAATTTCTGGTTCGGTTCGGAGATGCTGGCTCTCGCATTTGCGGTGCAATCCTGTTTCCTACCATTTAAAAGCAAGCAGCTGGAAGAAGAGTCCTAAGCGGCTCTCCATAAAGAACTGCAGTCAAACACCCGGTAAGACGTGCTTATAACGTCAATACCGGGTGTTTTTCGTGCGGCAAATGTCTCCCCGTTCATTGCCCGGGCAATACTGGGCACGATTTCTGCTCTATCAGCCTATTAAATAAGGCGAGTTGACCCTAACAATCATCCAAGAGATAGATGTCTGCGAGGCATATGCTGTCAACTATAGAACAGATGTAAGAAAGGATGGGATTAGTGAATGGTAACGGAACAGGGCAGACAGTTGGCGAGCAAATGGGCGAAAACGGAGGCGTTGTTGTCGCATAGTCGTATTGCGCCGCATATTCCTCCAACACGCATGTTCTCGAAAGTGAATTTAAACAGCATGCTGCAATCTCATGGCATGGTCGTAATCAAGCCGGTATGCGGCGCCGGCGGCAACGGCGTTATAAAAGTGTCCAAAGAAGCGGGTACCTACAAGTATACCTACTATTCCAAAACAAGCCGTTTCAGCACATTCAATGGTATGTATCAGTCTTTGCTTTCGAAGAAGAGCTCCCGCCGCTATTTGATTCAGAAAGGAATTAGTTTGGCTACCATCAGCGGCAGACCGATTGATTACCGTGTCAAATACGTGAAGCAGGCAACAGGGCAATGGGCGATTACGGCAATCGTTGGGCGCTTAGCCAAACCTGGCTTATTCGTGACGAATATATGCCGAGGCGGTACTTTGCTTAGCGGTTCTGAGGGAATCAGAAGATCATTCTCCAGCGGCGCGGTTGTTTCCAAAAAGCGCGAAATGCGGCTGCTCACTCAACTTTCCACGGAGGTGCTCGAAGGCCGGTTTCCGGGAATTGGGCAGCTAGGCTTCGATTTCGGCATTGATCGAAACGGGAAAATCTGGATTTTCGAAGTGAATACGAGGCCTCAATAGTAGTTAACCGGATTTAATATAATAGATTAATAGGTTGATAGAGTATCATTAAAGTTTTTTATCAAAAGTGGTTTTTGTCGGGCTGTGTATAACCGTATCCACAATATCCTCATCGGTATTTCCTCATTATTCGACGATTACCCACATCTTACCAACATGCTGTCCACATGTGTTTGTGGATAATCGGAACGCTTGTTCCTTCCTATTTGGACATGCTAAGATGAATTTGGAATAAAGAGGGAAGGAGTGGAGGATATGGATCAGCTGTCAGACGACCTTTTGCTCGATGCCTACAACGCAGCACACAAGTTCGAATTGGATCCGGAATTTATTTTTTTGCTGAGCGCGGAGCTGAAACGCAGACAACTTAATCCGGAAAATTACCGCAATACTGCCTAGAACTCGTCCCCGATTCAGTGCCACTTAGAAACAAAAACTTCAAACGTCTTCGCACAGTTTGAGCAATATACGATATGTCCGCAGCTCTGTTCCGATTGTGACAATGAAGGAATCGTCTCGTTATTTGTATACGTGTCAGGCTGATAAGGTGCGTAGGGACCGGCAAAGTCTTCTAGCCGACCATAATCATCAGTTTGTAGGGAGCAAACCGGACAGATAGCCGTAAGCTGCTCCAAGCCATTGCAGATGGGACATAACATAGATAAGGGTACCCTCCTTTGCCATTGCGACGTAAATCAGCATGTCAGGCTAAAGACTAGGATACCCTTTTTTGATTTGTAATACGTGTAGAAATTCGAGGTTACAGCTTCATATTGCTGCTGTGTCCAGGTGAGAGTTTAGCGGAAGGATCTACATAAACCTTGGCATTGTTAATGGCTGTCGGCGCTTCGCCGAAACCAACGGCAATAAGCTTCAGCTTCCCCGGATACGTAGTGACGTCGCCTGCGGCGAATACGCCGGGGATACTCGTTTCCATGCGCGAGTCAACAACGATGGAGCCGTTATCGATTTCAAGCCCCCACTCGGCAATAGGGCCAAGGGAAGAGACGAATCCATAGTTAACGATGAGAGCATCAACTACGGCTAGTTCTGTGAATTCGGAAGTTTTGACGTGCTGCAATGTCATGCGCTCGATGTGGTGTGTGCCATGCAGGGAGGTAATTTCATATGGTGTTAATACGCGGACAGTAGAGTGCAATAAATTCTCGACGCTGTGCTCATGAGCTCTGAATTTATCTCTGCGATGCACAAGCGTAACACTTGCAGCAATCGGCTCGAGCATCAGCGACCAATCAACGGCCGAATCGCCGCCGCCGGTGACGACTACATGCTTGCCTTGGAATTGGTTCAAATCGCTGATGAAATAATGCAAATTTTTCTTCTCATATTGGGCTGCTTGCTCTAAATCCAGTCTGCGGGGCTCGAATGCGCCGACGCCGGCAGTAATAATAACAGCTTTGGCAAAATGCGAGGTTTTGTCCGTCACGATCTCGAAAGAGCGTTCATCATGCTTGATCACGTTGACGACTTTCTCTTCCAGGTGAATGTCCGGCTTGAACAGTTCCATCTGTTTCTTCAATTGCTCCACAAGCTCGCCTGCGGTTACTTTCGGAAATCCAGCCACATCATATATATGCTTCTCCGGGTATAGCGCGGCTAGTTGGCCTCCCAATTGAGGCATGCTTTCAATGATCTTTACTGAGGCCTGGCGCATACCGCCATAGAACGAAGCAAACATACCGGTAGGACCGCCGCCGATAATCGCGATATCGACATGCGGGGGATTAGCTGAGTTGGACACAGTTGACACCTCCAAAAAGGTAACAAAATGAACGAGCGCATGCTGCCTTACACTTGGATGAATCTTCTTGTACATTATATCTGTTCGACAAGCTATGAGGAAATAAGAAAATTGGGAAATTGGATGTTATTCTAAATATTTTCGTATAAATTACCCTTGAACTTTAGTGAAAAAGTTTGTAATATGTGAGGTATTAGTATTCGATTTGTCGAAAATAGACACGGACTATTCATAAAAGTAGGCTAAGGGTCACACACTAACATTATTCATTGTCTGTGTTTGTGTAATTTTTCACAAAGTCTGTAAAGAAAAAGAAAATACGAATGGATGGGATCCTGCGATGAGCAACATACCGAAAATTGTTATTCTTGGTGCCGGTTACGGCGGTATCTTGACAGCACTGCGTCTTCAAAAAGAACTGAACTACAATGAAGCAGATGTTACGCTTGTAAACAAGCATGACTACCACTACTTCACAACACATTTGCACATGCCTGCAGCGGGTACGGACAAAACCGAAAACGCGCGCGTGAGCATCTCCAAGCTGATTGACGAATTCAAAATCGATTTCGTTAAATCGACTGTTGTTCAAATCCGCACCCAAGACAAGAAGGTAATTCTTGAAGACGGTACGCTCTCCTACGATTACCTTGTAATCGGCCTTGGCGGCGAGCCGGAAACGTTCGGAATTCCAGGTATGCTTGAGCATGCAATGAATATTCGCAGCATTAACTCCGTTCGTCTAATCCGCGAACACATTGAGTACCAATTTGCACGTTACAAACGCGAACCACACCGCACAGATTACCTTACTTTTGTTGTTGGCGGCGCCGGCTTCACAGGTATCGAGTTTGTGGGCGAGCTTGCTGATCGTCTTCCAGAGCTTTGCAAGCAAAACGACGTGGATCCTTCGCTTGTTAAACTATATAACATTGAAGCTGCTCCAACTGCGCTTCCAGGTTTCGATCCGGAGCTCGTTGAGTACGCTATGCAAGTATTGACGAAGAAAGGCGTTACATTCCGCATCGGAACAGCGATCAAAGAATGTACGCCTGAGGGCGTAATCGTTGGCGACAACGAAGAAATCAAAGCAGCAACTGTCATTTGGGCAGCCGGTGTGCGCGGTAACCGCTTGATCGAAGAAGCAGGCATCGAAACGATGCGCGGACGCGTTAAAGTGGATGAGTCGCTTCGCGTACCGGGCCACGAGAACATCTACGTTGTTGGTGACAACTCCCTGATGTTCAACCCAGAAGGCCGTCCGTTCCCGCCAACTGCACAAATCGCTATGCAACAAGGCGTAACTTGCGCACACAACCTGGTGGCTTCGATTCGTAACCAACCGCTTAAGAAATTCGAGTTCAAGAACAAAGGTACAGTTGCATCCCTTGGTAAAGGCGAAGCAGTTGGTCTTGCATTCGGCAAGAAATACAAAGGCGGCGTAGCTGCATTGCTTAAGAAAGCAATTGACGTTCGTTACCTATACATTATCGGTGGCATTCCGCTGGTACTTCGCAAAGGTAAATTCCTGTAATGCGACACTGCAGCGTGCAGGTTCGTGGTTTGCTGACGCGCGATGAACTGGATCGGTACAACGCGCTGATGGAAGTCGGCTCCTTCTTGGAGTCGCAGAACCGTTACGACTTGGCATATACGGTGCAGAAGGAAGTCGATATTCTCATTTTGCCGGGGATTGAACGGCTTAAGGAGAAGGGCAGGGAGCGCGACCGTCAGACGGAAGCGTATCTCGAAGCGAAGCGTCTTCTCGAAGAAGACGACGAAGACTAAACAAATAAAGCGGATGAGGCGTCCTGAGACGTTTCATCCGCTTTTTGTAATTTAAATGGCGAACAGCGCTTGCAGCTTCTCTTCTGTCATTCGGTTGCCGACATAGAAGTCGCCGAAATCACCGAAGCGCGCACTAACTTCATCGAAGCGCATTTCATAAACGAGCTTCTTAAACTGCAGGGCATCTTCCGCGAACAGCGTAACGCCCCACTCCCAGTTGTCGAACCCGACGGAACCGGTAATGATTTGTTTGACTTTGCCTGCATAGGTGCGTCCGATCATCCCGTGGCTGCGCATCATCGTGCGGCGCTCGTCCATGCTGAGCATGTACCAGTTGTCGTTGCCTTCGCGGCGTTTGTTCATCGGGTAGAAGCAGATATGGTTCCATTTTGGCAGAATCGGTTTCAGTCTAGCCAGAATTTCCGGATTTTGCATCGGGTCTGTGCCTGCAGGCGCCATATAGTTGCTCAGTTCCACAACGCTGACATAAGAATGAGCCGGAACCGTGAATTGCGCAAAGGTTGTTTTATTGAATGCATTCTCAATGGCGTTAAGTTCTTCCAGCGTTTCGCGCAGATGCATCATGACGAAATCCGCCTTCTGGCCAACGATGGAATAGAATGCCGTGCTGCCTTGTTTATTATCTTCAATCGTTTGCCATTCGCTAAGGAAGGATTGAAGCTCGTCCAGTGCAATGGCGCGTTCGCCCTCGTCCGCAAGCTTCCAAGCTGTCCAATCTATCGAGCGAAAATCGTGCAAGGCGTACCAGCCTTCGAGCGTTTGTGCTGCTTCACTCATTATGATCTCTCCCTGTCATTTATCTTTGTCGTTTACATTGTATCGTAACGCAGCAAAAGAGAGCAAATGACGGACTTGTGACAACACGCCCGAATGAATTGACTTCGGATGTGCCATCTACTACACTATTCGTAGCGAAAGGGGCAGACGACTCGGATGAACGGTGACGTTAATATTTTACAGCTGGTAATTGCAACAGTATTGTTTTTTGTCATGATGTTTGGAATCGGATTTATTCTGAATATGCTGCTGAAAACAACATTTTTCCCGATCTACTTATTTATTCTCGTACTCGTTCCTATTTTTATTTGGCAAACCTGGGACGATGCGAAGAGCGTATCAGGCAATTTCACATCGTTTACTTTTGTAGATATTTTGCCCGCGATCGGTGCGCTGATCGGCGCTTATGTGAGTGGTGCGACCATCCGTGCGCTGCGCAAAGGCGGATACAAAATGTTCTAACATGAAACATCAAACGGCATGGCCATACTAAGGAAAATTCGCAAGCAGCATGTACCTATTTATGCTGACAACGAAAGCCGAGGTGTTGCGCTATGCCGTTTTTGAATATTGGCGATACCGCACTGCATTATCATCAAGACGGTTCCGGGCGAACGCCTATCTTATGCCTGCATCCGCCATGCCTGACCAGCCGTCTGTTTACAACTGTTCAAGAGAAATTAACTTCGAGTACCAACCTAATCCGCTTCGATATTCGCGGTCATGGATACAGCGAGGCGGGAAGCGGGAAGCTGACACTGGCCTTAATAGCAGAGGATATGAGAAGGCTGCTCGATGGACTTGGCGTAAAGCAAGCGTATGTGTGCTCCTATGGAGCTGGCTCGTTCCCGGCTCTGACGGCTTTGCTCGCTTATCCTGACCGCTTCTTGGGCGGGATGATCGTTTCCGGTGCTACCGCTTATACGGATATTGTTACGCGTTCTAAGCTGCAGGCTGCCTTTATCTCCAGCATTCTGACTCCGAAGGGACCGATTGCCTTCAAAGCAGCTTGGTCGGAAGCGGGAACCAAGTCCTCTTTCGAAGAGCTGCATTCGGAAGCGAAGCTGGGCGACTCCGCGAAGTGGCGGGAATATACGGCGGCTTGTTTGGACAGTTCCTTACAGAAGCGGCTTACTCAGCTGAAGCAGCCTGTTCTGGTCTTGTATGGTACAGGCGACAAGACGGGGCAGAATTATGCTGCCGTTCTTCAGCGCAGATTGCCAAACAGCGAGCTGTACGGCATCATCGGGGCAGGGAGGCAGCTGTTAATGAAGGAGCCTGTTACGACAGCTTTCGTGATGACACAGTGGCTGGCGAAACAGGAGCATCCTGAAATCGCCGATACGTTCGAAGAGCGAGAAGCCTTGCTGGATGAGCTGATTAGCAAAGGTGTCCAAGAAGGGACAGCCAATACGACCGCACACCATTAGATTTGCGAAAGTTCCCTCAAGCGGGGGAATTTTCTTTTTTCTGTGCCTCAAATGCAGGCCTCTTTTATGGTAAACTAGTAGGAAGAATAAAAGGCGGATGGAGTCAAATGAGATGCGGATCGGCAATTTGCACCACTTTACAGAGCATCATCGATGCTACATCTTTCGCGATTTTTCACTAAGTGCTGTTGATCGGAAAATGGTCGGATTGATCTATCAATCTATGATCGGCGCGTTCGCGGCAGGTTTCTATCAATTTCTATATCAGCAGGTGCCTGACGATCGGGTCGGTTATTCTCCGCTAGAACCGCAGCGCAAACTGCTGCTGGGGCTTGGGCTTGAAATGAATGAACGCGGCAGGCAGGACCTTGTTAATCAAGCTTCTAAGCTGGAAGCGGTTGGCCTTCTGCAGGTATCGAGACTTGGTGTACCGGACAATGACGATGTCGTTTATGAATATGAGCTAGTGAAGCCATTATCGCCGGATGAATTTTTCGGAAGTCCCCATTTGACATTACTGCTTCGCGATAAAGTTGGTAAGCATTCCGTTATAGCCTTGAGGGAATCCTTCTATGCGAAGGAATCGGATGAGCTTGCCAGCGTGGAGCTGCAGCGCGATAATATAACCGTACCTTTTTATGAGCTGTTCCGATTGAATACGCAGGGCATTGATTTGGAGCTTGAACAGGCACTGACAGAGGTTGCACCGGCAAGACAGCCTGCACCGAAGCCGCAGCTGGAAACGGCAGGTATCGGGTATGGCGATATCATCATGCGGTTCCCGCGCAATGCGGCGAACAGACATCATGTCGAGCGGCTGCGCGGTGATCATGAAACGGTTGCCCAGTTGAATTATGTAGCGTATAAATACAATTTAACCGTTGTTGATTTAGTCCGGCTGCTTGATGAAGACAATGTATTCTCCAGCAAAGGCGAGCTCCTTATCGATGAGCTTCAGCTGCGGGCGAATCAGATGTACCGTCAAGATCGGAAACGCACCGATGAGCGGCAGCGATTATATGGACGAGTTGCTGCCGCGAAAGCGGAGAACAGCTCGGAAGACAACGGAGATGAGCCGCCGGATGAAGTGGCCGTACAGGCGGAGCACTATATGGAGGTTCCAACGCAGCTGGCCGGACGCTGCGATATCCATCAGTACAATATGCTGATGCGGAATGAGCCGCATACGCGCTTTATATCACGCTTTTTCCCGGGCGCTGTCCCGGAGTGGCTAATTCGGGAATTTGAGAAAATTGATCTTAATTATCGTCTTCAAGGCTCTGTTATTAACGTACTCATTCATTATGTACTTGGTCTTAACGATGCGCAGCGTGTTACGAAAACTTATATCGACGCCGTTGCGTCCAACATGCTTGTTAAAGGGATCGATTCGTTCGAGAAAGCGGTCGGCTATGTACGTGAGCAGGTGAAGCTCGAGAGCGAGAAGGAACGCCGCCGCGACGGCGTGCAGCAGGCTCCGAGAGGGAATACGGGAGGCGGCTCCGGCGCACCGCGCGGACGCCGTAAACCGGCAATTCCAATCATGCCCGAAGCGCCAAGCGGAGCGAAGCTCTCGGCGGAGGAGATGGAGGAAATCCGGCGAATGGCTCGCAAGCTGGATGGGAAAACGACGTAATTGAGGTGAAGGTTTATGGCGATGGAATCGCTGGGCGATTTGCTCAAGCAGATGCCGGGAGGCGGAAGCGCACTGAGGCAAGCGGATAAGTTAATGGAGGAGCTGCTTGCTGATCCACTCGTCGGCAAGCTGCGATCCAAATATCCGGAGCTGGATAATGATACGATCCGGCTGAATTTAAATAAAATTTATCAATGCACCAAAGAATTTCGGATTTGCAGCAATTGTCCGGGCCTTGATCAATGTCCGAATGATTTTGAAGGACACTATACAGAGCTAAGCTGCGAAACCATCGGCGGCCGCGTTCAATTGAACGACCGTAAAGTGACCTGCAAGAAGCTGATTGCCAAACAAAGCGAGAACAAGATTCGCAGCCGTATACGCAGCTTCTACGTGGATGACCGTGCATTATTGGAAGGTTACTCCGCCGATGAGATTGTTTCCAAAGATATCGAACGGATGAAGGCTGTCGGTCAGATTATCAAGTATATAAACGTAACCAAGGAAAGCGGACTCCAGAAAGAAGGGCTCTATTTAACCGGGTCGTTCGGTACGGGGAAAACATTCCTCATGTGTTATATGCTCCATGAGCTGGCTAAGGCAGGTTTCACAGGCGCGATCGTGTACATGCCGGAGTTTGTGGAAGACTTGAAGTCGCTGATGCTGGAGCAGGGGAAGCTGAAGGAAACGGTCGATCTCATGAAGGAAACGGATCTTCTGATCTTCGATGATATCGGAGCGGAGAATTTGAATCCATGGGTGCGGGATCATGTACTAGGTGCCATTCTGAATTACAGAATGAACCGTAAGCCGACGTTCTACACGTCCAATTATGGGCTTGATGCCATTGAACAGCATTTCAGCTTTACGAACAAAGATGGCGACGAGCTGCACAAAGGGCAGCGGCTGATGGATCGGATTCGTCCGTACGTCCAGCCGGTTCATGTGACAGGCCACAATAAACGCGGGCTTCGTTGATCGCCGCATATACAGAAGAAGAGCCTGCCGTCATAGACGGCAGGCTCTTTGTATTACGCGCGGAACAGTAAGTTGTAGAGCACTTGTGCGGATTCTGCTCGCGTTGTATTGCTGCGAGGGGAGAAGCGTTGATCACTGCCAACCATAAGCCCGGCATGCACGGCGGCTTCAACCGCATCTTTCGCCCAGCTGCTGATTGTATTCTTGTCTTTGAATGCAACGATGTCAGCGGCGCTGCCACTGGCTTGGCCGTGCTGCTTCACATAGACGCGAGTAATCATGAGAGCCATTTCTTCGCGGGTAATCGGCTTGTTCGGTTCAAACTTCCCGGCGCTGGTGCCGGATGTGATGTCGTTCTCGTAAGCCGCAGCAGTCGCATCAGCGTACCAGCTGTCCGCTTTGATGTCGCTAAACGGCGCTGCGCCTGTCGCTTTCAGACCAAGAGCACGAACGAGCATCGTAACAAATTCGGCACGCGTTACTTTGGCTTTAGGGCCGAAGCTGTCTGCGGATATTCCTTGGACGATATGCTTCGCAGTCAGTTCCTCGATCACGTCGGCTGCCCAATGAGACGGAGGCACATCGGCAAACTTCTTCGTGTACGAGAACACGCCGTATTTGCTGAAATGGCCGATTTCGGCAGTCAGCGTGTTTCCTTTGAGCGTGCCCCCGATATATTCGATCGTACCGAGATCCGAGAGATAATAAATCCCTGTGAGACGGGCATCCGCGCCTTCAGTGAGCTGCAGCTGAAGCGTGACCGGTTTCGTGAAGCTGCTTAGCTTTTTCGCCGAACCATCCTTGAATACGACGCCAAGGGTCAGTTCAATGACTTGCCCTTGCGGCGTAAGGCCGGTTCCGCCTTTACCGGTCTTATCAACAGCGGAAGCGGCTTCACTGCTTGTCAGCTTGCTGTATTGAAGCGAGAGACTGGCATCCTTATCGGAACCGGCTAGTGCGGTGAGTGCACTTAGCACTTCCTTCGGCAGTGTAACGGCGCCATCCGGGAGGAGAATACGGAAGCTGTTATCGCCGAAGGTTTGAATAACCGAAGCGGGAATTTGGATGTCCGATTTGGCGGATTTAACCTTGCTGGCATCCAACGTGGCAATGCCGTTAGCAGCGGAGGAGACATCGGACAGCAGGAAATGAACGGGCGTCACGCCATCAGGTACTGTCGGCAGGCCGGCATTCCCGGGTGTAGGAATACTGCTGCCGTTAGAGGCTATCGTAAATGTTTTAGTCGAGACATCGGAGCCTTGTCCGGCGATGATCTGAAAGTTGCTGCCGGCGGTCACATCCCCGGACAGTTGAAATGAAGTGGAGTAACGGCCTTCGGCCGCTTTCACGATATCAAAGAAAAGGATGGTGCCATCCGGACTTATGACCTTTACGATGACATCAGCAGCATTAGTCGTGCCGCTGATCGATACGGAACTACCGGCAAAGACATTGGTTACTGCGTCAATTGTCGTGCCTGCAGCTAGCGGGGCTGAACTGTCGGCATAAGCGGCTAATGGAGCTGCGACAGGCACAGCTAACGCCAATGACAACGACAGTGCCGTTAAGATGAATGCTTTTCTCTTCAACTTGATGCTCCTTTCTAATGTGGTGACCCGGACGGAGCAGATGATTCAGCTGAGTCCGGGATCACCGCCGTTTAACCTGATTTATGGGGTCGTTTTGATATTCGTGATGCGGCCCTTCACAGCCGCTGTAATCGTACCGTGATGGAACGTATTCAGAACATAATAGTAGAATGCATCGATATCGGTGGGACCGGCTGCTGGATTTTTACCCTGTGTAAGAACGGTATAGTTGTCGCCGCCGGCTGCCATGAAGTTATTGACTACCGCTGTGTAGTCAGCCGTGTCGGAAATGACCGTTCCGTCTTCTTTCGTTAAGGAGATGACACGCTCTGCAATTGGTTTGCTGAAATCAGCCGTATAACGAAGTCCTGAGATTTGCAGTGTTTTCGTACTAGCTGCTGTTTCTCCCCATTGCTGTTGAAGCAGCGTCTTAATTTGCGCACCGGTCAGTGTCAGCTTAACCAGCTGGTTCCCAAACGGTTGAATACGGAACAGATCGGAATAGAGCACGTTGCCAAGCGGCAAATCGGCTCGGATACCGCCTGGATTCATGAATGCAAAGTCAGACTGCATGGCATCTTTCATGGCATCGGCGATCAAGCTGCCAAGCGCGATTTCTTGCGAATAGGCATTTGCCTTCAGATAAGCAACCTCAGTGGAGCCGACCGGCAACGAAAGCTCTGGATGTCTGCTCAGGGAGGCTTGTACCAGAGCATTAACTTCAGCATCCGGTGTTTTGCCGGCTTGATTGACGTCTACAATGTGCGCTTCCTTCTTCACGATATCATGCGTCAGCGGGTCGATCTCAAGATCCACATCGGCAAATGCCGTACCATAGGAATAGGCTTGGAAGATGAGCTTGTTGTCGACAATTCCGTTCACTTTCGCATGGTTGTCGCCGGCGAAAATAACGTCAACCTCATCGCTTACGGCGTTAGCGAGATCAGCTGCCTCGCCGGTAATGCTCGTACCGCTCTGTGAAGCAGGATCATGAGCAAGAACGACGATGGCTTTAACGCCTTGCGCGGTCAAGGCATCAACGGCCGCATTGACAACCGGAGCTTGATCCACAATATTTACCGGAGCAAGCGCGGAAGGAGAAACTTTGCTAGGCGTCAGCATTGTCACAACCCCGATGAAGCCGATTTTTTCTCCGCCGACTTCTTCAATGGCATACGGCGCGATGATAGGATCGCCAGTCACTTTGTCGAGCACATTGGCATTTACATAATCGATTGTCGTCTTTGAATGCGTGATGCTCGTATTGATTGGATCTTGACCGCCATTTAATTGAGCCATAAGAGCAGGGACACCTTGATCAAACTCGTGATTACCGAGTGTCCCAACTTTGAATCCGAGAAGTTCCATGAAATCGAGCGTAGGTTTATCGCGCTCAAGCGATGAAACCGGCGAGCTTGCGCCTACCGCATCTCCATTATGAACGAGCAAGGTGTTTGCCGGATTTGTTGCTTTGTATTGCTTAAGGTAAGTTGCCAAGTAGGCAGCTCCGCCCAGAACATTGTCGCCGACAGTGGTGGAGTAGTCCAACTGACCGTGGAAATCATTGATACCAAGCAGCTGGACTTTCACATTCTCACCCGGCTGTGTTGTATTCCCGTGAAGATCAAGCTTGTAGATGCCGAATCCTTTCTCATCTGTCCGCTCAAGCGAAGTGATCTTCGGATTCGCGTTCAAGTAGGTTTTCGCAGCCGGTGAAGTTGTAAACGTAACGTTAACATCACCTTCAACAGGTGCAATTGACCAGTTGTTGTCAGCGGCCGGATCGATCGTCCCCTGCTCCGTGATGTAGTCCATAAGAACTTGACGATTCTCGCTGGCGGAATCCAGTACGAGCGGGGAACCTTTCACACCCGGGAAGTTGCCTCCGCCGTTAACGCGGTAGTTGTTGCTGATCACGATGAAGTCTTGATCAGGATCAACCGGTTGATTGTGATAGTGCAGGTTAACAATCCGGCTGGACGCTGCATCGTTAATGGTGCCGTCTTTGGTGTACTTAGCCGGCTTAGTGACATCTACCTGATAAGTGACGCCATCAATGACATCGAAGTTGAATACCGGGAAGGACGGGTTTAGCAACGATTGCTCTTCGGTCTTGCTTGGATCGATCTGATTGAACATACCGGCAGACATTTCAAGCCATTCCTTCACGGCGGAGCCTTTCACTTTAATGGCCTTCAGCGTGTTGTCGTAGAGATACAAATCGCTGGCGCTCTTAATAGCAAGATCGCCTGCTTTAATATCCGTATATTCGCTTGGACCATTGCGGCCAGCCTTGAACGGAGCGCCTACAGACAGAATCGGAAGATCCTTGTCCGGCGAATTCTTCGAATTCAATTCCTGCTGTACGAACCATTTCTGAGCTTGCGTGACGATTTGAACGGATGGGTCGTCCTGTACGAGCGCGAAGTAACTGTAAATTGGAGCAGATGTTTGACCGATCGCTTGGTTGGTATAGGCGATTGTCGCTTCATGCTCGGTTTTAATTGCATTTACGATAGCAGGGTCTGCATCGACGAGAGGCAGCTTAGTAACGCTGTCATAAATATATTTGTTGGAGGATTGCGAATTTGTAACTTTCCATTTGCCGTTGGTTTTGTTCAGCGTCAGGTCGATGATACCGAGATTGCCGCCGCCGAAGCCGGCTTGTACAGCAGCAACGCCATTGATAGTACCTTTCGTATTATCGACGCCCGGAAGAGGGTTGCCGCTCGCATCCTTGAAGAGCGGATCAAGCGCGCTCACGCTGGCTGCTGGGAATACCTTATGGGTATGCGAGAACGTAATGGCATCGATGCCTGCAACTTTACTCAGCGGGTAAACCGCGTCTTCCGCACCTGCGCCGGCCACTGCATTACCATTAAAGCCGGAGTGAGTGAGGGCAACGACGACTTCCGCGCCTTCCGCACGCATTTGAGGAACGAATTTCTGGGCTGTCGCTACAATATCCTTCGTAATGACTTTACCGTCCAGATTCCCTTTATCCCAATCCATGATTTGCGGCGTAACGAATCCGATGAAGCCAACTTTTACGGTCTGTGTTTGCCCATTCTCATCCTTGAACGTTTTGTCCATAATGATGTATGGCTTGTACATATTGACGTCGTTACTTTGATCGGCATCATGATCGTCCACATAAACGTTTGCATTGACGTATGGGAATTTAGCATCATCAGTGGCTTCATTCAAATAATCAAGGCCATAATTGAACTCGTGATTGCCGAACGTTGCAATATCGTAGCCCATCAGGTTCATCGCTTTATAGGCCGGATGGACGTCGCCGTCTTTGAGCGGCGCTACTTTAGCCATATACGTGCCGAGCGGCGTGCCTTGGAGCAAATCGCCATTATCCACGAGAAGCGTATTCTTCACTTCTGAGCGTGCTTGCTTGACCAATGTGGCTGTTTTGACAAGTCCGACATTCTCTGCTGGAGCATCCTTGAAGTAATCGTAGTTCATGAAATTGGTGTGGACATCCGTTGTTTCCATGATGCGCAGCTTCAAGGTCGAACCGATTGTAATCGGATCAGCCAGGCTATTGCCCACCTCTGTGAGCGATCCGCTGTAGGAGTCAACGACAAATACTTTGACGGAAAGGCTGCTTCCTGACTTATTGAAATGAGCCGTCATTTTCTCGCTGCCCACAATATCCTTCGTCAGAGCTGCAATTCCGATCGGTACAGCACCATCGAACAGTTCAAAGATAACCGTTTCTTCGCCGGCATGTCCTACAGAAGAAGGCGTCACAACGGCGCTAGCCAGAACACCGCCGGAAGTATCCATGACTGCGTTTGTAATTGTAAATGGCCGATCATCGGCAACGTCCACCTCATTCACTGAGGCTTCAAGGGCGGCTTGTGCGTGTACAGGGGTCGGAAGATAAGATGATGTCAGAAGGCCTGCGAGAAGGGAAGCGGCGATAGCAGCCCGCGACATTCTCTTGCGAAAATGAACCATTTTCTAGTAACTCCACCTTTCAATTGGTATAAGAATATTGTAGCAACCGAGGTATTAAATTGGGTTAAAGATTATGTTCTATTCTTGTAAAGCAGGGAATGTATAGAAAAAAACCGTACATCGGTTAGGATGTACGGTTTTTTTGTTGAGATGCTATTATGGTTTGTAAATGTCGTCGAACACGCCGCCGTCGTTAAAGAACTTCGTTTGCGCTTTGTTCCAGCCGCCAAAATCACGGATGTTCGTAAGCTCGACGTTTTTGAAGTTTTTCGTGAATTCCGCAGCGATTTTCGTATTTGTCGGACGGTAGAAGTTTTGAGCAACGATACGCTGACCGGCATTCGTGTAGAGATAGTCGAGATAAGCTTTGGCTACTTCGCGTGTACCGTGTTTCTCGGCGTTCTTCGTGACGACAGCAACCGGAGGCTCCGCAAGGATACTATAGGAAGGCGTTACGATTTCAAAATCCTTACCATGCTCTTTCAGCGCCAGATAAGCTTCATTCTCCCAAGCTAGCAGTACATCGCCGATTCCGCGTTCAACAAAAGTTGTTGTCGAACCGCGGGCACCGGAATCCAGCACCGGCACGTTCTTGAACAGCTTCGTTACGAATTCTGTTGCTTTCGCTTCACTGTTATTGTTGTGTTTCAAAGCATAGCCCCATGCAGCAAGGAAGTTCCAGCGGGCGCCGCCGCTTGTTTTCGGATTCGGCGTAATAACGGACACTTTATCCTTAACCAGGTCATTCCAATCTTTAATCTTCTTCGGATTCCCCTTGCGTACAAGGAAGACGATTGTAGATGTGTATGGCGAGCTGTTTTTAGCAAAACGCGATTCCCAGCCGTCATTGATCAGCCCGGCTTTCTGAATTGCGTCAATATCATAAGCGAGTGCAAGTGTGACAACATCGGCTTGCAAGCCATCGATAACGGAACGAGCTTGTGCGCCGGAGCCGCCATGCGATTGCTTAATGGTAACCTTCTGACCGGTTCTAGCTTTCCAATAAGCGGCGAAAGCTTTATTGTACTGCACGTAAAGCTCACGAGTCGGATCGTACGAGACGTTCAGCAGCTCGATATCCGGTTTAGCGGGTTTCGTTACGGCTGCAAAGCTGGTTGAGGATAAGGATAGGATTAATGCCAGAACGGTGATCGTGAGTAGCAGTTTTCTCTTCATTTTACAACTCTCCCTTTATTATAGTGCTCCATCCCGATCTGACTGATTGGACAAAAAAAGGAGGCCCAGGCAGAATGCACCCATGAAGTGAAACTTCAGGCTGCTGTTACTTTGCCGGGGCCTCCGGTGGACCGGTGGGCTCGATGGATTTATCATAAGCTGACAATTCCTACCTGTCAACTGTGAATTGAAAAGATTTCTAAATTAAGCAAAACTAATCCCTTTCATAAATAATGTTAAAAAAATGATTGACAGGACAGCTTATCCATTGCTATCATCATCCCATAACCAACTAAACAGGTAGGATTAATTCTATTTCAACTACCGGTCAACGCGGAGTGGGAAAGCGTTAGTTATCTGAACTAAGATGATGAGAGGTGCTTTTACATGACAAACATGAAAAAGAAGAATGCCAAGTTTACGCTCCACACGCTGTTGATCTTTATTGTATTCGCCCTTGCGCTGACCGGCTGCGGCTGGGATTCAAATTCTCCAACAAACACAAACCAAACGAATGCCAATGCAGGCGCAGCTAATGATACCAACGCAGGCGCAACTAATACTACTACCAATGCAGAGGGTACAGAGCCAGCAGCCGATAATACGGCAACCTCGGAATCGACTGAACCGATCGAGCTGCTGAATGTTTCATATGACCCGACGCGTGAATTATATGAAGCTTACAATAAACTGTTCGCCGATTATTGGGAGAAGGAGCATAACCAGAAAGTAACGATTAAACAATCCCATGCCGGCTCCGGCGCTCAATCACGAGCGGTCATCGATGGACTTAAAGCCGATGTTGTCACCCTCGCACTCGGCTATGATATCGACGCAATTGCTGAGAAGGGCCTAATCGATAAGGATTGGCAACAGCAGTTCGAGAACAACAGCGCTCCATATACTTCAACAATCGTGTTCCTGGTCCGTAAAGGCAACCCGAAGCAAATCAAAGATTGGAACGACTTAGTGAAGCCAGGCGTGCAAGTTATCACGCCAAACCCGAAGACAAGCGGCGGCGCATGCTGGAATTATCTTGCAGCATGGGGCTACGCGCTTAAACAGAACAATGATGATGAAGCGAAGGCACAGGAATTCGTTTCCGCCCTCTATAAGAACGTACCGGTACTCGATTCCGGCGCACGCGGTTCCACAACGACTTTCGTAGAGAAGGGCATTGGCGATGTGCTGCTTGCTTGGGAGAATGAAGCACTTCTTTCCGTGAAAGAGCTTGGTCCGGATAAATTCGATATCGTTTATCCTTCAATCAGTATTCTTGCAGAACCGCCGGTAGCCATTGTCGATAAGAACGTTGATAAGAAAGGCTCACGCACCGTTGCGGAGGCTTACCTGGATTACCTGTACACCGAAGAAGCACAGAAGCTTGTTGCGCAGAATTTCTACCGCCCGCAGCTGGCATCGGTAGCGGAGCAGTTCGCAGACCAATTCCCGGAGATGAACCTGCTGACGATCGACGGTGATTTCGGCGGCTGGGCTGTTGCACAGAAGAAACATTTTGCAGACGGCGGCGTATTTGATCAAATCTACGCACCCGGCTCATAAGCGAATCGATAGGAGCTGACTCTTCTCATGAAAAGTTCCATCTCAAGCAAAGCGAAGCCCCGCAGCATATTGCCGGGTTTCGGACTTTCCCTTGGATTCACGATTTTCTACTTAAGCGTACTGGTCATTATCCCGCTAGCCGGTATCTTCGTGAAAACATCCGGATTAACGCCGGCTCAGTTCTGGCATACGGTGGCTAACGCACGAGTAATCGCATCCTACAAAATCAGCTTCTTCACTTCTTTCTATGCTGCACTAATCAATCTCGTATTCGGACTCGTCATCGCCTGGGTGCTGGTACGCTATAAATTTCCGGGGAAAAAGCTGGTCGACAGCCTGATCGATTTGCCCTTTGCACTGCCAACCGCTGTAGCCGGCATTGCATTAACCGCAATCTACGCACCAAACGGCTGGATCGGTTCTTTGCTTGAACCGCTCGGTATTAAAGTGGCTTTCACGCCGCTTGGCATTACGTTAGCTCTAATCTTTATCGGCTTGCCCTTCGTAGTGCGCACCGTGCAGCCGGTGCTGCAGGATCTGGATAACGAAGTAGAGGAAGCGGCCGTTATGCTCGGCGCATTCCGCTGGCGGACATTCCGCCGGGTCATTCTGCCGGAGCTGATTCCGCCGCTGCTTACCGGATTTGCGCTTGCTTTTGCCAGAGGGATTGGGGAATACGGTTCCGTCGTCTTCATCTCCGGCAACATGCCGATGAAGACCGAAATCGCGCCGCTGCTCATTATGACGAAGCTTGAGCAATACGACTACAAGGGAGCGACAGCTATTGCGATGGTCATGTTAGTCGCATCCTTCCTGCTTCTTCTGTTAATCAACTACTTGCAGTGGCGGAGCAATCGCCGCGTTATTGCGGAATAGGAGCGTGTAAACTATGGCTGGTGCAGTTACGGTTCATCTAACCGAGAAGTCCGCGCAGCGTCCGAAACATATCAACGAGTCTGCCGGCATTCGAATAGTACTCATCTCCGTCGCGCTGCTGTTCCTGGTGCTTGTGGTGCTGCTGCCGCTGCTGTCGGTTTTTATTGAAGCTTTCAAACGCGGAACAGAGGTCTATGTAGCCGCGCTGAAGGATCCCGATGCCTGGTCGGCACTAAGGCTGACTTTATTGACAGCGGTTATTGCCGTACCGCTAAACACCGTATTCGGCGTTGCCGCTGCTTGGGCGATCAGTAAGTTCCGGTTTCGGGGCAAAAACGTACTTATTACATTGATTGATTTACCTTTTGCCGTATCCCCGGTCATATCGGGTTTGGTCTTCGTGCTATTGTTCGGTGCACAAGGCTTCCTAGGACCGTGGCTGTCGGATCATAATATTCAAATCATCTTCGCATTACCCGGTATCGTACTTGCGACAACATTCGTTACGTTCCCGTTCGTTGCCCGCGAACTCATCCCGCTGATGCAGGCACAGGGCGTGCAGGAAGAGGAAGCAGCCGCAAGCCTTGGCGCGAAGGGCTGGCAAATCTTCTGGCGCGTCACGCTCCCTAATATTAAATGGGGATTGCTCTACGGCATTATTCTCTGTAATGCGAGAGCGATGGGGGAATTCGGCGCTGTGTCGGTCGTATCCGGCCACATCCGCGGCGAGACGAACACGCTGCCGCTGCACATTGAGATCCTGTATAACGAATATCAATTCTCTGCATCGTTTGCAGTGGCTTCCTTGCTGGTTATGCTGGCATTGGTGACGCTGGTCGTGAAGAGCTTCATCGAATGGAAAACCGCTCAGAAAACCCCGAAGGAGGAGGGCTAAGGGATGCATATCGAGGTTCGCAACATCAATAAATCCTTTCATGGCCACCAAGCCGTCAATGATGTCAGCTTCTCGATTGAACGCGGCAAGCTGATCGGTCTGCTCGGACCGAGCGGCGGCGGCAAATCAACGCTGCTGCGCATATTAGCGGGACTTGAGACACCGGATTCCGGCGATATCTTCATTAACGGGAAACGAGTCAACGATGTTCAGCCGCAGCTCAGAGGAATCGGATTTGTTTTCCAAAACTACGCCTTGTTTAAACATATGACCGTATTCGACAATATCGCATTTGGACTAACGATTCGTAAGGCCAGTAAAACCGAGATTAAGGCACGTGTCGGCGAATTGCTTGACTTGACGGGACTGCGGGGCTTCGAGCATCGTTACCCGCATCAGCTCTCAGGCGGACAACGGCAGCGGGTGGCATTCGCAAGGGCACTTGCGCCTAAGCCGGATCTGCTGCTGCTCGATGAACCCTTCGCCGCTATAGACGCGAAAGTGCGCAAGGAGCTTCGCACCTGGCTGAAGCAGCTGATCAGCACGCTTGGCATCACATCCATCTTCGTTACGCATGACCAAGATGAAGCGGTCGAGGTGGCGGATGAAATGCTGATCGTTCAGCAAGGAAAGCTGGAGCAGCAAGGCTCGCCGGTGCATATTTACACCGATCCGCAAACTGCTTTTGTGGCCGGGTTTATCGGTCATTCCAGCGTGGTGGAGCAGCCTAGCGATCTTCGCGGCTTCGGTAATTCCTCACTGGCGGAAGGCGCTAAAGCGATCATCCGTCCCGAGTTTGTCGAGGTAGGACGCGAGCGGGAAATTCCATTCCCTTCTGCTTCCGAGAAAGGCAAGGTTCGTCATGTTTTCTTCCGAGGCGCTCATTTGGAGCTCGATGTGCAAGTGGGCAACAACCGATTGTCGGCGCATCGTTCCTTGGACCAAGAGCCGCTTCAGCCGGGTGATGAAGTATCCGTCCTTATTCACCGTTTATACGTTATTACTGACAAGTCGGCGACGATCGTGGAGAATCCATTGAAGATCGATCCGCTGCCAGTTCATATTTAATTAGTCCGGGAGGGATTTATGATGGCAAAACCAATCGTGCTGGATCAAGAATGGTTAGAGCGCATAGCAACACAGGTAAATGGGCTTGAATATGGTTCGGTTCTCATTACGGTTCATGACGGCAGAGTAGTCCAAATCGACCGTACAGAACGGAAGAGGTTCGATGCGGCGACTGCCAAAACCGGGCAAACTGGGCAAGCTGGACAACAACGACAGGACGCAAACAGCACCGATAAATTGAAGGCTGTTAACGGATAGCATTAGCTAGCATAGAAGAAGCGCCGGACCGCTCGTGGATGACGAGTGACCCGGCGCTTTTTGCCGATTTCTGAGGTAGTCGTTTGGATTTGTTTAGTTGTTTGTAAGTGTCGATTGTTCGGATTTCGAAGCGGAAGCTGGCCAGAAGGCAGCGCGGCCGCAAAGTACCGTAATGGCGGGGACTAGGAACGGCCTCACGATAAACGTATCGAGCAGGACGCCGATGGCCGTTATCGTACCGAATTGCACAAGCACTTGAATCGGCAAGGTCGCCAGCACAGCGAAGGTACCTGCGAGAATCAGTCCTGCCGAGGTGATAACGGAACCGGTTTGGGAGACGCCCTCCTTCACCGCTTGGCGCAGCGGCATATGACGGGCTTTCTTCCATATGCTCGAAATCATGAAGATGTTGTAATCCTCGCCGAGCGCAACGATAAAGACAAAGGAATAGAGCGGGATAAGTCCTTGTATCGCTTCCGTGCCGAACAAGTAGTGAAGCACGGCCCAGCCAAGCCCGAGCGCGCTGTAATAGGATAACAGCACGGTTGCAATTAAATAGAGCATCGCGACGAAGGATCGCAGGTAGGCGAGCAATAGTAGTGCAATAAGGATCAGGATGACCGGAATGATGAGCTTCGCGTCATTGTCGGTTGTTTGTTTGGTGTCGTACTGCTCTGCGGTTTGGCCGCCGATCCATACCTGTTGCTTAGCATCGTCGATATCGGTTTCGGTAGAGCCGGCGCTTGGTGAAGAGAGTGCTTCTTCCGCCGCTTTCCGCAGTTGAGGAATATGGTCGATTGCCTCAATGGAATAAGGATTCACGGCAAGCTCGACCTCAAAGCGGAGCAGATCCGTATTCGTTGCGCCTTTGACCGGATCGGTAACTTTTTTTACAAAAGGAAGCGATGCTAGCGCTGCTTTGACCGCTTCTCCTTGCTCTGCTGACGGGGTCTCTGCTATCACTTGTACAGGCGCGAGCTCGCCTGCATTGAAATGATCCGCTATGAGAGTAAAGCCTTCTCGCGAAGGTGAATCCGCCGGGAACGAAGAGAGCGTGTCGAAAGTGTATTTGATCTGCGTGGCGAAAATAACACAGATCACCAGGATAACTGTCGTGATAACGGCAATCCGCTTCGGCTTGCGCACAACGACCTCGCCAAGTCGATCGCCAAGGGTTGCGCGTGTTTGTAGAGCCGGCGCCGGTTTACCTTTCTTCTTCGCGCGAGCGGCAGCCATTTCTTGCGTTCTTGGAATGAACGGGTAGAAGGAAGCTCTGCCCAGCAGACTTAGAAAGGATGGCACTAGCGTCAAGCTCGCGATCATCATGATCAGAATGGCTAAGCTGAACGGTACCGCGAAGCGCTGAATGCTGCCGAACTCAGCCATAAGCAGCACGAGCAGGGAGAGCACAACGGTCAAACCGCTCATGGCAATCGCACCTGAAGAACCGCTGAATGCACGTTTTAACGCTGTGAAAGTATGGCGTTCTTCCTTCAATTCGCTGCGGAATCTGGCAATTAAGAAGAGGCAGTAATCCGTTCCTGCGCCGAACAGCAGCACGGTCATGATCGATAGGCTCTGCGAATCATAGGCAATCCAGCCTTGATCAGCCATCCACCCTAACAGCGGTGTGATTGCTCCGTATGCGAAGCCGACCGCGATCAGCGGAATGAGAGCGAGTACCGGCGAACGGTAGATAAGCAGCAGAAATAGGAGGACGAGAAAAACAGTAGACAGCAGCAAAGAGACATCGGCGCTCTTGAACAAGCCTGTTGCGTCGACTGCGATGCCGACAGGTCCCGATGCGCGAACGGCAAGGCCGCTGCCGGACTCGTTACCAAGTTTGGTTTGGAATGGGTTTGTTCCATCCTTGAAGATAAGTGCTGTTTCTTCTTCGATCTGGATCAGACCTTCTTTGAGCCCATCGCTTCCCGACGCCTTATCAAACAGAACAGGCTGAACCAACGTTGTACCGTCTTCAGAAACCTGCTGCTTTAGAGCGGGAAGCGGCAGCTTATCGAGCGGGACGACACTTTCTTGATGAGGGACAGGATTTGCTGCAAGCTGTTTCGCGAGCAGCTGAATACCGGCCAAATCCTCATCCGTAAGTCCGTTCGCGCGATACCAGGTTAAGAGCGCGGGGATACCGGTTTCGGACGGGAATTGTTCCGCGATCAGCTTCTCGGCCTGAACGGACGGCTTGCTTGCATCGAAGTTGGCCAGCGTATCATCCTTCAGCTCTGAGGAACTTGGCAGCGTCACATTGAGCAGAGCGACAATAACGATCCAAGCGGCAAGCGTTAACCATCTGCCGCGTTTGCCTCCGACTGCTTGCGTGAATGTTTCGAGCCACCTAACTACCATGTGGAAGTTTCATCTCCTTTGTTTTGGCTTATCAAGTGATAAGTGATGATTAGAAAAAAGGGCTATTTAGGCCGCCTTACACCGAAGGTGGTGGGGTGGCCGATAGTCCGAATAACAATACGTTGACGAGCATTTGGGCTTGTTCATCCCAATCTTTCTTTGTGGCAGCGATTGCTGCGTTCGTGAATGTAGAGGCTGAGGCAAGTGTTTGGTTAATGAGCCCCATCAACAGCCGGGCTGATTTCTCGGCATCCATGCCGAACTGCGCGGAGCTGCGCAATTCCCCACTCAGCTGCGCGGCTTCGAATATCATGAGCAGTGGGGCAAGGTACGCGCCGCGCCATAGCCCATAGATAATTCGCTGCGACTCCGGAGCAAGCTCATGCCGGATATCGTGAAACATCCGGCTAAGATCCTCGGGGTGACTCGCTAGCATATAGGCGGTGACATGGTAGAGGCGGTGCCTTACATCTGTTTCTCTTCGAATGATACGGTCGAGCGCGCTTCGGGTGCCTTCGCACACCGATCTCATGACATCTACGTAAAGCGCCTGTTTATCCTTGAAGTGGTGATATAACGCAGGCTGGGTTAAGCCGCAGGCATCGGCGATTTGCCGCGTGGATACGGAACGATATCCGAGCTCCATAAACAGCTCCTTCGCGGTTCTAATAATCATGGCGCGTGTTTCTTGCGATTGACTCGATTTGTTGGCTGCCATTGCTGAGAAGATTCCTTTCCTGCTAAAACAGCTTATCACTTGATAAGATTATACAACTCAGCGCAACGCTAGTCAATTTCAATCAGTCGATGTCCAGCTTGTGCTTGACGTAGCTTGTGCGCGCTTCGATCCGTTTATCGGCACTTTTCTTCTGCCGCTTGCTGACGGACTGCTCTTTGCGCGCTTGATGCGCCAGCTCGCGTCCGGTTTTCTTATAGCTCTCGTAGCGGCGCTCATCGAGCGTGCCGCTGCGCAGCGCTGCCTTCACGGCGCAGCCCTGCTCCGCCTGATGACGGCAATCGCGGAACCGGCAGGTCTCGGCGATCGCTTCAATATCGGAGAACGCTTCCTGCCGGCCGTCATCGGCTTCCCACAGCTGCAGCTCGCGCATCCCCGGCGTATCCATCATGATGACGCCGCCCGGAAGCGGGAACAGCTCGCGGTGCGTGGTCGTATGGCGGCCGCGCGCGTCATCCTCGCGGATGCCCTGCACGCGCTGCAGGTCGCCGCCGGCCAGCCAGTTCAGCAGCGTCGATTTGCCGACGCCGGATGAGCCGGTTACGGCAATGGTGCGGCCTAGGAGCATATAAGGCGAGAGAGAGTCGCGGCCTTCGTTCTCCAAGGCGCTAACCGCATGAACAGGGACACCGGGCGCTGCCGCTTCAACCTCGGCAACTCTGCGCTCGGTATCGGTGCAGAGATCGGCTTTCGTCAGGAGGACGACAGGCATTGCACCGCTTTCCCAAGCCGCGATGAGGTAGCGTTCGATTTTGCGGACATTGTAATCGCCATTGAGCGCATTAACGATGAAGAGAGTGTCAATATTCGTGCCGATGACCTGTTCTTCCGGCACGCTGCCGGCTGCTCTGCGGATCATTGCCGAGCGGCGAGGCAGGATGCTGTGAATGATGGCACGCTGCTCACCGGGCAGCGATTGTACCGCGACCCAGTCGCCGACGGCAGGGAATTCGCTGCGCGATGCAGCCTGGAACTGGAATTTGCCGCTGACCTCCGCGGCGTACTCGCCGGCGGCGGTCATGATGCGGTAACGATTCGTAAACTGGGCAACGACACGTGCCGGCTCTAGGCTGACACCTGTGCTGCCGGCGCCGGACACACGGGAAAATGCGTTCTCCCAGTATCCATTCCAGCCGTAGTCTTGCAGCCCGTTAGTGGTCGAGCTTACTTGCAAAGGATGGTTCATGTTCAAAATTGGTGTACCCCTTTTTAGTTGGATTGGTTGATTGGATAACAAAAAAGACCGCAGGAAATAAACTCCTGCGGTCTTCGCTTTTGATACGTTTGCACGTATCGAAACGGACACAAAAAAACCGCAAGAAACCGAATTTCGGCCTCTTGCGGCGGCGATGGGCGATTACAAATAAGCTAGGGCTGTATCCTTAGCTTACTGCGTAATTCCCGTACTTGATCCGTCTGAGACCGATGCATATGCAACTACCGCAACATCTTGAACGTTCATGACATTAGCTACCATTTGACATCAGCCTCCTTAGTTATCGTTAGTTGTCATTCTATGCGCATTGCAGCGCCTTGTCAACTCATTCCATTAAAATGGCCTTGCACCCGGAGTCCGAGGCAAGGCCACATTATTACGAAATGATGAATTTGATAATCACCGCAGCGGCGAAAATAACGAACAGCAGTCCAAAGAATCCGCCAAAGCCAAGTGCAACGTCGAATAGATCGTCGCGCGGTTCCTCGTTCAAATGCTCACGTGGGTCTCTTACATTTTCCATCGTTTTAACTTCCTCCTTAGACAACAACGATTGCTCCCCCTAGTATACCCAACTTCCAGAATAATTGTAAAGTCGGAGGTCGTGACAATTGTGAGGCAAATTTGTGCCGAATGCCGCTGACAAGTGCGCCGAGTTCTGCCGCAAAATAAGGCTGCATTGTGGTACAATAAACGGTAGCCATGTGCCGGGAGGAGGACGACAATGGAGGATCAACCGAGAAAGGAATCAGCTGCAGATCGGCGCCTTGCCGAGGAGCGAATACGCAGCAAGCTGGCTTTGCTGCCGGATCAGTCGGGCTGCTACTTGATGAAGGATGCCGAGGGCACCATCATTTATGTCGGCAAAGCAAAGGTGCTGAAGAACCGGGTACGTTCGTATTTTAACGGCAGTCATAACGGAAAGACATTGCGGCTTGTATCTTTGATCCGCGATTTCGAATACATTGTCACATCGAGCAATATGGAAGCGTTGATACTGGAGTGTAACTTGATTAAACAGTATCATCCCCGTTATAACGTCCTTTTAAAGGACGACAAGACCTTTCCGTATATCAAAATTACGAATGAAACGCATCCGAAGCTTGAGGTTACGCGCCGGATCGTGAAAGATAAAGGCAAATATTTCGGACCGTATCCGAATGCATTCGCGGCTACGCAAACGAAGAAGCTGCTAGACCGGTTATATCCGCTGCGCAAATGCGGCACACTGCCGGACAAGGTATGTTTGTACTATCATATCGGGCAATGCGTAGCGCCATGTGAATTCGACATTGCGCCTGGCACGTACGAGAACATGGTGCAAGAGATCACCCGTTTCTTGAACGGCGGCCATGATGAAGTGAAGAAGACGCTTCAGGCCAAAATGGAATCAGCGGCGGAGCTGATGGAATTCGAGCGCGCGAAGGAATACCGTGACCAGCTCATAGCCATTGATGCTGTCATGGAGAAGCAGAAAATTACGCTTAACGATGCGATGGACCGCGACGTCTTCGGTTATGCGATCGAGAAAGGCTGGATGTGCGTACAAATTATGTACATGCGGCAAGGGAAGCTTATTGAGCGTAGAGCGACGACGTTCCCGTATTATGGCGCGGCATACGATGATTTTATGACGTTCGTGACCCAGTATTATTCGGAAAATCCGGCGCTGCCAAAGGAGATTTTCTTGCCTTCGCCGCCGCAGGAAGCGGAGCTGGAGACGGCTGCGAGCGTACAGGAGACAGGTGTAGAGTACGTGGTGGACGCAGCGCCGGCTGAGCAGCATGCCGAAGGCGATGAGCAAGGGGAGCCGGAACCGGGTTCGGTGGAAGCCGAGCTGCGTAACTCCTTGCAGAAATGGCTGAAGGTGAAAGTGTTTATGCCGCTGCGCGGACGCAAACGCGATGTGGTGACAATGGCAGTGAACAATGCGAAGGTGACGCTGGATGAGAAATTCAAGCTGATCGAGCGGGATGAAGAGCGGACCTTCAAAGCATCGGAAGGGCTCGCGGAAGCGCTGGGTCTTCCTCAAGTTCGCCGCATCGAAGCATTCGATAATTCAAACATTCAAGGGACGGATCCCGTCTCGGCGATGGTCGTTTTCGTCGATGGGAAACCGGATAAGAAGGAATATCGCAAGTACAAGGTGAAGACGGTCGTCGGACCGGATGACTATGGCACGATGCGGGAAGTCATTCGTCGCCGCTACGAGCGTGTGCTGAAGGAAGAGCTTCAGCTGCCCGATCTGATCATTGTCGATGGCGGGCGGGGTCAGATCTCCGCAGCGCTCGATATTCTTGAGAACGAGCTCGGTTTAATGGTACCGGTGTGCGGCCTTGTGAAGGACACTAAGCACAAAACGGCGCAGCTAATGACTGGAGATCCGCCTGAAGTGGTGACTTTGCCGCGTGACAGCCAAGAATTCTACTTGCTGCAGCGCATTCAAGACGAGGTGCATCGATTTGCGATTACGTTCCACCGCGAGCTGCGGGGGAAATCGATGGTGGTGTCGAAGCTTGATTCGATACCGGGCATCGGGGAGAAACGCCGTAAGGCGCTTCTGAAGCACTTTGGCTCCATTAAGAAAATAAGAGAAGCCGCTATTGAAGATTTCCGACCTCTATCGATTGGCGAGAAGCTCGCATCACAAATTATTGAAGCGTTGAAGGAAGAACAATAGAAAGTAATCCTTCCATTAGCAAGTGAAAAAGGCCCTCCCGGAACTTTCATGCCGGGAGGGCCTTTGTATTTATGCGGTGTAGGGTTTCGGACGTTTTCTGTTATCCACATATCGCATGAGCCATGCAATTGGGATGGGAAGAACGATGTAGACGATGCCGGTCAGAATATGGCTGGCGGAGCCCATAAACATCAATGAGATGGCCATCATCACACTGTCGAAAATCGCATGTGCGAACAATACCGTAATAAAGCCGTATCGCAGGAACAGAAAGCTGAAGATAAGTCCGATGATCGTGAGCTCCAGCAGCCTTGTTGTAGATGGGAAGATCGGATACGTGACATGACCGAGCGCCCAGATGACCGTTGGAATGAGGGAAGCAACGAACGAATTTTTGAACCAACGCTTCATCAGACCGATGCCGAACAATCGGAACACCGCTTCCTCCGAGATCGCCGCACACCAAGCAAGAACAGGGAAAATCAATGGCGCCGCAAGATTATAAGGAGATTGAGTGACGTCGGTTGTAGACCATGAGCCGTTTACTTGCATGAGGATGATAAAGATAATCGTTTGTAAGCCAAGCAGCATAAAGGCGCACAAGTAGCCAAGCCACATGCTCCGCCATACATGCTCCCCATAGCCGGGTTGGCCGAAACGCGGCCATAAATTCCGGCCCATTCCTTTCCATAATCCATCTCCGCCAACCAGGGAGAAGTAGACGGCAAGTGCCATGATAACGGTAATCAAGCAAGTCACAATCACCGCAACATACGCGATCGTATCCGCATGGAGGACTTCGCCGTAGCCGGCCACAATGCCGTCTGTCATGTTGAAATCATTGGCCAAATACATAGCCAGGAAGATGACGGTGAGTACGATACCGCGCAAGAACGAAGTGTGTTTGCGATAGAGAGACGCATAAATGATGGCGAGTATAAACAAGACAAACGACAGGAACAAACTCCCGATCGATGACAAATAATTCGCGATGCGCTTCTGGCTGTTCACATAGCTGGTGTACTCGGAAGGGACAGTGAACTGCGGTTTATAAGAAGCAATAAGGAAGCTGCCATTCGCAAGCTTTTCCCCTCGAATACGAAGCAGCAGCGGTGCTTTGCCAACAGAGTTACGGGCTGCTTTATAGATGATTTGACCTTTATCCGAGTCCATTTTATGAAGGGAAAGGGATGATTTGGCAAAACCCTTGGAGGCTGCAAAAGCAAGCGCGGCATCTGAAAGCTCTTTGCCTTGGGCAGGCGTGGTATCCGATGCGTTCAGCCGATTCCACGCGACTATCGTCCCTTTTTGCATATGTACATAGACGAAAATCTCGCTCTTATCCGGCATTTCTGCCGTTACTTGAAACGTGTCCGTAGGGAAATCCGTATCATATTTCTTATTGTAGGTTTTCGTCAGCTTATTCTTCTCCAAATACCCGTAGAGAAGGCTGTCGGATTGATGCACGGCATGTACATTCGCAGGGTGAGCGTGGAACTGCTTCTGAATAAAGGAAGTGGCCGCTGCTTCTGCCTTGCTCTTGGGAATGACCGACTCGCTGCCCGAATCGAAGAACGTCTCAGCAGTGGAAGGAACGATCTGAATGAGTACATAAATGATGATACCAATGCCGGCTAGCCAGGAAAATAATTTCCAGTGGGGCTGGAGCTGCGTCGTATTCATTTGAACACCTCTGTCTCGAATAGTAGAACGATTGCGCGATATTCATTACCTTAACATAATTGAGACATTATTATCCATGAAACAAGAGCTGTCCTATTTGGAAATGAGAACCGGAACGGTTTATAATGTGAACCATTGACAGGCGTTGTATACGAAGGTTATCGTCTGCTTAAAGAAGCGCCAAAGAAGGGAAGCTATAGGAATGAAAGCATTGAAGCCATTTTTCCGTCTATCCAAATGGTCGCCTCCAAGAATTCTTGTGACTGGGTTTGCACTGATTATTTTGTGTGGCGGCGCACTTCTGTCCATGCCATTCGCTGCAAGGGATGGTTATGCTACTCCTATTATCGATGCGATGTTTACGGCGACGACGGCAACCTGCGTGACAGGACTAGTGACGGTCGATACTGGAAGCCACTACTCCGTGCCTGGTCAGCTTATTATAATGGCGCTGATTCAAATTGGCGGACTGGGATTCATGACGATGGCTACTTTATTCGCTCTTGCCTTACGCAAACGCATTTCGCTTAAGGAAAGGTTAATCCTCCAGGAAGCCTTAAACCAAAGCAATATGGAGGGTATCGTCCGATTAATTCGCAAAGTCATCATTTATTCCTTAACTATCGAGTCTGTTGCTGCAGTCCTGTTTGCCATCCGCTGGTCCTTTGACATGCCGGTTGGAAAAGCGGTATACTTCGGCATCTTTCATGCGGTTTCGTTCTTTAATAATGCAGGGATCGACTTGTTTGGCCAATTTGGGGTGCCTTATACGAGCTTAACGAGTTATGTGAGCGATCCGCTGGTGAATATCGTTACGATGCTGCTCATTATTACAGGCGGGATTGGATTCATCGTCATGTCCGATTTGCTTGAGTACCGCAAGAAAAAGCGACTGTCTCTGCATTCGAAGGTAGTCCTGAGCATGAGCGGATTCCTGATAGCGATCGGTACTCTCGTTATATTCATATTCGAGTTTTCCAATTCCAAGACGCTTGGCTCGCTTGATTGGGGAAGCAAAATTATGTCGGCATTCTTCCAATCTGTAACGCCGCGTACGGCCGGTGCCAATACGCTGGATTTGGCATCTCTCCGGCAAGCAACACAGTTCTTTATGATCATACTGATGTTCATCGGGGCTTCACCGGGCTCTACGGGCGGGGGGATCAAAACAACGACCTTCATGACACTGATCGGGGCCGTTATTGCAATGATCAGAGGTAAGGAAGATATCGTCCTATTCAATTACCGTCTTGCTCGGGAACGGATCTTCAAAGCATTAACGATTACTATGCTTTCGTTATCCCTCGTGATTTTCGTAACGATGGTACTTTCCACAACGGAGGACAAGGCCTTTCTGAAAATTCTCTACGAGACTACCTCTGCGTTTGGCACAGTCGGTCTTACACTCGGTATTACGCCGAATTTATCGCTAATCGGAAAGATCATCATTTGTTTCACTATGTTTGCAGGCAGGCTTGGGCCGCTTACATTGGCATATGCGTTAGGGCCGCGGACGGAGAAAGTGCTGTACAGACATCCGGAAGGGAAAATCACGATAGGATAGGGGATTCATACAACCATGAAAATCAATCAATTTGTAATTATCGGGCTAGGGAGATTTGGCTCGAGCTTGGCGCGTGAGTTAATCAAGTTGGGCTACGACGTACTCGGAATCGATAAGGATGAAGAAGTCGTGCAGGATCTGAGCCAGGTGCTTACGCATGCGGTTGTAGCGGAGTCAACCGATGAGGAAGTGCTCCGTTCGCTTGGTGTTCGAAACTTCGACTGCGGCGTCGTGGCAATTGGAGATGATATTCAAGCGAGCATTCTTTCGGCTATCCTACTGAAGGATCTAGGTGTGAAGAAAGTTGTGGCGAAAGCGATGACTGAGCTTCATGGGCGCGTATTGGAAAAAATCGGTGTCGATCGTGTCGTTTATCCGGAGCGAGACATGGGCATCCGCGTAGCGCATCAGCTGGTTTCTCCAAATTTGCTCGATTACATCGAGCTGTCGAAGGACTATACGATTGCTGAGTTGGCCGTGCCCAAATGCTTGAGCGGTGTATCGCTGCAAGATCTGAATCCGCGGGCTCGCTTTGGCTGTAGTATCGTAGCAATCAATAAGCCGAAGGGCATCATCATTGCGCCGACCGGAAACGATGTGCTGGCGGAGAAGGATGTTATGGTGATCATCGGAACGAATCAACAGATTGAGGAATTTGAAGATTCGGTCATTCGTTAGCTGCAAGCTTATCTCAGAGTTAGAAAGCGGTGACCGCAGTTCTATGGAGAACACCTCCGAATTGATACAGCATTTCTTGCTACTTATGCTGGTTATCGTAATTGTAGGCATGGTGGCTGGTACGATCGCCATGAAGCTTAGGCTTCCGGATGTGGCGCTATTCATTATTGCAGGGATGGTTATTGGGACGGGCCTGCACTGGATTAATGAGCCCAGCACCTCACTTACGAATCAATTGATCTTAGTTGGAGGCTCGTCCATAATTTTGTTTGACGGCGGCCGAAATATATCGTTACGCGGGCTTCGTAAAGTAGGCTGGACTGTTGGTCTGCTAAGCGTCACAGGGGTGATCATAACCGTTGCCATCGTAGGCGCGGCGATTCATTGGCTGTTCGGGATCGCTTGGCTTTTCTCTCTGCTTGCTGCCTCGGTCATAGCTTCGACTGATCCGGCCTCGATCATTCCGGTGTTTCGCCAAGTGCGCATCCGGGAGCGGGTTCGCGAAACCGTTGAAAGTGAATCTGCTTTCAACGATGCTACAGGCTCGATCATCATGTTTGCGCTGCTTGGTGCAGCTACAGGACAATCGGCTCTTAAGCCGGGGGTGATCGTCCTGGATTTCTTGAAAACGGCCCTCGGTGGAATTGCTATCGGTTTGGTCATAGGCTTTGTTATCGTATGCTTCGTTTCCCATGTAAGGCTTGGCGTGCTGCGAAATTATACGACGATTGCCATGCTCTGCACGGCCCTCGGTGCTTACTTAGTAGGGGAGCTGCTCCATGTGAGCGGATTTATGGCGACTTTCGTTGCAGGCCTGATTTGGGGAAATGCGGGCAGCTTCGGTCTCGCGATGACGGACAAGCAAGATGAGATGCATCATTTCTCGGAAAATATGACCGTCATGCTGCGCATGCTGATATTTGTGCTATTAGGCAGTCAAGTCAGTTTCGTGCTGCTTCGCGAGTATTGGTGGCAAAGCTTATTGACTGTACTGGTGCTAATGGTTATCGCGAGACCGGCAACCGTCCTCGCATCGGCATGGCCCGATCGTGCTTCTCGCTGGACTATGCGTGAGATGACCTTTATGATGTGGGTTCGCGAAACAGGCGTCATCCCTGCCGCGTTATCCGGTATGCTATCTGGAATGGGCGTCAAACATGCCGATGTGATCGCTTCCATCACATTTATGGCAATCATGCTTACCATATTGCTTCAAGCGAGTTCGACCGCTTGGATGGCAAGAAAGCTCGGCATGGTATTGGATACGGAAAATGGCAAACAATAAAGGACAAGGCCGGCTTCGGCTTCTGTCCTTTTTTGTTTGCTGTGCCGTTCCCGCCGGAGCATTGTATGCACTAAAAGTAATGAAACAGCAGATCTGCAGGCGCAGCGGGAAGAAAGGGATGAAGATGGAGAGGCGTGGGGTTACCCCCGCTTATAATGCGTAGCGATCTCGTCGATCCACAGCCGCACGGCCGGACTCAAGCTCTCCGACTGCGCATGTATCAGCGAAGTGGTACGCTTGGACTCGACCAATTCGCGGATTGGGATAACGGAGAGATCGTTATCCTGCAGCATCTCCGGCCGCAGATAGGATTTGGGCAGCAATGTAGCGGCTCGGCAGGTATGTAGCAGCCGAAGAATGGCCTCGAAGGAGTCGATCTCCATGCGTACATCAGGGAGCAGGCGGTATTTTTCGAACAGCTCATCGGTCAGAATCCGGTACCACGTGCCTTTGGAGAACAATATCATCGGCAGCGCGTTTAAATCGCTGATAACAGGCAAGCCTTTATCCATGACGAAGTGATTGCGCGGCAGCACGAGCACAAGGTGATCGTCGAACAGCGGCACGCATTTGAGCTGCGGATCATCGATTCGCGAAGCGACAATGCCAAGATCGGCTTTACGCTCGCGGACGAGGGTGACGATCTCATGCGTTTTGCCGGTGATGGCCTTGATGTCGAGCTCGGGACTGCGGAGGGTCAGCGCTTGAATGAGATCAGGCAATGTCGTCTGCAGCGTCGTAAGACTTGCGCCAATGGTTAAAGTCGAACGGCCGGCGCTCTTATAATCGGCGACTAGGCTGAGATACCGCAAATGCTGCTGCCTAGCCTCGATGGCATACTCGTACGTAAGCTGTCCGATTCGGGTCAGCTCAAGACGTTTGCCGATGCGGCGGAAGAGCAGGGCACCGAGATCTTGCTCAAGCTTGGCAATTTTGCGTGAGAGCGCAGGCTGGGATAAATTCAGTGCGGCAGAAGCTTTGTTCATACTGGACTGCTCCACGACAACGGCGAAAACATGTAGTTCATCTAACACAAGCCATCACCTCATGATTCTGAGTCTATATGCAAAAATGTTATAACAATTAATGAATAATAAGCAATATCATTATAAGCGGAAAAGGAGTATCATGTGTACTGTGCCACCATAATGTGTAAATCTATTATTTATTGACGCCCTCTGGGCCTAGCGTTACAATGGAGAATGGTTTTGGCGAATTATGGCGAATGCTACCCCACAGTTTGGAAAGGAGAACGTACAAGTTATGAAAGGAAATTCGTATTTATCGCGTAAGATCCACTCCTTACTCGGAGTAATTCCGCTCGGTCTGTTCATCATTGAGCACATGATTACGAACTATTCGGCCTATGAGGGTGGAGCACAGGGGTTTTCGGATAGCATCAAGTTTTTGAATGATCTTCCGCTCGTTTTCTTCCTGGAATTGTTCGGCATCTGGCTGCCGCTATTGTTCCACGGCGTGTATGGATTATATGTTGCTTATCAGTCGAACCTGAATACCGGTCAGTTCAAATATGGACGTAACTGGGCATTTGCGGCTCAGCGTATTACCGGTGTAATTACGTTTATTTTTATCTTCTGGCATCTTTACCAAACCCGTTTGCAAGTGATGCTCGGTGAAGTAAAGCATGAGGAGCTCGGCAGCTTAATGCACGATATTACAAGCAACGGCTTCTACTTCGTGCTTTATATCATTGGTGTTCTTGCCGCCACGTTCCACTTCAGCAACGGCATGTGGGCTTTCCTTGTAAGCTGGGGCATTACAGTCGGACCGCGCGCACAACGCATCTCCTCAATCCTTTGGATGGGCGTATTTGTCATCGTGGCGGTGTTGTTCCTATTGTCGCTTGGTGCATTCCGCGGCGATGAGTTTAAGGAAGCAGCCTCTGCTGCTCTGCAATTGACGAATCTCGTTTAAGTTTTGAGACAAGGAGCGATAATGTAATGGCTAAAAACAAAATTATTGTCGTTGGCGGCGGTCTAGCCGGTCTAATGGCTACTATAAAAGCGGCAGAAGCAGGCGTTCACGTCGATTTGTTCTCCGTTGTGCCGGTTAAACGGTCGCACTCCGTATGCGCACAGGGCGGCATTAACGGCGCGGTTAATACGAAGGGTGAAGGCGACTCCACTTGGGAGCATTTTGATGACACCGTTTATGGCGGGGACTTCCTTGCGAACCAACCTCCTGTAAAAGCAATGTGCGATGCAGCGCCCGGCATCATTCACTTGATGGACCGGATGGGCGTTATGTTCAACCGTACGCCGGAAGGTTTGCTTGATTTCCGTCGTTTCGGCGGTACGCAATATCACCGTACTGCTTTCGCGGGTGCTACGACAGGCCAACAATTGCTATACGCACTGGATGAGCAAGTTCGCCGCTGGGAAACAGCCGGACTCGTAACGAAGTACGAGCACTGGGAATTCCTCGGTTCTATTCTGGATGACGAAGGCGCTTGCCGCGGTGTAACCGCTCAAGATCTTCGCTCCATGGAAGTACATACCTTCGCTGCGGATGCTGTTATTTTGGCGACAGGCGGCCCTGGTATTATTTTCGGCAAAACAACGAACTCCGTCATTAACACAGGTACAGCCGCGAGTGCGGTATACCAACAAGGCGTTCATTATGCGAACGGTGAGTTCATTCAAATTCACCCAACGGCGATCCCGGGCGATGACAAGCTTCGTCTGATGTCGGAATCGGCGCGCGGCGAAGGCGGACGTATTTGGACGTATAAAGACGGCAAGCCTTGGTACTTCCTAGAGGAGAAATATCCGGCATACGGAAACCTAGTTCCGCGTGATATCGCGACTCGCGAAATCTTCGACGTATGCGTAGAGCAGAAGCTTGGCATCAACGGCGAGAACATGGTTTACCTTGATTTGTCCCATAAAGATCCGAAGGTACTGGATGTTAAGCTTGGCGGTATCATTGAGATTTATGAGAAGTTCATGGGGGATGACCCGCGTAAAATTCCGATGAAAATCTTCCCTGCGGTTCACTATTCCATGGGCGGCATGTGGGTTGACTACAATCAAATGACGAACATTCCCGGCTTGTTCGCTTGCGGCGAATGTGAATATCAATATCATGGTGCGAACCGTCTCGGTGCGAACTCGCTGCTCTCCGCCATCTATGGCGGCATGATTACGGGACCTAAAGCGGTTGAATACATCAAAGGCCTTAAGAAATCGGCTGAGGATATTTCTTCCTCCGTTTATGACCGTGCGAAGAAACAGCAAACCGACAAGTTTGAAAGCATCTTGAACATGAACGGTACCGAGAACGCGTATGTCCTGCACAAAGAACTCGGCGAGTGGATGACGAACAACATGACCGTTGTACGTTTCAATAAGAAACTTGAAGAGACGATCGCGAAAATCAAAGAGCTGAAGCAGCGTTATCAGAATATCAATATCAACGATTCTGCGCGCTGGAATAACGCGAGCGTAGCGTTCACGCGTCAGCTGTGGAACATGATGGAACTTTCCGAAGCGATGACACTTGGCGCTCTTATGCGTAACGAGAGCCGCGGTGCTCACTACAAACCGGAATTCCCGGATCGTAACGATGATGACTTCTTGAAAACAACAAAAGCGACTTGGACGCCGGAAGGCCCGCAAATTTCGTACGAAGAAGTCGATGTCTCTCTCATTAAACCGCGTAAACGCGACTACTCGAAGGAAAAATAGAAAGGAGAATAACGATGGCGGAAACTTCAGTTGCATCAAAAACAGTCAAGCTGATCATTACGCGTCAAGACGCTCCGAACTCTCAGCCTTACACGGAAGAGTTTGAAATTCCATATCGCCCGAATATGAACGTAATCGGCTGCCTCATGGAAATCCAGCGTAACCCTAAGAAACAAGACGGACATGGAACAGCGCCGGTATGCTGGGAATCGAACTGTCTGGAAGAGGTTTGCGGCGCATGCTCCATGGTCATCAACGGCAAGCCTCGTCAAGCCTGCAGCGCGCTGATCGACAAATTGGAACAACCGATTCGTTTGCAGCCGATGAGCACGTTCCCGGTTGTGCGTGACTTGGTCATTAACCGTGAGCGGATGTTCAATGCGCTTAAGAAGGTAAAAGCTTGGATTCCGATCGATGGTACGTATGATCTAGGTCCCGGACCGCGTATGGCGGAAACGAAACGCCAATGGGCGTATGAATTGTCCAAATGTATGACCTGTGGGGTCTGCTTGGAATCCTGCCCGAACGTCAACGACCGCAACAGCTTCATCGGACCAGCGGCCATTTCGCAGGTTCGTCTGTTCAATGCCCACCCAACTGGCGAGATGAACCAAGAAGAACGTCTGGAAGCGCTGATGGAAGATGGCGGTATCGAAGGCTGCGGTAACTCGCAGAACTGCGTACGCTCTTGTCCGAAAGGCATTCCGCTGACGACTTCGATTGCAGCGATTAATAAAGATACGACTAAGCATTTGTTTAAAAAATGGTTGGGGATGTAGGGTAAAACAGGGCTCCCGTGGTGGGGCACTTCGCACAGCTATTCCGATTTGCGCTCCCGTGGTGCTCCGCACCAATGTCGCGCAAATTCGGAATAGCTGTTGCTGCGTTTCCGCACCAAAGTCGCTCCAGTTTATCCCTGCTTGGGGCAGGGGGAAATGCGTTTCGTGGCTGCTCCTCTGCTTAGCGAGGGACACGGTATGCAGGCGGCACGCTTCGGCGCTCCCGTGGTGCTTCGCATCAAAGTCGCTCCAAATCGTACCGCCTGCGGCGTCCGTTCCCGGTGCTGCTCCAGAGTCGCGCAAACCAAAGACACTCGCTCCGGAGTCGCGTGAGACCAATGACAAGCGCTCCTAAGTCGCGCCACAGACCAAAGACCGGCTCCAGAGTCGCTTGAAACAGTCGCACATGAAAAAGGCGTATCCAATTTCCGTTGGATACGCCTTTTTGTTAAGAAATGCGCTATTTTGGCGAAAGGTGCAACATTATCGGATGTTTTCCCGTAAGTAAAAAAGCTGCCGTAAGCTACGGCAGCCTTTAACACCAATTCTCGCCCCAATCTTGTATCGATTGGATAACGGGTTCTAGTCCCCGTCCCTTTGCGGTTAATTCATATTCAATTCGAACCGGCATTTCCGGATAGACGTTACGTTTAATGATATCGAATTGTTCGAGCTCTTTCATCCGGTCGGTCAGCATTTTATCGCTCATCTCCGGGATTTGCTCTTTCATTTCCTTAAACCGTTTCGGCCCGCCGAGCAGAACGCGAACGATCATGCCAGTCCATTTCTTCCCGAGCAACTCAGTTGCGCACTCATACTTTGGGCACATCTTGGAATAATCCACGTTATCACCCCGCTTTCAATGTTTCTATTGTAGCACATGACGTTTTCAAAAGGGAGGGCTATTCGTCAATACAAGACAAATGCTTTTCATTCATTATATACTATACTTAAGTTAGTTGCATCCACCTGGGGTATTTTTCCAAATTGCTTATTAACTTTGCATGCACTGCCGAAATAATTCTAAGATACTGTAGTAATGCTATTATACCACGATATTGAGGTGCCGGATGTCGGACAACTGGGGATTTTATGAACGCCGGACGGAATCGGAGCAGCTGCGCGTGTTGATTAATGTCGGATATCGAAACTCCGCTCCGATCATACCGTATACGGATTTGCTCTCGATTACGATTAACTTATATCCGGTTCGCGCGCATAATCGCTCGAATCGGGATTTTGTCAAACAATTGGAGCAGTTGGAATCCAAACTTGAACATTGGCTGAACCGTACTGCGGGAGCCATCTATATTGGGCGAATCAATGCAGCTACGCGGCTTGAGTTTTATTATTACACGAAAGGGGAGAGCCCTAATCTTCCCGAAATCCACGCTTGGCTGGATGAGAACTGGCCTTTCCGAGCACAGGTCTATCGCAAAACAGATCCGCAGTGGGAGTTTTACACGTTCATGCTGCCGGATGCGCTTGAGGAGCTGTTTGTGCACAATGCACAGATGATCTATGCGCTTATCCATAAAGGGGACAATATTGGGCAGCCCAGAAACGTCTATCACTGGCTGTTGTTTCGTGAGGACGATGACCGCCGCGAAATTGAGTCGATGTTGACAGGGCTTGGCTATGTAATCGAGAAGGAGAAGGAAGGGAACCCTGAGCAGGGCTACCCCTATCCACTCGTGATAAGCCGGTTCGAGGATGTTCGGCTCGATACGGTTAATGAGCGCGTACGTGAGCTTCATTCGCTGCTGGCAGGCAGTGGGGGACGATATGATGGTTGGGGCTCGGTGATGAAGCTGTCCGCAGCAGGGCGGTTCCGCCGATATATACGCCGGAACCTTAGTAACTTCGAATCTACGCTGCGCAAAGTGTTTCTGAGACGTAACTCCGAATGATGAATGAGTAATCCGTTATAGGCGAATTAGGACAAGACCGGCAATGGTCAGCACGAAAGCCGTCCATTGATAAACGTTCAGTCGCTCGCGGTACAAAATGATGGCGCCTGCAGCAACGACCAAACTGTTGGCGGCAAAAATGGGACCGGCTATGTTGGCACGACCCGTTTCGAGCGCCACAGCGTAAAGCTGAAGTCCGCCGTAGGAGAAAAGGCCGGCGACTAGCCCCCATTTCATCCCAATTGAAGGAGCGCGAAGCGATTTCTGCATGATGCTTGAAACTTCATCGGAACGAAAGCTGCCGAGTGAAGTTCTGCGGTTTCGCTCTTGGCGGGCGACCCCGGCAAACCAAACAATAGATAAGCTGTAAGCGACGAATAAGATCGGCGCGCTGGCTAGTCCAAGGTCACCTGTGACCTTCAGACCCCCATTGCGAATCGCGAAGAGCAGAATGCTGATGCCAACGTAGAAATACCATCGCGGCGCTATACGGAAGGCCTTTTCCTTGCCTCGCATAGAGACAAGCAGAACGGCTAACAGAAGCAATAGGACGCCGCCAAGCTCCGTTTTCGAGAGCTGTTCGTTGTAGCCAAAGGTGCCAAGTGCGATAACAAGAATGATATTCATGTTCGTAAGCGGTGATGTCAGACTGGCAGGGCCCCATTCCAGCGCTTTCATGAAGAGCGCGTTTCCGAGGGCGGACCCTGCACCGATGAGCAAGCCGGCGAGCCAAACCCGCGGATCGGCCAGCGATGGCAGCAGCGTGTGCTCCAACGCGGCGTGAATGCCAAATCCGCAGGTCCCGGAAATATAAAGACCCAGAAGCAGGTAAGCGGAGGAACCGCTCTGCATCTGGGACACCTTCATCCACCAGCCAGCCAACCCGAACAGTACCGCACTGCCGACGGCTGCTGCAAACCACATTGTCAATTCCACCTTTAATAAATGTTACACAAATGAAATGGTTCTGTTATGGTTCCTTCATATTCGAGGGGTATTATAGTAACCAAGACCCCCTTTTGATTATATATGACTTCGGACCTGCCGCGTGCAGGTCCACTTTTTTATCTATAGGGCTACACGAACCGGCTTCTTGTTTTTGTAATAAAACCATTCCGTAAACCCGATTTCCTTCAGACGCTTCGCAACAAGCTCCCAATCTTCACCGACACGGCTCGGCTTATGGGCATCAGACCCGAACGAAACCGTCACGCCAAAGTGCAGTGCACGCTCCAATATCGCATCGGAAGGATACCAGCCGCCCGCATCTTTGGTTTTGCCGGAGGTGTTAATTTCGATGGAAACGCTGCTCTCCCCAATGGCTTTCAGGCAATCATCGATCGCTTCGTCTGCGGCAAGTGCGGAGAAAGCAGGGTAATAGCCTTTCATCGCGTCGATATGACCGAGAATTTGGAACATGCCGCTTCGTGCCGATTGGCCGATAAGCTCGTAATAATGGCGTTTTTCATCGATTTGCTGTGCTTCTGAGAGGTTCTTCCAACGATTGCGATTGAAGATGCTGACACCGCGCGACTGATGGACGGAACCGATAATATAGTCAAAAGGATAACCGGCATACACATCCCGATAAACCTGAGCGTGCTGAGGGAAGAAGTCGGACTCCACGCCGAGCAGCACGTCGATGGTGCCCTCATACTTAGCTTTGAGCTTCAGCACTTCCTCGACATAACGGGCAAATTCGCTTTTTCCCATTGCAATGCCTGGATTCGGTTGTTCCTGATCGCTTGCGAAATAAGGGGAATGATCGGAAATTCCGATGACGGATAGACCTGCCTTAATCCCTGCCTTAATATAGTCCTCGATATTATCGTCTGCATGTCCGCACCGGAAGTGATGCGTATGTAAGTCGAATTTCAAACTGAATCTCCTCCTACTCGCTGCTAATGAAATGATCTTCGGGCATACCCTTCAAATCGCTCAAAAACTGCTGCATTGCTGAGTTGATATATCGTCCTGACTTATAAACTAAACCGACCGGATGGCTCATATCGAGCTCATTCACTTTAATCCGCTTCAGCGTGCCGAGCTGAACCTCTTTGGCAATGGATAGCTTAGACACCACTGCAGCGCCTAAATTGATCTCGACCATCCGCTTCACTTCCTCGCTGCTCGAAAGCTCCATCACGATGTTCGGGTGCAGATTGTATTTGCGGAAAATTTGATCCAGAAAACGTCGTCCTAATGTGTCCGGTGAGAGCATAATCATGGGAATGTCCTTGAGCGATTCTACGGTAGTATGCTTCAAATGGCTCATGGGATGCTCGGGAGCAACGACCAGTTCGTAGGTATCATAATACAGGATGGATGTTTCCACATTCGGATTGCGTTCCGACAGATAGGTGATGCCGATGTCTACACTGCCATTCTCTACACTGGCCATAACTCCTGAAGAGGGCATGGAGTGAATCGTTGTTTTGATAAGCGGGAATTGATTTTGAAAATAAGACAGCACCCGAGGCAAAATTTGAATCGCGATCGATGAGGTTGTTCCCAGCACGATATGACCCTGCGGCGTTTGGCTTAGGTCAGAGAGCTTCTGCTTCAGTTCTTCTACGATGGCTAATATGCGCTCGGCGTGATCAAGAAACACTTGTCCGCGGTCCGTTAAGGTGACGGGTTGATTCCGATCAATTAGAACCGTTTTAAACTCATCCTCTAAGCTTTTGATTTGGGCAGAAACAGCCGGCTGCGTTAGATTAAGCAGCTCTCCTGCTTTGCGAAAGCTCATGGTGCGTGAGATGGTTAACAACGTTTCAAGTTGGTTAATATTCACGGAATCCCTCCTTTAGCGATTAAAGATTTTTATCACAGCTATATATCATTATAATGTAAAATCAGCTCGACGGCAAAAGTGCCAAACAGTGGGTAAGCGATCGTGAGTTCGAGCAGGATTCAATTACGAGGCTGTCGAATGTTGGTTATAGGTGACAATTCATGCGCTATTAAAGGAGCGAAGAGGATGAATCCGAAGGCAGTACGCAGCTGGATGATGTACGATTGGGCCAATTCTGCTTTTGTCACGACCATTATGGCCGCGGTTATGCCGATCTACTACAAAACGGTAGCAGGGGCTGATTTGAGCGGCAATACAGCTGAGAATTACTGGGGCTACACGCAAACCATCGCGATGATTTTCGTTGCCATCCTATGTCCGATTATGGGAGCGATTGCTGACTATTCAGGATCGAAGGTTCGTTTCTTATCGGTGTTCATGTTTATCGGCTCTATCGCAACGATCTGTATGGCGCTGGTTGGGACGAATGATTGGCTGCTTGCTTCTATATTGGTTGTTATCGGAACGATCGGCTATGCCGCCTCTAATACGTTCTATGATGGATTAATCACGGAGGTTTCGACACCGGAAACACTGAATGCCGTGAGCAATAAAGGGTATGCGATGGGTTACTTAGGCGGCGGTTTACTGCTGCTGGTCAATTTAATCATGATCGAGAAATGGTCGTTAGTGGGCTTCCCCAATAAAACAGTTGCCACGCAGACCGTCTTCGTTACGGTTGGGATTTGGTGGATCCTATTCTCGCTTCCAATTATGCGCAATGTGAAGGAAACGGCCAAAGGGACTTCCGATGGTTTCGGAGATATGATGCGGAGAGGGATGCAGCGCATCAACAACACGATGAAGACGTTGAAGCATTACCCGGAGCTGCTCAAGTATATGGCATCCTTCTGGTTCTTCAATGATGGCATTAGTACGGTTATCGTTATGGCAACGATCTATGGGAGCGGCATCGGAATTGAGACCATGGATTTGATTGCCGCATTGCTTATTACACAGTTTGTCGGCTATCCATGCACACTGCTATTCATCCGATTCGCCTCACGTATCGGGATGAAGAAGTCGCTTTATTGCTCACTGCTTGTGTATGTGCTGATTGTTATGCTTGGCTATTTCATGACGAGCGCACTTCACTTCTATGCATTGGCCGTGTTGGTCGGCTTCGTGCAAGGAGGGAGCCAAGCGACGGCAAGGTCGCTGTACGCCACATTGGTGCCGCCTTCGCGAACCGCCGAGTTTTTCGGCTTCCTGAGCTTATCCAGCAAATTTGCTGCAGTAGCGGGGCCGGCCGTCTTCTCCGTTGTCGGTACGATAACCGGTTCCAGTCGTTTAGGTATACTGGCGCTGCTGGCGTTCTTCATCATAGGCATCATCCTGCTGTACTATGTGAATCTGGATAAAGGCCGCAAGGAAGCGCTGGCAGGAGAGGGACTCGTGTAACTAACTGCCCGCCATACATCGTTGATATCATACGAAGGCATCGTTTGGAAGTACTTCAAGCGATGCCTTTTACATGTCGGAATTCCTATTGAATGACGATGGAAAAGAAGGTATAATCATTCGAAAAGCGAACTAACGTTCGATGATGGTGATTATTTTATCTACATAGTCAGTCAGAATGAGGAGGCAAATATGAAAGGAACGACACATTTAGCGATTGGCGTCGCAATCGGGGTGGTTGCTGCAGCTACGCATCCCATCACGCTGACCAATGCTGCGGCGTTTATCATTGTTGCGGCATTTTCCGCACTTAGCGCGGATTTGGATGGGACGAATATGCTGAGCAGCAAGCTTAGCAAGCCGGCAAGGGTAATCCGCGCCCTTATGCTGTGGGGCGGAGTCGCGGCAGCTGCAGCGGCGGCGTATTATTATTGGTTTGAAGCTATCTTTTATCCGTATTTGACGATTGCCGCAGCAGCCGTCTTTCTTCTGGGCATGATTTCTCGCAATGGCATGATTCGGGATGCGCTCGTGAGTATAATTGGCGTTGGATTAATGTATGCAGGATATGCGATCGGTCATCGTTGGCTGATGGGGCTTGGTCTGTATGTTGCGTGGGTGCCCTGGCTGAACCACCGAGGGTTAACGCATACCGTCTGGGCGGTAGTTGCCTGGGGGGCGATCGGTTGGGGGCTGGAGCAGCAGCTTGAGATCGAAGGCATTGCCTACACCGCGATAAGCGGGTATCTGTCCCATCTTATAGCGGATACATTAACGCCAAGCGGCGTCAAATGGCTGTACCCGCTAACCAAGAAGACCTTTAAGCTTCCGTTCGGTTAATATAGAAAAAGCTCTCCTGAGGCCGCGAGCGTCCCTGGAGAGCTTTTTTAATTAGCCGTTCACAGCCATTCTTTCTTGCGGAAAATGAAAAACATCCCGAAACCGAGCAAGAGCATAAACGTGAGCAGCAAGTAAGAGCCGCCGTGCAGATGGAGCCCAGGTATAAAGTCGAAATTCATTCCGTAGATACCGGTAATGAACGTGAGTGGCATGAAGATCGTGGTCAGCGCGGTAAAGACGCGCATGATTTCATTCGCGCGGTTCGCAAGCGAAGACTGGTAAGCCTCTCGTAAGTTGCCCATCAGATCGCGGTAGGTCTCGAAAGTCTCGGCAATTTTGACGGCATTCTCATAGATATCGCTAAAGTACTTCTGCAATTGATCGTCGATGAGTTTCAAGTCTTTCTTATTGAGTGTTGCTATAAGCTCCTTCTGTGGTCCAAGTACTTTCTTGAGCCAGAGAATTTCGCTTCGAAGTCCGATAATTTCATTCAGATGCGATTTCTTGGTGTGGACCAAAATATCTTCTTCCAAGCTTTCGATCCGCGCCTCAATCCGATCGCCGACGAGGAAGTAATTATCAACGACGATATCGACCAGATGATAGAGGAAACGGTCGGGGCGGCTGACTTGCTCTTCAAGCAGGACCGGCTTCAACGTGCGAAGCTCGTTAATTTTCTGTTTCGTAACGGTAATAATATAATGGCGGCCCAGAAAAATGTTCAGGGCACGTAGGAAAATTTCTTCATCATCAAAACGGATGCTGTTTATTACAATAAAATAATGGCCTTCATGAATTTCAATCTTAGGCCGTTGCTCTTCTTCACTCAAACAGTCTTCGACAGCCAGCTCATGCAGCGCGAATATCGGCTGGAGCACAGCGAGGTCATCCACATCGGCATCAATCCAGTAGAAGCCCTCGGCAGGCGGCACGACGGCAGCTTGAATGTCATCAACCGGTGTGAAAACACCTTGATTCACGTGACGGATCTTCATCCGCGTTCCTCCTCTCGTTGTTGCAGTAATTCCCGGATGCCGGTTATGAGGAGGAGAACAGAATCAGGCAACATCAAGCAAGCCATGTCGCGCGGTGCCGTGCTGCTTGCTCTAGTCCATCTATCTAGAAGCGGCGCGTTTGCGAATAGGATTGGATGACATAAGCCTTCCTGCTATCTTCCGTGTAAACCGGTTATCAGTGCGGTTGCCCGCAGGCCTCGGGTCGCCTTCCATAGTCGTAAACACCCCTTTAATGGTCAATTATTCACTGCTTAAAGCGTAATTCTTGTCTAGTATACTCCGACAATGTCTTTCCATTCAAGAAGAAAGTAGCGTGCATGGTTCTGTATCAGCATATGCAGGGAAAAGCCCATGGTTACGCGATTCTTGTCGATGGTGAAGGGGGATCTCCTTGACGGGAATAAAGGAATGATTTAAAGTAAGAACTAAGGAATTTCTTTAATTAAATAAGCAAGCTTTCTTATCAAGAGCAGGCGGAGGGACTAGCCCGATGAAGCCCGGCAACCGGCGTGTAAACGTACGGTGCTAATTCTTGCGGAAACGTATGTTTCTGAGAGATGAGAGGCGCATGAACGATACATTTGTGCCCCTCTCTAATGAGAGGGGCTGTTTTCATTGCGCTCCTCAGTGACAATCCAAGCAGACTGGAGAGATTATCATGCCGATTAAAGTACCAGACCAACTACCTGCGAAAGATGTTTTGACTGATGAGAATATCTTTCTAATGGATGAGAGCGTTGCCTATCATCAAGATATCCGTCCGCTCCGGATAGCCATTCTTAATTTAATGCCCACTAAAGAAACGACCGAAACACAGCTGCTCCGTTTAATCGGGAACACGCCGCTGCAGGTGGAAGTCGTGCTGCTTCATCCTCGGACTCACACGTCGAAGAATACGTCGTCCGAGCATTTGGAGTCGTTTTATAAAACGTTCGACGATATTAAGCATGAGTACTACGACGGCTTGGTTATTACCGGAGCCCCTGTAGAGACGCTGCCGTTCGAAGAGGTCAACTATTGGGAAGAGCTGCAGGATATTATGGATTGGTCGGCTCGTCGCGTAACGTCAACCTTCCACATCTGTTGGGGCGCACAAGCCGGATTGTATCACCACTACGGCATTCCCAAATACGAGCTGGCGGATAAGGTGTTCGGCGTATTCCCGCATACGGTTGAGAAGCGCAATGTTCCGCTTGTACGCGGTTTTGACGAACTATTCCTAGTTCCGCAATCGCGTCATACGGAAGTTCGCCGCGATGATATCGACAATATAGAGGATCTGGAGATCCTGTCTGAATCGCCGGAAGCCGGCGTTTATCTGGTTGCTTCCAAGGACGGCAGACAAGTTTTCGTAACCGGTCATTCGGAATACGATCCGTTGTCACTCAAGGCTGAATACGATCGCGATGTAGCCAAAGGAATGGATATTGCTTTGCCGAAGAATTACTATCCAAACAACGACCCGTCGAAGATTCCGCTGTCGAGCTGGAGAGCGCATGCCAATCTGCTGTTCTCGAACTGGTTGAATTATTATGTTTATCAGCAAACCCCATATGATTTGGGTGCAGGCATTTAAATAAGAAGTTCAATATTCGACGAGAGGGAGTCACTTCAGATGAAAATAGAAAGCCGCTTAGCACAAATTGGATCCATTAAAGAGCCTGTTACCGGAGCAATCAGCTTCCCGGTGTACCAAGCAACAGCTTTCCGCCACCCGAAGCTTGGCGAAAGCACGGGCTTTGACTATGCTCGCACGAAGAGCCCGACCCGCAGTGTGCTTGAAGAAGCGGCTGCAGAGCTGGAGTCCGGCGACGCCGCGTTTGCTTGCAGCAGCGGCATGGCTGCGCTGACGACTGTCTTCTCGCTGTTTGGCCAAGGCGACCATTTGCTCGTTTCCTTGGATCTATACGGCGGTACATACCGCTTGCTGGAGAAGATTATGACTCGCTTCGGCGTGTCAGCTTCTTACGTCGATACGAATGATATCGATGCGATGAACCAGCTGGTTACGCCGGCTACGAAAGCGATCTTGATCGAGACGCCGACGAATCCGCTGATGATGATTACAGATTTGGAGCGCGTTTGTTCATGGGCGAAGTCCAAAGGCTTGCTGTCCATAGTAGATAACACGCTGCTTACTCCGTTCTTCCAGCGTCCAATCGAGCTTGGTGCAGACGTCATCGTGCATAGCGCTACGAAGTACCTTGGCGGCCACAATGACGTGCTGGCGGGCCTTATCGTAACGAAGGGCAAGGAACTATCCGCTGAGATGGGATTCCTTCACAACTCGCTCGGCGCTGTTCTGGGACCACAGGATTCGTGGCTTCTGATGCGCGGGATGAAGACGCTGGCGCTGCGGATGGAACGCCATCAAGCGAATGCAACAGCGATCGCGAACTGGCTGCTAACGCATGAAGTGATAGAGGATGTATATTATCCTGCGCTGCCTCATCACCCGGGTCATGAGATACAGAACCGTCAGTCCTCCGGCAATACCGGTATCTTCTCGTTCCGCTTGAAGAAAGCAGCTTATGTGGAGCCGATCCTTCGTCATATTAAGCTGATTGCTTTCGCCGAAAGCCTCGGCGGCGTGGAATCGCTGATGACGTATCCGGCCGTACAAACGCATGCGGATATTCCGTTGGAAATTCGTCAGAAAATCGGCGTAGATGACCGTCTGCTTCGTTTCTCAGTCGGCATTGAGCACGTGAATGATTTGATCGCGGATTTGGCGCAAGCCTTTGAAGCAGCAAAACGTGAGCTTGGGGAGGCATAAACCATCATGGCAGAGCAGCATCCGGACAAGAGAAAAGGCAATGACAGCGCAGAGAAACAATTTGCAACGAAATTGATTCATTTCGGGGCGGAGATCGATGGACAAACCGGCGCATCGAGCGTGCCGATTTATCAAGCTTCTACGTTCCATCATCATGACATTTTCAACCCGCCGACGTACGATTACAGCCGTTCCGGCAATCCGACGCGTCAGGCTTTGGAAGATTACATTACGCTGCTTGAAGGCGGCGTTCGCGGCTTTGCATTTGCATCCGGTATGGCAGCGATCTCGACAGCGTTCCTGCTGTTCTCGACAGGCGATCACATCATCGTCACCGAGGACGTTTACGGCGGGACCTACCGCCTGCTGACAACGGTGCTGAACCGTCTTGGCATTGAGTCCACGTTCGTAGATATGACGGACTTTGAAGCGGTGAAAGCAGCGCTCCGGCCGAATACGAAGGCGGTCTTCATGGAGACCCCATCTAACCCGACGCTGAAAATCACCGATATTGGTGAAGTCGCGGCTTGGGCGAAGGAGCATGAGCTGATTACATTGCTGGACAATACATTTATGACGCCGTACCATCAGCGTCCAATCGAGCTCGGGGTCGATATCGTCCTGCACAGCGCCACGAAGTTTCTGGGCGGCCACAGTGACGTTCTTGCAGGCCTTGCCGTTGTGGCAACTGAAAGCCTCGGCCGCAGGCTGAAGCAGCTGCAGAACGGTCTTGGCACCGTTCTGGGTACGCAGGAGTCATGGCTGCTGATCCGCGGCATGAAGACGCTTCAAGCGCGTATGGAGCACAGCGAGCGCAGCGCTCGCAAGCTGGCAGAATGGCTCGACAACAATCCGGATGTTACACGCGTGTATTATCCGGGTCTTGCGAACCATCCGCGCCGCGAAGTGCATGAGAAACAATCGAAGGGTTACGGTGCAGTCGTATCCTTCGATGTGGGTGACGGCGAACGCGCCAAAGCCGTTCTCAGCCGTGTGAAGCTGCCGCTTGTCGCGGTAAGTCTTGGTGCTGTTGAAAGTATTTTGTCTTATCCGGCCATGATGTCGCATGCGGCGATGCCGCGCGAGGTTCGTCATGAACGTGGCATCACAGATGGTTTGCTTCGTTATTCCGTCGGTTTAGAGGATATTGATGACCTGATTGCGGATCTGGATCAGGCGCTTAAAGGGGAATAAGGCGGAATGCTCCATTCGAAGCCTTGGCCTCGAACGGAAACCAATCCGCCTATGGCGGAATGCTCCATTCGAAGCCCTGGCTTCGAACGGAAACCAATCCGCCTATGGCGGAATGCTCCATTCGAAGCCCTGGCTTCGAACGGAAACCAATCCGCCTATAAGGCGCAAATAATGCGATACGCGGCAGTCCCGGCGGACTAGCCGCGTTTTTCGCCGTTTAGGCTGGCTTTTTCGGCCGATGTCGGTGCATGACGCTGGTTGGCGTTTGTGGTAGTATTAGTTGAAACGTAGCAAGTGACGGATATGTTGATAGAGAAGGAGGTCTCCATCGTGCAACAGGTAGATCGCATTTTAGATAAAGCACTGCAAGGAGAACGGATTGGACTTGAGGAGTGCGTGACACTTTTCGAATCCGATGAAATTGAGAAAATGGGCCATGTGGCCAATCAGATTATGCTTCGGCATCATCCTGATCCGGTAACGACCTTCGTTGTCGGACGGAACATCAATTACACGAACGTATGCGATGTGTATTGCCGTTTCTGCGCGTTTTACCGAGCGCCCGGCTCGAAGGAAGGCTACGTGCTTCCGGATGAAGTCATTTTGCAGAAGATCAAGGAAACCATGGATGTCGGGGGAACCGAGATTCTGATGCAGGGCGGCGTAAATCCAGAGCTGCCATTCTCGTATTACTTGGATTTATTGCGTAAGATCAAGCAGCATTATCCAGGCATTACGATGCACTCTTTCTCCCCGGCGGAGATTCATAAGATGGTGTTGCTTTCGGGCGGACAATCGCTTGAAGAGGTGCTTCGCGAGCTGAATCGTGCGGGACTGGATTCGCTTCCGGGCGGCGGCGGCGAAATTCTGGATGACCGGACAAGACGCAAGATCAGCCGGTTGAAGGGCTCTTGGACGGATTGGATGGACGTCATGAAGACGGCCCATCGCATCGGCATGAACACGACAGCTACGATGGTTATCGGGTTCGGGGAAGAGATGGAGGAGCGTGCGCTTCATTTGCTTCGTGTGCGTGACGCACAGGATGAGTGCATAGCGAACGGCTATAACTCCAAAGGTTTCCTAGCGTTCATTCCATGGACATTCCAGCCGGAGAACACGAACATGAAGCGGGAGAAAGCGACGCCGGAAGAGTACTTGAAAACATTGGCGATCAGCCGGATTACGCTCGACAATATCGATAATTTCCAATCTTCATGGGTAACTATGGGGCCGGAAGTGGGCAAGCTTTCATTGTCCTACGGCTGTAACGACTTCGGCAGCACAATGATTGAGGAGAATGTGGTTTCGGCCGCAGGAACGACGCATAAGGTCAATATCGATTCCATTCTTCGCTTGATTCGCGAAACAGGCAAGATCCCAGCGCAGCGCAACACGCGTTATGAGATCCTGAAGATGTACAACGAATCCGAAATGGCGCAGAACGACTTTATCATGCAAAACTAATAGACCGTCCATATAAAAAGCTTCCCATCAGGAATGGCAGTTCCTGATGGGAAGCTTTTGTTTGTTTAAAACATAGGCGCGGTATCAGTTTCACCTTATAACACGCTAATATTTTACGGGAATGAAACGAGCTTCTCCGCCGATAGGACGGCGACAGCCGTTTCGCCTTAGGCGAGCTGACTTTGCTGATACTGCTCCAAATTGGAAACAATACTACGGTTCTTGCCGCTATTCTTGGCTTTATATAGCGCCGCATCAACACGATTGAAGAAGTGCTCTTTTCCCTCACCGGAGGTATATTCAGCGAATCCGGCGCTGATCGTGACGGGGCTTGAACCAAGCGTCTCGTGCGGGACTTGGGCGATTTCTTCACGAATTTGCTCGGTAATGATATAGGATTCGGTGCTGGTTTTGTCCGTATAGAGGATAGCGAATTCCTCTCCGCCATAGCGGGCGACGAAATCATTGGCGCAAGCTTTGCCGCGAATAAGCTCCGAGACGGATTTGAGCACCGCATCTCCGGCACGATGGCCGAAGGTATCATTGACGAGCTTGAAGTTATCGATATCGATGATCGCAAGCTGCAGTGGAAGTCCGTTTCGTTCATGCTGGTCGATCAGTCTATCCATATATTCGTGAAACGTAATGTGATTGTACAGGTCGGTTAAGGCGTCCGTCTTCGCCAGCTTGTCCATCCATACCGTCTTCACGAGAAGCTGTTGATTGGATTCGAAATAGGCTTTCAGATGATCAAGCAGCTCGCGGCCACGTCGCAGAATGCCCCATGCCACAAGCGTAAATACACTGAACATAACGGTAATGGTCGTAAGTCCTACTAATGAAATATCCGTGTGCATCAAGTCATTCGTCCAATACATGATGTAAAGCGATGTCAGCGTATTGGCTAAGGCAAATAGAAGCTTAAGAGTCTGGAAATAAAATATCGATACCATGACAGGTAAGAAAAGCGCGATGAGTAAGTAGTTGATGGAGTTGTGGACATAAACAATGATGAAGGCGAGCACGGCCGATGTGAGGATGAGTATATAGTCTTGATATTTACCTTTAAATAAACGAAGTCCTGACTCGGCGAGGAGGAGAAGCCCGAGCTGCAGCAGCGAGGGTCTTACCATATATTCCATAATGAATTGATTGGTGGGCACTTCCGTAATGGTTAAATAGAGACATTCTAATCCAATCGTAATGAGCAGAATGGCCCAGAAGCCATTTAGCAGCATGCGATTCCATCGGTATCTGTTGTAATTTATCGATTCATAATCCATGGCACTCACTCCGAGGATGCGGCTTCGTTTGGAACAAATATACCACGAATCCCCTTCCATTCCAATCCCCCACTAGCTGTGCCAATGCCTACATCGTATATATGCTTTTGCAGAACCATATACTGTTAAGGAAGCCCGAATTGTCCTCTGGATGAAGTATGAAAAGGAATCAAAACGACCCTCTCGTCCGTTCGTTTAACGCCCAATTTGCCGATTTACCGGCCACTATATCCAGCCGGCCTAGCCGCTGGCTGCTATTCGCAAAAACTTTTAGGAGTGAGCCTATGGAACTGTTCACTGTTTCTTTGCTTTCGGCTTCCCGTGAAGCGATTGATCGACTGCACCATTGTTTGAGCGAAGAATTTGTCGATTTACATAGCGATAAGGATACCGCTGTTCCGTTCGTGAGCTTCACAAGGCCGGAGTACGAAACAATGGAAATTTCATGCCTTGTTGACCTTGCCGATTTCAAGCTCGCTACGGATGGACCGAAGATGTATCGAAGATCTGCGACCGCTTTTGCCCGCTACATTATGTCTGAGCTTGAGCCTATGCTGTTAAAGGCGATTATACGCAAGCAATTTCATTATGAAGTGGTCAAAGAGATCGAAGTGCTAGAGCGATATTGCCAAAATATTTTGTACGGCGCGGCTGTTCCGGCCGTCCAGGAAGACGACACCGATACGGCTATGCTGCGTTCTGACAGAGAACGCCGGATGGGGAAAGTAGCTGATGAGATCGAGCTGTTTCTGAGCAGCAACACCCGTTTGCACCTCGATGGCTTCGTTACGTTTAGACTGGCCGCATACTGGCAAGAACTGAAGGAAGTCGTTGCTTATGCGGTGGATGAATATGTAATGGATAAGCAATACCAGGAATTTATATCGCTGCTCAAATATTTTGTCCGGATGCAGGAAGTGAAGCTTCCAATCGTGCATGTGCTGCACAAGGGCGGAAGTGACTTCGTCCTCTACGATCAAGAGTTTCAAATGCTGGAAACCGTACCTGCCGACCGCATCGTAGCGGAAATGCTGGAGTCGGAAATGAACATGGAGGACATGATCGTCAGTACGCTGATTACCGTGTCGCCGCAGCAAATCGTCATTCACACGCGGCAGCCGGAGCTGCCTGTCATGCGCACGCTGGAAACCATATTCGAGCATCGGGTACGGCTCTGCTGCACATGCGGGCATTGCAGCTACTTCTTCGATGAGCAGGGGCTGCCCATTGTGCAGTCGACAGATGTCGTTTCGGAGAAACGCGTGCGCAATGTCATTCCGTGAAAATATACACCGCAATCTAGGCTTGACCTGTCAGTCGGTGTCAGATTATAATTATTCACATGTAAAAGCAATGACAAAGACATGTATCACCAGCAATGCTCGATCCAGAGAGAGGAACCTAGGCTGAAATTTCCTCACGATGCAGCGGCGATATACCCCTTTGTAGCTGTCCAGTTGAACCTCGGCTTCTTGATGAAGCGTGGCAGTAAGCTGTACCGGGCCGTTCCCGTTATAGGACGTCTACAAGGATCAGTAGCCTGTACGTTTAGCTGCTGATTGAACTAGGGTGGAACCACGGGTCTATTAGAGCACTCGTCCCTTTGCGGGATGCGTGCTTTTTTTGTTGGCTGCATACCGCATAGATCGTTAAATTTAGGTATTGCGAGGGCATTGTCATGCAGCCGCAAGAACCACATCCAGGAGGAACGAAGGGTATGGCGATTCAAGTAAAGCTGCCGGACGGCGCAGTCCGGGAATACGAGCAAGGTACTACAATTGAAGAAGTGGCGGGTTCCATCAGCAATGGTCTGCGGAAGAACGCGATTGCCGGTAAAGTAGACGGTAAAGTGGTAGATGTCTATACGCCGCTAGAAGGCAATGCTGCCCTCGAAATCGTAACCGTTGAATCTGCTGACGGTCTTGAAGTGTATCGTCACAGTACTGCGCATCTAATGGCACAAGCCATAAAGCGTCTGTTCGGCAAGAATGATGTGAAGCTTGGCATCGGGCCCGTTATCGAAGACGGCTTCTATTATGACATCGATATGGAGCAGTCCCTTACACCTGAGGATCTCGTCAAAATCGAGAAAGAAATGGAACGTATCGTACAGGAGGATCTGCCGATTCGCCGCCGCGTTGTAAGCCGCGAAGAAGCGATCGCCATCTTTACGGAAATCGCCGATCCGCTGAAATTAGAGCTTATTCGCGATCTGCCGGAAGATTCGCAAATTACAATTTATGATCAAGGCGAATTCTTCGACCTATGCCGCGGGCCGCACTTGCCTTCGACCGGCAAGATTAAAGCGTTCAAGCTGCTTAGCGTTGCCGGCGCTTACTGGCGCGGTGATTCCAAGAACAAAATGCTGCAACGGATCTATGGCACAGCATTCCCTAAGAAAGCACAGCTCGATGAGCATCTTCATTTCCTGGAGGAAGCGAAGAAACGCGATCACCGTAAACTCGGCCGTGAGCTGAAGATGTTTACATTCTCCCGTGAAGTCGGACAAGGACTTCCGCTATGGCTGCCTAACGGCGCGCGCCTTCGCCGTACAATGGAGCGTTATATCGTAGATTTGGAAGAAAGCCTAGGCTACCAGCATGTCTACACACCTGTTCTTGCAAACGTTGAATTGTACAAAACTAGCGGACACTGGGAGCACTACAGCGAGGATATGTTCCCGAAAATGATCATGGACAACGAGGAACTCGTTCTTCGTCCAATGAACTGCCCGCATCATATGATGGTATTCAAGAGCGATATGCGTTCGTATCGCGACCTTCCGGTTCGGATCGCGGAGCTTGGCACGATGCACCGCTACGAAATGTCCGGCGCACTGACAGGCTTGCATCGCGTACGTGCAATGACGCTGAATGATGCTCATATTTTCTGCCGTCCGGATCAAATCAAAGAAGAATTCGCGCGCGTTATTACGCTAATTCGTCAAGTGTATGAGGATTTCGGCATCAAGGATTACCGTTTCCGTCTGTCCTACCGTGATCCGCAGGATAAAGAGAAGTACTTCCAAAACGACGAAATGTGGGAAATGTCGCAGCGCATGCTCCGCGAAGTTGTGGAAGAGCTTGGCCTGCCATTCTTCGAGGCTGAAGGCGAAGCGGCGTTCTATGGACCGAAGCTCGACGTTCAAATCAAGACAGCCCTGGGCAAAGAAGAAACACTTTCAACTGCGCAGCTGGACTTCCTGCTTCCTGAACGATTCGAATTGGAGTACGTTGGCGATGACGGCAAGAAACATCGTCCGGTCGTTATCCACCGCGGTATTATCAGCACAATGGAGCGTATGACAGCATTCTTGCTCGAGAACTTCGCTGGTGCGCTGCCGCTGTGGCTGTCACCTGTACAAGCCAAAATCATCCCGGTTTCGGTTGCCTACGAAGCTTATGCGCGTGAGCTTGAAGCAAAGCTGCAGCTTGCGGGTATCCGGGTTGAATCCGATCTTCGCAATGAGAAGCTCGGCTATAAGATCCGTGAAGCACAGCTGGAGAAAGCGCCGTACATGCTCGTTGTTGGCGAGAATGAAGCGAGCTCGGAATCTGTCTCCGTGCGTAAACGCGGCGAAGGCGATCTGGGTTCGATGCCGGTATCGGAGCTAATTGCAAAGTTGAAAACGGAAATCGCCGAGAAGCAAATCTAATCATTTCCTGCGCTGGAACATGATTCCTGCTGCCGCATAAAGCTTGTCGCACTTGGGTATCCTTCGAACTAAGGAGGATAACAACCCAGATGATGACAAGCTTTTTGTCGTTTCAACGTGTTCTAAGTATTAGTACAGCAGCAATGATGATGATCATCGGTCTGTTATTTGCAGACTGTACGGCAGCATGCAGTGTGGGGGCTGAGATTGAACGGCAAATCACGCAGCGGCCTGTAAGTAAGCAGCCGCATCCGGCAACGAAGTCATTCAAGCCCATTCAAGTCGTAGCAACAGGCTACACCGCAGGTGTCGAATCCACAGGTAAGCGGCCGGGACATCCGCAATATGGCATTACGTATTCAGGCGTTCGTGTGCGAAGAGGCTTTGTTTCGACAATCGCCGCGGATCCCAAAGTGTTTCCGATCGGAACCCTTCTATACGTACCCGGTTACGGTTATGGGATTGTAGCCGATACCGGCTCTGCGATTAAAGGGAAGAAAATCGATCTGTATTTTGAAACAAGGAAGCAGGTATTCAAGCAGTGGGGGAAACGTAAGGTTACAGTTCGAGTGCTGAGGCGAGGCAATGGCAAGCTGACGGAAGCTTGGCTTAATGAGCTGAATGAAGCAGTCACAGCGGAGAAGACGATCCCAAGAGAGCTGCTTGAGTCCTAATCGACATAGAGAGAATGTTTGGCGATTCGCCGAATATTCTCTTTTTTTTGCGGCATAGGTATGTTAGAATACACTTTGAAAGCGCTACCACCGATAAATGAGGGCGGATATCCATGAACAATGAACCATCCCTTACAGAGCCGAATGTAGTATCCCAATTAGAGGCTTATGAGGACAAGCTGCTAGAGCTCTATAAGGAGATGATTCGAGTAGCCTATGCGAAGGTGCATAATAAGTCAGATGCCCAGGATGCGGTTCAGGAAGCTTGGGTGCGCATGCTCATGAAGCAAGGCGCACTTAGGGAGCGAAGCAAGCTTTACTCATGGGCGAGAGTGATTACGGCCAATATTGCCTTGAATTTGAATAAGAAAGCGTCACGGGTTCGCCCCTCATGCGAATTAGAGTCCTTCTATAGGTCACAGGAAGCCGGTTATAGAGACGAAGCAGCGGTCATGATTGAAATCAACGAGCTGCTCAATTTGCTGGATCCGGCATCTCGTGCCATGCTGCTTTACAAATTTTATTACGGCTTTAAGGATGCGGAAATCGCAGCAGTGATGCAGGTTCCGGTCGGGACAATTAAAGCCCGGATTCACCGGACGAAGCGGTATTTGCGTGATAAAATGATTTAACAATTATTCAATTTCAACTTACATAAACTGTTCCCGGCCTTGCCATACTATTGGTTGTACGGGGAGGTGAGCAGGAATGGCGAAAAATAAAAACAACAAATTTAATGCAGCCCAAAGTAAATACAACGCAGAATTTGCGTCAGAAAACGCAGCAAACACAGCTAATGCAACAACGAAGGCCGCATCCCAGAAAGCAGAAAAATAAACATAGCTTCCGGATTTTCGAAGCAGTTGGCTAAGAGGGACCCATTAGGGTCCCTCTTTTCATTTATGAGACTGTGAACTATACTATTAGTTAATTCTGACCAATTGTCGAAAAAAGGGGGATATTATCATGCCGCTATTGCAGCGTTTCCGAACGCAAGGCACGCCGAATAAGCAAGAAGAAGCAGAACAGAATGTTGTGCTCACGCAGTTGATTAATGAGTCGTTGGTTATTTCGGATCAATTGACCGCTGCGGTAGAGGAAGTTAATCAGTCCATAGGCCAACTGACGGACATTGCCGATCAATCAGCTGTCACCGAGGGGGAGCTGCGCTTATGCAGTGAACGTGCGATGGACCGCATTGGCGAGACATTCTCGACGCTGCAGGAAGTAGCCGCATCCGCTGAACAAATCAGCGACACGGCACAGCTGCTCGACACGGAAAGTAAAGAAACGAAAGAAGTTGTACTTGAGGTTTGCCGATCGCTGACGAACACGGATAAAGTGATGAATGATCTGCAGCAGCATAACAGGACGATGGACCGCCATATCCGCGAGCTGATTGAACAGACTTCACGGATCAATGAGATCAACAGCTTCATCCAAGAGATTGTATCGCAAACATCGCTGCTGGCGTTGAATGCTTCGATTGAGGCTGCGCACGCCGGCGAATTTGGCCGAGGCTTCTCCATTGTTGCCCAGCAAATTAAGAAGCTGGCGGAGCAGAGTCATGAGGCGGTTAGACGCTCCAGCGGGTTGGTCGAAGAGATCGAGAACGGGGTTAAGCAGGTAGTGGCTTCCGTTGATTTGGAGAAAACAGCAGTAGAGCAAGGCATCCGGGAGATGGCGCAAACAAAGAACCGCATGGATTTGATTTTCACACGTATTCATGAAGTAGACCGTTTGGTCAGTCAGAGCAGCACGGCAAGCAAGCAGCAGACGCAGAGCATGAACGCTACGACAGGCATGCTGAAGGATGTTGTCGATGCGGTGAACCAGACACTTGGAAGCGTGGACGAGACACTTGAGCTTACACATAAACAGCGCAGACAAATTAAGAAGCTGGACCGGATCAGCACTAATTTACATAAGTCATCCTCAGAGTTAACCAAAGCAATCGGGCAGGTTGGCATCAAACACGAAGTGAAAGAAAGCGAAATTAACGTAAGCGGGACGCTCGAGAAGCTAAGCAAGCTGGCGGCAGATGCAAGACTGTTCACGCTTGACGAATCCGCGCATCAAGAGCAGCTCTCGCGATTGCTGCAACAATTGCCGGAGATCGAGGCGATTTGGTCGAACCGGGATGATGGCTCGTTTATTTTCTCGCAGCCGGAAGCGGGATTGCTGAATGCCAAAGGCCGCGAGTGGTGGAAGCGGGCTATGGAAGGAAAGGCATTTACTTCACCGGTGTACATCTCCGCGATAACGAAGAAACCTTGCTTGACCATCTCGGTTCCGATTCGTTCGGGCGAAGGTCGATTGATTGGTGTCGTAGGAGCTGACATACGCGTCAAATAATTGCCATTTATTTTGATGAAAAAGGTGTTTCCAAACGGGAAATGATCGTGTAAGATAAGTAGTGTAATGAATGATAACATGCGAAGGCAGGGGAGTTGTCATGACAGAACCAATTACTTACACGCCACCTTCTCGTTTGAGGCATCGTAAAGCAGCTGAAGTTATTCCTTTCCTCAACACATATATAGCTAAGAGAGAGCAAGAGATAGCGGAAATTGTACAGATGATCGAACGCTATGAGAAGCGTCGTTTACACGAAGAACGCTCCTATCAATCGATGTCGACACTTCGCCGAATGCTTACGGGTAAGAAGCCGGACCATCATCTTGCCGTGGAATACATTCACTACGTGAAACGCCCTATGGAGAAAGTGCGTACACTTCGCCTTGAAGTGGAGCAAGCACGTGCGATTCTACATAATAACAATAATGCTTCTGATATCATTGAAGTGTCCAGTGAGATGGATGAAGAGATGAATTAACGGTTAACCGTCCGCGTGTGGGCGGTTTTTTTGTGTCTATTATGAAGAAGCCGCCTTCTCAGGAGTATGATCTCCAAGAAGGCGGCTTCTTTGCGGTTTCTGTTATTTGCGTGATTTTAACTGCTCCAGATCAAGGAAATCATGGTCTTGGTTATACGCCGGTACTCCGTGGATACCGACATCGAGTCCGATAAGCTCTTCGTCCTTCGAGACGCGAACCGGCATGAAACGCTCAATGAGAAGAAGAACGCCCCATGTCAGTGAGAAACCCCATACGCTGACAATAACGAGGCCGAGTGCTTGTACACCAAGTAAATTCCAGCCTCCTCCATAGAACAGGCCATAATACTCTTGTCCGATTCCTTTCGTCATCTCCGGCAGGGCGAACAGGCCAACTGCCAGTGTGCCGAGGCTGCCGCTGACGCCGTGTACGGCGAAGGCGCCAACTGGATCGTCGACGCCTTTGCTCTCGAGAAATTCGGTTGCAAGGACCATCGCGATACCGCAGACTGAACCGATCAAGATGGCTGCGCCATCGGAAACGAACGAGCAACCTGCCGTTATTCCGACCAGACCGGCCAGCGATCCGTTAATAACCATTGGAGGATCGGCTTTCTTATAACGCATCATTGTAAAGAGGATGCATATCGCTCCGCCTGCCGCTGCAGAGAGCATCGTTGTAACCGCGATATGACCGATTGAGCCGTTCGTAGCGCTGAGTGTACTGCCGGAGTTGAAGCCGAACCAGCCAAACCAAAGGATGAATGCGCCAACCGATGCGAGTGGCAGGTTGGAAGGAGGAACGATGTTGCTTTTGCCTTCGGGTGTGAATTTGCCGATTCGCGGTCCGATGAAGATCGCTGCAGCGAGCGCTGCGAAACCGCCTAATGCGTGGATAACTGCAGAGCCTGCGAAGTCGATCATGCCAAGCTTGCCAAGCCAGCCGCCTACCGCCCAAACCCAGTGTCCGGCAACCGGATAGATTAAACCGGTCATCGCGATGGCGTACAATATATAAGCTCTAAAGTGAATGCGTTCCGCAACCGCTCCCGAAACTATGGAGATAACGGCGATAACGAAAGCGCATTGGAACAGCCAGTAAGTCTCATGGGAGATATTAAGCGAAATATGAGACAGGTCTCCATTAAGCAAGAAGCCGGTTGTTCCAATTAAACCGCCTGCGTCTTTCCCGTACATCAGGCCGAATCCGATCATGTAAAAGACCAGTGCGCCGAAGGCAATGTCCACGAATACCTTCATAATAATGCTGACTGCATTTTTCTGCCTCACAAAGCCTGCTTCGAGAAGTGCAAAGCCGCCTTCCATGAGTAGAATCATTGCAGCCGTCAGCACGACCCAAATCGTATCCAGCCCGGTGGACAGAGTGGCTAAATCCATGCTCTCATCTCCTCTAGTATGTCATGTTAGGTTTTATCTCTCAATCCAATCCGAACCCCATTATATAAGTGCTGTGTTAACGATGTCAACGAGTGAAGTGACAAGACCTTACATCAATTTGTCCAATTGGAAAAAGGCGTTCGGCCGCTCCGCCTCCAGACGTAGAAAGGGGTCAACCGAGAGACCCTTTTATGTCACTTGCGGCACCTGTTATACTTGGAGTACAAACCTTTGCAGATGCGATTGGGAGCTGGTGGCGGCAATGAACGGGAATTTTATTAGTCGGTTTATGTGGGGCCTCTTCATTATAGTAATGGGCGTAGGCTTAATGTTGAGACAAAGCGGCGTAGTCGATTTCGATATCGCAATGGTGGTTTCCACTTATTGGCCCTGGATGCTATTGTTCCTTGGTATCCAGGGTATGCTGCAGCGAGCTGTTTACGGGACGGGATCGTTCTTCGGTTCATCCATTATGCTCATTATCGGCTTTGTATTTCTGGGGCGCAATTTAGATTGGTTCGCCTGGTCGGTCGGCGATGTGATGCAATTCGTAGGTCCATTGATTCTTATAATATTCGGTCTGCGAATGATTCTTAAACCGAAAACGAAGAAGAAAGAAGAGATTCCGAGCGATGATTGGAAAGCGTACAACTACAGTCAAATTCATGTAGACATTCCTCCGGCTCCGCCGCTCCATCCGGATCCGACGAAGCCGCCTTCTGATGTGCCTACAGCGAGCGATAGCATCGAGCCGCCTTCTGAGATGAAGGTTCAAATCAACGTGGAGGGCAAGCAAGTCATACCGCCTGTTCGGCCTAACGATGAGTATACGAAGCTGCAGCAGAAGAGACACAAGTGGGAAGAGCATGCAGCCAGAACGAGAGAGCACTTCGAGAAGCATGCACAACAGGTCAAGGACCATCGAGAGCGGCATTTACGAAATGCCAGGAACCATCACCGCAATGGTCGCGTAGAGTGGTGGAATCATGATCCTAACGTACAGACACGATCGGGTTTTATCGGCGACATCTATTTGGGCCAAGATTATTGGGAGCTCAAGCCGATGAATATCTCCCATTTTATCGGTGACACTGTGCTGGATCTGACGAAGGCGCAAATATTGCCTGGTGAAACGACAATCAATATCTCTTCCTTTATTGGCGATGTTAAAGTGTATCTGCCGGACGATTACGAAATCGGCGTGCACGTCGTTTCCAGTGCTTTTATCGGCGATGTCGCGGTGCTCGAACATAAAGAAGGCGGAATTTTTAAGAATATGGATATTGAAACCCCGTATTTTCAAGAGAATGATAAAAAAATCAGGCTCCACGTCAGTACGTTTATCGGTGATGTGCGCGTTACGAAGGTAGGTTGATGCGCGCATGATGGTCCGATTGTTTCGTAACAGTAAGTGGGATATGATTTTGCTTTTCCTGGCTTCATCGACGATATCGGTATTTCTCTGGCAGTTTGGCACCGAATTGACGGCTAAAGGGTACAGCAGGGCGCTGTGGATCGGCGTTGCTGTGCTCTTCTTATTGATCAGTGCCGTCTTCGGTTATTGGGCGGCGCAGCGGATTCAGCGTCAAATGGATCTGCTCGTGCTTGGGCTAAAGCAGGCGGCGCACGGGAACTACAGCTCAAGGCTCCCGGAAGAAGGCTCGTTTACACCCGCGTTTCGCGAGTTCAACGATATGATGGAGTCGCTCGATGAGCGAATGCACTGGATTCAGCGCTCCGGAGAAGAACAGGTCATGAGAGAAACAGCCTCCAATGAAGCGGCGGTACTGGAAGAGCGCAGACGGCTTGCGCGTGACCTCCATGATACGGTTTCGCAGCAGCTGTTTGCTATACATATGTCGGCATCTTCGCTTCCGAAGCTGCTGGAGCTGAACCCGAGCCGGGCCAGTGATGTCATGGAGCAGCTGATCTCCATGTCGTCGATGGCGCAGAAGCAAATGCGCGGGTTTATTGCACAGCTTAGACCGATGGAGCTTGAGGGCAGGTCTCTTCAAGAAGCGCTCGACAAATGGTTCCCGGACTACTGCCGCCAGAATGGGCTGCAAGGTGTGCTCGAATGGCGGGTGCGGGAGAAGCTTTCTGAAGCGAAGGAACACCAATTATTCCTCATTGTCCAAGAAGCGATGGCGAATATCGTGAAGCATGCGGGTGCGCAGACAGCATTGTTGACGGTGGCAGAGACGGAGCGGCAAATTGTAATGACGCTGCAGGACGACGGTGCCGGTTTCCGTGCGGATCAAGTGAAGCGGGGTTCCTATGGATTGTCTACGATGCGGGAGCGGGCCAACAAGCTCGGCGGGGATGCCTCTATCATTAGTAAGCCGGGAAGCGGAACAAGAGTCAGAGTCACATTACCCAATTATTTGAATAAGGGAGAGAACCTTAGCGATGAGCTCAAATAACAGCTGGAAAATAATGATTGTCGACGATCATGATATGGTTCGAGCGGGATTGCGTACGTACTTGATGCTGGACCCGAAATTTGAGGTCATCGCAGAAGCGGCTAACGGAAAAGAAGCGCTGGATATGCTTAAGGCAGGCATCCCTGATGGACCGCCCCAGCTCGTCCTTATGGATCTCATGATGCCGGTGATGGATGGCGTCGAAGCAACTCGCCATATAATGAAGGAATTTCCTGGGCTGAAGATCGTCATGCTGACCAGCTTCCTTGAGGATGAGAAGGTTGTAGCGGCAGTTGAAGCGGGCGCGGTAAGTTATGTGCTGAAGACTGTATCGGCAGAGGAACTCATCTATGCGCTCAATGGAGCGGCTAAAGGAATGCCGGTCATGACCCATGATGTCTCGCAGGCGCTTACGAGAGGACTGCGTCAGCGGAGCACGCAAGGGGCCGATGAAGGGTTGACGGACCGGGAGAAGGAAGTGCTTCTGCTCATCGCTGAAGGGATGTCCAACAAGGAAATTGCGGAAGAGCTTCATATCAGCATCAAGACGGTCAAAACGCATGTCAGCAACCTGCTGATGAAATGCGAGCTGGAAGACAGAACGCAGCTTGCTGTATACGCGCATCGTAAAGGTTGGGTAAAGACGGGATAACAGGCATTCACTCCGGGCAAGCTAACGGTAAACATTAGGCCAGGAGGAGAATATAGAGCGATGATCCCCCTTGAATTCAAGCTGGAATCAAGTGAGAAGGAATTTACGGAAGTCCGAAGCATGCTGGAGGAGCACGAGTTCTCGCTTGGCGGGAATTGGGATTATCAGCATGGCTATTTTGACCGCTACTTGGATGAAGCGCATAAAGTGTGGCTTCGAATGCCTTTTGATGTGATAAACGGCAATATCGACAGTGATACGCAGGACCTCGATGCCAAAATCAGAATGGGGCAGCCATTCGTACTTAAGCATTTGTACAATGAAGGACTGGATAAGCACGCTCAGCCGCGGGCGCTCGGCAGTTTAATTGATCAGTTCCAGGAACCGATTGATCCGGATGCCGAAGTCGAGTCCAAATGGGTGACGAAAGCGAAAGAAGTGCTGGGCGAAGTAGAACAACGATTGCTGCAATGAGAGAGTCGCAGATTGCATCATAACCGGGTGAGGCTGATTATTCAGCCTCACCCGGTTTTTTTATGTTACATTATAACAATTTTAAGTTTGATTTAAGGTAGATTGTGCATGATAGAACTATGAAAGATGAATGATTCGCGAAGACAATCACAAGCAAGAACATAAAGCACTTATTGAAAACTTAACAAACATGGGAAAACATTTGAGGAGGAATAAACAATGGACGATCAAAGCAAAAAAAATAACGGTTATGACGATTTCTTCAACAACGAAAACAACAATAACCCTAACGAGGATAATCGCGATAAAGAACAGTCTTATAACGCTAACGAAGGTAAGCCGCATGAAGAAGCGGACAAGAGCTCGTACTACTATTCATACGGACCGTTCAAATCCGGTGCAGCTGATTCTGAACCACAGCGACCGATAAGCGGCGACGCAGCTGCCGGCGGAAGCTCCGATGGATTGCATAACTCAGTTGAAGTTACGCCGCCTACACAGCTTCGTGCATTCGCGCCTTCGCAATCCGCGGCACGCAGCGGGTGGCAAGTGAAAGAAGCCAAACGCAGTTCATTTAAAGCGATGTTTGCATCCTTCCTAGCCGGCGTAGTCGTTGTTGGTTCACTGATGTTCGTGTCAGACAAACAGAATTGGTTCACGGCAGATCAAGCTTTAACTCAAACCTCAGAGCAAGCGAGCCCTGCTGTTGGTAAAGCGGGCGATGACGGCAAAGTGTCCGCAGCGGCTGATGTGGTAAGACCTAACAATATTGCGCAGCTGTTCGAGAAAGCAAGTCCGGCTGTTGTCAAAATCGAAACCTTCACGAAACAGCGCGCAGGCGGTACGCAAGGCAATTCAATGGATGATTTCTTCAGCCAATTCTTCGGTGACCAAGGCGGCCAAGGACAGGATAATGGTTCCGGTCAAGGCAACACGGATCAAGGCAGCGGCGAATTAACGCCGGAAGGAATCGGCACAGGGTTTTTCTTTGACTCCACGGGCTACATCTTAACGAATCAGCACGTAATCGGCGATGCGGATGAAATTCAAGTAACCGTGCAAGGACACAACAAACCGCTTGTTGCGAAGAAGCTTGGTTCTGACTACAACTTGGATCTAGCGGTATTGAAAGTAGAAGGTACAGACTTCCCGACACTGCCAATCGGCAGCTCCGACAAGATCAACATCGGGGATTGGGTTGTCGCAATCGGAAACCCGTACGGCTTTGACCATACAGTAACAGTCGGTGTACTAAGCTCCAAGGAACGTCCGATCAGCATTCCGGACTCCCAAGGCACACGTCAATACGAGCATTTGCTGCAAACGGACGCTTCCATTAACCCAGGGAACTCGGGTGGTCCATTGCTCAACCTGCAAGGTGAAGTTATCGGTATTAATACGGCAGTAAGCTCGCAGGCACAAGGTATCGGCTTCGCCATTCCAACGAGCACGATTCAAGAAGTGCTTGAGAACCTGAAAGCCAATAAAGAAATTCCGAAGAAACCGGTACCGTTCATCGGCGCGAACTTGGCTGAGATTACGGATGAAATCGCCAAAGAGCTTGGTCTATCGAACAAAGAAGGATCGATCGTTTCGAGCGTCCTGTACAAATCGCCTGCTTATATGGCAGATCTGAGACAATATGACGTAATTACCGGCTTGGACGGCACGAAATACAGCAACCGTGAAGATTTGATCGCCCAAATCCAGAAGAAAGCAGTCGGAGACACGGCTACGCTCAACATTATTCGTAATGGCGAGAAGATGGATCTGAAAGTAACGGTTGGCAACAAGAATGAGTTTGCAAGCCAGCAATAAGCTACAGCAATAGAACAGGTTTACCCGGGCGCAAACAGTCGTTAAGACTGTCTGCGCTTCTTTTATGGAAGAATTCGGACAAGCTGTTTCGTGGGAAACGTATGTTGCGCTATAATATGTAGGCAGCTTTTGGAAGAAAAAACTAGTTGTTTGGTGATGGGGGATTATGATGAGAGCGCATATATTAGTAGTGGATGACGATGATAAAATAACTTCTCTGCTTCGCCGAAGCCTGGCGTTTGAGGGCTACGAGGTCGCGACGGCGAATAATGGACATGAGGGCTTGAAGCAAATGCTCGTAAGCGATCCGGATTTGCTTATTCTGGACGTTATGATGCCGCAGGTGGATGGCTGGGAAGTATGCCGCCGTGTTCGTGAAGGCGGAAGCTCTGTGCCGATTCTGATGCTGACGGCTAAGGACGATATTACAGATCGCGTGCGCGGATTGGATCTTGGCGCGGATGATTATTTGGTTAAGCCGTTTGCGCTGGAGGAATTGCTTGCTCGCGTGCGTGCGCTGCTCAGACGTAAATCCGACAAGCTCGAGGAGAACTCGAGCAGCTTGCAGTTTGAAGACTTGACGCTGGATTTGGATTCGCGCGAAGCGATTCGTGCCGGACGCAGAATCGATCTCACGGCGAAGGAATTCGATCTGCTTCAGCTGTTGATGCAGAATCCGCGGCGAGTGCTGACGCGCGACGCGATTATGGACAAAATATGGGGCTTTGACTACAGCGGCGAATCGAATGTGCTGGAGGTTTACATTGCCATGCTGCGCCAGAAGACGGAAGACGGCAAGAGCCCGCGTTTGATTCAGACGGTTCGAGGCACCGGATACGTGCTTAGAGGCGAAGGAGGCTGATTCCATGTCGATTCGCTTAAGGCTCACGTTATGGTACTCGGTGATTTTGGCGGTTACGCTAATTGCATTTGGGGTCGCGATCTTTTTCTTCGTCAACTACAATACGTACAAGGAAATGAAAGCCAAAATCGAACAGCAGGTCAATGCGATCAATATTACGTCCACACTGGATATGTTCGGTAATTATCAAACGCCTAATTTCGTTATCGGGGATGACGAGATGTTTATCCAAGTTGATAATTATAAGAATGGAGTCGTGAAGACGACATCGAACCTGCGCAGGATCGATCAGCTTCTGCCGAAGCCGGACGTAAAGGAAATCAACGAAAGCTACGAAGGGTTTGAACATGTAAAGGCAGGTCCTTATCCGTTTCTCGTATACCGGCATATTTTGAAGCAAAATAATGAAATATTTGGATTGCTGCAGGTTGCGGCTTATTCGGGCAGGGAAGATAAGTTTCTGACCGAGCTGAAAACGACGTTGATCTCCTCTCTTATTATCGTGGTCCTCATCGCCTTTACGATTGGGTTCTTTCTTGCGCGTCAGGCGCTCCGTCCCATTGAGAATGTCATTCGTGCGAGTGATCGCATCCAGAATGGCTCTGATCTGAGCGTGCGCATTCCAAGAGAGGGGCCGAACGATGAGCTTGGACGGCTGGTCGATACGTTAAACGGCATGCTGGGCCGCATCGAAACGACCTATAACGGGTTGAATGAAGCCTACAAAGCGCAAAGACGATTCGTATCGGATGCTTCCCATGAGCTTCGCACGCCGCTTACGACGATTCGCGGGAATATCGAGCTGCTCGAGCGGATGTGGCTGCCGACGTTGACGCAGGGAACCGATGAAGACGGTCAAGATATGCCTCAATTAAGCGAGCAAGAACGCAGTCGGATGATGCTGACGCGCGAATCGATGCTGGATATTGCAGGGGAAGCCAAACGGATGTCCAGCTTGGTGAATGATCTGTTGTCCCTTGCGCGTGCGGATGCGGGCTACACAATGGAGAAGTCCGTTCAGCCGCTGCTTCCGTTAGTCGAGGATGTGGCGCGCAAGGCGCAGCTTCTTCCAAGAAAAGCAGAATGGAAAATTGGGAACCTAGACGCCATTGCGAACGTAGAAGTATATGCGCATGCCGATTTTCTTCGTCAGCTGTTTTTTATCTTCGTCGAGAATGCATTTAAGTACACGCCGAGCGGAGAGGTTGAGCTGCGTGCGATCGTATCCGGCGATCAAGCCGGCATTATCATCAAGGATACGGGCATTGGCATGGACCATGACCAAGTTCCATACATCTTCGAGCGCTTCTATCGTGCAGATGAATCGCGCGGTGAAACGAGCGGAACCGGCCTTGGATTGTCGATTGCCAAGTGGATTATTGATGAGCATGGCGGTTCGGTCGAAGTTTCGACACGTCAAGGCGCAGGAACGACATTTATCGTATGGCTCCCAATTGCTTTCCACGAGAAGTCGAATGAAGTATAATAAATAGAACTGGGTTTTAATAAAGCCCGTCCGTTGAACACTGGTTTAGCAGGAAAGCAGGTGCAGCAGTATGGAAATTGTGAAGATTTCACCGCGTGGCTATTGCTACGGCGTCGTCGATGCCATGGTTTTGGCATTGCAAACAGCTAAAAATTTAGACTTGCCGAGGCCGATCTATATTTTGGGCATGATCGTTCATAATAGTCATGTGACAGAAGCATTTAAGCAAGAAGGCATTATTACGCTTGACGGCGAGAACCGTTTGGAAATTTTAGAACAGATTTCGAGCGGGACTGTCATTTTCACCGCGCACGGTGTTTCTCCGGAAGTACGCAGACGCGCGAAGGACAGAGGCTTGACGGTTGTGGATGCTACCTGTCCGGATGTAACCAAAACCCATGATTTGATCCGGGAGAAGGTTTCTGAAGGCTACGAAGTCATTTACATCGGCAAGAAGGGGCATCCGGAGCCGGAAGGCGCCATCGGTATTGCACCTGAGCATGTTCATCTCATAGAGCGAGAGAATGAAATCGATGCGCTTGAGCTAAACAGCGATCGAATCATTATTACGAATCAGACGACGATGTCACAGTGGGACATCAGGCATCTGATCAGCAAGCTGCTGAAGACATTCCCGACAGCAGAAATTCACAATGAAATTTGCTTGGCAACGCAGGTGCGGCAAGAGGCAGTTGCGGAACAAGCTAAGGAAGCCGAGCTGTGTATCGTGGTAGGCGACCCTAGAAGCAATAATTCCAATAGGCTTGCGCAGGTTTCGGAAGAGATTGCGGGCGTGCCGGCTTACCGCGTTTCGGATGTATCGGAGATTGATGTGGAGTGGTTGAAAGGCAAGAAGCGGGTAGCTGTAACTTCAGGGGCATCGACACCAACACCGTTAACTAAGGAAGTCATCGCTTACCTGGAGCAGTTTAACGACGAGGATTCCTCTACCTGGGAAGCACGGCGTACAGTCAACATGAACAAACTGTTGCCTACTGTGCGAGTGAAATCGTCGCTGTGAGTGAAAGGGGCGCTACTCAAATGACGACTTCAAGCAAACCGCGCTCGATTAAACGTTGGCTCAAATTAAAATATACGCAGCTTATGCGGGCACCAGGCGGCCCATCGTTTGTGGCACTCGGATTCGCAATCGGTATTTTTGTCGAGATGTTTACATTACCAACCTACGGGCTAGCCTTTTTCCTGATTTTTCCGCTTATCTATATGATGAATGCCAGTTTAGCGGGTGCGTTGATCGGTTTTGTTTTTGGTAAAATAATCTTTATTCCAGTTGCCTTCATCAATAGTATGGTGGGCGGCTGGGTGCTTCCGAACCATATCAAAATTTCGGTGCCCTTCGCACCGGAGTGGCTCGACCACATGCTGCTTGTTAATTTAAAGCTGATTGTGGGCGGAATTATTGATGGTATGGTGCTTGGCGCGCTATTCTATTTCCCCGTGAAGATGACGCTGCAATACGTGGCCAACAAACGCAAGGAGAAAAGAAAGCTTCGCCGCGTCTCCGTTGATGTGAAACCAGTAACGGAATAAATCGAATGACAGCAAGCCGGTCTCTTGACGAGGCCGGTTTTTTCATGTATATTTGCTTTAGCGATTAAAAGCATAAAAGCCTAACAGCATAAAAGCGTCGAAGCGAACACGCGTCTAAGCGTGACAGGAGAGGGAGTCGAACTTATGATCGTAATTACTCAAAATAATGTAACGGAAGAACGGATTGGAGAGATCGTGCACCATATCGAGAGAGCGGGGGTACAGGCGCATGTTTCCCGCGGGACAGACCGGACCGTTATTGGTATCATCGGGAAGGCGGAGCCGACCTTGGCGGAGCATCTTCGTCAAATGAAAGGCGTAGAGAACGTCATCAAAATCTCGAAGTCCTACAAGCTCGCCAGCCGTGACTTCCATCCTGACGACACCATAATTGAGATTAAAGGCGTTAAGATCGGCGGGGAGCATCTAGCCATTATGGGCGGCCCTTGCGCGGTAGAGACACCTGAGCAGATCGACGAGATTGCTAGGCTGGTGAAGGCTGCCGGCGGTCAAGTGCTTCGCGGTGGCGCGTTTAAGCCGCGTACAGGGCCTTACAGCTTCCAAGGCATTGGTGTCGAAGGTTTGGCGATGATGGCGGAAGCGGGCCGTAAGCATGGACTGCTCACGATTACAGAAGTAATGACGCCGGAATACGTAGATATTTGCTGTGAGTATGCCGATATTTTGCAGGTTGGTACGCGCAACATGCAGAACTTCGATTTGCTGCGGAAACTGGGCACTGTGAAGACGCCTGTACTCCTTAAACGTGGCTTCAGCGCAACCTACGATGAATTCTTGAACGCCGCCGAATATATTCTGGCAGGCGGAAATCCGAACGTTATGCTTTGCGAGCGCGGAATTCGCACTTTCGAGACTTACACTCGAAATACGCTCGACTTGGCCGCGATTCCGGTGCTGCAATCACTCAGCCATCTGCCGGTTATTTCGGATCCGAGCCATGGAACGGGACGCCGCGAATTGGTTGAGCCGATGTCGAAAGCCTCTGTTGCTGCGGGAGCGAACGGATTAATTATCGAAATGCATACGGATCCTGATAATTCTATGACGGGCGATGGCGTGCAATCCTTGTTCCCAGACCAATTCGCGAACCTTCTAAAAGATTTGGAGCAGTTGGGGAAATTGGTTGGCAAGCGCTTCGATACTCCTAAGGAGCCGGCTGAATATTTCAATACGTGGATTAAATAATCATTCACGGACTTGTATAATTATCGGGTTTTCGGAAGCTGCGACCTCTCGTTTGTAGAGGCTGCAGCTTCTTGTTTTTGGCGTCAACACTGGGAATTTGAACAATCTGACAATTATGTGAAGTTACCTAACAAATGCTTTAAAAAATACCTTACATGACTATTGACTGTAATAAACCTAAAACCTATAATAACAATCATAGTTTCAGATCAGAAGTTGAACAATTAATGTCCTACACATCGCAAATGTTCGGAAATGGAGGAAATACCTAATGTCAGTTCAAAACGTATTGAGCACCATCAAAGAGAACAGCATCATGTTTGTAGATTTCCGTTTCGTGGATCTTTCCGGCCACGCGCACCACATCACACTTCCTTCGACGGAAGTAGATGCCGAAACTTTTGTTAACGGCGTAGCTTTTGACGGTTCCTCGATCCCGGGTTTCCGCGGTATTGAAGAGTCTGATATGGTTATGATTCCGGACACAGAGTCCAGCTTCATCGATCCGTTTACAGATCACCCAACATTGAATATCATGTGTAACATTCATACGCCGGATGGCGAGCGTTATGAGCGCGATCCGCGCGGCATCGCTCAAAAAGCAGAAGAATACCTGCAAAAATCCGGCGTAGGTACAGCAGCTTACTTCGCACCTGAGTCCGAGTTCTTCATCTTCGACGAAGTTCGCTACGAAAGCAAAATGAACACTTCTTTCTACGAAGTTGATTCCGCTGAAGCTGGCTGGAACACGGCTCGTAAAGAAGAAGGCGGCAACCTTGGTTACAAAATTCCTGTAAAAGGCGGCTACGTTCCGGTTGCTCCTGTTGATTCCCAACAAGACATCCGCAGCGAAATGGTTCGTTTGATGCAAGAATCCGGCCTACGCGTTGAGCGTCATCACCACGAAGTTGCAACAGCTGGCCAAGCTGAAATCAACTTCCGTTTTGACACATTGACTAAAACTGCAGACAACCTGCTGAAATACAAATACATCATCAACAACGTTGCTCGCCAATGGGGCAAAGTTGCAACATTTATGCCTAAACCGCTTTTCGGCGACAACGGCAGCGGTATGCATGTTCACTCTTCGATCTTCAACGGCGATTCCCCGCTGTTCTATGAGAAAGGTGCTTATGCAAACCTGAGCCCACTGGCTATGCACTACATCGGCGGAATTTTGCACCACGCACCAGCGTTGATCGCAATTACAAATCCGTCGACGAACTCCTTCAAGCGTCTGGTTCCAGGCTACGAAGCGCCAGTTAACCTTGTATTCTCGAAGGGTAACCGCTCTGCTGCAATCCGTATTCCGGTTGCTGCAGTTACGCCGAAGGGCTGCCGTATCGAGTTCCGTACACCGGACTCCACAGCTAACCCTTACCTCGCATTCGCAGCGATGCTGCTTGCAGGTCTTGACGGTATCAAGCGCAAGCTGGACCCAGTTGCTCTTGGTTATGGTCCTTTCGACAAAAACATCTATGATCTTCCGGATGAAGAGAAGAAAGAAATTCGCTCGGTTCCGGGAACGCTTGATGAAGCGCTTGACGCTTTGGAAGCTGACTCCGAATTCTTGACTGAAGGCGGCGTATTCTCCAAAGACTTCATCGACAACTTCGTACAACTGAAGCGTGCTGAAGCGAAAGCTGTTGCAATCCGCGTTCATCCGCACGAGTACAGCCTATACTTCGACTGCTAATCCGAACTCATTCTACAAATTACTTTCAGCGAGCTCTCTCACGGAGAGCTCGCTTTTCATTATCCGTAAAAATTGCTAAATCCGAATATTCGTAATAAAACTGTTGGTTTTTGTTCGACTTTTTACACTTGATGCAAAGCGTGAAACTTGCTATCATACTGATAAGCAAATTGAAGAGTGGAGTGAGCTACAGTGACGAATCGTGCGTTTAATTTTAATGCCGGACCAGCGGCATTGCCGCTGGAAGTATTGCAGCAGGCACAACAGGAATTTATTGATTATGCGGGTGCAGGCATGTCCATTATGGAAATGTCCCATCGCAGCAGCATTTTTGAAGAGGTCAATGACGGTGCGCAATCGCTCCTTCGCGAATTGTTCGGAATTCCAAGCCATTATAAAGTATTATTCCTGCAAGGCGGGGCAAGCACGCAATTCGCTATGATCCCGATGAATTTATTGGGCGCCGGCCAAACCGCAGCATTCGTAAACACAGGAAGCTGGGCTGACAAAGCAATCAAGGAAGCGAAGCTGTTTGGTGAAACGGCGGTTGTAGCTTCATCGGAAGCAGATAAGTTTAATCGTATTCCGGACCTAAGCAACCTCCAAATCCCGACAAATTCGGCCTACCTGCATATTACGTCGAATGAAACGATTGAAGGCACGCAATATGCGGCTTATCCGGAAACAGGTGATGTGACGCTGATCGGCGACATGTCGAGCGATATTCTAAGCCGTCCGGTTGATGTCAGCAAATTCGGCATGATCTATGCCGGTGCACAGAAGAACCTGGGACCATCGGGCGTAACGATTGTTATCGCACGTGAAGATTTGATTTCGGAGAGCCCGAAATCGATCGCGACGATGCTTCGCTATGATACGCATGTGAAGAACAATTCCCTTTACAATACACCGCCATCTTTCTCTATTTATCTGGTGGGTCTAATGTTGAAATGGGTGAAGGAGAGAGGCGGCGTTGCAGCGATGGAGCAATTCAATCGCGACAAAACAAAGCTGATCTACGATACGATCGATAACAGCGGCGGCTTCTACCGCGGCTTTGCAGACGCGAATAGCCGTTCGTTGATGAACATCACATTCCGTCTTGGTACGGAAGAGCTGGAGAAGCAGTTTGTGAAGGAATCCGAGAAACAAGGTTTTGTTGGCTTGAAAGGCCACCGGAGCGTTGGCGGCTTGCGTGCTTCGACTTACAATGCTGTGCCGCTTGAGAGCTGCAGAGCACTCGCGGATTTCATGGGCGACTTCCAGAAGCGCAACGGCTAGCAGTATAGAAACCGATAGTTTGCTCTATAGGACAAAAGCAAGAAGACCGCCGGCTCTTCCATTCGTGGAAGGTCGGCGGTCTTCTTGAGTGCATCTGATCCGGTATGTGTTAAGCTAGTGAAGAGTCTGCGTTAGACGTGCTGCCTCCGGGACCGGAAAGCTTATAGCCGACGTTGCGGACCGTCATGATATATTCCGGTGTCCTTGCATTTTTCTCGATTTTGTCACGCAGATGGCTAATATGCACGTCAACGATACGGGTGTCGCCAAGGAAATGATAATCCCATACACCGTGCAGCAGCTGCTGACGGCTAAGCACTTTCCCGCGATGACGGCATAAGTAAAGCAGAAGTTCGAATTCTTTAGGCGTCAATTCCACAGACTTTCCTTCAAGCTGCACTTCACGCTGCTCGGATAGAACAGTTAGCGGACCGATTGTATGCGTTGTTGATTCTCCTGAACCCGGCAGCGCCTGCGTTCTGCGCAATATGGCTTGAATGCGGGAGAGAAGCTCTTGCGGTGAGAATGGTTTTGTCATATAGTCGTCAGCGCCATGATCAAGTCCTGCGATCTTGTCGCTTACATCGTGGAGTGCAGTTAACATAATAATGGGAACGACGTTATTTTGCTTGCGCAGCTCTCGGCATACTTGCAGTCCGTCCATCTTGGGGAGCATAAGATCAAGCACGATGAGATCAGGACGAAACGGTTTCAGCAAGTCGAACACAGCTTCTCCGTCTGAAGCGCAACGCACTTCATATCCGGCAAGTTTTAAGTTAAACTCAAGCAATGTGGAGATAGATGGCTCGTCATCAACGATTAATATTTTCTTCTTCAAGCGTTTATGTTCCCCTTTCATGCAACATTATAGTTGTATTATGACAGGCAAGTTTTCTCAATAGATTAAGCTAGCGTAAAAGCTATGTAAAAAGTGAAGGGTGTTTGATAACAAATGGCATTTCATATCGTTCTCGTAGAGCCGGAAATTCCGGCAAATACCGGCAATATTGCACGTACTTGCGCAGCAACAGGTACAATTCTCCATCTGGTTCGGCCATTGGGATTTAACACAGATGACAAAACGCTTAAACGGGCCGGTTTGGATTATTGGTATGCGGTAGAGGTACATTATCATGATTCGTTCCAGGAGCTAAAGGAGCTGTATCCGGAGGGGCGTTTCTTCTGCGCAAGCACGAGAAGCTCGAAAGTATATTCGGAGCATCAGTATCAAGATGGCGATTTCTTCGTGTTTGGGAAAGAGACCAAAGGGCTGCCGCAAGATGTGCTGGATGCGCATCCGGATACCTGCATTCGCGTACCGATGACCGATAAGGTGAGATCGCTGAATTTATCGAATTCTGCCGCAATTGTTGTCTTTGAAGCGTTTCGGCAAAATGGATTTGTTGGTTTAAGCTAACTTGCTTTGCTTGAAAGCTGTTTATTATTGCAGAATACTAAGAAAATCGAAATAATTGCAGGAATTAACCGGCCATTATCGAACCTAGTAGTGAGCAAACTGTCATATGACGTTAACTTGCAAAATGCGACTACAGGAGATGTGAATTTGTGAAACCGGCCGGTGTTGTACGTAAAGTGGATCAATTAGGGCGTATCGTATTGCCAAAATCGCTACGTAAAAGATACCAAATGAATGAAGGAGACCCCGTGGAGATTCTTGTCCAGGGTGACCATATCATTTTGGAACGTTATCGTCCTCGTTGTGTGTTTTGTGGCACACTTGATGGTGTACGCGAGTTTAAAGAGCGTTACCTGTGTGGGGGATGTATGACAGAAATGGCGGGTCTGCGTCGGGGATAACTCGGTGTAGAACTCCATTTTCGCATTAAAAAAGAAGCTCTCGACGATTGATGCCAATCGCTGAAAGCTTCTTTTTTGCTTGGTCCTATTGCATTACAAGCCTTTAGTCTTGTCGTCATTGTATGACGCCGTACACATGGCGATCAGGAACAAGGCCGAGACAGTGAGGACGATAAGAAAATTAATGGTCATTCGTATTCCCTCCTATGCTGCCAGTACATACATACAATTCATTATACCCAACGGCATGCAAAAAGAAAACGAACAAAGTTGTGAACATGTTGTTACAGCAAATTCGCTTCAGACATAAAATGCAACACATTGGTGAACGCTGTAACCTATTGGAGAAAAGTGTGCAAAACCGTGCGTTTTATCGCGTTCTTCTAGTTGCTCCCATCACCAATTGCGCGTAAAATGTGTGATAAAGGAAATGGGGAGGAATGAACGTGGAATACCGGTTTTCGAATCATGTCGAACGGCTGCAATCATCTGCTGTTCGCGACATATTGAAGCTTACGCAAGGGAAAGAGATTATTTCGTTCGCAGGCGGTTTGCCAGCCGAAGAGTTGTTTCCGATCGATGCGGTCAGAGAGGCATCAGATCGCGTATTCCGTTCCGGTAAGAACACGCTGCAATATGGACTTACGGAAGGATTCATGCCGCTTCGTGAGCAGCTTTGTGCTCGCATGGCACAGAAAGGCATGCACGTAGAGCCTGATGAAATGATCATGACGACCGGCTCGCAGCAAGCCATTGATTTGATTACTCGCGTTCTGATGGAGCCGGGCGATATCGTCTTGGTGGAGAATCCGACTTATTTGGCCAGCTTGCAAGTGTTTAACTTGAGCGGCTTGGACGTTGTTCCGGTGGCCAGCGATAAAGATGGCATGATCATAGCGGATGCCGAGCGTCTCATCAAGCAGCATAAGCCAAGATTGATCTATGTGGTACCTACATTCGGTAATCCAACAGGACGAGTATGGAGTATGGAACGCCGCAAAGGGCTGCTTGAATTAAGCCATCGTTACGGTGTCCCTATCTTGGAGGATGATCCATACGGCGATATTAAATTTGATATCAATGCCGACTATCCGACCTTGTTCTCGCTTGATAACAAGGCGGATGGCGGCCATGTCCTATATACAAGCACGTTCTCCAAAACAGTCGCACCTGCACTCCGTTCGGGCTGGGCAATCGGCAATCGCAACGTGATCTCGATGATGGCGAAAGCGAAACAAGCGGCGGATCTGCACTCCAGTTCACTGGATCAGCAGACGCTGGATCAGCTGCTCCGGCATTTCTCGTTGGATGACCATATTCAAGTGATCAGACAGGCTTATGGCGATCGTATGCAGCAAATGCAGAAACTGCTTACGCAGCAGGGCTGGAGCGATGTGAAATGGATCGAGCCTAAAGGCGGCATGTTCCTCTGGCTGGAGCTCCCTGATGGATTGGATGCCGAGGCACTGCTTCGCGCAGCTGTGAAGAAGAATGTTGCTTTCGTTCCCGGCGCATCCTTCTATGCCGCAGAACCTGCACGTAACACAGCTCGTTTGAACTTTACGTATACACAAGGCGAGCGAATGGCGACCGGTATCGCGCGTTTCGCTGAAGCATTGAATGAGTTTCTGGCTCGCCGTTAGTCCATGACGTTCTATAAGAGAGAAGCCCGGAGTCCTCACATCGAGGATTCCGGGCTTCTTTTGTTTGTTTTCGTTAGGCTTGAAGCAGGAACTGGCCGTCCCGAACTTCGAGTGGCGAGCAATCCAGCTGCTCTCCCGGAATGTTCGTGGATTCGCCTGTCGCTTTATCGAAGCACCAGTAGTGCAGCGGGCAAATAAGCTCATTTAGATGCGGTCTGACAATGCCGCCAGCGTGCGGGCAAATGGCCGAAATCAAGTTATAGCGCTGTTCCTCATCTTCTTTGCGAGGGGCTTCAACAATATAAAAAGGCTGGTTGTTCAACTTAACATGTGCCGGAAATTCCGGGAAATCTTCTACATTGCCAATGACCCTATAGTTGTTCGTTTCGCTCATCAGTATCCAGTCTCCTTTGATCATTTGTTTCTAGGAATGATTGCGGTGTTTAGCTCTTGTGCGGGCTTCTGCTGCAGCCAAGCTTCAATAATATGGTTGTACTGCTTTAGTGCGGCTGCTCCGTCCGGTTTCAGGCTATAATGCCCACGCCGTATTCGTTCAAACCAGCCGTAGTAATCCTTCTGAAGAAAATGGTTGGCTCGCGGTATTCCGGTCAGCTCCGAGGCTGCGCGAGGGGACAACTCGCCGTGCTGTTGAAGGGCCCAAGCCACGCGAAGGGCCTTCTCCCGATACGCGGTGACGAGCTTACGGTTGTTGCTGCCGCCGGTATTGTAGTCGCCGCTGCGTTCGCGAAATTCGGTGAGCAATCTCGCTTGACGGGCACGCCTTTGTCCGCGCACGGGCGGCTCGCCGGGTTGACAGAGCATCTCCAGTACCGGTGATTTGGTCTTGAAGAAGGTTACGGTCATCAAGCCGATGCCGAGCATTCGGCATAGCTCGGTTAAATCGCCGAAGCGCTGATTATGCGCACCAACCTTCTTGCGGTTGCGTTCAACGGCGAGAATAACATGGCTGTTTAATCGCAGCCTCTCGATCCCTTGGAGCAGAAGCGCAAGATTAAAGGTTTTCTTCATTTCCACCAATATGGTTTCATTCGTATCCGGATGAATGGCGACGAGATCGCAGTGCATGATTTCGCTCTTTACCTCAAAGCCTTGTTTCTCGAAATAAGACTTGATTGGCGGATACAGCTCGGTTTCGTGTTTGACAGCCAATTCATCGCCTCGATTCCATGGAGGGTAGTCTGTTCACGATTATAGCACATTCTGGACGTCCCCTTAAGTCATTAATTAGAGGTTACATCTGGTGTCACAACTTTATTCGTGTCGGACACGCCAGAAATTTGTCGGATTCGTCTCTATTCGACATGGCTTTAATGGAGCGCGAACGGAGGAGGCAAGTCTTCGTACGTATAGCTTTTTGCCCAATAGAGACGGGCAGGTGCTCGTTTTAACGGAATTAACATTTTGTAATATTAGTGTCTGCGGAGTGCGGATTTTGGCGGAATCTTGTTTAAAAAATAGGGCAACTTCCCTTGCGAAAGCGCATAGGAATGTAATACTTCAATAAAAAATGCCGGGCAGCTTTAGATGGCTGGATAAATATTACCCGCATGCATGAGGCGTTCTAGAATGTGGCATCAGGCTGGTCGGAGTATAGGCTTACGAAATGAGTTTTGCAATCGCAAAGCTTATAGGAGGTTACGGCATGGATATTTTGAAACGGATTTCGGCGTATAAGGCGGAAAGCGAAAAACTTGCTTGGAATGGATCGTTCAAGGACTACATCGACCTGCTGAAGCGAGATCCTACTCCGGCCATGACTGCGCATGCTCGAGTTTATGAGATGATTGAGTCATTCGGGGTTGTGGATGATGGCGGCACTGCGAAGAAATACAAGTTTTTCGAACAAGAAATATTCGGCTTGGACCGTGCCGTTGAGAAGCTTGTAGAGGAATACTTCCATTCATCAGCCCGGCGGCTTGATGTGAGGAAACGGATTTTGCTGCTTATGGGACCTGTCAGCGGCGGCAAATCCACCATTGTTACGATGCTCAAGCGAGGCCTCGAACAGTTCTCCAGAACAGAACGAGGGGCTGTCTACGCGATTAAAGGCTGCCCGATGCATGAGGATCCGCTGCATCTCATTCCAAACGAACTGCGGCCTGAAGCGGAGCGAGAGCTTGGTGTCCGAATCGAGGGCAATCTGTGCCCGTCCTGCCAAATGAGAGTAAGAACCGAATATGGCGGCGATATTGAGAATGTTCAAGTTGAACGCGTATTGATTTCGGAAGAGAGCCGTATCGGTATCGGAACATTCAGTCCATCCGATCCGAAATCTCAGGATATTGCCGATTTGACAGGAAGCATCGATTTCTCAACGATTACGGAGTTTGGTTCGGAATCCGATCCGCGTGCATACCGGTTCGACGGCGAGCTGAATAAAGCGAACCGCGGTCTGATGGAGTTCCAAGAGATGCTCAAATGCGATGAGAAGTTCCTCTGGAATTTGCTGTCACTAACCCAAGAGGGCAACTTCAAAGCCGGTCGATTCGCCTTGATCTCGGCGGATGAGCTTATCATCGCGCATACGAACGAAACGGAGTATAAGTCTTTTATTGCCAACAAGAAGAATGAGGCGCTGCAATCGCGGATGATCGTTATGCCGATTCCTTACAACCTGAAGGTGTCGGAGGAAGAGAAGATTTACAAGAAGCTTATCGGCCAAAGCGATATGAAGCACATTCATATCGCGCCGCACTCGCTGCGCTCAGCGGCAATCTTCTCCATCTTGACTCGTCTGAAAGAAACGAAGAAGCAAGGGATGGACCTCGTTAAGAAAATGCGCATGTATGACGGCGAGGAGATCGAAGGCTACAAGGAAGCGGATCTGAAGGAAATGCAGTCGGAATACATCGAAGAAGGCATGTCGGGTATTGACCCGCGGTACGTCATCAATCGGATTTCGAGTGCGCTCATAAAGCAGGACCTGCAATGTATCAATGCCCTTGATGTGCTGCGCGCATTGAAAGACGGACTTGATCAGCATCCTTCGATCACGAAGGAAGAGCGGGAGCGATACTTAAATTTTATTTCCACAGCCAGGAAAGAATATGACGGACTCGCCAAGAAAGAAATACAGAAGGCGTTCGTTTACTCCTTCGAAGAGTCCGCTAGAACTTTGTTTGAGAATTACCTCGATAACATCGAATCGTACTGCAACTGGGCGAAGATCAAAGACCCGCTTACAGGCGAAGAGATGGATCCGGATGAGCGGCTGATGCGTTCGATCGAGGAGCAAATCGGGGTATCCGAGAATGCGAAGAAAGCGTTCCGTGAAGAGATATTGATTCGGATCTCCTCGTACTCGCGTAAAGGCAAGAAATTCGATTATTACAGCCATGAACGGCTGCGCGAAGCGATCGAGAAAAAGCTGTTTACAGATTTGAAGGATATCGTCAAAATTACGACCTCGACCAAGACACCGGACGAGAAACAGCTCAAGCGTATTAATGAAGTAACGAAGCGGTTGATTGATGAGCATGGATACTGCCCGGTCTGTGCCAACGAGCTGCTGCGCTACGTAGGAAGTCTGCTTAACCGATAATAGGAGAGTGATGAAGCCGCAGGACGCGAAAGTTGCGTTCTGCGGCCCTTCTTCGATTAGGGAGGGACAAGCATCCGGATGGTGTACATGCCAACCAATCATCTGATAAAATAAGAACATCAGTTCTTATTTTATCTAGAGGGAGTGTTGGACATGCAGTTGTTGCTGCTGAACAAGAACGGGGAAAGTGAGTGGATTCCGATGGAGAAGATATGCTTCGTGTCGCAAACCCCGAAAGGGGCACAATTTGTAACGAAGAGCGGAGAAAGCTATCGGTACCCGCAAACAATGGAGCAAGTGGCGTTCGTATTCGGCCCATTCGGTTACGAGCGACTCGATCGCAACGTTGTTGTTAACATGGCGGCGGCGGTATGCTACAGTCCGGTCGATCGCAATGTTTATTTCGACGATTCAGCAGGCAGCGGGGCAGGCTTATATGCCACTGTGTCAGGAGCGAACGTCGACAAAGTAAAGCACCTGATTATTCGAGAAAATGAAGAGGTAACCTACAGCACTTCCGCTGCGTAATGTGGTAGGAGGGCATGTAAGCGCAACCTAACAAAAATATTCCTTAAATTACTGTAAAGGCTGCTTTTTCGGGCCTTTTATGTGTTATATAAGTTGACACTGATGTTGCCATTGAGTATGATCTAGGTAATATAATCCAGGTATTAGCTCGAAGAGATAGACAAGATAGTGCAAAAACTGACATGATAGTGACACTGATGGCTTTGGAGGCGGTTGACATGTCGATGGCGATGAAATCGCAATTCGATCCTTACGATTCACAATCTTTCTACGACGAGATGTTCGATAAAGATCTTAATGTACGTCCGCATTATGAAAGTGTTCATCGAACGTTCGCCCGTATGAAACCGCCGGAGCTAACAGCGCGCCACACGACAATTCAGCAGCGGATGCTGGAGGAAGGAATCACGTTTACGCTCTACACCCAGAATCAGAACGAGCCGCTGGAGCGAACGATTCCCTTTGACTATATTCCGCGCATTATTCCGAAGCATGAATGGGAAAGCCTTGAACGCGGCATGAAACAGCGTGTTAAGGCATTGAACGCCTTTATCCACGACGTCTATCATGAGCAGCGCATCGTCAATGACGGCATCATCCCTAGACAAATGATCATTAGCAATAAATATTTCCGACCGGAGATGGCAGGGCTGCAGGTCCCGCAAAATGTCTATATGACCGCATCCGGCATAGATTTAATTAAGGACGAGAAGGGCCGCTACTTTGTACTGGAGGATAATCTTCGTACACCGTCCGGGTTTTCCTACTTGTATAAAGGGAGAAGCTTAATGAGTGAGCTGTTCCCCGATTTATACTTGAACAGCAAAGTGGCGGATATTGAGCGCAGCTTGAATGTCTTCTTAAGTTCGCTTCGCAGCTTGGCGCCATCGGGGAAGCAGAACCCGCTAATCGTGCTTCTGACACCAGGGGCTTACAATTCCGCCTACTTCGAGCATGCGTTTCTGGCTCAGCAGATGGGCATCCATCTGGTGGAAGGCCGCGATTTGGTGTACAAGGATCACAAAATCTATTTGCGTGATCTGCGCGGCTTGCGTCAGGTAGATGTGATCTACAGAAGACTTGATGATGAGTATTTGGATCCGTTAGCCTTCCAAGCAGATTCGCTGCTCGGTGTGCCGGGTCTCATGAATGCTTATCGTGCAGGCAACGTAGCGATCGCCAACGCGCCGGGCACAGGCGTAGCGGACGATAAAGCGGTCTATGCGTATGTGCCGGATATGGTTCGTTACTATTTAGGCGAGGAACCCATTCTGCATAACGTACCTACTTACATTTTGTCGCGCAAGGAAGAACGGGAGTATGTGCTCGATAATTTGGATCAGCTCGTAGTCAAGGAGACCTCGCTCTCCGGCGGCTACGGGATGCTTATTGGTCCTGCTGCTTCCACGAAGGAGATCAACGCCTTCGCGGATGCCATCCGCCGCGATCCGGGCCGCTACATCGCTCAAACAACGATGAACCTGTCGCGGGCGCCGGTGATGCTCGGAGGGGCTATGCAGCCGCGCCATATTGATTTACGCGTATTCGTGCTCATGGGCGCGCAAACCCATGTTATTCCGGGCGGACTGACTCGTGTTGCGCTTCAGGAAGGCTCTCTAGTCGTGAACTCTTCGCAGGGCGGCGGCGTGAAAGATACGTGGGTGCTTAGTCGGTAACGATTATAGGAAGCGGAGGGATGGACGATGCTGAACCGGAATGCGGAAGCTTTGTTTTGGATCGGGCGGTACATGGAACGGGCGGAGAACCATGCTCGGCTAATCGATGTTCACTATCACCTTCAGTCAGATGACTCGCATACGATACCGAAAGGCGAACCCGGCGAGAAAGCCCAATCGCTGTGCAAATGGGGGCGGATCGTCGATGCACTCGGCAGCAGAGCCGCTTACGAATCGCAGTACGGTACTTACACGGAGCAAGACGTTGTGCTCTACATCACCCTAGATCGCGACAATGCGAATTCCCTCGTTACATGCGTCAATCATGCGCGGGATAATGTGAGGACGCTTCGGGAGAAGCTGCCTAGCGAGCTATGGGATGTGACGAACGGCTTCTATCTGTGGCTTCGCGAGAAGCAGGCAGGGGATTGGACCCGTGAGTCGCCTCATCAATTTTTTGGCAAAATTAAAGAATGGACGGCGCTCTTCCAAGGCATAACGCAGTCGGTCATGCCGCGCGAGAACGAATTTCATTTCATAGAATGCGGCCGCTACTTAGAGCGGACAGAGAATACGCTTCGTATTATGCAATCCGCGATTACGTCCAGAACGATGCTGCCTTCTGATATGGAAGGCGGCAATGATGTATATCCATTCCTGCAAGCCGTGCTGCGTTCCGTTAGCGGGTACCAAACGTTCCGTCGCTATTATGCGGATGGTTTCTCGCAGGAAGCGATTATGGAGTTTCTGATACTTAATGAAGTGTTCCCGCGTTCCGTTCATTACTCGCTGCATGCGCTCGATGAGCATTTGCGCGGGATTCAACTGCAGGAGAAGCAGCTTCGTACGGCCCATGATCGAATCATCCGGCAAGTGGTGAAGCTGAAAGCGGAGCTTGCCTGCTTGGAGCGGGAGGATTTGCAGCGGGATGAGGAAGGGCGGGTAACGGGACATTTGCTCCAAGCTGCGGGACAGCTGGGGGTGTCGTTTGCTCATACCTTTTTTCGTATGGGGGAGGTCAGCGCATGAAGCTTTGCATCACGCACACAACCCAATATTCGTATATGAATCCGGTTATGGACAGTGTCAATGAAATCCGGCTGACGCCATTTACGAATGAGCAGCAATCGTGCTATCAGCATTCCATTTCGGTGGAGCCGAATGCGCCGCTCTTCAGCTATGATGATTATTTCGGCAATCGCGTTCACGCCTTCTCCGTCAATGATCAGCATCGCAAGTTGATCATTCGCACGCAGATGACGGTCGTCACGAAGGAAGCCGTTAAACCGATTGAGGGCCAGGAAGGCATGACGCCAAAGCAAGCATGGGATTGGCTGGCGACGGACGGTGCGATGAACCGGTTTGCCGAATATTTGCTGCCCACGGAGTATACAGGCATTACGCCGGAGGTTGCGGCATTCGCGGAAACGCCGCAGCTAAGTGATCCGAATGAGAAAGAGCAGGGTGTGTACAGCTGGTTGTCCTATGTCTCCAATCGGATACGCAACGAGTTTGTATACGATCCGGAAGCGACCAATGTGCACACGATTGCAGGCGAGATGATGCGCAGACGTCGCGGAGTCTGTCAGGATTTTGCGCATCTGATGATTGCGGCTTGCCGCTCGAAAGGGGTTCCGGCTCGTTATGTGAGCGGCTATCATTTTGTCGGTGACCTGCGAGGGGGCAACGCGGACTTCGAGCAGGCTTCTCATGCTTGGGTAGAGGCGTATGCGCCGGGTCTTGGCTGGTGCGGGTTTGACCCGACCAACGATGCGCTGGTCGGCGAACGATATGTGAAACTCGGCCATGGCCGGGATTATAAGGATATTGTCCCTGTGAAAGGCGTTTATCGGGGAACGAGCGAAGCGAATTTGGAAGTGAAGGTAGATGTGAGGAAGGTCGAGGCCTAGTGATCGGGATGCTGAGCAGGTGGTGGCGAACCCTCCTGGGTTCGTTAGAAGTGGCATTCTAAGTTCAATCCAAAAAATCGCATTCCCGCAGTCGCTTTGGTGGCTGCTCGGGAATGCGATTTTTTTATTTTGCTTTATACTAAATGAATTTCCGGCTCGTTTTCTTGCCGTCGCAGCTAAACACGATTCGTTTGTCCTCGACGATCGTCTCGAGGTGAACGGATTTGCCCCACAGCTGAACGACGTGAGGGAGCGTGCGCTCCACGTATTTCAAATCCAGCTCGACCCCTTCATACTGATGGAACAGGAAAAGCTCGCCGACACGGTTAAAGTCGCCGTCGGTTACGACGAGGCTCGGAAAGCCGCCGTTAACCCGGGATGTCACAAGCTGGTCGCGGACGGACTCCCATGCTTTGTCGGTGATTTTCCATTCCGCGCCTTTCTTCTCGAAGACGTAGAGATCCAGATCGCCGACCAGTTTCTTCGTCAAATAATTACGCAGGAATGAAATGTCGGAGTCGAACTCCCGCACCTCGAAGATTTTATCCCGCCCAAGACCCGGCTTGCGTCCGAAGCGATCCTGCTCCTCCTTGGTCGGATTATCCCAGCGTCGCTCGATATCCTCGAAGATCTTAAGCCCCAGGTAGTACGGATTAAGCGAGTGTCTCGACGGCTGCACGACGGAGGAGTTTAGCATGGCAAATTCGATGGTTTCCTCGCTCGTTAAGTCAAGCTCGCGGATGATCCGCTGATGCCAGTAGGAGGCCCAGCCTTCGTTCATGATTTTCGTTTCGATTTGCGGCCAGAAATAGAGCATCTCATCGCGCAGCATGGACATGATGTCGCGCTGCCAATCCTGCAAATTCGGCGAGTATTCCTCGATGAACCAGATCAGATCCTTCTCCGGCTGAGGAGGGAAACGTTTCGGTTCATTATTGGCTGCCTTGAGGCTCGCTTGCTCCGCTTGTACTTCTGCATCAAGCGTCCATAGATCGTCATATTGCGATGGGCGCGCGACCTTGTCTACTTGATTAGCCTTGTTGAGCAGCTCGATGTAATGGGTTTTATCCAGCTTATACGGCCGGATAATCGTGGAGTCGACATGTTCTTGAATAGCCAGGACGGCGTCGATAAATTTCTCAACGGCATCGGTTCCATACTCCATCTCGTATTGACTCACACGTTCGGCCGTGGCGGACATGCTTTCCACCATATTCCGGTTCGTAGCGCTGAAGCGCGCATTGTTCTTGAAGAAGTCGCAGTGTGCGAGTACATGCGCAACGATCAGCTTATTCTGTATGAGTGAGTTGCCATCCAGCAGAAAGGCATAGCAAGGGTTGGAGTTAATAACAAGCTCGTAGATTTTGCTCAGGCCAAAATCATACTGCATCTTCATTTTATTAAACGTTTTCCCAAAGCTCCAATGGCTGAACCGGGTAGGCATGCCGTAAGCGCCGAATGTATAAATAATATCAGCCGGGCATATTTCATACCGCATCGGGTAGAAATCGAGGCCAAATCCCTGTGCAATCTCCGTGATCTCGTCAATAGCTCGCTCTAATGCTTTGATCTCATCCTGGTGCAATTTCGCTTCCCCCTTGTAATGCGAGTGTGCTTCATAGCTATATGTATGGGAGGGCGGACAGTGATATGAGCGTTTTTTGCATTAGAACCTTACTACACCGCATAATCACGATGATCGCCCATTTCATCTTAGCCTTCTTGCGGCACGGCTGTGATCTGTGTTATTGTTAGATAAATATTAGGAAGGAGGTGTAAGGTAGGATGAATTCAGAAATGGTGAACAACCGTATTAGCCAGCTGCCGATTGCAATGGCTGGCATCGTGCATGCATTTGGACCTAACGGGAGAAGTCTGTCCAAATTTGCCGATACGGCACCATCACTCAAGCGAAGACGCCTACCTTAGACCTCGATCGGTAAAGACCGAAGAGTCGCAGGGCATTTTCCTGCGGCTCTTTTTTTGTTGGTTTCAACTGGGGGCGATCTTCCGAAATAATTAGGAGGATTCCATATGATAGTAGTTAATGGTCAACATATAAAGAAATATTACGGTGCGACGCTTGTACTTGAAGATGTTTCATTTGAAATTCACGAAGGGGAGCGGGTAGGACTGGTCGGCCGCAACGGAAGCGGTAAATCAACGCTGATCTCGCTCATTGCGAAGCTGTCTAAACCAGATGAAGGGCAGCTCACGATTCGCAAGGATACGAAAATCGGATATTTGGCGCAAATTCCGGCAGCTTGGGATGATGGCTCGGTTTACGATGTGCTGGCATCAGGATATGCCGAGCTTCTGGCGTGCAAAGCCCAAATGACGAAGCTGGAGCTGGAAATGTCCGATCCGGGCACGGGAGATAAGCGTCTGGAGCAACTGCTGCGCGAGTATTCTGTGCTTCAGGAGCGGTTTCAGATGGAAGGCGGCTATGAGTTAGATGCGAAGATCGATACGGTCACGACAGGGCTGCTGATTCCGCGCGAGATGTATGAAAGGCGTTACGGCACCTTATCAGGAGGAGAGAAGACGAAGATCGGCCTCGCGGCGCAGCTCATCAGCAAGCCGGAGCTGCTTCTATTGGATGAACCGACTAATCATCTGGATCTGCAAGGCGTGCAGTGGCTGGAATCCTTCCTGAACGGTTATGACGGTTCTTGCTTGATCGTTTCGCATGACCGGATGTTCCTCGATCATGTCGTGACGAAAATCATCGATATCGAAGACGGTGAAGCAGTAACTTACCATAGCAACTACAGCGGCTATGTGAAGGAGAAGGAAGAGCAGCTGCTGCAGCAGTTTGCCGAGTACCAAGAGCAGCAGAAGGTCATAAAGAAGATGAAAGAGACGATCAAACAGCTGCATGAGTGGGGGAGAGTTGGCGGCAACGAGAAGTTTTTCCGCAGAGCTGCTTCTATGCAGAAGGCACTGGATCGGATGGAGAAGGTGAAACGTCCTGTACTTGATCCCAAAGGGGCGGAGTTTCAGCTTCAGCTGGCAGACCGCTCAGGGAAACGGGTCGTTGAGTTTCAGGGCCTAAGCAAGAGCTACGGTGACCGCAAACTGTTGCATGAGGTCGATGGGATGCTTCACTATGGCGAGAAGATTATGCTGCTTGGTCCTAACGGAACGGGCAAAACAACCTTGTTCAAGCTGATTCTCGGAACGGAAATGCCAGACCGCGGGACGATCGACATCGGAGCACGCGTGGATATCGGATATTTGGCTCAGCAGCAGTATCCTGCGGATGATAAGAAGAATGTGCTCGCTTATTTCCGCGAGGCTGCGGGGATGGAGGAGGGGGAAGCCCGCTCACATTTGGCGCGCTATCTATTCACGCAAGGAGATGTGTTCAAGAGCGTCAGTCAGCTGTCGGGGGGCGAATGGACGCGTCTGCGGCTCGCGCTGCTCATCCTGAAGAAGCCGAACCTGCTGCTCCTGGATGAACCGACCAATCATATGGACATCGCCTCCAGAGAAGCGCTTGAGGAAGCGCTGGAAGACTACCCGGGTACAATTCTCGCGATTTCGCATGACCGTTACTTTATTAATCGATTGGCGAATAAGGTTTGGGAGCTCGATCGGGCTAAGCTGACGGTGTACCTCGGCGCTTACGATGAATATGCCGAGAAGCGCAAGCAGCTTCGTGCGGATGAAACCTTGCAGCCTGTGAAAGCGAAAGAAACAGCTCCGGTAAAGCGAATTCTAGCACTGGAGGCGGAGGTAGCCAAACCCGCCGTGCAGCAGCCCAATGCAATGAAGCTGGAGCAGAAGATCAGCGAGTTCGAAGCCCGGCTGGCTGAGATGGACACGGAGCTAAACGAGCAATCAGAGCAGCTTGGAGTAGATGAACTCGCGCAGCGCTGGCGTGAACGAGAGCAAGTACAAGAGCAGCTCAATGAACTTTACACAAAATGGCTGGAACCATAATTGAACAGCTTTCCCAAAAATGGAGATTAAACATATAACTATATGTTATAGTTATGTAGGTGAAAATGGTTATTTTCTACTATTTAACGGTCGATCCTACTAAAGGGAGTCGTGTTTGATATCCATGTCCGCCATCCTAGTTTATGAATTTCATGGTTTGCTCTATATATTAGCATCTTGTACCTTTCTGTTTATAAGCCCAAGGGCCATGCTGTCGGCTCGGCGAAGAAAGCAGATGATCGCTGTCATCCTGGCGGTGCTGTCCGCTTTTTATCAAATCATCGAGCCTACAGATCCGCTTGTTTATTCGCTTCATCTCATGCCGATCGGGATTATGATGGCGTCGGTGTTCGAAGGGGCCATACCCGGCATACTCATTTGTGCGACAGTTACGTTATGCGGTAACTTCCTTGTGGGTACGGATCTGGAGGCGAATCTGGCCAGCAACATCGTATTGTTACTGCTGGGACTATGGTTCCATTACCGGATGTTATGGAAGAGCGAGCTTTTACGGACAACGGGCTATGTCCTGCTCTTTATGCTCATTCATTTCGCAGTTTTCCTTATGGTATATACGGACAATGATAAGCTGAATGCGGCTCACATGGCAGTCTTATTCCTGGGTACAATGATTTCTGCCGTTATCGTAAGCCTAACCTGCTATAAAGTACGGAATCAGGAAAATCTGCAAGAGGAGCTCTACAAAGCGGAGAAGTACCACATGATCGGTGAGCTGGCCGCATCGATTTCGCATGAAATCCGCAATCCGCTTACGACGACACAAGGATTTCTCCAAATGATGGCGAAGCCCGGCGTTAACAGCGAATCCATGGAACGGTATCGGTTGCATGCCATGGAGGGAGTCGAGCATGCGAACGCGATCATAACGGATTACTTGAATTATGCGAAACCGACAATTGAAGAAGCAAGACCCATACATGTCATCGCGGAGATTGAGGGACTTATACCATGGATAGCTCCGCTGTCTGTGATGTCCAGCATTGAAATCCGAATTGTGCATCAGCAAGAGCAAGCGTTCTACATTATGGGGGAGCCGAAGAAGTTCCAGCAGTGTCTGTTAAACCTGATGAAGAACGCGATTGAAGCGATGCCGGGAGGCGGCGTGTTGACGATTTCGACTCGGATTGAGAATGGGAAGGTATGCATTCAAATTTCCGATACCGGTGTGGGCATGAGTAAATTGCAGTTGAGTCGAATCGGGATGCCGTTCTTCACCACGAAGGAGAAAGGCACAGGGCTTGGTCTGATGGTCGTTGTCAGCCTCGTCAAGGTAATGGGCGGGCAAATTCTATTCACGAGTAAATCGGGTCGCGGCACCGTTTGCGAAATCAAATACGGTCTGTTTGGTCAGATGAACTGATCGATCACCGAAAAAAGCACTCTCCTCAATAGCGGCGTAATGGCCTGCTAGCGAGAAGAGTGCTTTTTTTTGCATACATACATGCTTGTAGTACGTTAGTTAAGGTTTCACCGGCGGCAGCTGGCTCACATAGCTGTCTGATAGATGAAGCAGCTTCAGCGCCCGATCGTATTGATCCTCGGTTACGGTTGATCCCTTCTGAACGCTGCCATGCAGCGGATAATGCGTGCCGTCATTGTAGGCCGTCCCCGGGATGAATAACTCTTGATCGTTAATCATCGATCCGGACGGCAAGTAATAACGCTCAGGCAAAATGTTCGACGTTTGATTGAGCAAATCTTGACCGAAATGAATGTGATCGGCTAATGAAATGCCAAGCAAGTTCGCAACCGTAGGCATAATATCCGATTGACCGCCGATTTGCGGCAGCTTCTCCGGTGCGGATATACCAGGAGCAGAGATAACTAGCGGAATGTTAATCATGTCGGTAAATCCGTATTCATGGCCATAGATTTCGCGCATCAGCTTCTTGTCGTCATTGTCTAACGAGTAGACCGGCAAACCAAGATGATCGCCGTAAGTGACGAATACACTGTTATCCCAGATCCCGCGCGCCTTCAGATCGTCCACGAACAACCCAAGCGCATAGTCGGCGTAATTCTGGGCACGGATATAATCGCCAACGAATGTTCCTTCATATCGTTCCGGCAGTTTCATCTTGTACTTCGCCTCGGGAATGGTGAAGGGGTGATGCGATGACATGGAAATAATCTGCGCATAGAACGGTTTGCCGGCTTGCTGCATTTTATCAAGCTGTTCGGCCGTTTTCTTGTACAGCACCTCGTCGGAAGGACCGAAGAAGACCATGTCTTCTTTGCCGAAGAACGATTGATCATAGTATTTGTCAAAACCAAGTGCTTTATAAAGTCCGATTCGGTTCCAGAATTCCACGACATTCGTATGGAAGGTAGCATTCTGGTAGCCGTTCTGATCCAAGATTCTAGGAAGGCTTGGCAATTCCTTGTCGCTGTAAGCCATTGTTGCAGCGCCGCGCGGCGGAACATAGAACGATGTATTCACGACGAATTCGGCATCGGAGGTGTTGCCTTGGCCGACCTGCTGGTAGAAGTTCGGGAAATACATATGCTCGCGAGCGAGTTTATTCATATTTGGCGTAATTTCTTGTCCGTCGATTTTGAGTCCAATTAAGAAGTTCTGCAGGGACTCCATTTGTAAAATGATGAGATTTTTGCCTTTTGCAATGTTTGCGTATTTAGGTGCTGCGGGCTCCGTTATGCCTTTCGTTTCATCGATGAGCTCACGGGTAATCTCTTTCATCGGCGTATTCGGCGTGTTGTCTTCCGCGAAAATCGTATAGATCTCGTAATTGAGAATGCCCATTTCTTCTGCTTTCACAATTTCATTCATGCTTGCACGATTGGGCAATATATTGAAGAGGCACAACGCGAGCGAAATAATGAAAACAAGCGAAATCACAGACCGGCTAAGCGGGATTTGACTGAAGGTTTTCCAGCCCTGGAATTTCGATCGTCTGATGAGCAGAAAGGTAAACACAAAAATATCGAGAAAAATAAATAAATAGTAAGGATCCAGCAGGGAAAACACGCTGCTCTTCACGGCCGTTACCTGATTGACCTGCTCGAGAGCATGGTAGGTCACGATGATTCCAAAATATTTGTAATACATGATGACGGCGAACAAGATCGCGGTGACAAGTAAATTGACCGTCACATACAACGCCAGTTTGCGTTTGGTGGCGAACCATTCAATTAAGCAGAATAGTAACCAGAAGAATGGCAGTTCTGTGACGAGCAGCGTCCAGGATGGACCTCCGTCAAAGATGACGAGCCATGCTAATGTTGTTTTGATGACTAAAATAAGGGTGAAAAAAATAAACGGCCTCATCTGAAATAGCCGTTTAAGGCGCCAAAGCGGCATGTTGAAATCCTCCTAACACGAGCTTGATCTGGTAATCTCTCAACGTTCATTATGCTCCCATGCAAGATGGTTTGTCAAAATGGAAAATAGACGCCAAAAGACGCCAGGAGTGTTATACTATACTCTGAAAAATGATCGAATATGAAGGGTAACGATAGCATATGAATGCCATAAAATCGCTAGTCTCGACACTGCAGCTGCAGCTTGGCCCGCGAGCCTGGCATAATTTCCGTTTTGATGCCACAGCTTCGGTGTTGTTTAGTTTCTTTAATGTTGTATTCAACCAGTTTTACATCCCGATGGCGATTCAGCAAGGAGCATCAAATATTCAGGTTGGACTGCTGTCGGCGGCTCCGGCAATTGGATTGCTGCTTTCTCCGATGTGGGCAAGCTGGATTGAACGTTCAGGGGATCCGAAGCCATTTATTATTATTCCGAATTTGATTGCAAGGGCATTGATCATTCTGCCGGCCTTTTTCGGCGTACCCTTCATTTATGTCGTCGCAGCGTTATCCTTCCATATGCTGATGGGGGTGCAGGCACCGGCTTATGCTTCGATGGTCGTCCGCATGTATCCGCCTGAGCATCGCGGGAAGCTGATGGGCAATACGAGGGTGGCCATGGGAATCATTATGATTCCGACTGCATTCCTAATTGGCAAGTGGACAGATGCGTCCGGGCCGTCCGGGCCGCTGTTGTTTGCTTCTATTACAGGTGTCATCTCCATTCTCGTGTTCTCGAAGGTGAAAGCACGTAAGGAAGCCCCCTCCAGGCTGCACGCCGCGAAGCGTGCTTCATTGAAGGAACAGCTGCAGCTCATCAAGCAGAACCGCGAGCTGGCGATTTTCTTCCTTGCCTGTACGTTTACTGGTTTCGGTAACATTATCGCTCAGCCGCTGTATCAAATCATTCAAGTCAATAGGCTGGAGCTTACGAATACGGAAATCGGCTATGCGCGCGCGACTTATTTTACCTGTTTGCTCATTTCCTACTTTGTAGTCGGCAGTGTGATCGATAAGCTGTCGGCCAAACAAACGGTTGCTTATGGATTAGCTGCTTTCGCGATCGTACCGATACTGTATGCGATCTTCGGCAATTTGCCGGCTGTTCTGATTGGCAGCGGCATTCAAGGCCTTGGGGATGCGATCTGGGATATCGGCTTCCTGGCCTACGTGTTCCGGCTGGCTCCGGGGCGTGAGGCCGTCGTATTCGGCCTTCATCTTATGCTGTTCGGGATCCGCGGAAGTATCGGGCCGCTGCTCAGCACTTCCTTGTCGGAGACGCTGCCCATCCCTTCGCTGCTCTATGCTGCAAGTTTGTTCGGCTTCGTCGGTTTGTTTGCGTTCATTCTCTACCATCGAAGCACCGGTGCGCGAAAGATGGAGTTGGGCAGCTAGTTCATGCGTTAGACGTGATTGGGAAGAGACCTCTGTGTCCACTTACGAGGTGGATACAGAGGTTTTTTGTTGCGGATTAGCGCTCTTTGGAAGAAAGGTAGCAGGTATCGTCCATACAGCGAGGCGTGATTGTTAATTTACAAGACTGCTTTATCGCTGTATACTTTGAATTGACATAATTCCGCCTACAGTATACTTATCATTCATAATCATGAATTGGAGTGAGCCAGGATGAGAATTACGAATATCGAAACGTTTACAGTTCGATTAGCCCCGCCGCCAACTCAGCCGGATGATCTTCGCGTAACGAGCGTAGGTCTAACCCGGATCCAAACCGACCAAGGCATCACCGGCTACGGATTTCGGTTAACGGATGCGAGCAAGCTGGAGCAGCAGGTGAAACCGCGTTTGCTCGGCAAGAGCCCGCTCGACATCGAAGCGCATTTGCAAAGCGGCGCGCTTGCAGGCTGCCCGTCTGTCGAGCACGCTCTGTGGGATATTGCCGGCAAGGCGGCAGGTCTCCCGGTTCGCTCGCTGCTGGGCAGCGCCATAGAAACGATGCCTTATTATTTGACCTGCGTTTGGCCGGGGGAATCCGATCAATCGCATATTGCCATCGAGGATCAAGCCGAGCAGCTCGTTCGTTATTATGAGATGGGCCATAAACGGTTTAAAATCCGCGCATGGCGGCCGGATCCGATGGATGATGTGCGCGTGCTGGAGCTGGTGCGCAAACGGATCGGCGGCCGCGATAAAGTGGAGCTGATGCTGGATCGAACCGCGCATCTGCCGGGCTGGATCTGGACCTATGAGCAGGCGCTTCAGGTTGCGCGCGGCTTGGAAGCGGTCGATGCGAATTGGCTGGAGGAGCCATTCGCGCGCGATGATCTGGCCTCCTACCGTCGCCTGGCAGAGGAAGTCGATATTCCGATTACGGGCGGGGAATTCGCACAAGAGCTGCCAATATTCAGAGATTACTTAGTCCATCAAGCCGTCGATATCCTCCAGCCGGATGCAGCGATCAGCGGAGGAATTTGGCCTTGCCGGAAGGCTGGCATACTCGCCGAAGCTTTCGGCGTTCCATGTATACTTCATGGAACGAGTGGTCTGGACTGGACGACGACGATGCAAGTCGGAGCCTCCATCGCTTCTTGCTCCATGCTGGAGTATGCGCTTATATTCCCGCCGCTTACGCCGGAAGAAACGGTTGCGAATATCGATCGCATTCTTAAGAAGCCGGGCTTATTTACGTTTAAAGACGGCGAAGTGCTGCTGCCGCAAGCGCCGGGTCTTGGCATTGAGCTCGATGAAGAAGCTATTGAAGCGTTGCGCGAACGATAAGGCAACCTATATTTTCATAGCACGAAACGCCAAAGAGTCGTACTTAATCATCATTAGGTGATAAGTATGGCTCTTTTTCTTATACATTAAAAATATAATGTATACGTATTGATAATATATAGAATGCATAATATACTTAACTCATCTTAGGTTGTCAGTTTAAGCAAATTGGACATAGAGGAGATCGGCTATGAGATGGGATGCGAACTGGATTTGGCTGGAGCAGCGCGGCGATTGCAAAAACCAATATGTTGATTTCCGTAAAGTAATTCATCTTGAGCCATCGGAGCTTGCGCAACAACCGGTGCTCCATTTGTCGGCAAGGCTTGAGTACAATCTCTGGATCAACGGACAATGGGTCGGACGCGGGCCTTCGCCATGTACGCCGGAGTATCAGTATTTCGACTCTTATGAAGTCGGTCGTTATTTACAAGCAGGCGATAATGTGATTGCGGTGCTTTGCTACCAATTCGGCGAGTCCAACATTATAACGAACCAGATGCAAGGCGAAGCGGGCTTCATCGCACAGCTCATGGTCGAGGATACAAATGCAGCGGCCGTAACCGTCATCTCGGCTACGGACCGTTCATGGAAATCCCGATTGTCGCCTCGCTTCCGCACAACCAATGAACGGATCAGTTTATGGGGCGGCTTCAAAGAGATCTATCTGGCGCAGCAAGAGGATGAATGGCAGTTGCCCCAATATGACGATTCAGCATGGGCGGATTCGCAGGAGCTTGCTCAAGCCGGCGACCCAAACAGTCCATGGCCGCGCCTGATTGCACGTGAAATCCCGTTCCTCGCAACCGAGGCTTGCCAAGCCTCCGCTATTATACGTACAGAACTAAACCTCGGCAATATAACGGGACCGGAATCCCTCCTAGCCTCAGCGGACACGCAAGATGCTGCGGAACCAAACTCGCCCGCCGCGCTTCAAGCGGACGCTTCAAAACCAGGCTCCATGCCTGCTGTTGTATTCGACTTCAGCCGCATTGTGGTCGGCAGACCTGTACTCGAGGTTGACGCTCCGGAAGGCGGCGTCATCCGAATCGCATATGGAGAGTCGCTGGAGCTGCAGGAGGTGGACACCTTCGTGCTTAAACGGGGCATCCAGCGTCTACGGCCATTCGGCAGACGCGTGTTCCATTACTTGAAGCTCACGTTCATGGCGACTCCTGTTCCTGTCGCCGTCACTTCGCTTAGCAGCGAGAAAGTCGGCTATCCATTCACTAGACAGACACAGTTTGGCAGCTCGGATGACGTGCTGAACCGAATCCACGAGGTGAGTTTATATACGACACGAATGAACTCCCACGATCATACGGAGGATTGCCCTTGGCGCGAGAAGGCGTTGTGGGTGGTGGATTCCATGGTCATGGGCAAAATCATCTACGCCAACTTCGCAGACACGGCGCTGCTGCGCAAATGTTTGCTGCAAGGCGCCCGCATCCAGCTGGCGGACGGCTCGATTCCGGGAACCGGACCGGAGCATAACGGTATGCTGCTGCCGGATTTCTGCGCCTATTGGCTAATCGGCTTACATGATTATTGGCGTTACTCCGGCGATACGTCGCTGCTTGCCGAGCTTCAACCGGTTACCGACCGATTGATCGACTGGTTCAGACAGCAAAGCGACGATACCGGACTGTTCGCGCGGGCAGATCGGCCCGGATATTGGTGCTTTATCGATTGGACGGACGATATCGACCGCCGTGACAAGGTGGCCGCGATCTCCTTCCTGCGCTACAAGGCGCTGAAAGCCTACTCCGATATCATGCGCGAGCTGGATCGGGCGAATGGCAAGGCGGAGCAGGCGGAAGCCGAAGCGCTCAACCTGGCGGAAGCGATTCGTACGCATCTTTGGGTAGAAGAGAAAGGGTTGTTCGCGGATTGCTTGTCCGGCAATTCCCTGTCCGGCAATTATTCGCTGCAAACGAACTTCATGGCAGCATGGTGCGGCATCATGACGGTAGAGGAGACGAACCGTTTCCTGGACGACTACTACTTTACTAAGCAACTCCCGCCTGTCAGAGGACCTTTCTTCCAGCATATCGTGCTCGAGGTACTGCGCAATGTCGGACGCCGAGAACAAGCGCTGTCTCTCATTCGCAGCTATTGGGGCGAGATGCTGAGCCGCGGAGCGACGACCTGGTGGGAAACCTTCGATGCGGAGATGCCGGCCTGTACCGTTCCGAGCACTTATCAAGGACATACACCGACCTATCTGCAAGAGGGCATTCCGGTCAGCGCTTGCCATGGCTGGGGAGCATCGCCGGCGTACTTACTCAATGAGCTCGTATTTGGCGCAGATTTATCCGATCTGGGGAGCGGGGTCATTCATCTGAAGTCTCCTTATGAAGGGGTCGATGAGGCGGAAGCGGTTCTGCCTTTACCGGGCGGCCAAACCATCGCGATCAAGTGGAAGACCGGTCCGGACGGGCTTACCGGCACCGCCGAGGTACCTTCAAACTACCGGATCGATACAGCTGCCAATTATCCGCTTCGCATTGTCCCGCAGGAGGAAACCGAGCACTCCATGGCATGAATGTGGGTCAGGTAGGGAGGAATGTTCGTGCGTGGAAAAAGAAAACATGTCTATCAGCATATCATCGAGGATCTTAAGCGGCAGATCGCAGAGGGCAAAATTCGCCACAATGAGCCGCTGCCGACCCAGATCGAGCTCGCCCGTTTGTACAACACCTCAGAGATTACTTCGCGCAGAGCATTAGCGGAGCTGGCGAATGAAGGGATTATTAGCCGTACGCGCGGGAAAGGCAGCTTTCTGAAGCTGGAAATCGAACGTGCGGCCCTTAACGGTTCGCAGCGGGCGGAGCTTAGTCAGATTTATTTTGTCTATAACAATGAAATTGCCTCCGCCTATCACCACCGTTTCTTCTCGGATTTATTGACCGGGATCAAGGAAGAGTGCGAGCTGCACGGCATTCCCTTCTACATTTGGGGGATGGATGATGAATTTCAAATGCCTGAGGGCGATGATATCGGCATCATCTTGCACCCCCACCTGAAGAATGGGAACGAAATGCCGCTTGACCTGCTCAAACGGTGGAAGGATGAGGGCAAACGACTCGTCACCGTGCATTTCTACTACCCTCATTTACAGATTCCTTATGTGATTGTAGACAATTTCGTAGGCGGATATTTGGCAACGGAGCATTTGCTGTCGCTGGGGCATGAGCGCATTGGCATTATTTTGACGGGCAAATCGCCGGTTGAGATGAATCAGGAGTTCGCACTCCGTCTGCAGGGCTACAAATTGGCGCTTACGCAGCACCGCGTGGCCTTTGATTTGGAATTGGTTTGCGTGCTCGATGGGGAGCGCGAGTCAGAGCAGATGGGGGCCGAAGGACTGAACAAGCTGATGTCGCTTGCGCAGCGGCCGACGGCTATATTTGCGACAAGCGACAGCAAGGCAATCGGTGCGATCAAGGCAGCGGGCAAAAGAGGGCTGATCGTACCGGACGACATCAGCATTATCGGCTACGATGATATTCTGGTCAGTCAATTTACGATCCCAAGCCTCACGACGATCAATCAGAACACGCTGCTGCTTGGCAGGCGTGCGGCACAAATTTTGCTGTTCGAACGGAAAAGCGAGCAGATGCGAGATGAAATTGTGCCGCAATTGATCATACGGGGGAGTACAGGCGAAGCGAAGACAGCTTTACCTGAATTTTCGACATAAAAGTATACTTTAATTGTTGAAATAACATATTGTATAATGTAAAAGTATGTTGTAGTATTGGGTATAAGATGAATTTACTTAAGTATACTTTTGTAAGAGGTGATGCAGCAATAAGCTGACTTGAGCACGTGAAAAGTGAATAGCGCGGCTTCCCGAAAGATGAATGGCAGGGTACGGTCATGATTTTATTTCGATCAAGGGGGAATTCCTTTGTTTAAACGAAGCGCATTGAAGCCAATTTCTTTTGTAATCGCTTTCACGTTAATCATGCTTGTCGCAGCCTGTTCTTCCGGCAATAATAACAATAATAACGCAGCCAAGAATGCCGCTACGAATACGAAAGACAACACCACGAACACGGCATCAACCTCGAATGACACCGCAGCAGCAAACAACGAAGCGGACAACGCAGCCGCTGAGCCCGTCCAAGAAGTAGATAAAACACCTGTTGAGATTACGATCTCCACTTGGGTTCCGGCAGACAGCCCGGAATGGCACAAAATCTCCGATGCCTTCACAGCCAAATATCCATGGATTACGGTCAAATGGCTCTTTAACGCTCCGGGTGCAGACACGATTAAAGCCGTAACGCAAAGCATTGCAGCCGGCACGCCGATCGATATTTTCTGGAATCCGACCTTCGTCGATGTCGTACAGCAAGGCTTAGCAGAAGATCTGACACCTTACTTAGAAGATCCGGAGTACAAAGAGTATCAATTCAGCAAAGGGATCCTTGAGCCTTTCCAATATCAAGGCAAGCAATACGGTCTATCCCGCGGCAACGACACCTTCATCTTCTTCTACAACAAAGACATCCTCGATAAATATGGCATTGACGCTCCTAAGAATGACTGGTCCTGGACGGATCTGGTTGACATGGCGAAGAAAGCTACCCACCCCGAAGACAAAGTATGGGGCATTGCGAACGATGTCATTCTCACCATCTTTGCCGGTGCGGACATCGCTGCCTCCAACGGACATTCCGAACACATCATGGATTTGAACGGCGATCTCCAGAACAACATCACTTATGTCGGTAACGATCAGAACGTCATGGATGATCATCAATTCATGATGGACTGGGTTTCCAAAGACGGCATTATGCTTAATGACAAACGCGTGAAGGATGCAGGCCTTGAAGGAGACATCTTCGCCACCGGTCATGCAGCGTTCTACTACCACGTATCGCCGACGATTCCGGGCTTTAAATCCCAATGGAAATTCAAATGGGATATTGCGCCAACGCCTAAAGGAACAGCGAAACAAGTAGGTACTTCCTTCAACAACCCAATGTTCCTGACAAAAGCAGGCAAACACAAAGATCAAGCGTTCCAATTCATGAAGTTCTGGGCTGCTACGGTTGAAGGCCAGAAGATTCTGATGGATATCGGCGGTTCGCTCCCGAACTCCACGGTACCGGAAATCACGGATCACTTTAAACAAATGGAAACATACAAAGGGCTGAACGTGGATGCGCTTCTGTATGCGGCATCAATCGGCGAAGTTGATCCTACCATCTTTATTCCGGGCGGAGCGGAAGTATCGTCAACGAACAGCGCTTGGGGTACGGATGCGTTCCAGAAAGAGACGTCCGCCTACGACTACTTCCCGACTGTAACCGATAAAGCCAACAAAGCGATTGCAGATGCGATGGCCAAAATGAAATAGGCAAACGAGTACGAGTCGAAACCGATCGTCTAAGCCAAGGGCATTCGCCTGAGGCTTAGGCGATTATGGTTTGCAGGCTAACTGTTGTGATCAGAGGGGGCTAGTGCGTATGGCACAGGTGTTATTCAACCATATCTCCAAACGGTATCCGGGCGAGGGGCGCAAATCGGTAGATGACTTCCATCTGGAAGTTGCCGATGGTGAGTTTCTAGTGCTCGTCGGACCTTCCGGCTGCGGAAAGTCGACGCTGCTGCGTATGCTTGCGGGTCTTGAGGAAATTACCGAAGGCGAGATGTACATCGGCGACCGGATGATCAATTATGTGTCGTCCAAGGATCGCGATATCGCGATGGTATTCCAGAACTACGCGCTTTATCCCCATATGACGGTATTCGAGAACATCGCATTCGGTCTGCGTCTGCGCAAGCTTCCGCATCATGTCATTGAGGAGCGGGTAGCGAGAGCGGCCAAAGTATTGGAAATTGAAGCTCATCTCCATAAACAGCCCAGACAAATGTCAGGCGGTCAGAGACAGCGCGTGGCGCTTGGCCGCGCCATGGTACGCGAACCGGAAGTGTTCTTAATGGATGAACCGCTATCGAACTTGGATGCGAAGCTTCGTGTTCAGATGCGGGAGGAATTGACGAAGCTGCACCGGCAGCTGAAGAAAACGACGATTTACGTGACGCATGATCAGATTGAAGCGATGACGATGGGAACCAGAATCGTTGTCATGAAGCAGGGCCTCATTCAGCAGGTTGCGACACCTGAGGACATCTACAGTCATCCCGCCAATATGTTCGTTGCCAGCTTTATCGGGACACCGCCCATGAATTTCATTCACGGGCATATCCGCAAGTGGGATTCCAAAACGTTTTTCGATACGAAACGGTATTCGCTCGAAATTCCGGCTGCGACGTCGGCGCAAATCCGCGCGGAGCACTATCTGGACAAAAAGATCATCCTGGGCGTAAGAGCCGAAACGATGACCGTCCTGCGTGATGGAGCGGATAGGGAGTCTTATGAGGGCAGGTGGTTGAGCGCTACCATTGAAATTCGAGAATTACTGGGCTCCGACGCCTATTTACATCTGAATAACGAGGATCACAAGCTTGTCGTGCGCGTCGAGCCGCGCAGACGTTTTGCGGAAGGAGACACGGTGACGGTCGCATTCGACATGGAGCAGATTCACTTCTTCGATCCACAGACGGAGGAAGCGTTATGCTGATCCCAAGCCCAAACCAAGGTGTTTCGATTGTCCCTCGCAGCTTGCTCTGGAGACGAATGGCCTCTTTTGCGATTCTGGCCTCACTGCTGCTGTTTGGCGGCGTTCCGCCTTATATCATGGCTGACGGCCCTGCCGGTCCCGCGCCGGTTCTGACAGAGAAGGATTATATTAATGGCAATATGCCTACGTATTTGGAATGGCAGGCGACCAAAGGGAAATCGCTCAGTGATGCCGTAGCGCTGCCGGAGCGAATTTCGGTCGATGCATCTGCTTTTGCAGCGGTTTCCGACGAGAGCCATTTTACGAAGACGGATGACGGGCTGCTCTGGAAGGACGGCGAGAGCTGGATCGACTATCAGCTAACGTTTCCGGAGGACGGGCTTTACAATCTCGGCGTGGTCTATGAATCGGCCGATGATGCGGTCACGGATATCATCCGCGGCGTGTATATCGACGGCAAACTGCCATTCCTGGAAGCGGACAATATCCGCTTGAAGCATAAGTTTGTATACCAAGGCTATCCGCTCAAACGAGATGAGTTCGGGAATGATATTTTGCCGCAATCGACGATTGTGAAGGAGCAGCAGGACGTGCGGCTTGCGGACTATACAGCAGATATCGCTCCGCTCAAATGGTATTTCACGAAAGGCGTGCACACGGTGCGCCTTGTGAATCAGCAGAGCGCGATGCTGCTGAAGTCGCTTTATGCGGATTCGCCGCTGCAAATTCCGGCGTACGCCGAGGTGGCAAGCGATTATCCTGCGGCGGCACAGAACGGGGATTTCGTGCAGCTGGTCGAAGCGGAGCAGATGAGTGCCAAGTCCAACACCTCGATTCAGCTGCAATCGGTCAGCGATGCCCTCATCTCGCCTGATCCGGAAGGATTGATCCATTACAACGCAATGGGCGGGGAGCAGTTCCGAATCTCGGGCCAATGGGCAGAATGGGAAATCGAAGTGCCGGCGACGGGCTTGTATGAGCTAGGCTTTAAATTCAAGCAGGCGTTTCTGAACAATTCCTATACGAATGAGTCGATCATGATTGATGGCCAAACACCGTTCAAGGAACTGCTGGATGTGCAGTTTGCCTACAGCAAATCATGGGGCTGGGCAGGGAAATCGCTGGCCGATCAACAGGGCAAGCCGTTCCTGTTCCAACTGACCAAAGGGAAGCACACCGTACGCATCAGCCCAACAGCGGCGCCGATGAAGCCGATCTATGAAGGGCTCCTGCGGAACCTGAATCGTATCTCAGCGCTGGAGCAGCGCATCCGTAAGGTGACGGGTAATTACGAGCGTTCCTATACGAGCGGGGGCAATGTCGATCTAAACCGCGATTGGCAGCTCGAGAAATATATCCCGGATATCGAGGAACGTCTGACGGAGATCGAAACGGATTTGACAGGGCTGGCAGACCGCTTGTCGGGGCTGACAATCGGGGAATCAGATGTTGAATCGTCGTTCCGCGCTGCCGCTTATGAATTCAACAATATGAAGAGCCGTATCCGGCAAATCCCGAGCGAATTGCAGCTGTTCGCGACGACGCAGCAGAAGCTGAGCAGCTGGGCGTTTCGGATGCTGGATCAGCCGCTTATGCTGGATTACTTATGGGTGTCGCAGCCGGGGGCAGAGCTGCCTCAGGCGGTACCGAATCTATGGCAGAAGCTCGGGAATACGGCGGTCAATTTCTACCGTTCCTTCGTTATTGATTACAACTTTACACGGGATGATCCGAAGGCTATCGATGTCTGGGTGAATAGAGGCCGAAATTATGTGCGGCTTATTCAACAGCTCGCCGATGAAACGTTCACGCCGGCAACCGGCATTCATGTCAACGTGAATATCGTACCGGATCCGAATATGCTCATTCTTGGGAATCTCGCCGGTAATCAGCCGGATGCCGCGCTCGGCGTTGACGGCGGCGTAGTCGGTGACTTCGCGATGCGCGGCGCACTGGCTGACTTGACGAAGATGCCAGGCTACAGCGATACAATCAAAGCGTTCAACCCGGGCGCGATGCGTGTGTTCCACTACGATAAGGGCAATTACGCGCTGCCGGAAACGCAAAACTTCAAAATCATGATGTACCGTACCGACATCTTAGATGAGCTGGGGCTCAAGCCGCCGCAAACCTGGGAGGATGTTTACACGATGCTGCCGACCTTGCAGCAGAGCGGACATGAGTTCTTTTACACGCCGGCGGACTACCTCTCTTTCCTCTATCAGAATGGTGCGGAGCTCTATAGTAAGGATGGCTTGGTTTCAGGGCTTGATACGGATGACGCGTTCAAAGGATTCAAGCAGTGGACGCAGCTGTTTACCTTGTTCCAGCTGCCGAAGGAAGTGCCGAGCTTCTTCAACCACTTCCGTCTGGGCGATATGCCGATCGGGATTACCGACTTTAATACGTATTTACTTACGCAAGTGGCTGCACCGGAAATCGCCGGCAAATGGCAGATCGCGCCGATCCCGGGCAACATGGACGAGAAGAGCGGCATCATCCTTCGCTGGGCCGGAGGTCCGCTGCAAGCCGGCATTATTTATAAGAAATCGGAGAAACAAGAGCTAGCGTGGAAGTTCCTCCAGTGGTGGACGTCGGAGAAGACGCAGGTTCGGTTCGGCAACGACATTGAAGCGATCTATGGACCGGAATATCGCTGGAATTCAGCGAATATGGACGCTTTTGCGAAGTTGCCATGGCCGCGCTCTCAGTTGTCAGCCATTTTAGAGCAATGGAAATGGTACAAGGAAGCGCCGAATGTGCCGGGCGGTTATTTTACGGCGAGACAGCTCGTATTTGCTTGGCAGAATGTCGTGGCGGCAAATGCGGTACCGAGGGAAGAGCTCGATAAAGCGATCATTGCCATCAACCAGGAAATGGCGCGCAAGCAGGTGGAATTCAAAATGCGGGATTCTGTAGGGAAGGTTCTTCATCCGATCGATATTCCGGATGTGCCGAGCCCGGGTAAAGGGGAGGAGCCATGAGTTACGAGGTGGAGTTATCCAAAGCAACGCTTGTGGTCCCGGAGAAGAAGACGAGGCGATGGATGCGCAGGGAGACGGTTGCCGGTTATATCTTCGTCGCACCGTTCATGATCACATTCATCATCTTCATCGTTGTGCCGATAGTGGCTGCAATCGCGCTTTCCTTCTATACGTTTGATGCGTTCTCCAGGCCTGAGTTTGTGGGCTGGCATAATTTCTTAGCCATTCTGACGCAGGATCGGATCTTCTTCCAATACGCGATTCCGAATACGATTCAGTTTGCACTCATCGTCGGTCCCGGCGGCTATCTCCTATGTTTCCTGCTGGCTTGGCTCATTAATCAGCTGCCGAAGACGGCTCGCGATTTGCTCGCACTTGCAATCTATACGCCTTCGATCTTCCAGGGCGTTGCGATGACCGTCGTCTGGACCGTCGTGTTCAGCGGGGACCGGGTCGGTTATTTGAACCAGCTGATGCTCAAATGGGGCTTGTCCGATGTTCCGATTCTATGGCTGCAGAAGCCGGCTTATTTCATGCCGATTATGATCGCCATATCGTTGTGGGCGAGCATGGGCGTCGGTTTCTTGGCGATGCTGGCCGGTTTGCAGACCGTCAATCAAGAAATGTACGAAGCGGGCAAAATCGACGGGATATCCAACCGGCTGCAAGAGATCATCTACATTACGATTCCGGCAATCCGCCCGCAAATGCTCTTCGGCGCCGTTATGGCCGTCGTAGGCACGTTGAAGGCCGGAGCCATCGGAACACTGCTCGCTACGGCAACCGGACAGCTGATTACACCAAGCTATTCGGGCCATCTGATGACGAACCATATTGACGATTTTGCTTTTGTCCGGTACGAGTTCGGCTATGCGTCGGCGTTGTCTGTAATCTTGCTGTTAATGATTTACGGCTCATCGAAGTTTTCCTTCCTGCTCTTCGGTACGAAGGAGGATGAACGATGAACACGCACACGATTCGCCGCTTCATCCGCCGTACATTCAAATGGGATTTGTTCCAGACCATCACGACCATTATCTTGACGCTGCTCGGCTTGTTCATGCTGCTGCCCGTGTTGTTCGTATTCAGCCAAGCGTTCAAACCGATCGGGGAGCTGTTCGCATACCCTCCGAAATTTTATGTCGTCAACCCGACCTTATTCAATTATCAGCAGCTGTTTCAGCAGTCCGTCACCGCAGTTGTTCCGTTCACCCGCTATTTGTTCAACAGCATTCTGACTACGGGCGCAACGGTGGCGGGGATTGTTCTCATCAGTACGATGGCTGCCTATGCCTTCTCCAAAATCACCTTCCCGGGCAGCAAGGCGCTTAACGCCCTCATCATCGTATCGCTCATGTTCGCGCCTGAATCCGTCGGGATTCCGCGCTACTTGGTCATTACCCATATCGGCATTATGAACACGTATCTGGCTCATATTCTGCCGCTGGTTGCGATGCCTGTCGGGGTATTCTTGCTGAAGCAGTTCGTCGATCAGGTTCCTAATGAACTTATTGAAGCGACGAAGATTGACGGAGGCCGGGAATATACGATCTTCGTTCGTATCATCATGCCGATGTGTCTGCCAGCTACCGCAACGGTTGCGATCTTGGCGTTTCAAGCTTCTTGGGCGCAGACGGAAACGTCGAATTTGTTCGTGACGATCGAATCGATGAAGACGCTCCCCTATTATGTTACGACGCTGACGAACGGCGCGGCGAATAACGTTGTCGGGCAGGGGATCGCGGCTGCGGCAAGCTTAATTATTTTCGTACCGAACATTGTATTCTTCATGCTCTCGCAGCGCCGCGTCATGGCGACGATGGCACATTCGGGCATCAAATAGAGAAAGGGGGACTAGAGTGTGAAAGCCAGGAAACGTTCCTTGTACGCCTTACTTCTTGGATTCTGTCTCTTCCTTCTTGTGCTTCCCGGGGTGGCAAATGCGGCACTTCCTTACTGGACCCTGTCGAGCGATGCGAACGGACGGTGGATTTGGACGCCGGACGCCTTTGTTCCTGTTCAGGCATGGACCGGCTTTAAGGACCCGGAGGATCTGTTTGTTGCCGAGGATGATGCGATCTTCGTAGCTGACACCGGCAATGACCGCATTGTGGAATTGTCGCCCACCGGCGAGCTGGTGCGGACTTTTCCGGATGTGTCCAAATCGGAAGACGGGAAGGTAACGAATCCGAAAGAACAGCTTCGCAAACCTGAGGGTGTATTTATCAGCAAGGAAGGCGAAGTGTATATTGCCGACACGGGAAGCCGGCGAATTGCTGTATTTGATCGCCAAGCAAAGTTTCTGCGTGAATATGTCGAGCCGAAAGACCCTGCGATGTCCAAGTCGTATTCCTTCATACCGGCTAAGCTGGTGCTGGATCGGCGGGGGTATATCTATGTGGCGAATAAAGGCGGCTATCAAGGGCTGCTGCAGCTAACGCCGACCGGTCAGTTTGCAGGCTTCTTCGGCTCGAACAAAGTGCCGATGGACTGGATTCAAACGTTGAAGCGCAAGTTCTATACCGATGAGCAGTTGAAGAGCGAACAATTGCTGCTGCCGGGTGCGATTACCGATATGACGGTGGACGACAATGGCTTCATCTATACCGTCAACCGCGACATGAGAGAAGGACAGCTGCGGCAGCTCAATTCCGGCGGCGTCGATTTGCTCGGTAACTTGAATTTTGCCCCATGGCTCGTGCCGCCGAACAAGTTGTCTTTTACAAGTGTTGCTGTGGATAAGAACGGCATTATTACCGTACTTGAGGCGGCTCGCGGACGGATCTTCCAATACGATTCCAAGGGCAGGCTGATCTTCCGGTTCGGCAATGCCTCAACCGGTGAGGCAAGGCTTGGCTTGTTCAAGCGAGCAACTGCCGTCGGATTGCAGGCCAATGGCAATATTCTCGTTGCGGATGGGGAGCTTGGCGATATTCAGGTGTTCAAACGAACCGAATTTGGCACGAAGGTGCATGAGGCGGTTACGTTATTCGCGGATGGCCAGTATCGGAAGGGGGAGCCGCTCTGGCGGGAAATCTTGCTGCGCAACGCCAATTACGAGCGTTCTTATCAGGGCATTGCGAAGGCCGACTTCTATGACAATGACTATGAAGGCGCGATGAATTATTTCTCCAAGGCGTTTGATCAGAAGGGTTATTCGGAAGCGTTCTGGCAAGTCCGCATGAACTGGCTGATGAAGTATTTTGCACTGTGCATGAGTATTCTGGTGGGGCTGTTTATTGTTGGGTTTGGCGGAAAGCGCTTGGCGGTGAAGCTTGGCTGGTATACGCCCAAGCGCAAGCAAGCGGCCCGTGTGGACCGAACGACGCTGCACGGTTGGCGGGAATCCGTTGTGCAAGCGTTTCGTATTCTGCGCCATCCCGTGAATGGCATGACCGAGATCGGTGAAGGGATGAAGATTAAGCTGACAGTGGCATTTATTATCGTCATCTTGAGCTTCGGGTTCACGCTGATCGGGAAAGCGATCGCCAATTTTATTTTCGTCGAAACCCGGTTTCAAGAGTTGAATCTATGGACGGAAGCGCAAAATTTCATTCTGCCGTGGTTCATCTGGGTAATTGGGAGTTATTTGACAGGCTCAGTCCTGAAGGGACAGGGGACGTTCCGGAACGTGTTTGTCGTGAACAGCTTCGCTTTAATGCCGATCGTGGTCATCACGCTTCCGGCCCAGCTCATCTCCCGCGTGCTGACGCTTCAGGAATCGGTTATTTACAACTTAATCGTCAATGGCATGTATGCGTGGATGTTCATTCTGCTCTTTATCGGCACCATGTGCGTGCACAATTACAACCTGAAGGAAGCGATAAAGATGGCGACGGTTTCGCTCTTCACGATGGCCTGTTTATGGATATTCGGCTTCGTGCTGTTCGGCCTCGTGTACCAGTCGGTCGACTTCTTCCTGACACTGGGAGAGGAGCTGATGGAACGTGTGGCTTAAGAAACCTTGGGTTCGCAAACTAAGAAATCGTCTTATCGTACTGGCTGTTATCGCGCTAGCGCTCCTCTGGATGTACCGGCATGAGGCGCCTGCCATTACGTCCATCTCGAACTATTCCGGAGCAGATGCAGCCGTGTTTATGACGAAGCTATCGATGTCCGCGGATGCACCGAAGACGGAACAGATGAGCTACGGCGGCGCGGCATGGTTCAAAATGGGCGAGCAGCAAGCGGGCAGTCTATGGCTCGATCCGGCTGCAGGTCAAATTGCCGTGAAGACGGCTGCAGGGGATCTGTGGCTCAGCAATCCTTCTAAGGAAGATCAGGAGCAAGATCCGACTAAGGGGCAATGGAAGAAGAATGCGGCTTCGCCGATTCTGGTCAATTACTATAATCTGGATACCAAAGCAGAGGAAACCGCCAATACGATTGACTCTGAGGCTGTAATCACATGGAAGCCGGTTCAGAACGGAGTTGGCGTTCGTTACGAGATGAAGCAGCTCGGGATCTCGGTCTATCTCGAATATGTGATGGAGAAGGATGGTTTCGTCGTGCATCTGCCGCAGGAAGGGGTTACAGAAGGCGGACAGTTTCAAGTCGTCAGCTTATCTGTGCTTCCGTTCTTCGGTGCAGCGCTTGATGATCAGCAGGGCTATTTATTCGTGCCGGATGGGCCGGGCGGTCTCATTACGTTCGGCAAGAAAAGGGCGGCGCTGACTTTGCCTTATGATTACCCGGTGTATGGCCGCGATTGGTCGATTCCATCGGTGGACAATTCCTACTTCAGGGAGAGTATCAACTATCCGGTGTTCGGGATGAAGCGCGGCGACCAAGGGTTTATCTCCGTGATCGAGCAAGGGGAAGCGACAGCCAACATCGTCGCGATGCCGTCCCAGCTCAAAACCAGCTTCAACAACGTCTATGCCAAGTTCAAATACCGCAACAACTATTTTCTGCAAAAAGGGCTCGATCCGAACAACGTAAACAGCGTGTACGAGAAAGCGCTCAACGTGTCCTCGTTCACGATGCGTTATCTGTTCTTGGAGAAGGATGCTTCCGACTACGTGGGGATGGCGAAGCGGTACCGTGCTTACTTGGCGGCTACGCATAAGCTGACAGCCGGCAACGCCGCAGGCGATCCGCCGCTTACGCTCGATTTCATTATGGCGGCAAGCGAGCAGCCGACTCCGCTTGGCACAAGCGTCGTTGTCGTGAGTACGTTCGACGAGGTGCGAGGGATTGTCGATGACCTGTATGCGGAGGGCGTTCGCAGCATGCGGGTAAATTTGCGGGGATGGCAGAAGGGCGGCTTTGCCGGCTCCATTCCGGATCGGTTCCCGATCGGCGGAAAGCTGGGAGGCAAATCAGGTTTCCTCGCTTTGCAGAAGCATCTGAAGGAGAAGGGCATTCCGCTAGTGCTCGATGATGATCTGAAGATCGGCATCGATTCCTTTGGCAGCGGCTTCTCGCCGAAGAAGGATGGCGTGCGACAAATTACGGGCAAGGTCGTGAAATTTTATCAGAACGGCGATTTCTATAATCAGGCGCTCTACTATTACACGATTAATCCTTGGAAGGTATTCGAAGACTATTTGCCCGGCATGATCAAGGAGTGGAACGGGCTGTCAGTTGGCGGCGTCGCGTTAATGGATGAATACGGCGACGGCTTGTTCAGCGACTATATGCCCGGCCGCACGTCGGACCGCTCGGAGACGGCAGAATTGACGAATAAGACGCTGGATCTGCTGCGAAGCAAGCTGGGATGGGCAGGTACTTCCAATCCGTTTGCTTTCTCGATTGGGCACGCGGATATGTTCTATAACCTGCCGCTCGATTACAACTACGATCTGGCGATTGATGAGCGTGTGCCTTTCTATCCGATGGCGCTGCACGGTCTCGTATCGTATACGTCGGGATCAGGAACGCTGCGAACGGATCCTGGCACGGAGTTTCTGCGAGAGCTGGAATATGGGGCGCTGCCTTATTACGTCGTCACCTCCGGCGATATTCGCGATCTTAGCCGCACGACTTATTCCGGTTATGTGAGCGGGCAATATCAGCTGGTGAAGTCGCAGATTATTTCGGAGTATAAAGCTTTTGTCGCAACCGGCGGGGGCGTTTGGAACTCTTTTATGGACGGTCATGTCAAACTGGCGGATGGGGTGTTCGAGACATCGTATGAGAACGGGACGCGGATCATCGTGAACTACAACGATAAAGCCTATTCGTCGGCGGATGGGGTAACGGTTAAAGCGAACAATTATGCGGTTGTCAGAGGGGAGGTGGGCAAATGAACGGTAACGTCTCTAGAGAAGCCGTATTACCCGTTGAATCGCTCCATCGCAAGGAGCATGCCCGCCATAACCGGATCCGGAAGCTGAAGCTGGCGCTGGAAGGGTATCTGTTTCTCCTTCCATGGCTGATTGGTACGGCAGTCTTCATGCTTTATCCACTGGGAAAATCGCTGTATATGAGCTTTACGAAAGTAAGCGTGGCGACGGATGGAAGCGGGCTGCAGTACGATTTTATCGGCTGGGATAACTTCAAGTATGCCTTTATTTACGATAATGAGTTTCCGGTTGACATGTTTCTCTTCGTGCGGGAAATGTTTCTGACCGTTCCCATTACGGTCATCTTCGCGCTTCTGATCGCGATTATGCTGAATCAGCAATTTCGCGGCCGGATGTTCTTTCGGACACTGTTCTTCCTTCCGGTCATCTTTGCCACGGGGCAGGTGCTTACAGCGCTGTTCGATCAAGGGCAGGCGAAGCTGCCTTTCGCCGATCAATATCATATCGCGGATATGCTCTACGAGGTGCTACCGGTTAACATTGCAGAGGTGCTGGTTGAGCTGATCGGGAAATTCGTAATCATCCTGTGGTTCTCGGGTATACAAATTATCTTGTTTCTGGCGGCGTTTCAGACGATTCCGACCTCGGTCTACGAAGCGGCACGCATTGACGGTGTTACGCCATGGGAATCGTTCTGGAAAATCACCTTCCCCTCCACGGTGCCGTTCGTGTTTCTCAATTTGATCTATACGCTGGTGGACCAGACGGCGAGTCCATTCAATCCGATACTGAAGTTTATCTCGACGAATATGGCGGACCCTGAAACCGGCTTCGGGTATGCCAGTGCACTGGGCTGGTTGTACAGCGTCATCATCTTGATCCCGATTATCTTGGTGCTGCTGGCTGCGAAACTTCAGAATAAAGGAAGAAGGTGACGACGAAGATGCCGAATCCCGATAGCGAGAAAAGCACCTTGAATCCGAAAAGCAGTACAGCCGCACTTGAGAAACTGCAAGGTCAGCTCTCGGATTTGTTCGCCCCATGGACCGGAAGAGGGCTGCGTTACTTGAAACGGGAACATAAGCTGGAGAGACTGCGCGTCTTTATCCTCGGCAGGCAGCTGACGGACGGAGTGATATTCAAGAGCTTGCTGTACATTATCTTGACGAGCGTCGCGGTTATTTATTTGCAGCCCGTCTTCTACATGATATCGACCTCGCTCAAGACGCAGTCGGATCTGCTGGACCCTACGGTAAACTTCTTCCCGCGCTTATTGGACTGGGATAACTATGAGGTTGCTATACGGGGGCTTAAATATGTGCAGGCGCTGTGGCAAACGGCGTTAGTTGCCATATTGGCGGCGCTCTTCCAGACCGTCTCCTGCGCGCTGACGGGGTATGCTTTTGCGAGACTGTATATTCCGTTTAAAAATATCTGGTTTGGCATCGTGCTGCTCACGTTCCTTATCCCGATTCAGACGATGTTTATCCCGATCTATGTGCTTTACGCCAAGCTGGGCTGGCTGAATACGCCGCTGCCTTTCTTGATTCCGGCTTTGTTCGGCCAAGGGCTGAAAGGCGCGCTGTTCGTCATGATCTTCCGGCAGTTCTTCGCGACGTTTCCGAAGGAGCTGGAGGAGAGTGCGCGTATGGACGGTTCCGGCGCATTTCGCACTTTCTACAAAATCATGCTGCCGCTCTCGCGTCCCGCTATGCTCGTTGTCGGCTTATTCTCCTTTGTATGGCACTGGAACGATACCTTCGAGCCGTCGATGTACTTAAAGGATGTCAGCTTGCTTATGATGGGCAATCAAATGGCGCAGATGCCGACGAACCTGCAGACCATTGCCGGGAATGCGCTTGTGCCGTTTGATCTCATTGAGACGCAGATGATGGCTGCGGCGTTTCTCGTCATCTTACCGCCACTGCTGCTGTACGCCATGGCGCAGCGCTATTTTGTCGAAGGGATCGAGCGAACGGGGATTGTGGAGTAAACCGGGTGTTGAGGAGCTGACCTTGCGGGGTCAGCTTTTTTGTGCGAACGTTTCGCGCAACTTTTCCCGGTTGAGCTCGTCTTAGGAGGATAGAATTCATTGTGCGATGGGAATGCGAGGAGGCTGAAGATGAAACAGATTGAGCAAAAGATACGGAATAAAACGAGGCAGGGCAGCTCGGGAAGGTTATATGCCGGATGGCGTGCCGCATTGCTTGGCGCTGCGCTGTTTGCATTATTAGCGCTTCCAGCGCTTGTGGCTGGGGACGGAGTAGTGCATGCGGACACTAGCGCACAAGTGTTGGACAGTAACAGCTTGGCTGAGAAGGCGGATGATTGCAAGCCGGAATTGATTAAGCAGGTTTATTCGAGTTTAGGAGATAACACCTACATCCCATTGTTCGGAGCCCGCAAAGAAGATCAAAAGTCTTTATCCATGGTCTGCAGCATTTTGCAGCGAATCGCGACTAAAGGCAAGGCCGAAGCGGTGCCGGCACCTGAGGATGGGCATAATTTCCGGAATCAAATGGACATCCAATTTACGGACGGCGGCTACGTCACTGTTTATGAGGTTTGGAGCGGGAATTTGGCTATCGATCAAGGGAAGCAGCGCCTTGTCATACATGACCCACAGGCTTATAAAGACTTTATCGGACTTGAGGTTCTACCCGATAATTCGCCTGCTATAGCCCAATCGGTGCACTTTGGAGAACCGCTGCATGTCACGGGAAACAACGTAGCGAGTGAATCGTTCGAGATCCAAATTTTCTGGACAACTACATTGAACAATCGCAGCCCGGTCCTATCGGCTAAAGGCGTTCATTTTCCATCCAAATCGTCATTGCTGCTCTATTCGGGAGCGCACAAGTTTAGCCGTTACGACGTTACGTTTACAATGCCGGCTTACGGAGAAGCATTCGACGGTTCTCTACAGCCGCTTCTTCCGGGGGATGGTGTCCTTTCAATCGAAGCTGCGGTTGGAAAAGGCTCAGTAACCGGAGGATTAACGTCCGGGATTAAACTCGTTCCGGCAACTAAAATTTTTCTCTCGGTCAACGGTGTTCCCGCAGTGGATCCATCGCTAACGCCGCTGCTCGCAGACGGTCATGCACTCGTGCCTGTACGCGCCATTGCGACGTTATCGAAGGAGAACGTTGTGTGGGACGCGGCAACTAAGAGCGTTCTAATCCGCACGAAGCAGGCAGCGGTGAGCGAATTCTCCAGCGACAGTCCTCAACTGTGGATGGATGGGATGAAGGCCGCCGCAGATTTGCAGCCAATTATCCATAATGGCAGAGCTTACGTGCCGATTCGCGCGGTCACAGCCGCATTCGGACTGCCAGTCGTATGGGATGGCGGCACGAGGAGTGTTAATGTGACTGTGAGTGGTTGATGGTTGGAGTTACGGTTCCGAAACTATAAAAGCAGTGCAGGGAAACCCTGCACTGCTTTTTGTGTGAACGTTTATAGACTACATCCCATTGTTCGTCATGATCCAGATGGAGCCGATTACGATCGTAATGACGACGACCAAGCCGAGAAGGAGCGTCATCAGATTATAACGGGGTCCATTCTCCTCGCGCAGATGCATAAAGAACAGAAGCTGGAGCACAAATTGCAGGACCGCTGTGCCAATCAGCACGGCGACCGCAGCTTTTCCTTCCATCCAATGGTTTAAAACAATAAGCAGCGGAATGATCGTCAGAACAATGGAAAGGACGAAGCCTGTGACGTATTCCTTCAGTGAGCCATGGCCGCCTGTATGAGCATGAGCGTGTTCACCATGCAAATCCTTGCCGTGCTGCGCCATTTACAACACCCCCATCAAGTAGACGATCGTGAATACGAAGATCCATACCACATCCAGAAAATGCCAGTACAGGCTCGTAATCGTTACTTTGCGTGTAGTGACCGGCGTAATACCGTGCCGTGTAAGCTGAATAATGACGCCTGTAATCCAGAAGATGCCTACAGTTACATGAAGTCCGTGAGTGCCGACGAGCGTGAAGAAAGCGGACAAAAATGCACTTGTGCTAATGGTATGGCCCTCATGAACAAGTTTCACAAATTCGGTCAATTCAAGCCCGATAAAGCAGGCGCCGAGCAGAACTGTAACCACGAGCCAGCCGATCAATCCTTTGCGGTTGCCTGCATTCATAGCCAGAACCGCCAGACCGCTAGTAAAACTGCTCGTTAAGAGTATGAAGGTTTCCACGATTACGCCGGGCATTTCGAAAATTTCTTTAGCATCCGGTCCGCCGGCCGTGCTATGGTGCAGGACTAGATAAGTAGCAAATAAAACAGAAAACAGAATACAGTCGGTAATAAGGAAAATCCAGAAACCGAATTTTCGAAGCTCTTCCAGATCATGATGTCCATCATGACCTGCCTCGTGGGCAAGAGCCTGCGAATGCGGATGGTTCACATGATTTGACATTACACAGTCCCCCTTGCCGCAGCTTCCGTGCGTTTGATTTCATCCACTTCGATATAATAATCCGTCTTGTAATTGAATGAGTGCGCGAACATAGTTATAGCGACACCTGCGAATCCTGGGATAGCAATCCAAAGCCAATGGAAAACTAGACCGAAACCGATCATAAACCAGAAGATCGATTGAATGAACGGGATTGCCGAGTTGCGCGGCATGTGAATCGGCTCCAGTGCCGGTTTTGCTTGCGGTGCATGGCCTGCAGCGATACGTTCTTTCTCTTCCCACCATTCGTCTCTATCCGAAACCTGCGGTGTAGTTGCAAAGTTATATAGCGGCGCCGGTGAAGGAATGGACCACTCCAGCGTACGAGCATTCCACGGATCGCCGGTTGTATCCTTCTCCATAAACTTAATGCTGTGCGCGATTTGCCACACTTGGAAGAGGAAGCCGAGACCCATCAGGAAACCGCCGATGGTTGACGTAAAGTTGAGCGGCCACCAGCCGCTGTCCCAGGTGTAGGCGTTGACTCGGCGAGTCATTCCGTCAAGACCAAGGAAGTACTGAGGCATAAAGCAGACATAGAAACCGATGTTCCAAATCCAAAACGCCCATTTCCCGATTTTCTCATTCAGCTTGAAGCCGAACATTTTCGGCCACCAGTAATAAAGACCGGCGAAGTATCCGAAGGCAACCCCGCCAATAAAGACTTGGTGGAAGTGGGCGATCAGGAAGTAGCTGTTATGGAACTGGAAATCCGCCGGGGCTACGGAAAGCATGACCCCTGTCATCCCGCCTGCAATGAAGCATGGAATAAATGCGATGGTCCACAGCATCGGCGTACTGAATCTAATCCGGCCGCGGAACATGGTAAACAGCCAGTTGAAGATTTTTACACCCGTCGGAATCGCGATAATCATGGTCGTTATGGCAAAGAAGATATTTACGTTCGCGCCCGATCCCATCGTGAAGAAGTGATGGAGCCAAGTGAAGAACGACATAAGACTGATGCTCATCATAGCAAAAACCATCGAGGCGTAACCGAATAACCGTTTCTTCGAGAATGTCGCTACAATTTCGGAGAATATCCCGAATGCAGGCAGAATGACGATATAAACCTCCGGATGGCCCCACATCCAGATTAAGTTAATGTACATCATGGCGTTTCCGCCACCGTCCATCGTGAAGAAATGTGCGCCCAAGAACCGGTCCAGGAACAGAAGCGCAAGTGTTACAGTCAATACAGGGAATGCAAGAATGATCGTGATGCAGCTAGAAAGCACCGACCAGGTGAATATAGGTACCTTCGACCAAGTCATGCCGGGAGCACGCATTTTGACAATCGTAACGATGAAGTTGATCCCCGTCATCAGTGAACCGATACCGGAAATTTGAATGCCCCAAATATAGAAGTCTTGCCCTACGCCGGGACTGCCGGTCATCTCTGAAAGTGGCGGATAGGACAGCCACCCCGCATTCGGAGAACCGCCGATTACAAATGACATATTGAACAGCATGGCTCCCATGAAGAACAACCAGAAGCTAAGTGAATTCAAGAATGGAAAAGCAACGTCGCGAGCGCCTAATTGCAGCGGAACCGCGATATTGAATAGACCGAACATGAGCGGCATCGCCATGAAGAGAACCATAATAACGCCGTGTGTTGTGAACACCTCGTTATAATGTTCCGGCGTTAAAAATTTCATTTCCGGAAAAGCGAGCTGGGTCCGCATCATTAAGGCATCGACACCGCCGCGGAACAGCATGAGCAGTGAGGCAATGATATACATAATACCGACTTTTTTATGATCGACAGTAGTCAGCCATTCGCGCCAGAGCCAAGTCCACTTCTTGAAATAAGTTAATACGAATACAATCGAAAGCGCAGTTAACGTGATCGCGATATCCGCTCCGTAAATCAGCGGGTCACCTGTAACGAAGAACCACGAAACGAATGATTTTATTTTTTCAAACATAGTACTGCCTCCTTTCATTACTTGGTCATGTCCATACCGGACATGTCATGGTCGGAATGATTATTTTGCGGCGCATTATCGGTTGAAGGAGCTTCCTCGGTAGACGGATCAACATCATCAGTTGAAGGCTCATCCTCAGAGCCAAGAGCATGCTCATCGCTAAGCGTTTGTGCTTTCTGGCCCAAACCGGCCGGTGCGCCGCGATTCATGGAATATTCGTGTACGATCCGATGGTAAAGACCTGAAGGAATCGAGGCGTACGTGACCCTTCCGGAAGTACCGGGCTTCGCGAGCTTCTGGTACCCTTCCTCGGTCAGCGCATTGCCGCTTGCCGCGGCTTCTTTTTCCCATTTAGCGAAATCGTCCTGTGAAACGGACTTAACCGTAAAGGACATCTTTGCAAATTCACGGCCTGAGAAGTTAGCGCCGCTTCCCATAAATTCACCTAGTTCGTCAGCCTGCAGGTGCAAAGTCGTTGACATGCCGGACATGGTGTAGATCATGCCGCCGAGCTGCGGGACCCAGAACGAATTCATCGGGCCGTCAGAGGTTAACTCGAACTTAATTGGCGTATCTTCCGGAATGACCAGATAATTGACAGTCGCAATGCCTTGCTCCGGATATTGGAACAGCCACTTCCAGTCCAGCGACGTGACTTGTATGGTGATCGGCTTGACCTCGGATTCAATCGGCTTAGCCGGATCCAGGTTGTACGTGTAGCGTGCCGTTACGATGCCAAGCACCACAATAATAATAATCGGAATGCCCCACCAAATGGTTTCCAGCTTTGTGCTGTGTTCCCACCTTGGCTGATAAGCAGCTGTGTTATCCTTCTTGTCGCGGTAGCGCCATACAATCCATGCTGCCAGCAGCAGCACAGGCACCAACACGATTAGGCAAAGCAGCATGGTGAAGTAAATCAAGTCGCGCTGCTGGGCTCCAATTGGGCCCTTAGGGTCGAAGACGGCCATCGATTGACAGCCTGAGGTCATTACGGCAATGCCCGCCAATGCAGCCAATCCAGTGAACCTTCGTAAGATCTTTGCAAATTTCATTTTTCTCATCTCCCAACTTACCTTTATGCTCACCGAGATTCTCGTTAGCGAATATGATTGTGATTTCATTCACTACCTTTGCAAAAAGATAGTATCACGTTCTGCGCGCCGTGTGTGCGGTGTTAACAAAGGCGTCAAGATAACGACTTATTTCTGTAATAATCTGTTCAACGGATCGACTTAATTGGACAAACAAGAAGAGGACTGCTCCCAGTTGGCTGGAAACAGTCCTCTTATTTGGTGTTGCTGAACGATAATTCCATTCGGCAACTAGATGTTGTTCTGCATGTCTTACTCTGATTCAGAGCTGCGCTTGTGCACTAGACTCATCGCCGTACCAATAATATAGATAAACACGCTGCCTACCATGAAGCCTACGCCAGACATCAAGGTCGCATTGCTGTCGCTAAAATCATTAATATTGTACAGACACAGAACCAATCCAACACAAAGCGCCGTCCATGCAGCGATTTTCATTGCGAAAAACAACGACTTTCCGTCCCGCTCTGTCTGCTGCTTTACTACCACATTAGCCATCGTATTATTCACTTCCTCGGAGAGAATGAATGGATCAATAATTAGTTAACTTCAATATAACACAATTTTCTTCGTTTGTTCATACTTTGTTCAATATTTTATCAAAAATCGGACACTTTTATTGAAAGGCAGGATATAAATTGGAAGGGAGTGTATTGGAGGTGGCATGATGGACAGTCAAGTTATTCAGAAAGCCGGAGCATTCGTATTAACCGCAGATAAAAGAATGGCTTTTATGATGGGACCGACCGTGGATCACTTGGCGCTTGCAATTGTGAGACTTGGCGGGCATAGAGAAGGAAATGAAACGGCTTGGGAATGCGCAAAACGTGAGGTTTTCGAAGAGTCTCAACTGCATATCACTCCTGTAACGCCTTCCACAACCTTTTATTGTCCCAATACTAGATTTGATATGGAAATAGAGTGTAGGACACCAGAATTCGTTACAGAGCAAAACGCCGATTTTCTTGGCAACCTCAGAAGACAAGCCGGTACCTAGTATGGAAACAAAAGCATTAATGCTCTTAACTCGCAAGGATGTTCTTCATCTATGTTCCTAAACAATAACGTTAGATGAATTCAGAGCTTTAGGCGGAGAAGTGTTGTTTGGACAACACATAGATGGGAATTTACCTTTAAAACCTTTTGGACATCTATTCATGCTTTCGATCATCTTAGAGAAGTATCCGAATGTGATCCCACCTTCGATTTATAGTTAAAAACTGCTGAGAGACATCTATGAATTACTGTTTGGCAAGTTGAAGGATAATTCCACCAAAAAGATGAATAGGTAAGAACAGCTAACGAACGGAAGTGGCGCTGCCAGCTTGCACGATACTCAAACAAAGAAAGGTTAGGTGAAGCCGTATGAAAATGAGCGGAAACACGGTTTTAATTACGGGAGGCACATCGGGTATAGGCTTTGAATTTGCAGCTCAGCTGCTACAGCTAGGGAATACCGTCATAATAACGGGGCGGGATCAAGCGAGGTTGGTTGAGACGAAGAAGAAGCTGCCGAACGTACATACGATTCAAAGCGATGCGGGGGATCCTCAAGCCATTGCGGTTCTGTACGCAACAGTGGTGAAGCAATTCCCTAAACTCAATGTCCTGATCAACAATGCAGGACTCATGCGCAGAATCAATCTACATGATCCGGAAGTCGATCTGGAAGATCTCAACCGCGAGATCGCAACGAATTTAAGCGGGCCCATCCGGATGGCGAAACAATTCCTGTCGCATCTGAAATTGCAAGAATCGGCCGCGATTGTGAATGTGTCCTCTGGCTTGGCGTTTGTGCCGCTGCCGATCTCGCCCGTGTATTGTGCGGCAAAAGCAGGGCTCCATTCTTATACCCAATCGCTAAGGGTGCAGCTCAAGAATACGAAAGTAAAAGTATTTGAACTGGCGCCACCGCTAACAGAGACTCCGCTATTAGACTCATTCGATTCGGTAGATATGGCGGGATCGAAAGCAATGAGCGTTTCTCAATTGGTCGGGACCGCAATACGAGGGATGGAGCAAGAAAAGTTCGAAATTCGGCCTGGGCAGAGCAACGCGTTAAAGCTCATGAACCGGATCGCGCCGAAGTTTATTTTCAGTCAGCTCAGCAAGTCCGTAGACAACATGCTGAAGGCATCAAAGTAAACAAAAGGTGATTAATCGTAAAAAAAAAAGAAAACGACACAGTTCATGTGTCGTTAGGCTGTCGAGAACGTCTCGACAGCCATTTTTTCGGTGTGGCGGATTTCATCTCGTATTCCGCAAAAAATCTAACGAATCATAGAGGTCTTATTTGGTCGAATTTCGGGGTTTCGAAAATCTAACGAATTCTAGAGGTCTTATATGGTAAAATGGGGCTTCTTGTTACCCGAAAACCGCCAAATAGAGCCGCTACGATTCGTTAGAATTATTTCGGAGCTATTATCGGGCAAATAAGCCCCGTACGATTCGTTAGAGTAATCCAATGTGCGTTTAGCGAAGGGAACGTTAGGCCTTATATTAGTAAGCTGCTGGAGCGTGGAATGCGACCAGGAGAGGCAGCGCGGCAGTACGAGGTAGCTGTCCCAATGGAAAAGGCTGCCACCCAAGCGATAAACACGCTTTTGCGGCAGCCTTTATTTAAACGACCAATTCCCGCTTACGGAAGAACGACTTCAACGCGTTATACACTTCGCCTTTCTCGCGGATAACGTAGTGCATGAAGTTTGGCAAATTGATATGCTTATACGCCGACATGAGCGTACTGGAGCGATTGTACTGGTTAACCTCACCATAGCCGAATAAGTTCGCCCGCTTGAGCAGCTCGCCGATCAATTTCACGCAGCGTTCGTTGTCGCTGGTTAGATTGTCGCCGTCTGAGAAGTGGAACGGATAAATATTGTAGAGCGTCGGAGGGAAGCGGCTGTCGATAATATCGATCGCTTTAATATAAGCGGAGGAACAGATTGTACCGCCGCTCTCGCCGCGGGTGAAGAACTCTTCTTCCGTGACTTCTTTGGCTTCGGTGTGATGCGCGATAAACACGATCTCTACATTCTCATACTGATGCCTCAGGAAGCGGGTCATCCAGAAGAAGAAGCTGCGGGCAACATATTTCTCGAAGGAACCCATCGATCCGCTCGTATCCATCATGGCCAAGATGACCGCATTAGACTGCGGCTTGATGATTTCTTCCCACGTCTTGTAGCGCAAATCATCCGGCGAAATGCCGTGAATACCCGGCACGCCGCTTGTCGCATTCCGTTTCAGGTTCTCTAGGATCGTCCGTTTCTTGTCGATGTTGGACATAATCCCTTTCTTACGTATATCGTTGAAGCGGATTTCTTTGGTCTCCAGCTGATCGCGATCCTTCTGCTTCAGGAACGGCAGCTCCAGCTCCTCGAAGAGCATCGTTTCCAGCTCGGCGAGGCTGATCTCGGCCTCTACGATGTCATCCCCCGGCTGGTCGCCGGCATTCTCGCCTTTGCCGCCTTTCTGGGCGGAAGCAGGATCAACGCCGAGCACGTCGCCGACTTGGCTGTCGCCATCGCCTTGGCCGACATGCTTATTTTTGTTGAAATTATAGACGAAGCGATATTCATCAAGGCTGCGGATCGGAACTTTGATGACATGCTTCCCGTCGGACATGACAATGTTTTCTTCCGAGACGAGGTCGGGCAAATTTTGCTTTATGGCTTCGCGCACTTTCTGCTGGTGCCGTGCTTGATCCTGATGTCCTTTGCGATGCAGTGACCAGTCTTCACGAGACACGGTGTAAAGCGTACCTTCATTTTCAGCCATGCCTGGGCACCTCCCCATACCGATTGAGCTTGAAATATCAGCAAGGATAACGTTGGGGTATCCTTTTCTGATATTTTTTAGTGAAGAAACGTATCGCGCCTCCCGAGCGGATGGCGGAAGCCATTTCTTCTTATTGTTATTCATTCTATTCAAGTCTCGCACGGTTATGTGAAGCAAAATTGGCCCAATTCTAGCAATCTGGCAGTCTAAGGCTGAATTCTTTCAATGATAGCACTGCCCCAAGGAGCTACTTTTACGTGGACGATAAGCTTGCCGGCGCGCTCCTCCAGCTCTTTGCCCGTGTTCTCTTCCACATAATATTGCTCCAGTCCATAGGTGATCCGAAGCGAGTCATCGGTGGTATACTGCACGCGGCCTTTCAGCACGACCTCACCTGTACCGCGAGCCGGCTTACTGTCATACACGCCTTTTATTTCGTAAGTTGAAGTATCTTCATCGCGGGCAAGCAGCACATAAACCGTATCGCCGCCCTCAGCCTTGTCGCCGGTTTCTTTCCAAGCAGACCAAGAGGCATTGTTAATCGCATAATTGAGCTGCACATAATCGCCATACAGCTGATCGCGAGGATCAACCGGGACGGTACGAAGCGTGATTTCCTTGCCAACCCAGAGCGCTGAATAATGGAAGCCGGCGATGCCGCCAAGGAAGAGCAGCTGAACCGCGACGAGAATAATCAGCCAAACATTGCGGCGGGGTTTGATCATGGTTTGGTCATTCATGCGGCTTCTCCTCCTCCTCATGGAGCTCGACCAGAAACTGTTTCTTTCGGCGATTCAAAAACCAGCTCAGAGCAAGCAGGATGATGCCGCCAAGGATGAAAAAGATGGATTTGTCCATAAAATCCCACGCCAGCTTACCATAAGCCGCCATCGTACTCGTAAGGAACAGCAGCGTGCCAAGGTTGATTTTGACGGCCCATTCTTCTGCGTAACCTCTCCACAGCAAGTACAGGGAGAACGCGAACAATACGATCAAATAAGCAGCATCCGCGCCGTGAGACAAGTAGAAGAAGGGGAGGGCCAGCAGCCAATCCGGGCTCGACATGAGGCGGTGATTCCGATATTTTCCCGCTAGCGAAAGCGCAAACAATACGACAAGCGCGAGGCCGAACCATAAGGGTTGTGCCGACAGGTCCTTTAAGAAGGATGAATCGTTGCTATCGTTCCAGAACAGGACGATAAACAGATTGTGGACAAACGCCGCGACGAGCGGGATCGCTTGAAACGGATAGACGGATTTACGTTCTCGGGTCCAATCCATTAAGCTATACAGCAGCCAGATCGGGATGAAGAACCAGGAGAAAGCCCAGTCATTCACGGTGACAAGAAGGATGCTCTGAATCGTAAAGCTGGCAGCGAGACACCAAGCCAGCAGGGTGCTGGGACGTTTCAGCCAGTAATAGCCAAGTCCAAGCATCATAATCGCAAGAGCCACATAACTAAAATGATTGAATTCTGTCGAATTGTACCATTGCAGTCCACTGAAAATTAGCAAGCTTAGCAGGAACAGGTAGCGGCTCTTGATGAGATAAGTGAGCAGCACCCCGACCGTTCCCCAAACGATAAACGAGGTCACATCATAGGCTTGCAAATGAAACATTTGACCGGTGAGCACGATGCCAGCTCCGAAGGTAAGGAGCCCAAGCCCAATGAGAGCTGTACCTAGCTTCTCGTGATCTCTCCTGCGGAAGGCTTCTCCAGCGCCATAAAATCCAACCATAATGACCGCGATAATTATGAGCCGCATAAGCTGCGGGATTTGTCCCCAGTTCGCCGCAACGAAGCTGAGGATGCCAAGGCCAACCAAAATGCTTCCTAATATAGGGATAATCCCGATGGCGCGCTTCTGCTCCGGATAACAAGCGAGAATGCGTTGTAATTGTTCGGGGGTGATGATACCTTGCCGAGTCCAGGAAGGACCCTCTTGCTGCAGCCATTTTCTGCTCATCTGCCGCACCTCTTTCTCTCTTCTTACTTTCAGTATAGTCAACAATATTTCAAAACATAGTACTAACTTTACCTGGTACCGGCGAGAAGCCTTGGTTGAGATTTGAACCCTATGTCATGGATGGAAATCCTATTGCATAATATGTCATATTGGTTATAATACAACTATACAAGTTAGTAGGGTGATTGATCCGATCAGATTGGAGGTTTTCATATGCAAGACGGAAGGATTCCGATCTATCAAGTCATACAAGATTTTATTAAGAATCAAATTCAGACAGGCGTTTGGAGTCCGGGCGATAAAATTTTTACGGAGAAGGAGCTCATGGAGAGGTTTGAGGTGAGCCGAATAACAGTATCCAATGCGCTGACGGGACTTACCAAGGAAGGCTGGCTGAACCGGATCCAAGGCAAGGGCAGCTATGTGCACGATATGGCGTTGTCGCTGCGAAACCCGGCGCAATCCGGTACAGGCATGTCTCCGCCAGCAGAACAAGAAGAAAGCCGAAACGTGATTGGACTGATTTTGCCTAACATAAGCGATTTCTTCTCCATGAGAATGAATAAAGGCATTTCCAAGGCATTGAAACAATCCGGCTACAATTTCGTGCTCATGCTGTCGGAAAACTCCAAGGACCGTGAGGCTGCAGCCATCCGAGAGCTGCTGTACATGGGCGCTTCCGGCTTAATTATCTTCCCAGTCGATGCAGAAACCTATAATGAAGAGATCTTAAGGCTGAAGCTCGAGCGGTTTCCACTCGTTATTATTGACCGGTATTTAACCGGCATTGAGACGCATTTCATCGGCTCTGATGGGGTAGAAGCATCGAGACTGGCTGTCAATCATCTCTATGAGCTCGGCCACCGGGATATCGCCATTTGCTCAGATGTTCCGCTGTCTACGACCACGATTGAGCAGCGGCTGTCCGGCTATATGAAAGCGCTCAAAGAACTCGGGGAAATGATCAATCCGGCCATGATGCTGACCGATTTCTATGTCGATTACGAGCGGGAGGAGCTCGACGAGCAGCATCCGCTCTTCCGGTACGTCAAGAATGGGCTTGCAACGGCGTATATTACGCTGAACGGTACGATAGCACTGCATTTGTACCGGATCGTCCGCCATCTCGGACTCGAAGTGCCGAAGGATATCTCCATAGTGACCTTCGATAATTTATCGCCGAGCCGTGAATTCAACTTCTTCACCTATATTGATCAGCACGAGGAAACCGTAGGAAGAGTGGCGGCGGAGCAGCTGCTTGAACTCTTGGACGACACGGGGAAGATGAACCAACAGGAGACAAAGTATCGGAAACTGCTGATCGAACCTCACCTCGTTTCGAGCGTTTCTACGGCAGCCTGCCCGGTTCGCGCCAAACAATAAACGCCTTTAGAGCTCTTCCTGCGGAAGAGTTCTTTTTTATGGAGGTTTTCGACAAAAGAAGCCGTTGACAATAAACTTTCTTTGGGAGTAATATATCGACATATCATATAATACATATGTAGGGAGGTGCAGCTGAAAGTCCGCTGACATCATGATTTGAAATTGGTTTGGTCCACAAGCAATTTAAGAGGCGAGAGGAGTTTGGGTCAATGAAGGGGAGCAAATGGGTTTCTTCGATCTTGTCCATCTTCGTGGTGTTGACACTCGTTTTATCAGCTTGTTCCGACAATTCGGGCAACAAAAATGAAAGCGGTAACAAAAATAACGCAGCAGCTACAACGAACAACTCGACCAGTTCCGATACGGCTTCGACGTCGACGGAATCGGAGAATGACGGCAGTAATGACACTGCAGCTGCTCCCGCAGCCGAGCCGTTTGAATTAACGGTTTGGAGCCATAACGTAGCCAATGCCATGCCGGAAGCCAACGATCCGACAGCGACGAAGATTTATGACTTCATTCAGAAGAAGATGGAAGAGAAATTTCCGGGCATTACGATTAAATATATCGACAAAGGCTGGGCAGATACGCTTCGTCAAGCGATCATGGTTGCCGTAATGGGCGGGAATCCGCCGGATGTAGCAGACGGCGAAGACTTCATTCCGGAGTTTGCGCGTATCGGTGCTCTTCTGGAGGTTCCGCAGGATGTAGCGGCTCAGCTTGCTCCCGGTCCAATGAAAGCAGCTATGCATGACGGCAAGCCGTACGCGGTTGCACAGATGACGGGCGTATTCAGCCTTGTCTATAACAAGGATGTTATGGCGAAAGTCGGGCTTGATCCGAATACACCGCCGAAAACATGGGATGAATGGCTCGATATGTCCAAGAAAGCGACTGCGGCAGGCAAAGGAGAATACTTCGGCTCGATCGTTCAGAACATGGGTCTGGGCGGAGCATTCCGACTTGCGCCGTTCATGCGCCAAGTAGGCGGAGACTTCACGAATGCGGATTGGTCGCAGGTGACCTTCGATTCGCCGGAGAACCTCAAAGCGCTGACATTCCTGCGCGAGCTTGCCAAAACAGCGCCTCCGGGCTCTACGTCCATGACGGATGAAGGCCAATTCTTCAACCTGCTGAACAGCGGGAAGGTGGCATTTGCCGTTAATGGTCCTTGGCATATCGCATGGGGCAAATCCATGGGCTGCACAAACTGCGGCTTTGCACCGCTGCCGGTGCCGGAAGCCGGTAAAACCGGCAACGTCATTGTAGGGAACACGCTCTTCTATGCGCTCAAGCAATCGAAGCACCCTGAGGCTGCGATTGAGTTCCTGACGATTCTGGCGAGCAAAGAATACCAAGAGCTTGAAGCAAATGCGACGGGCCGGCTTCCAGCCAATATGGAAGCAGGCAAGAACGCTGACTTGCTCAAAGCCTATCCGGAGCTTCAAGTGTTCAACGATATCGTAGCGAACGAGCAAAGCGCTCCATTGCCGGTTTATCCGAAGAACGGTCCGCAAATCTGGGAAGCGTGGTATAAAGCGCAGGATATTACGCTGACAACAGATAAACCGATCGAGGACGCATTGAAGGATGCACAGAAAACAGCCGAGGAACAGTTGAAATGAGTAGGGTTGAGATCAAGAAGGAGACTCCCCGGGCGATGCCCGGGGAGAATTCCTCGTCCATCCTGCAGCGGCTGATACCTTTCTATAATCGCCACCGTGACGGTGTGATCGGTTATTCTTTACTTGCGCCTATGTTTGTTTTTTTCGCTGTTTTCTCCTTATTCCCGGTGCTGTTCGTTATTTATTTGTCCTTTACGGAATGGAACGGCGTACTTGGGTTGCCGAAATGGGTGGCGCTTGACAATTTTCACCGCTTCTTTACGACCGGCGATTATTTAGTTACCCTGCTGCATGCAGGCTTATATGGGTTGTTAATTCTGGTTGGCTGTATGTCGATCGGCTTCTTCATCGCACTGCTGCTGAATCAGAAGGTGAAGGCGGTCGGCCTGTACCGTACGCTTTGGTATTTGCCTGTCCTCGTATCCTTTGCGGTCGTCGCTCAAATTGCGAACGCGGTTCTTGATCCGGTTACCGGCTTAGCGCGCAAAGTGATGGAACGGTTCGGAATGGAGCCGATTATATTCCAACAAAGCGTCTTCTGGATGACCTTCTGGCTCATTCTCATTTCCATTTGGAAAGGTATCGGCGGCACGGTCATTATCTATTTGGCCGGGTTACAAGGGATTGATACGACGCTTTATGAAGCGGCAAAGGTTGACGGGGCTACGAGGTTCAAAATTATGCTCTACGTGACGCTGCCATCGCTCCGACCGATTACGATGTACATCGCCATTATGGGTATTATCGCAAGCTTTCAGATCTTCGAGCCGGTGCAGCTCCTGACTCATGGCGGCCCTCAGGGCCATACCAATATTATTTTGCACCGGATCTATCAGGATGCCTTCCAGTCCTTCAACATGGGGATGGCCAGTGCCTCTTCCGTCATGGTGCTGCTGTTCACTTTCACGTTAACGATGATTCAATACCGCATTTCGCAGCGAAACCAAACCTAAGGGAGGAACGCTAAGACATGGTTAATGAACGAGGCAAGCTTGAAAGTTTCGCGATTTACTTGCTGCTCATTGTCGGAAGTGCCGTCATGTTCTACCCGTTCCTCTTTCAGGTGATGGCTTCCATCGGCTCGAACAAAGATTATTACGACTCGATTCTGCTGCCAATCCCGACTGAAATTAATTTGGAACGCTACGTTCATCTCTTTCAAAACTCACTGATTTTCCGCTATTTCGTCAACACGGCGCTAAGAAGTATTTATTACATCGCGGTTACCTGTTTTGTGTCGCTCATCGCTTCTTACGTATTTACCAAGCTTCGGTTTAAAGGACGCGATACGGTGTTCGTCATCTTCCTCACTTCGATGATGATCCCAGGTCAAGTGACGCTGATTCCGACGTATCTGCTGTTCGCTCGTTTTCCTCTGTTAGGCGGCAATGATTGGCTCGGTCAAGGCGGTCACGGCATGATCGATACGTGGGGAGCGCTGCTGCTCGGAAGCGGGATTGTGAACATTGCAGCTATATTTCTAGTGAAGCAAACGATGGAGTCGATTCCGTTCGAATATGAGGAGGCAGCCCGAATTGACGGTGCCGGCGTATTCTGGACGATATTCGGCATCTATTTTCCGATGGTTCGCGCTGTCCTTGCAGTCATTGTCATTACGACGTTTATTGCGATTTGGAATGATTATTTGTGGCCGCTTGTGGCCATTAACAACCCGAATATCCAGGTCATCAATACAGGCGTTACCAGCTTGCTCACGACGATGATGCAAAGCGGCCAAGTGCCGGAATATCCCGATTTCTTTGCTCTGACTGCCATTGTCGTGCTGCCTCCGATTCTGGTGTATTTGCTGCTCCAGCGTAATTTCATTCAAGGCTACGCGATGGCGGGGATAAAAGGGTAAGAGCTCCCTGCGGAATAACGCCTATTTGGCCTGTTTAGGAGGAACTCATGACGAAGTTATCTTCCATTAAAACGGTTTACGTCGTATCCCATACGCACTGGGATCGGGAATGGTATCAGGACTATCAAGGGTTTCGCACAAGGTTGGTCTATATGATCGACGAGCTGCTGGATACGATGGAAGCCAATCCGGATTATCGTTATTTTCTGATGGATGGTCAGACGATTGTCATTGACGATTATTTGGAAATCCGTCCGGAGCGCAGGGAGCAGCTGACGCAGTATATTCGGGAGTCCCGCATTGGAGTAGGGCCTTGGTATGTGATGCCGGATGAATTTCTGGTCAGCGGGGAGTCGCTCATTCGTAATTTGCAGACAGGCTTCCGCGAATCGCGCAAGCTGGGCACAGAGCCGGTCAAATCAGGCTACATCCCTGATATCTTCGGCCATAACAGTCAGTTTCCGCAGCTGCTGCGCGGGTTTGGCATCGATAATGCGGTGCTGTTCCGCGGCTTCCACGGCGATAGCGATCCGGCCGAGATGGAGTGGGAGGGAGCAGACGGAAGCCGGGTGCTCGGTCTGAAGCTGGATGAAGACCGAGCTTACGGCGACTTCTACTTCTTTCTCCGCTGGCCGTTCGTTGACCGGGAATTCCGCTACGAGGAGCCGGAGCTTATCGAACGAGCCCAGTCGATGCTGGCTTATAAGAACAAGCGAGCAACGACAGATATTATGATGGGCATGGACGGCGTGGATCATATTGAAATCGAGCCTCGTCTGCCATGGTTGCTGCAAACGCTGAATGAGTCTGAATCGCTGGAAGGCGTTAAATTTATGCATGCCACGCTGGAGCAATACTTGGAGGCGCTACGAGGCAAAGTCAGCAATTTGAAGCTGTATCAAGGCGAGCAGCGTACCAATGGCTTTAATGGCATCAATAACTGGGTGCTGGTGAACGTGTTGTCGTCCCGCATCCACTTGAAGCAGCGGAATCAGCAGTGCGAGCTTCTGCTTGAGAAATGGGCCGAGCCATGGGCGGTCTTCGCAATGCTGGAAGGAAGGGCTTATCCGCGCGTCTTTCTGGAGAAGGCTTGGCAGTTTCTGCTGCAAAATCATCCGCATGATTCCATCTGCGGCTGTTCCATCGATCAGGTCCATCAGGACATGATCTATCGTTTCGATCAAAGCCGCCTTATCGCGCAGCAGATGAACCATGAGCAGCTGCACTATTTTGCTAACCATATTGATCCGAGCGGGCTAGTCGGTCCCGATATTCTCGTCGTGTACAATCCGCTTCAAGATGCCGAAGAAGGCGTCATCATCGTAGATGCGGAGCTCCTGCATGACAGCGCCGGCGGGCTGAAATCCATCGTGCTTGGCGGCAGTTTCCTACAACTGCGAGATGGCAACGGTCAATTGCTGGATTGCCAGGTCGTGGAGATCGCGCGCAATAAAGTGAGGCGTGTCCGCAAATATCGCGATATTCCAAGCGGGGAGACGGTGGATCGCCTCAAGCTGGCATTCAAAGGGAACATTCCTTCCTGCGGGTATGCGGCATTTTCGATTGAGAAAGTGGTCATTCCGGTGCCGGCTTTCGGGGAGTACAGCATGACGCCGCTCGTGCAGCCTCGTCGTCTTCTGGGGACAATGAAGGTCAACGAGACGACATGGAATAACGGCCGAATCGAAATGCGCGTGAATGAGAACGGCACGATTCGAGTGACGGATGTGCAAAGCGGCAAGGTCCACGATGGTCTGCTGTTGTTTGAAGATGCGGCTGATATCGGCGAGGGCTGGAATTATGTGGCGCCGGCTAATAATGCGATTTTTCATTCCGCCGGCTGCCGCGCTGTGATTTCAACGGTCACAGATGGGCCGCTGGTCAGCATTGCATGTGTGGAAATCACCTTCATGGTGCCGGCTGGCATTACGCATGATGATACAAGCCGCCGCGACGATAAAGTCGGTTTAGTGATTCGCACCTACCTGGAGCTTCGCAACGACGATCCCGTGCTGCGCTGTAAAACGATCGTGAACAATACGGCGCGTAATCACCGGTTGAAGCTGCTCTTCCCATCAGGGATTCAAACCGACCATTACTATGCGAGCACGCCGTTTGATCTTGTTAAGCGCCAGATCCAGCAGATCGACGCTGCGGACCACTTGGAAACCGCCCGAGGGGATGCGCCATATAACGGCGTTGTTGCTTTGCGGGATGATACAGCGGGATTGGCGCTGTACTCGAAGGGGCTCTATGAGATGGCGATGAAAGAAGACGAGGCGCGCACGGCCGCGCTAACGTTATATCGCAGCACGGATAAGGAAGTGCTGTGCGACGGCGGGGATGGCGGTCAGCTCCTCCGCGAGATGAGCTTCGAATATGCCATCAGGCCATTCGAGGCGCAGAAGGTCTCGCTGCCAGCCTTATGGGCGGAGCGCGAGCAGTTTGCCGCCGGCTTGCAGTCGTTAACGGTGCGTAGGGATGACATTCGTTATGAATCGCTGCAACGCCGAGAGCGAAGCCTGCCATCCGTCCATTCCTATGTCCAAGTGGACAATGGCTCCATCCGTATAAGTGCGCTTCAGCAAGCGGAGCGGCTGACGAATGGCGTTAATCTCCGTTTGTTCAACGCGTCTGAGAACGCGGAAGCGGCGGTTGTCCGGTTTGACCGTCCTATTGAGTCTGCAGAAGCCGTCTCGCTCGATGAGCAGCCGATTGCCGGCTTCACGGACCTGCATGTGAAGAATGGGACCATCTCGATTGCGCTTGGCGCCAAACGCATTCAGACGATCCGGCTGACATTTGGGTCATAGGACTAGCATATAGTGGTTAGAGTAGTATTCCATTTCTAAACTTACAGAAGGAGCGATAGCTCAATGTTGAATCCGGTAGTGTCACCAGGCGAATTAACAGAAATCGATCGTTTTATATTTGAATCATGGGGATATTTTATCATTCCGGATGTGCTGAACGCAGAAGAGGTGAAAGCATGCCTGGAAGCTTCGGAGCGTGTTCATAGAGCAGCAGGGACGGAAGGTTTCGGTCAAGTAGGGCGAGGTTATGAGACAGAGCCGGCTCTTGAGCAATTGATGGATCACCCTGCAGTGCTTCCGAAGATCAGAGGCCTGTACGGCGACCGATTCATCATGCAGTCCGGTTGGAATACGAAACAGCCGGCCTTTGGCGGGATGGGCGGATGGCATCAGGACGGCTCGGGCGCTTATGATTTCAAGAAGCTGAGCTTCCCGCAAATTCCGTTGGTGCAGCTGCGGGCTTCGTTCCTTCTCACCGATCAAACGCAGCCTCGAATGGGGAATATGGAACTTATCCCGGGCAGTCACCGCAGCCTGGTTCCGATGCCGGATGCGCTGCGCAAGGAGAAGGGCGATGTTTCGATCGGCCACGTCATTTGTGCTCCGGCAGGCTCCGTTCTGGTATTCCATAATGCGGTATGGCATCGCACCTATGCGCATGACGGCGACTATGATCGCTATACGATGCACTACATCTATAGTCCGCCATGGGTGAGAGCATCCGACAGGCTGCAAAACTCGAAGGCGTTTCTTGAGCAAACGACACCGCTCCGCCGCGCGTTGATGGGAGAATTCCATCGTCCCGATGCGCCGTTCGGAAGCGGGTATGAGGTTCCGCCATTCGAGGGTTAAATTAAAAAAGAGGAAGAGCCGCGTCGATCGCGCTCTTCCTCTTTGCTTTTTCAAGTACCTGCGTTCGAACCGTTAGCCGCCCATTGCAAGACCGATCAGGAATAAGCCGATAAATCCGACAGGAAGCAGTCCGTTTGTAACGATTCCAATAATAGAGAAGGCTTTACGTTTATTCTTGGCGCAAACGCCGACGATGCCCAGGATGAGCCCTACAATGCTGGCTCCCATGGAGCAGATAATCAGCAAGCCGGCCCCTATAATTGGCGCGTAAGTTTCGATATCTGCCATATTCGCCTCAATTTCCTGCTGAAGAGTGTTGCTGTCTGCAAAGTTGTGGTTCATAATAAATGATGTTGCAAGAATAATGGCGACGATAAAGCCGATAATGCTGATGAGTCCAATGATAAATGAAGCTATGCCAAGCTTGGATTGCGTTTTGGGCGGCTGTTCCTCATAAGCTGCCGGTATTGGAGTAAAACCGTCTTGCGGGAACTCATTCCCGCTGCCGTTTTCATTCATTGACTAGATCTCCTTTATCAATCATTTGCTATCGTACAGTTTAACGTATTTTACAGCCATTGGAAAGGATGGAGAATGGGATGTTTAACAAATATGGCGCTTACGGAGCGATCCATGCGTTGCTCGCCGTTGCGTTCGGCGCATTCGGAGCTCACGCCTTGAAAGACCGGCTTACCGATGAAATGCTGAATGTATTTGAGACCGGCGTCCGCTATCATATGTACCACGCCATCGGGCTATTCCTGATTGCGCTGGCCGCGGAAAGAATCGGACAGGGCAAGGGCATCCGCTGGGCGGCTCGATTGATGCATATCGGTATTTTCCTGTTTTCCGGAAGCTTATATGCACTCAGTCTATCCAACATTAAGCCGCTGGGCATCATCACGCCTTTTGGCGGACTTGCCTTTATCGTGGCTTGGGCTGTGGCTGCCTATTCCATCTGGAAAGCTAAGAGCAGCTAGATTTGGTTTACTAGGTTCTGGATCGCGAGGCAACTTTTGCGTATGGATGCTGTAAAGGCATCCGGGCGCTGAGGTTGCCTCTTTTCATTGCACAAAATCTGCTAGTATAGCTCTCATGTAGACCTCTAGGTGAGCTAGATCGGCTTCATTTACCGATTTGGTGCGCATGTAGACCTCCAGGTGAGCTTCATTGGCTTGATTCGCCAATATGATGTCCATGTAGACCTCTAGGTGAGCTTCATTCACTGATTCCCGCCGTGCATTAGCACGGTATGGCTCCCAGAGCCACACTTACTCGATCTCGTTCCATTATTGCCGAAAGTGTTGCTTTCTGAGCCACACTTAATCGACTTCATTCGCTTTTCGCCGAAAGTGTTGCTTTGAGAGCAACTCTTCGCTCAAGTTTATCTCGCCTCGTCGAACGTATTGCTCCCAGATCCGCTCGTCACTATCTCCGCCGAATTTCGACATTTGTTCGCTTCCGGACCTTCTCTATCACGCACGAAGCCAGTAAATATAGGAAAAAGCTGTATCCAGGTTTGACCAAAATCGTTTATAATAAACGAATGTGACGAATCATGCCGTCGAATGGAAGGAAGATGAAGTGTGCTCGTAAAGGCGGAGACATCTCCGATTCGGCCCAAGCCATCAAGGCGACTTGGAAGCGTTCGCAGTCCGTTATGGATGGCATGCCTATGTACGTTCGTTGGCATACTCATAGGCGGCGTGTGGCGTGATGACTGGGCGATTTGGCTGAAAATTGTAGCAGTGGCGGGCGTAATCTTTATCGCAATCCGTTTTATGCAAATGAACTTCGCGCGCAAACGCGATGATCAAGCTCAATCGATCCATACGCCGATTGTTGAATCTTTGCTTGCGTATAGTCCGATTGCTCTAGCTGTCATTGACCGGCAGGGGAACTTTGTGGAGATGAACGCTGCATCAAGCAGACTGCTTGGCTATGAAGCGGATGAGCTGCTTGGCCGGTCTTTTTTTCCGCTGATTGACTCATCTAACCAAGAAGCTACCTCAGCTGCTTTTGAGCAGATGCTCGAAGGCCATCTTAAGGATATGACTATCGATATTAAGCATGCTATCGGCTACACGCTCAAACTAAATATTATTACAGCACCCGTTATGCGCAGTGGCAGCTGCATCGGCGTGTTAATTATTAGCCAGGATGTTAGTGATCGCAACCGAGTCCAGGAACGTATCCGTTATATGGCGAATTATGACGACATGACAGGCTTGCCGAACCGGCATTCCTTTATGCGGCTTTTGGATGACCGGCTGACGGATGCTAGGTTCCGCAGCGAAGGTGGACAGCTGGCGATTTTCCAGCTGGATGTTGACCGCTTCAAGCTGATCAATGCCTCTTTCGGACGAGAGTTTGGCGATATGCTGCTGCTTCAAGTAGCCGAGCGACTAACCCGCGGATTGACAGATATGGATGCGGCGGCTCGCATGGAAGGCGATGAATTTGCGATTCTATATGCCCATGCCGGAGACGAGCAGGTGCTGGATCGGAAAGCGAAAGAGCTCAAGCTGCTGCTGGATGAACCGTTCGAGCTGCAAGGCTTTCCGCTTCATATCACTGCGAGCATCGGTATTGCCGTTAACCATGTGCTAGACGATGATGCCAGTCTCCTTGTGAAGAAGGCCGATCTGGCGCTGGCCAAAGTGAAAGATAGCGGTAAGAACGATTATCTGTTTTATTCCGAGGAATGGGATGACAGCTCGCGAGAGCGTCTGGCGCTTGAACATGATTTGAAGATTGCGCTCCAGAAGGAGCAGTTTGTTCTCCATTATCAGCCGCAGTACCACCTCGGTACCGGCGAAATGGTCGGCGTAGAAGCACTCGTGCGTTGGGAGCATCCGGAACGCGGGCTTGTACCGCCGGGACAATTCATCCCGCTCGCCGAAGAGAATGGTTTAATCGTACAGATCGGAGATTGGGTGCTGCGAGAGGCATGCCGGCAAAATAAAGCGTGGCAGGATGCCGGGCTTCGCCAAATTCCCGTCTCCGTCAATTTATCCATCCGCCAATTTATGCAGCAGAATCTGCATCAGAAAGTAGCGGACATTTTGCGCGAGACAGGGCTCGATGCCAGTTATCTCGATCTGGAAATCACGGAAACGATGACGATGGATGTCACGCATGCCTCACGCTGCTTGCTCGAGCTTACGAAACTCGGCGTGACGATTAGCATCGATGATTTCGGGACGGGATATAGCTCCTTCCACTACCTCAAGAACTTGCCGATCGGCAGGCTGAAGATTGACCGTTCGTTCGTTAGGGATATCCAGCAGGATCCGAGCGATGCCGCAATCGTGGCGGCTATTATCGCGATGGCGCATAACTTGAATTTACAAGTGATTGCCGAAGGGGTAGAGACGGAGGAGCAGAAGCGGTTTCTGCAGGAGCATAGCTGCGATGAAATGCAGGGTTTCTTATGGAGTCCGCCGGTGCGCGGCGCTGCGATCATCGATATTTTGAAACAAGCCATATAAAGCAAAAAGGAGCTCTCCGCGGAGGGGGGCTCCTTTTTCTTATATAAACTCGTCTATTTCGTAAAGTTTAAAGGAATACACCTGCTTCTCATCGACATGATAGACCGTTAACATTTGCGAGGATTCATCCAGATTAATAATTCGGCAAGGGATGTTCAGCTTCACGCCAAAGCCCTTGTTCACCATTAATCGAATCAAGCGATTCTCAGCTATGCATGCTTTAATGCGGTCCGTTACGAAAGTTAAATCGAGCTCAGCCGGAACAGCGGCAGCGGCTTGCTTCGGTGCATCAGGCTGCGGGGCGGGGGCGGCTGGATCTGTTTTGGATGCATTTCTTGGCGGCTTCGTTTCTTTGTCCTTCTGCTTGCTTGGGGGGATCGTTTCCAATGCTTCAATGAGACGTCCCAATTCAATGCCGGATTGAATTCGGAAGTCGGCAAAACCCGAATGATTGAGAGCATGTAACAGCCGCTCCATTGCAATTGCGTTGGTTTCACCTTCTACGAGAATGTCGACATTAAACAGGTGGGAGGACTGTTTCGCTGTAAGTTTATCTGTTAGGTTCATTATGCCACTCCATGTCGTCATAAAGTACTATAACTATATCATTAAAGGATTAATAAATGTAGTGTTTGCCAGAGCAATTTTACCGGAAAAAGGAGAATGTCCAATAGGCATTCCGTTAACACTTCGCGCCACCTGAAAGCATATAGTGAAGAAGTAATTGTGCATGAGGTTGTCTGCGATCTGCGAGGGTGGAAGGAGGTGGTTCGGATGATGCGAATGGTTCCCATTACGCTCGAAGGGGGCGCAACGGCGCTTGGAGTTGAGGTGCTTCTGCCTAAAACAACACTGCTTGCTGTGACGACGGATAAAGGCTATATCATGTGTGGAGCGCTTGATGTCGGACTTCTGAACGAACGGTTAAAAGATAGAGGCATCATTGCAGGCCGTGCGGTAGGTGTGAAGACATTGGAAGAACTGATGGCTGCGCCGCTGGAGTCTATAACGGAAGGTGCGGAGGCGCTCGGGATAACGGTTGGCATGAAAGGCGCGGATGCGCTTCTCTTGATGGTATAGATGAACAATGACAAAAGAAAGGTTGCCTCGGGCAGCGTGCTTACGCTGACCTCTAGGCAACCTTTTTCGTCGTTAATAAAGATTATTCGGCTTGAAACAGCTTCTTCAGGTTGACGTTATACGGAGGCTTAATGATGCCTTTCTCCGTAATAATCGCCGTTACATAGTCGTTTGGCGTAATGTCGAATGCCGGATTGTAGACTTTCACGCCGACCGGGGCTGTGCGTTTGCCGAAGCCTTCGGTAATCTCATTCTCATGACGCTCCTCGATTGGAATTTCAGCGCCGGATGGCGTATTCAAATCGATTGTGGACAACGGGCAAGCCACATAGAACGGAATGCCATGTGCTTTAGCGAGAACAGCAACGCTGTATGTGCCGATCTTGTTCGCGACGTCGCCGTTCGCCGCAACACGGTCCGTACCGACGATGACGGCATCGATCCAGCCTTTGCTCATCACCATACCAGCCATGTTATCGCAGATAAGGGTAACGTCTACGCCTGCTTGCTGAAGCTCGAACGCAGTAAGACGCGCGCCTTGCAGAACAGGGCGAGTTTCATCTGCAAATACCCGGAGCTTGATGCCTTGCTCCAGGGCTAGGTAGAAAGGAGCCAGTGCAGTACCGTATTTGGCTGTAGCGAGACCGCCGGCATTACAGTGCGTAAGGACGCCCATACCATCTTGGAACAACGTTAGCGCGTGTTCACCGATAAGGCGATTCGTTTCTTCGTCCTCGCTTTGAATCGTAATTGCTTCTTGAAGCAGCGACTCCTTGCAGGAGGACAGGTCCGCGCCGCTTGCGGCAAGCGCTTCTGCGCGTGCTGTCATACGATCGAGCGCCCAGAACAAGTTTACTGCTGTCGGACGCGATGTCGCGAGATGAGCAGCAGAGGATTTCACGACTTGCAGCCATTCTGCGATTCCTTCTGTTACATCGCGGCTGCCAAGAACAACGCCATATGCGGCTGCGATGCCGATTGCAGGAGCACCGCGAACCTTAAGATGACGGATGGCTTCCCACACATCTTCTGTTGTAACTAGCGGCAGATAGACAATTTCTTCCGGCAACAGCCGTTGATCGAGCAGGTCAAGCTGAGTTCCGACCCAGATGACGGATTGCAAAGCTTGATTGGTCGTAGATTCCATAAGAATGATCGTTTCCTTTCGTTATGCCTTAACAGCTGCGTTTGCTGTTTGAACGGCATCTATAAGCTGGTTAATAGAAGTAAAGCTGCGGTTCGACGTGATTAGCGTTTTGCCGATGCGAAGCGCTAGGCGCTGTGCGCGTTCCCGAACGGCGGCATCTTGGATCTTATCGATATCGGCGACATGGGCAAGACCCACAATGCGACGAACCATTTTGCAGCCTGCGAATCCGATTGTATCTTGAAGCAAGCGCCGCATGTAGTTTTCCTTGTAGCCTGGAGCAGAAGCAGCTAAGCGGTCAACACCTTGTTCGTTCCAGAGGGCTAGGAATTTCGCTTCGAATTTCGTCAAAACGTCCGTTACGGTTTGCAGCAAGTAGGCTTGGTACTCCTCGCGCTTTGCTGTTGTCTGATCCCAGCCTTCACGGGAAGCGAAGTTTAGAAGCAGGTTCGCGATGACGGCGCCGATATCAAAGCCCATTGGTCCATAATAAGCGAATTCCGGGTCGATGACTTTCGTGGATTCCGGTGTAATGAAGATACTGCCCGTGTGCAAGTCTCCGTGCAGCAACGCTTGCGAATGCGTAAGGAATTTTTCGCGAAGCAGGGCAACTTCCAGGTGAAGCTTGCCGTCGTTCCACAGTGCTTGGGCTTCGTCACGAATGGCCGGATCGAAGTTATTCGTATCGGCATCCGTATAAGGATGATCGAAGATAAGATCCTCCGTTATTTTGCACAGCTCCGGATTAATAAAGCTGCTGGTGCGCAGCTTCTTCTCTTGCTGATTATGCCCGAGATCTGAAGTGAAGAATAACGTCTGTGCAAGGAACGTGGAGATATGCTCGGCGAACAACGGGTAACGACCGCTGTTCATGAGCCCTTGGCGCATAATGACGTGATCGCTTAGATCCTCCATGATCGTAAGAGCGAGGTCTTTGTCATACAGATAGACATTCGGTACCAGCCCAGGAGCAAGCTGGCCTTCCAGAATGAGCGCTTCGCTCTCGATACGTGCACGGTCAAGGGTAAGCGGCCAAGATTCACCGACAACTTTAGCGTACGGCAGCGCCTGTTTCATGATAATGCTGCGGTTTGTAGCCGGATCCGAGATATGAAAAACTAAGTTCAAATTGCCATCGCCGATTTCACGGCTGATCAGCCCCGCACCTGGTTCAAAAACACCTTTAACTGTTCGCGCTATTTCAATAGCTTCTGCTTCACTCAATGGATGATATGTAGACATCAATAGCCCACCTCCGGAATGTAGTTGATGTTTCGCATGGCCCAAATAAATATAGTATAGCGAAATTTTTTTCGCGTTGGAATACCTTGCTTTGCTATAATACATGTAATTGTTAAGGATCGAGGGTGATAAATATGTTGATTAAGAGTGATCAATTGCAGCCGATCGCGCTCAAAGAATGGGCGGTTGCGGTAAAAGCATTGACCGAAGGCAAACAAATTATGGTGCTGCGCAAGGGTGGAATTGCGGAGGAAACGAGAGATTTTCAGCTGAAGGCGCCTCGTTTTTACTTCATGCCTGCATTCGAGCATCAAAGACCCGAGCTCTTGAAGGAGCCATTCCGGAACGACGTTCGCCAAATTATGGAGGAATGGAAACCCGGCGCGACCACGATCGAGATCCATGCTGCGGCAGAAGCAGTCGAGGATATTGAGATCTTCGATCAGGAAACGCTGAACAAATTAGAGGGTTTCCATATTTGGACCGAAACATTTGCCGAAGATAGGTTGAAGTGGAAACGAAACAAGCCGCTTCATCTATTACTGCTTCGTGTAAGTAAGCTTGCGAATCCGCTTACACTGCCTATGCAGGATCAATACACGGGTTGTAAATCTTGGGTGAATCTTCCGGATGAACTGTCAGCCATCGAGGCACAGCCGGTATTGACGGATGCCGAATTTAATCAGAGAATAAGTCAAATTCATGAAGCACTGGGACTATCGGGTACAAGCTAGGCTAGGTTATAGGCGCAGTAACATTGATTTAAGTTGAAAACTATACTAAAATATAATTGAGAATCACTGAGAATCAATTTAGAATAATTCTAAAAGAGGAATTGTTTCAATAAGTGCAAAACAGTTACGCCGTCCTAGAGCAGGCAATCTCGTTTTGTACAGAAACGTCCGAACCATCTGGAGGGAGCAGTTTACCATGGCAACACAATTCAAAATCGATGGTCTAAAAGCAGCCATCGAAGGCAAAGAAATATTGAAGGGCATCAACCTTGAAATAAAAGGTGGAGAAGTTCATGCCATCATGGGTCCGAACGGTACAGGTAAAAGTACGCTGGCTTCGGCTCTCATGGGTCATCCTAAATATGAAGTGACAGAAGGCGCAGTTGAATTGAACGGCGAGAACCTTTTGGAAATGGGCGTAGATGAGCGCGCACGCGCAGGTTTGTTCCTTGCTATGCAATATCCAAGCGAAATCAGTGGCGTAACAAACTCCGACTTCCTTCGCAGCGCGATTAACGCACGCCGTGAAGAGGGGAAAGAAATCTCTCTGATTAAATTCATCCGCCAAATGGAAGGCAAGATGAAAGAGCTTGAAATGAATCCGGAATTCATGCACCGTTACCTGAACGAAGGCTTCTCCGGCGGGGAGAAGAAACGGAACGAAATTTTGCAAATGATGATGCTGGATCCGAAAATCGTCGTTCTTGACGAAATCGACTCCGGTTTGGATATCGATGCTCTCAAAATCGTAGCTAACGGCGTGAACACCATGCGTTCCGAAGAGCGCGGCTTCTTGATCATCACTCACTACCAACGTCTTCTCAACTACATTACGCCTGACTTCGTTCACGTTATGATGCAAGGCCGTATCGTTAAATCCGGTGGCCCTGAGCTTGCTGAGCGTCTGGAAAACGAAGGCTATGACTGGGTTAAAGAAGAACTTGGCATCGTAGACGAAACCGTCGGACAGGTTTAATCGGAGGAGGAGCAAGTGAAATGAGTACACAATTATCAACTCCGGTTAACCGCCAGACTGTTTCTGCTTTATCGAAAAGCAAAGGCGAGCCGGCATGGCTTGAGGAATCAAGAATTAAAGGTGCTGAACTGGCTGAAACGCTGGAATGGCCAACTCCAGAAAAAGTCCGCATCAGCCGTTGGAATCTAGCGGCGATCGGTAACCATAAATCGCAAGCTGCCATTGCCTCTGTAAGCGAGCTTCCGGGCTCTATCGGAGAATTGGTCGCAGGTGCACAAGCCGGACTGGTTGTTCAGCGCAACAGCACAAGCGTGCTTCAACAGCTGTCGGCAGAGCTTGCTGCTAAAGGCGTAATTTTCACGGATCTTGAAACAGCAGCACGTGAACACAGCAGCTTGGTTCAACAATATCTGTATAGTGTTGTCCCGCAGGATGAGAATAAGCTGACGGCCCTTCAATCCGCGATTTGGAACGGCGGCGTTTTCCTATACGTTCCAAAGAACGTTGAAGTCGAGCTTCCTTTGCAAGCCCTGTTCTTCAGTGAAGATGCAAGTGCAACTTTTGCTCCGCGTGTTCTTGTAGTAGCTGACAGCCATAGCCGTGTAACTTATGTAGATAACGTAGTTAGCGCATACGGTGAAAGCGCAGAATCTATTGCCAAACAATCCATTGTTGAAGTAATCGTGAAGCCCGGCGCGCATGTTCGTTACGCTACGGTTCATCATATGTCTGCGAATGTAATCGACTTGACGATTCGCCGTGCCGTTGTTGAGAATGACGGCAATATCGAGTGGGTCATCGGTGATCTGCATGACGGCCACACGCTTTCGGACACGCAATCGCTGCTTAAAGGCAATGGTTCGAATTCCGACGCTAAAGTGATCAGCATTGGTACAAACTCGCAACAGATGAGCCTGACTACCGGAGCGGTTCATTTCGGACGCAATACGGAGAGTAACATGGTTACTCGTGCCGTGATGAAGGATTCAGCGACAGCCATCATCAACGGCATTACGAAGATCGAGAAGGGTGCAACAAAGTCTAACGGCGTGCAGCAAGAGAAAGTACTGATGCTAAGCCCGAAAGCGCGCGGCGATGCGAACCCGATTCTGCTGATTGACGAAGACGATGTTAAAGCCGGTCATGCGGCGAGCGTCGGACAAGTGAATCCGGAGCAGGTGTACTACTTGATGTCCCGCGGTATTTCGAAGAAAGATGCGGAGCGTTTGATCATTCATGGTTTCTTGGCCCCTGTCGTTTCGGAGATTCCGATTGATGCGGTCAGAGAACAGCTCCAGCGTCTGCTGGAAAGGAAGCTGGAAGGATGAATGTAAAAGCGATCAGAGAGCAATTTCCGATCCTTCATCAACAAATAAACGGCCATCCGCTTGTTTACTTGGACAGTGCGGCGACTTCACAGAAGCCGCGTTCTGTTATTGATGCTGTAAGCCGGTATTATGAGATGGACAACGCCAATGTACACCGCGGCGTTCATACACTCGGCTCCCGCGCTACAGACGCATACGAAGGCGCACGCGAGAAGGTTGCGGCGTTTCTGAATGCGGCAAGTACACAGGAAATTATTTTCACCCGCGGTACGACTACGGCCCTTAATTTAGTAGCCTCGAGCTATGCCAGAGCCGTTTGCGGCGAAGGCGATGAAATTGTCATCACGCAAATGGAGCATCACTCCAATCTGATTCCTTGGCAGCAGGTGGCGAAAGCAACCGGCGCGACGCTCAAATATATTCCGCTTGAGAAAGACGGATCCATCACGCTCGCAAATGCGGAAGCAACTATTACGGATCGGACGAAAATCGTCTCGATCATGTATGTGTCGAACGTACTCGGCGTTATTAATCCAATCAAAGAAATCACCGCTATTGCTCATCGTCATGGCGCTAAGATGGTCGTCGACGGCGCGCAAAGCACGCCTCATATGAAGGTTGATGTACGAGATCTGGATTGTGACTTCTACGCGTTCTCCGGTCATAAAATGTGTGCGCCGACAGGTATTGGTGCACTCTATGGCAAGAAGGCGCTGCTTGAAGAGATGGAGCCGATCGAATTCGGCGGTGAAATGATCGATCATGTGGATCTGCATGATTCCACGTGGAAGGAGCTGCCTTGGAAGTTTGAAGGCGGCACACCGATTATTGCCGGTGCAGTCGGACTTGGCGCAGCGATTGATTTCCTAACTGAAATCGGTTTGGATGAAATCGAGAATCACGAGCATAAGCTTGCTGCTTACGCGTACGAGCGTCTCAGCACCATCGATGGCATATCGATATTCGGACCTGTCGATAATCGTGCGGGTCTAGTCACATTTAATTTGAATGACGTCCATCCCCATGACGTAGCAACTGTGCTTGATACGAAGGGGATTGCGGTTCGCGCAGGCCACCATTGCTGCCAGCCGTTGATGCGATATTTGAATGTTTCTTCTACAGCCAGAGCAAGCTTTTATCTATACAATACCGAAGAGGACGTTGACAGGCTTGTTGACGGCCTCCAGCAGACAAAGGAGTTCTTCGGTTATGGAATTGGATGATTTATACCGCCGTGTCATTATGGATCATTACAAAAACCCGCGTAACCGCGGCACCTTGGACGAAGATTCGCTTACGATTAACCTGAACAATCCAACGTGCGGCGACCGCATCACATTACAGCTTCAAGTGGAAGACGGCATTGTGAAGCAAGCGAAGTTTACCGGAGAAGGCTGCTCGATCAGCATGTCCTCGGCATCGATGATGACCGAAGCTGTGACAGGCAGAACGACGGAAGAAGCACTTGCACTCGCGGAGCGGTTCTCGACCTTTATCAAAGGCGGGGAGGCTGAGTTTGAAGAGCTGGAAGATATCGAAGCTCTGTCGGGCGTCAGCAAATTCCCTGCTCGTATTAAGTGCGCAACGCTCTCATGGAATGCCCTGCGTAAAGGAATTGAACATCAGAAACAATAAAGCGCGGTTACCGCGTATGGTAGGAGGCTATTACGATGGCTAAAGAAATGCCTGATTTAGAAGATTATAAATATGGCTTTCGCGATGAACATAAAGCGATTTTCCAATCCGGTAAAGGGCTAACCCCTGAAATCGTTCGTACGATTTCGGAAATCAAGAACGAGCCGGAATGGATGCTTGAGTTCCGTTTGAAGGCGCTGGAGCAGTTTTACAAAATGCCAATGCCTAAGTGGGGCGGCAACATGGATGATCTGGATTTCGACGATATCCAGTACTATGTTCGTCCTTCCGAGAAGCAAGGTAAAACGTGGGAAGAGGTTCCTACGGAAATCAAAGAAACCTTCGATAAGCTCGGTATTCCTGAAGCAGAGCAGAAGTTCCTTGCAGGGGTATCCGCCCAGTACGAATCCGAGGTTGTTTACCACAGCATGCAAGAAGATCTGGAGAAGCAAGGTGTTATCTTCACGGATACGGATACAGCTCTTCGCGAATATCCGGAGATCTTCAGACAATATTTCGGCACGATCATTCCTCCGGCAGATAACAAATTTGCAGCTCTGAACAGTGCGGTATGGTCCGGCGGCAGCTTCATCTATGTTCCAAAAGGCGTGAAATGCGAAATTCCGCTTCAAGCGTACTTCCGTATCAACTCCGAGAACATGGGGCAATTCGAGCGTACACTGATCGTAGCGGACGAAGACAGCTTCGTACATTACGTTGAAGGCTGTACGGCACCGATCTACAGCACGAACTCGCTTCATAGCGCAGTAGTAGAAATTCTTGTTCTCAAGAACGCTCGCTGCCGTTATACGACAATTCAGAACTGGGCTCCGAATATCTACAACCTGGTTACGAAACGTGCCGTTGCCGAAGAAAACGCGACAATGGAATGGGTTGACGGAAATATCGGCTCCAAGCTGACCATGAAATACCCTGCAGTCGTTCTTAAAGGCCGTGGCGCTAAAGGCATGGTACTTTCAATCGCGGTTGCAGGTAAAGGCCAGCATCAAGATGCCGGCGCGAAAATGACTCACCTGGCGCCGGATACGACTTCGACGATCGTTTCCAAGTCGATCAGTAAACACGGCGGTAAAGTAACATACCGCGGATTGGCTTCCTTTGGCCGTAACTCCGAAGGTTCCAAAGCTAATATCAAATGCGATACGCTGATCTTGGATAATGAATCGACGTCGGATACTATTCCGTACAACGAAATCATGAACGACAACATTACGCTTGAGCATGAAGCGACTGTGTCCAAAGTTTCCGAGGATCAGCTGTTCTACTTGATGAGCCGCGGACTTACTGAAGCAGAAGCTACGCAAATGATCGTAATGGGCTTCATCGAGCCGTTCACGAAAGAGCTGCCGATGGAATATGCGGTAGAAATGAACCGTCTCATCAAGTTTGAGATGGAAGGTTCGATCGGTTAATACGGGTTAAATGGCAAATAAAAACTCCGAATCCTCTTGAAGAGGTTCGGAGTTTTTTTTGTTTGATCCTATATGAATTACATGTAGACTTGTTTAACTTCAAGATTGCGGGTGACGGTAAGATCGACGAAGCGATCTTCAATGCGAACCAAGGGACGGAAAAATTCGGAAGGATGAGTCATAATGATGGTTCCTGTCTCGCCGGATACGAGTTCTACCTGTTTACCGATGAAATTCGGAATCATATGTTTGATGAAGGTATGTGTCGTATAGGCATCCAGCTCGGTGAAGCTCATCCGGTAGAGTTCCTTCAGCACGAAGAGCAAATCGCGCTTCTTCTGGTACACGCGCGAGGAGATCATCGCGCTGTATACATCGGCAACAGCAACGATTTTGGAGACGGGATGGAGATCATCGCCCTTTAATCGATTCGGATAACCTGTGCCGTCAATTCGCTCGTGATGCTGCAAAGCTACCGTTGCGGCAAGCGATTCGCCGAACGAATCTCGAATGATTTGATGCCCGTAGATCGTATGTTTCTTAATCGATTCAAACTCGTCATCAGAGAGTTTCCCCGGTTTATTCAGGATTCCGTCTGTGATCTGGCATTTGCCGATATCATGGAGGAATCCGGCTTGTCCGACCTTAACCGCTTCTTTCTCGGAATAGCCGAGCCAAGAGGATAAGTAGTAAGAAAGCATTCCAACTTGAACGGAATGCTGATAGGTGTAATCATCCTTAGTATTAAGCAGAAGCAGCATGGATACGACGTCGCGTTCCATTCTGAAATTGTCCACTAACGGCTGAAAGGTATGTATAACGTCATCCTCGAAAATTTTACCGTTCTGCATCGCCTCAAGAAACAACTGTTCGTAACCGTTTACAGCATCCTGGTAGATGGGCTGTACAGTAGGTATCCACTTGGGGTTGATTCCTGATTCTATCGTTCTAGCCGATTCCTCTTGTATCCTTGAGATGATATCGACATATTCAATTTGATGCTGAAACAGCTTCGAAATTTCTCTGGCAAATAATTCAGTACCTTTAGAGAGTACATGTAATCCGTAGCCGTTGAATGTATCGTTACTTAATTTATCTCCGTCTCTAAGCTCCGTCACATGGATCCGCATACATTCACCTCGAATGACTTATCAATTAGGCTAAGCAATGATAAGACCATGGTAGCAATAAAATGCAGAATTGGCAATGAGAGCGCAAAAAAAACAGTGCTATATACCCTATTTTGATTACCTAAATTCTTACTTTAAAGCTAGAAAAAACCTCTTACAGTGGCGTGACGGGGTTCCAAGGACCTAGCTGATGGCCTTTCCATTCCGAACCGTCTTCCCAAATCTCGCGTTTCCATATCGGAACGATCTGTTTCAGTCGCTCGATGGCGTAACGGCTTGCTTCGTAACAGTCGCCTCGATGTGGGGCAGAGACGGCAATGACGACGCTAATTTCAGCGATTTCAACGACACCGATCCGGTGCGCGATTGCGACAATGGCCCCGGGCCAGCGAGCTTCGATTTCATCGCCGATTTGTTCCAAGGTCTTAACAGCCATGGGGACGTACGCTTCATATTCCAGACGTACGGTTCGTGCGCCATGCGTCCATTCCCGAGTTGTGCCGGTGAACGTAAGGGCAGCACCGTTGTTCGGAACGATAACCATAGCTGTAATTGCTTCTACGGACAACGGTTGGTCGGTCACAGCAAAGCGGCTAACTTGCGCTGCATCAGTGCCGATTGCAGCTTGCTCCGTTTCGCCGCCTGATACAGGAGGGAGCAACGCAAGCTCATCATTTGCCTGTATAAGCTGCTCATCCGCGGCATAGGTCTGATTGCAGGCCATGAAAGAAATCGTAATTAACGAAGCATCAGCAGGGTAGCGAGTGATCAGCTCCTGCTTTAATTGGTGCACGGAGAGTTCGGTTTGATCCAGCTCAAGCGTGATTAGACTCGCTCCAAAACGTTCGGACAAACCGGCAAATAGATGGATATTCCATTTTACAGACATGTGTTTAACCTCTCGCTATCGTAATGTTAATGGTCTCCATAGCATACCATAATGAGTCCAAAAATGTTATGCTAGAGGCAGAGTTTGGAGTACCGAGGAGGTGCGCGGTGAATGACCGCATTAACAGATCGATTTGGACGCGTTCATGATTATTTGCGCATATCCGTTACGGATCGTTGCAATTTGCGCTGCCTGTACTGCATGCCTGAGGAAGGCGTACAGTTCGAGCCTGCGGAAAACTTGCTTAGTTATGATCAAATCACAGAGGTCGTGCGCGCTGGCGCAAGCTTGGGCATTTCCAAGCTGCGAATTACCGGTGGAGAGCCCCTCGTCCGCCCGGGTCTTGCAGATTTAGTGCGTCAGCTTGCAGCCATTCCGGGTATTAAAGATATCTCGATGACAACGAATGGCGTGCTGCTGGCTGATCAAGCAGAGGCGCTTCGCGAGGCCGGCGTGAATCGTGTGAATATCAGTTTGGACACGCTCGATCCCGCTCGTTTTCAATTCATTGCAAGGCGCGGCGATTTGAAGCGAGTGTTGAAAGGCATAGAGGTGGCGGCTCAAGTCGGTTTTGCTCCGATCAAGCTTAATTGCGTGCTGCTTAAAGGCGTCAATGAAGATGAGATCGCTGCATTTCTAAGAATGGCCCATGATCAACCGCTTCATGTGCGATTTATTGAATATATGCCTATCGGACATGCCGATGACAATTGGAGAAATCATTATTTGCCCCTTACGCGCGTTCTGGAGATCGCACAAGAGAATGGCTTGAATATTTCCCAGATTCACGATGTGCAGGGGAATGGGCCATCCGATGATTACCGGATTGAAGGCGGCAAAGGCTCCTTCGGGCTGATCCATCCTGTTAGTGATCAGTTTTGCTCGCGCTGCAATCGACTTCGGTTGACTGCCGACGGCCATATTCATCCTTGCTTATATTGGGTAGATGAATTAAATGTGAAGCCTGCCCTTGGCGACGCGGAGAAGATGGTGGAGCTGTTTAGCAAAGCGATGTCGATTAAACCGCTTAATCATGAAATGGCCGCGAAGCTTTCGAATGAAGCGCAAAGCCATGAGCCTACGGGAAGACGGATGTCTCAGATCGGCGGATAATATTTTTTTCGGGGAAAAGAGAGGGATTGGCATGACCGTTCAATCGGGAAACACTTCGATTTTAATCGCTTATACAGGACAAGAGCCAGTTAGCATGACAGCAGATGAAATGGCCAAACTGGCGGGCGCGAGCTTCCACTTATCCAATCGGATCGCCGGCGGAGCCGGAGAAGCATTCGATTTCGGAGCATGGTTCGAAGCCTGGCGCAGCAGGCAAGGGATCGCTGCTGATGCCCCGCTGCCTACTCATATGAAAGTAGAAGCCGTCGATACCTTCGAGGCTCTTATTCCGTGGGAGCAGCTAAAGGAAGCTGCAGTGCAATATGCCATCGATGGAGCGCCGCTGCCTAAAGGCGGACCGATTCGACTGTATGTGCCGCATGGTTCAAGCGAATGCTTAAATGTAAAAAGCGTTGTCGTATGCAAGTTCATCCATGACGAAGAGAAACGCGGGGAAGTATCCTACGGCTTCAAGCAAACCTTCTCAGCGGAAGAGATGCGTTTAAAGCGGTAGTCCTTGCAACCGGGAGGCAAGCATGAAAGATATGGCAACGGATGCGCCGGATGTCGTTTTACTACATAGTAATGACATTCACAGTCGTTTGGAGCAAGCAGCAAAGATGGCTGCATACATCGAGGAGACACGGCAAGTATACGGGGCTGAGCATGTATTGACCCTGGATATCGGCGATCATATGGATCGCATGCGTGTGGAAACGGAAGCAAGCGACGGCCTGGCTAACATTGATTTAATGAATGCGGCAGGCTATGAGGTTGTAACGATTGGCAACAACGAAGGGCTGACTTTTACACCGGAGCAGCTGGCTGAAGCTTACGCAACGCGAGCATCCTTCAAGACGGTTTGCGCCAATTTCTATCAGTTAGAGGATGGTAATCGTCCTTCCTGGCTGCTTCCGAACACGATTATTCGTAAGGGAAAGCTGCGCATCGGTCTAATTGGCGTGACGGCTGCTTTCTCTGAGTTTTATAAGCTTCTGGGCTGGAATGCCACTAATCCATTACAAGCAGTTTCGGAGCAAGTTACAGTGCTGCGGCCTCAGGTGGATGTATTAGTGGTCATGTCGCATGTCGGCATTACATTGGATCGTCAAATGGCTGCTGAAATTGCAGGCATCGACCTTATCTTGGGCGGCCACACGCATCATTTATTTGAAGTGCCGGAAGTGATTGGGAAGACTTCACTTTGCGCGGCAGGCAAATTCGGCGAATATTTGGGGCATGTGGAGATTAGGATGGAGGCTGCAACGAATCGTCCGATTATCCACGCGAAGGTTGTACCGATGGAGGCGCGGAGAGAGCAGCCTGAGGCGGCAGCGCTAATCAGCGGCTTTCAAGCGGACAGCCGTCAACGTCTCAGCCGAGTCATTACTGTGCTGGAACAACCAATGACTGCAAGCAGCGAGCATGAAACATCGCTCAGCAATTTGCTTGCCGCCGGACTGCGCCGCAAAGCCGATGCCGAGATTGGCATCGTCAATACGGGGCAGCTGCTCAGCGGCCTCGCCGCAGGAGAAGTGACGGCAGGCGATCTTCATGCCCTCTGCCCATCACCGATAAATCCATGCCGGATGAAATTAACCGGCACTGAAATTCGCTTGTCGCTTGAAGAAGCGCTTCAACGCGAATTCGTGGATAAACCGATCCGCGGGTTCGGTTTCCGGGGTCTGGTCCTCGGTACGCTAGCCGTCGACGGACTCGAAATCCACTATTCGCCGGAGCGAGCGAACTACAACAGAATCTCGTCCATCGTAGTTAATGGTCAACCGTTACGGGACGAGGGGGTCTATATTGTTGGGACGATCGATATGTTTACCTTTGGAGTCGGTTATGAGAAAATCAAATACGGCACCGACGTTACGTATTATTTGCCTGAATTTATACGCGATGTGCTGGAGCATGAGCTGCTCGATAAAGCCGCGATTGCCGAGAGCTATCGGCAGCGTTGGATTGTAGACTGATGCAACGACAATGAAACGCCAAGTTAACGATTACGAAGAAGCGTTACTGCAGAAACGCCTTAGGAGGATCAAATGGGAGACATTATTCACGCGATTATTTTAGGTATTGTAGAAGGCTTAACCGAATTTCTGCCCGTATCATCGTCGGGGCATATGATTTTGACGAACAAGCTGCTTGGGATTGCATCGGATGATCAGGCAATTGTTACGTTTGAAATTGTCATCCAGCTGGGTGCTATATTAGCGATGGCCATTGTTTATTGGGATCGTATTCTGGATCTGTTTGGTCTGTCGCGCAAAGCGCAATCGCTAGGCACGCTTTCTTCGGGAAGACGTAAAGCGCGCAAATTGAACTTGATCCATGTTGCGCTCGGTATCGTGCCTGCGATGCTGCTTGCTTTTCTGCTGAAGGATATTATCAAAGGTGAGGGCTTCAATCAGACACCGGTCTTATTTTCCCTCGTGGTCGGCGGGATCTATATGATCGCTGCCGAGCGGCTGCAGAAGACTCGTCGAATAAAAGTGGTATCCGAAACGATGGACGATATTTCGTACAAGCAGGCTTTCGGTATCGGCTTGCTGCAATGTTTGTCGCTTTGGCCGGGTTTCTCCCGTTCGGGCTCTACAATTGCCGGCGGTATGCTGACAGGGACTAGCTATAAAGCTGCAGCAGATTTCTCGTTCCTAATGGCAATTCCTATCATGGTGGCGGCTACCGGCTATGAAATGCTCGACAACTACAAGTATATTGAAGGCGACAATTTGATGTTCTTTATTGTAGGGTTCCTCGTCTCCTTTGTTGTTGCTTGGCTTGTCATTGTCTTGTTCCTGCGCTTTATCCAGAAGGTAAGACTGACGCATTTCGCTATTTACCGTTTTGTATTGGCGGCTTTGTTCTGGCTGTTTGTGATGAGCTAAGAAAAATAACACGAATATGTCGATATTTGGCGAATCGGTTATTGCTCTTTTTTCTCAAATCCCTTACAGTAACATTACGAGGTTTTTTAAAATACTAGAAAGTATTGGTATTTTGATCGATACTTCACTAGCATTTTCAGGGAAGAAACTTACCACGCCGACACCGTACGGCATAGCATTTCTTCTTACCTAGCCTACAAATTTAGGAAAATAGATGCAAGGCAGGGGTCGATACGATGCGATTATTGCCCACACAGATGTGCCGGCCGGGCATGAGACTAGCTAAAAAGATATATTCCGAGGATGGACTGGTCCTACTTGGCGAGAATGTCGAATTATCGGCAAGATTGATTACCCGCCTTTACGAGTGCGGGGTTCATTTTGTCTATATTCAAGATCCGAGAACGGCCGATCTGGTCATTCCCGATATTATAAGCGAAGAAACAAGACATAGGGCGCTTAGCGAGATTAGGACGAATTTCCGAGATTTAATGGATCGTCCTAATCGGAAGACCGGCGTTACTTATCCATATATAGCGAAATCGTTCAAACAAATAATGACGATGGTTATCGACGATTTGACGGATCAGAAGGATGCTATGATTATGCTCATGAACATGGGCATTGTGGATGATTATTTGTTCCAGCATTCGCTGAATGTATCGGTCTACACGACTTTGCTGGGCATTGCGCATGGCTACACCAGGGACGAGCTGATGACGCTTGGTCTCGGTGCCATGCTGCATGACATCGGCAAGACGCAGATCAGCATGAATATTCTCAAGAAGCAAGGCTCGCTATCGAGAGATGAGTATGAGGAAATGAAGCGGCATGCGGAACGCGGTTATTATCTGTTGAAGGATGAGCCGAATATTCCATTGCTTGCTGCCCATTGCGCCTATCAGCATCATGAGCGGCTGGATGGGAGCGGTTATCCGCGAGGCATTAAAGGCAATGAAATTCACGAGTATGCGAAGTGGATTGGGCTCGTCGATTCCTATGATGCGATGACGACAACTCGTATTTACCGTAATCCGCTGCTGCCCCATGAAGCGGTAGAGTCGCTATATGCCGGTACCGGTACATTATACGAGCAGAGAATGCTTCAGCTGTTCCGAGATAAAGTAGCCATTTACCCGCTTGGCATTACCGTAAAGTTTCATTCCGGCGAGAGCGGCGTCGTTGTAGATATCAATGCTTCTTGCCCGCACAGGCCTGTCGTTCGAATTCTGAACAACGAGCAGGGCGAAGAGCTGAAGGTGCCTTACGAGGTTGATCTATCCAAGCAATTGACGACGATGATTGTAGGCGTGAATGAGGATCAATCATTTGCTGAGGCTTACTAAGGATCAGGAGTGAACGGCTCCAGCAGCCCAATCCAATATGGTAGTCCGGGGAGCCGAGCAGGCTCCTTTTCGTTTTTTGCACCATTCTGTTTGCAACGAGCGACTTCGGACATTACAATAAAAGAAAGCTATTTAAGAGCGTGCGTATATCATGACAAAGTAAGGTGCTGAAACAAATGCAGAATGCTATACCTTTTGTACAACCAAATTCGAAGCTATTATTCACGCCCGCGAACGATCCGTGGGATCCCATTCTTTCCTTGCGCGAGCATGGTCAGCATGTGCTGACAAGTGTCGAGATGACACTATCCAACTTATGCAACATGCGCTGCGAGCATTGTGCCGTTGGCGACACATTAGTGCTGGCAGAACCTGCGAAGCTGCCGCTCGATACGTTATTGCGCAGATTAGATGAAGTTGAACATCTGAAGACGATTAGTATTACCGGCGGTGAACCTACGTTCTCAGCGAAAGCAGTGCGAGAGTATATGATTCCGCTGCTGAAGTACGCGCGCGGTAGAGGCATATCCTCACAAATTAACTCCAATGTCACATTGGACTATGGCAGGTACGAGGAGATCGCGCCTTACCTGGATGTGATGCACATTTCATTCAACTACACGAGCAGCGAGGATTTTCACCAAATAGGCTTTGCCAAAAGCGGGCATCCTGTTTCGAAGGAAACGGCAGCGCGTATGTATGACCGCATGATTGAGAATGCAAGACGACTAAGTGACGGCGGACTGTTCGTTTCGGCAGAATCGATGATTAATTTCCGGACTTACAATAAAATGCCGGAGATTCACAAGCTGATTCTGGAAATGGGCTGTAAGCGTCATGAGGTTCATCCGATGTATCCTAGCGCATTTGCAGCGGATTTGCCGGTTATTTCGAAGCAGCAGATGCGAGATGCCATTGCTTCCTTGCTGGACAGCCGGGACCCATCTGTATGGATGCTCTTCGGCACTTTGCCGTTCTACCACTGTAATGAACAAAAGGAAGACCGCGAGCTGCTTGCGAGATTGGCTGCAGCACCGCTTGTCACGGTGCGTAACGATCCGGATGGCCGCAATCGTTTGAACGTAAATTTATTCACAGGCGATGTGTTCGTCACCGATTTCTCCGATGTTCCGGCGTTCGGCAACATTGGCTCAGATCGGTTAGACGATCTGTTCGGCCGATGGCTTGCGCATCCGCTGGCACGCAGCGTTGATTGTCATTGCCCGGCTGCTTCATGCTGCGGACCGAACCTGCTCGTGAAAGACATGTATTACCGGGATGTCGACTTTGGAACTCGTCAAGCCATCCTATAATATAGATAGAGCGGCGATATGCCGATGAGAGGAGCGGACGAAGCCTTTGCATGAATTTGAAGCAGGCCGAATTCTGTTGAATTTATGTGTAGTCCTTATACTTGTTTTGTTGAACGGTTTTTTCGTAGCGGCGGAGTTCTCCTTAGTGAAGGTTCGTTCATCGAGGTTGACGCAGCTGTCCAATGAAGGACATAAGAGGGCGAAGTATGCGCTGACCGTAAACAAGAAGCTGGATGCTTACTTGTCAGCCACGCAATTCGGTATTACTTTAGCTTCTCTTGGTTTAGGCTGGGTAGGGGAGCCGGCCATTTCTGATCTCATCGTGGAACCGTTGTTTTTCAAGTTCGGTTTAACGGATGAGACGCTCGTACATACGGTTTCGATCATTATCGGATTTCTCGTCATTACCTTTCTGCACATCGTACTTGGAGAGCTCGCGCCTAAATCGCTGGCGATTCAGAAATCAGAAGCGACTTCCTTATGGCTTTCGATGCCGCTGCTCTTCTTCTACAAAATGTTTCTGCCTGTCATTTGGCTGCTCAACGGATCAGCCAACCGCTTACTGCGATTGTTTGGCGTTCAGCCGGCCAGCGAGCATGATTCGGCACATACGGAGGAAGAAATTCGCATTCTGATGAATCAAAGCGCCAAGAGCGGCATTATCGATAAGGATGAGCTTCGTCTGTTTGATAATATTTTCGAATTCAGCGACAGGCTTGCCCGCGAGGTTATGCTGCCAAGGACAGACATGGACTGTCTCTATGCGGAGCATTCCTATGAGGAGAATATGAAGATCGTTTACGCCACCAAACATACTCGCTATCCGGTTTGTGTGGAGGATAAGGATCAGCTCATCGGATTTGTGCATATTACGGATTTGCTCACATCCGATCCGGATGAGGAGCAATCCATCCAAAAATATCTCCGCCCGATTCTCAATGTGCCGGAGTCGATGGAAATTAGCCATGTATTAAAGCTGATGCAGCGCAAGCACTCACAGCTGGCTATCGTTGTGGATGAGTATGGCGGAACTGCCGGGATGCTGACAACTGAGAGTATTCTGGAGGAAATTGTCGGTGAAATTCATGATGAATTCGATAATCAGCAGCCAAACATTGTCGTTAAAGGCGATGTCACCTCTGTAGACGGTCGAACGCTGATCGAAGAAATCAACGATATGTTTAACTTGGATATTGAAGATGAGGACGTCGATACAATCGGCGGCTGGCTCTTCACGCAGCTGGAAGGCAATCCGGATAAAGGCAAGAAGATTGTAGTTGATGACTATGCTTTTGAAGTAGCGGAAAGCGAACGGCTGCGAGTGCTGCGTGTATCTATCTACCGCGTGAAGCAGCAACCGGGAGAAACTGAGCAGCTGGATGAAACGGAATAAAGAAGTTGAGGCTGGCGCTTCGATCATCATAGATGATCGAAGCGCCAGCTTTTTTTGATGCAAGTACACTATTCCCCGGGAAATCAAAATGGAATATTAACCTAATCTACAGGAACATTTACTGGGCGAACGTCATATGATTAGAAATGGATTTTTGTTACTGCTCCGGTCCGAATCGATTATTAGGAGGAGAATACAGGTGAATGCGATGAAGCCGACTCGAGATTGGTATCCGTTCATAGGTCCGTTCGATCCTTGCCCGCCTAAATACGTGAAATCCTACTACGTACCGCCGAATGAATTTATGCCCTATCAGCCGATGAATTTGCCGCAATTCTCACTTGCAGATGCACTCAAATTAGGGACCCTTTGGCCGGCATTATATGGTCCTTATGAGGCGAAAAGCTCAATGAGGGGGCAGCAGTATGAATAAGCAGCTGGACGAAAAATATTATCAGAAGCTGCTTGAACTGCAGCAGCTGGATTTTGCGTTGGTAGAGTTAACGCTTTATCTTGATACGCATCCTAATGATCTGCAGGCACTGCAGCAATTCAACCAGTTGGCACAGCAGCGGCAGCAATGTGCCATGCAATTCGAAATGGAGTACGGCCCGCTTATGCAATTCGGACATAGTTACTCCAAATATCCATGGCAGTGGGTCGAGTGCCCTTGGCCGTGGCAAGTATAACAGCTGACTTTCAGGTGGAGAAAGGAGAGGAGGAGATTCCATGTGGATTTATCAGAAGAAGCTCCAGTACCCTGTTCGGGTCAGCAAATGCGATCCGAGGGTTGCCGGCTATCTGATCGAACAATACGGCGGTGCCGATGGCGAGCTGTCAGCGGCGCTAAGGTATTTAAATCAGCGGTACTCGATTCCTAACAAGGTCATTGGTTTGCTTACGGATATCGGTACGGAGGAATTTGCCCATTTGGAAATGATCGCTACCATGATCTATAAGCTTACGAAAGACGCGACACCGAAGCAGCTTGAAGAAGCGGGGCTAGCTCCGAGTTACGTGAATCACGATAACGGTCTATTCTATAACAACGCTTCAGGTGTGCCCTGGACGGCAGCCTACATAGCGACGAAGGGAGATCCGCTCGCTGATTTATATGAGGATATTGCAGCCGAGGAGAAGGCGCGTGCGACGTACCAATGGATTATCGATATGACCGACGACGTGGATTTGCAGGATGGCCTGAAATTTCTGCGTGAGCGTGAAATCGTCCATGCCATGCGTTTCAAGGAAGCGGTCGAGATGATAAAAGCTGATCAGAGCACGAAGAAAGTGTTCTAATTTTGCGGTCAATCTAATGTACGAGTACGAAGCTGGCCCTCGCGCGGGGCCAGCTTTTTTTGGTGATTTCATAAGCGGTTTTTGGCGAAATTTAACTAGTTTTGTCAAATTCTTCATTCGACTGAAACTTTTATATTCCGCACCGCGTTTACTAGTTACAATGTGTTTGAAGTCTGGGAAAAGCGAGGCGGAGGATGGACATACAATCGAATGTACCGACACCGAGAGAGGCATCTATGAAACGTACTGACACTCCACTACAGCACCAAGCGACGATCACCCATGGATTCAGAAGACGATGGAAACGAATGGTTCGCATGATGACCATCGGCGGGATCGTCCTGCTGATGCTTGGCATTACCGGAATCGGGTGGCTGCTGTTGACACCGTCCGGCAGCAACTTTCGCTATCTGATGGCGGATACGCTCATTACAACACAGCATAGGCATTGGGCGAAGTACATCATCGGACAGCATGAGCTCGATGTGCGAGTACAGCAATATCAGCAGCGCTTTAATGCGATGGGAGAAGAACGAGATACACATGAAATACATCCGCAGCTGCAACCGCAGCCGGTTAATGCAGCCGTACCTGCCATCACACAGCCGGAGGAGAAGCCGCTGGTCGAAATCGAGGAGATTTCCGGAACAGGCTACAGCGGGTATGTCATGACGGTTAATGATCCGACGAAAATCCGGATCGGCGTTCCGGCGAAACAAGGCCGCGGTGAACGCGTGCGGAGCATGGTAGAGCGAACCGGAGCAATAGCCGGAGTCAATGGCGGCGGGTTTGCCGATCCGAATTGGCAAGGAAATGGTTTTCAGCCGATTGGCATCGTCATGTCTGGCGGGAAGCTGTTCTATGATGATTTGGGCAAATCGAAATCAACGCAAGTCGTAGGACTGGATCGCGACGGCAAAATGGTAGCAGGCCGCTATACGCTCTCAGAACTGGAGCAGATGGGGGTGCAGGAAGCGGTGACGTTCCAGCCTCGCATTATCGTGAATGGGAAAGGGCTTATAAAGAATGCGGCAGACGGCTGGGGAATCGCGCCCAGGACGGCGATGGGACAGCGGGAGGATGGTGCTATTCTCTTCGTCGTCATCGACGGCAGACAGCCCGGACATAGTATTGGTGCGAATCTGTACGATGTGCAGCAGATTATGCTGGAACGCGGGGCAGTCATCGCAGCCAATTTAGATGGCGGATCGTCCACTGTTCTGGTCAATGACGGTCATGTCATCAACAAACCGTCGACTAAGAGCAGCGAAGGCAGATATTTGCCAACGGCCTTCCTGGTGTTCGAGCATCCGGAGCAGGCGAACATTTCGAATGTATGGGATGGGCTAGGCCCGAAAGATATTGATCCCGGCAAATGGTAAATGCAGGTTGCGCGGCAGTCTTCTTTTCCAGTATGATAAAGGGCAATAATGCGAAAAGGGGATTTCTTCTTGCAGAGCAACGTTACATTGCCACGGCCCGAGGCCATTATATTTGATATGGATGGTACATTGTTTGAAACGGATACGCTGCTCATCCACGTGCATGAGCGTATCTTCGAAACGCTGCGGGCAGAGGGTTTGTATATGAAGCCCACTCCGCCGGTAGAGAAGCTGCTGGGCTGTCTTGGGATGCTGCTGGAGGACATCTGGCGTAAAGTGATGCCGGACGGTACAGAGGCGGCTCAGAGACGGGCTGACGAGCTGCTGCTCCAATATGAGCTCGAAGGCTTGGAAGCTGGCGAGGGCGAGCTTTATCCGCATGTAGCCGAGACGCTGCAGTCGCTTAAGGAGCAAGGGATCAGGTTGTTTGTTGCCAGCAACGGCTTGGAGCGGTATGTGAAAGAAGTCGCCCGATACAAGGGAATCGCTCCCTTGTTCGATGGATTGTATAGTGCAGGGGAGTATGGGACTGCGTCGAAAATCCATCTCGTAGCGCGGCTCATGGAAGACCATGGTGTGAAGTCCGCCTGGATGGTGGGGGACCGTTCCTCCGATGTAGAAGCTGGCAAGAGCAATGGGCTAGGCGTCGTTGGCTGCGCCTATGCCGTGTACGGTCGGAAGGAAGAGCTGCAAGGAGCGGATGCCCTTATCTCCGACTTCCGCGAGCTGCTCGCGTTGACGCAAGTGTAGAAGGAATAGGCTGTCTCAAAAGTGTGCTTGGCGACTTTTGAGGCGGCCTTTTTTGTTTGGTTAGTGAGTGAGGTGTGCGGGCGGTGAGGAGGGGATGCGAGAGCGGTGGCGGTACCAGTACAAGTTACAGCTAGGTGGGCTTCATATGCCGTTTCACCGCTTTGGCTGCCTCGAAGGTAATGAGGAGGACCTCTAGGTGAGCTTCATTTGAGATATTCGCTCCTCTATCTCTCAAGTAGACCTCTAGAGGAGCTTCATACACGGATTTCGTCACTTTAGCTCATATGTAGATCTCTAGGTGAGCTTCATACACGGATTTCGCCTCATTGGCCCTTATGTAGACTTCTAGGTGCACAACGTTCGTACTTTGGCGTGAAATCGGGAATGAAGAACACAGAGAGGTAACAGGTACCGTACTTTAGCGGAATAGTGAGGATGGAGAGCGAAGAGAGGTAGCGGGTAGAGCTCATTGGTGAGAAGGTGAGGATGGAGTACCTCGTACCTCTCCTTGATTGAAATAGCTGTATGTAGTCCAAAGAGAGGTACCTCGTACCTCTCTTTGGAAGATATGTTAACGATGTGGCCTTGTAGGACTTAATCCAGCGAAGGCACATGCTTCTCCTGATTATCTTGTTTATCCTGTTTATCCTGTTTATCAAGCTTCTCTTTGCGCCGCTTCTTCTGATCATAGAGCCAGACGGCATATTCCAGCGGCCGAATGATCGCTTGCTTATAGGTCTCGCGCTCTCCGGCTTGCACGAATACTTCGCGAGCCGGCTTCGGATTCACCTCGAGCAGCCAGATTTGTCCTCTCCGGTCGATAGCCAGATCAAGCGCGAGCTCGCATAATCGCCCATAAGACTCCTCAAGATAAACAGCTACTTTTACGCCGAAATCCTCGGCTTTCTGACGTATATCCGAAGCCGTATCCTCGTTCCGAATCCAGTCGCTAAGCAGCGATTGCATCTTGATGGCTTGACCGCCGCCGTGCAGGTTGGAGGTAATGCTGCCAGAGGCGCCGATTCGTCCGGCGCAGCCGGTCACTTCCCATTCCCCGTTGCCGTTCTTCTGCACGAGCATCCGATAATCATGCACGCGGCCGTTCGGCAGTTTAAGCTGGATACCTTGCTGCACGAGATAACGGTTCCCTTTCAAATCCCATGAGGCCAGTCGCCCTTGAATGCCAGAGAGGGAAGCGCGCTGTGGACGAACGATGCGCCGATCTTGATCTCTGCCCTGGATTAAATACTCGCCGCCCTGCTGCTTCTCAATGCGCAGAATGCCTCTGCCTCCGGTACCGTTGATCGGCTTCAAATAAATGAGCGGATATCTACGGACCATTTCCGTTAGATCGCTGGGATTCTCGTATAGCCTTGTCATAGGGAGATGGGGGACAAAGTCATTTTCTTTGCGCATCGTGCGATACACCGTCCACTTGTTGCGGAGCACTCGGTTTAAGAAGGTCAAGTGGCCGTATTTTTTGCGAAAATGACTGAGCTGAACGAACCGATGGCTGCGCTGAATGCGGCAGCGATCATAGATCATATGGGGAAAAGAGCGCCATTTGCGCGTCCAGCTTTGCGATGACGTGTCATAGATATGGGCATGAATCCGGTTATCTGAATAGTTGACGTCCGCCGGTGTGAACACAAATACTTCAAGACCGAGCTTCTTGCCGGCCAACGTCATGCGTTGATAGATCGGTTTCTCCTCGAGCAATCCATTGTCGTTCAGATAGAGCGTTAGGATGCCGAGAACCGGCTGAACCATAAGGACTCCTCCTCAAAGATTTTGCGGTGAAGAACCGATGGAAATCGGTAGGGAGAGCACAAACTAGCATCGGAATCGGAAGCGTAAACTTAACGTTTTGCGATGAGGCACCGCACAGTGATAACTTAGCTCTCAAAACGCAGTGTCGGCTTGCCGGTCGGACCGGTATGCAAGCTAACAGCCCTCATGCCGGCACGGAAACACATCGCCATGCTGGAGGGATTATCCGAGGCTACGGAGCAGGTAAGCGAGCCCATGCGCTGACTGAGCGCCTTTAGCAGCGCGCTTCCGGCGCCTTGGCCGCGGAACTCCGGGGAAACGACGACGAAGCATGCGCGTTCGCCGCCTTCAGCGGCAAATGCACATGCAGCCAGCTTGCCGCTGCTAGAGATCGCCAGCGCAATTGCGGCAGAAGCTTCACCGGAACGGCTGCAGGCCAGCTGCGCCGCGGGGAGTTCCCGCAGCTCAACCAAGGCTGCATTCGTGATGCGATCGTCGCCATACCGGTATAAGAAGCGGGTTACCTTCTCCTTCGCAGATGCCCATTGGGACGGTGTTAGCAGCTTTACCTGCACGGCAAATCACTCCTCGCTATAGACCCTTCAGCTTGAGCAAATATTGGCTGTAGTGAAAGATGCGCTCAAGCGAACGTTTGCGAATATCCGGCTCGTCGAATTTCATCGGCTTCGCGTTGGCTTCGAAGAACCAGATACCTCCAAACTGGTCCACGCCAAGATCCATCGACATTTCCGCCAAGCGGCGGCCGGAGCCGCGCTCGATTTGACGAGCAATAATTAACGCAGCGTTGCGGGCCTTTACTAGCAGTTTACGTGCCTCATCTTGACCAAATACGCTGACAAGCAGCTTCTCGGGGTCTTCGATACTGCCGCCGCGCGGCACATGTGTCGTAATGCTGTACGTTCCGGCGACACGTGCGCCAATGCCGGAGATGTCCCATTGTCCGCGCCGGTTCTTCTGCACGAGCGCACGAAGATCGAAGGAGCGCTCATTGAAGGCAGCGAGCTGAATGCCCTGCTGGGCAATATAACGTTCGCCGCTGCTTTCTTTGATAATGCGCGTCCACAGCTTCCCGATCGTGCCGCAATTGTAGGTCGTGCTTCCGCGATCCCCTTGGATCTTCAAACGATAGGGAAGCGGTTTTTCCTGCTGCAGCTGGATGGTCATGATCCCTTTACCGGCTTTGCCGCTGACAGGCTTGAGATACAAATATTTATGCTTCAGCATCATCTTGCCGAGCCCGCTGATCGTTAGCAGACGGCGTGTCGCCGGAATGAAAGGCTGAGTCGTACGCGACTGCTTCAGCCATTTGAACAGGCTCCACTTGTTGAAGAAAGCAGGATTGAAGAGCTGGATGCGGGGATGTTTGACGCATGCCGCAATTTTACGCCTGACTTCCGGCTGCAGCTCATCCTCGCGAAGCGGAATGCGGTTATAGATAAGGTCTGGCAGCGGGAATTTCTGCAGCTCCCAGCTCTCCGTAGCCGTATTGAAGGTAAAGCCGTCAAGCAGCTTGCGCTGAAGCTTCAGCTGCTTGACGGTTAGCACATAAACCAGAAACCCGAACTCGGTGCCCATAGCAATGATGTCTGCGAAGTTTCCGCGATTGCCTCGAAATAGCTGGATCTCATCTTCAATCGTCAAGATAGCGAGTACCGGCTGCTTACGCTGAATGGAGGCGGCTTCATCCACCGCCGTATCCTCGTGAATAACGAGTGCCATTAAGCTTCGCCTCCTTGCCCCGTGAACCTGCTTAAATACATGCAATGATCCAGAATATGAGTAACGGAATCACGTCCCTGCGCACGCAGCGCAGGATGGCTGAAGATCGACCGGCCCGGCTTGGCATTGGCTTCGAACATCCAGACCTCGCCATCCTTGTCGATGCCGATATCAAGTCCGAGTTCACCCAGCGTATGAGGGAAATTGCGTTCAATCGCTTCCGACAGTTTTACCGAGACATCCTTGGCTTTCGTCAAGATTTCATCGGAGCGATCTCCGAACGCCCGGCTGAGCGCCTGCTCCGGCGTAAGCAGCGAGCCGCCGTTCTTGATATGCGTGGTAACGCTGCCGCGCCCGGCTTTCTTCGCGCCGATGCCCACAGGAACCCACTTGTTGCTGCCATTCTTGTGCATATGGAAACGGAAGTCGATCGGACATCCGTCAATTTCGATCAATCGCACGCCCTGCTGACTGACATAACGGCCAAGACCGCTGCCATGTCTGGTTTCCAGCATCCTCATCAGACTGCTGAAGCTCGTGAAACGCAGCAGCACATTCGTATCTCCTCTGCGGTATCTGGCAAAATAGCCGCGTTTGGGGTGATATGTCAGCCGATAGATCCCGATGCCGAGGCTCCCGGCAGAAGGTTTGTAATAGATAAATTGATGTTTCTCAAGCATCTCTTTGATTTTATCGGCACGCGGGTTATTCACCGATTCCGGCAAATGCTCCAGCGCCTCGACATCCTTATCGAGCAGCTTATAGACATCGGATTTATTGAAGAAGCTCCAGTTGAAGAACGGAACCCCCTTACGGATAAACTTCTCCCGCAGCGACATGATCGTAGCCGTCGTCTCCGCGATGCGGCTTGGGAGGCGGTTATAAACGACATCCGGGAGCGGAACGACTTTGCGGTACCAGCTTCCCGTACTATTCAGGAAATACCCGTTGATCGTCCCTTGATTCCAGTTCACATCACGCGGAGTGAAGGCGAAGAAGTAGGCTTTGCGTTCCCCTGTACGAAGCAGCTGCCGGATATAACCCGAACGTGCGCCGAAAGGGGAATCGGCAGATCGGCTGCCATCGGTCAGCACGCCGATGAGAGGTCCGATTTGAACCTCATTTTCGCTGCCCTGGATATAAGAAATGCTGCCTGCCTTCGGAACCCGGATGGATTGGCGAACGCCTGCGGAGAGGTAGAGGTGATGGCCTTGCCGATCGATCGGCTTAACGGCAGCAGTTATGCTTTCATGACCAAGCTTTAGTTGAATGGTTTTTTTGCCGGCGAGCTTCAGCGATTTAAGGAGTGAGCCCGACAGGTAAACGATTCGATCGCTTGATGGTGAGAAGTGTACATGACAAGATGTCAAACTCATGGATGAACCTCCTGGATGTATCTCCTTTGATTTCGTCCAAACTGATAAACCGGCTGCCTGTGCGCGGCGAGCTTCATGGCATAACGGATCGGTCGTTCAACGGCCAGCCTCGCAGCACTCTCGTCGCCTTCCAGCGCCTTCCGTCCGGGTTTGGCATTCGCTTCAAGCAGCCATATACGGCCGCCTTGCTCGATGCCATAGTCAATGCCAAGTTCGGCGAGCCTGCCAAAATGATTCTCCAGCGCCGCCGCCGCCCGTTCGCTGATCCAGCGAATTCGCCCGAGCAGCCGTCCAGCGGTTTCGCTGTCGAACTGTTCCGTCAATGCTTCCAGCGCGCTTTGGGCTGAGCCGCCGCCATGTAAGTTGGCGGTAACGCTCCCTTGCTGCCCGGTCCGGACAGCTGCCCCTGTGAACGACCATTTGCCTGTTTCGTCCTTCTGGATCAATACGCGGACATCATACGATCGGCCATCTTTACCGGTGAGGGGCAAGTAAGGCTGAACGATATACGTCGTGGTTGCAACGAAGCCATTGATCCATCGGCATACATCCTGCCAATTGTCGCGTATCATCGCGAGGGGGCGATTCTTTCGATCACGGCCGTCAATATGCCAGCCGTCCTCGCTCCGAAGCAGGCGAATGGCACCTTTGCCATGGCTGCCTGCAGTTGGTTTGAGGAATAAGCCTTCGGGATATTGCTTCATCAGCTGCGTGAGCGCGGAAGCTCCTTCGTACTTGAAGGTTGAAGGCAGCCACGGCGACAGCTGCGAATCCCGTTCGAGCTCCCGATAAACGTCTAGTTTGCCGGGAAGTGCGCCATTCAGCAGTATATACGGCTTCAGGCGTTTCAGTTCCGCCAGTGCATGGCTTGCAGTTCTATATTGGGCATTTGTCTTTGGAAGCGAACGGTCATAGAGAACATCGGGAAGCGGGAAGCTTCCTTGCTGCCACTGGCCGTGTTTCAGCATGAGGCCCTTAATCAATCGAGAGGAGCCTCCCGTGACTTGGGAAGCGCAGAATAAATAGACGAATAGGCCAAGTGACTGCCCTAACCGAGATAAACGACGGCAAAATAGATCCTCAGGCATCACCGGAAGGGGATCATCGGCGCCGGGGCTTGAGGAGGGTGCACGAAGTTCGCTAATCATAATGCCGAGGACGCTGCTGTACGGATGCTCAGCCATCACCGCTTCCTCCTTTACGTTAAAATTCGGCCAAATGTCTTGCATAACGCACCATATTTCGAACGGAAGGACGGATTTTATTATCCTGAAGCGGTGTATTGTCGTTCTTGGACGGCTTGGAGTTCACTTCGAGCAGCCATACTCGGCCGCTGGCATCAAGCGCCAAGTCGATTCCCAGCTCGCCGAAGTGGGCGGGAATGTGTGTGTCAATCCCTTTGGCGATTTCAAGCGCCGCCCGCTGCAGCTTCCCTGGTGCATCCTGACCGTTTGCGCTGGACAAATTGGATTTGTTGACCGCTTCTCTCACCGTGCTGAGCGTACCGCCTCGTGCCAAGTTCGACACGAAATGATGGGTGCCTGCCGTTCGCGCCACTATGGAAGTAAGCGCCCATTTACCGGTTTCGTTCTTCTGCACGAGCGCTCGGAAATCGACAGGTCTACCCATGATGTCGATGAGATGCAGCCCTTGCTGAATTTGATAGCGCACCGTTTTCATTTTGCCTGAGAGGGAAGCATAGAGCTTATCGATCCCGCCGAAATGCTGCCTGCGTGTGCCTGTAGTCGTAGCATACTGTGCGGAATAGGAGTCGGTATCTAATCTGGAAATGCGAATGATGCCTTTGCCCAAGCTGCCGCGTACCGGCTTCAAGAAGACGGTATTATGCTTCAAGCACATCGACTTCAACACCTGAAAGCTGCGAAGCACATGGGATTCGGGCAGATAACGAACGAGCGAAGGATCCTTCACAAGAGCATCAAACACTTCGGCCTTATCGAGAAACTTCTCATTGAACACGACGCTGTTATGACGATGCTTGGTTTCTTTGATGAAGAGCTGTACATTTGGTCGGTTTTCAAGCTTGCGAGAGGTCAGACGATTGTTGACCACATCCGGTGCAGGAACAAGTACTTTCCGCCAGCCATCGGAATAGACCCAAGCCTCGAGTGTGTTGAAATTGTCTGAAATATGATCCGGTGTGAAGAAATAAACATGAGCGCCTTGCGCTTCACAGGCGTCTACGAGTTCCTTGCAGAACATAGTGATGGTGCCAAACGGCCGATCCCTGGCTTCAGGATCATCCCGGCTGATAAGTACGCCGATCAGCGGACCTATCGCGAGAGTGGCATTATCCTGCCGGTAACGGATTCGCAGTGTGGTGCTTGAGATCAGCCCCATTTTGCGGGCTAAGCTTTGCCCAATACGCATACCGTCAAACCGCTCGACCGGGACGACTTTTACATAGTGGCGGAATGCACCGAATTTCAGCATAATGGGCTGCCCTTGCGGTATTTTCCACTGTCTCAAATAAGCATCACCGAGCATAATGGCATCATCCGGCAAGATGCCTGGGCTGATCACCTGAACGGCGACTTTCGATTTCAGCATCGACGGATCTCCTTCCAAGCTGGAGGATGACGACGTGCAGCTTGCGGTCTATGGGATTTTCACACGAATTACTTTCATCATATGAGGACATCTACCCCTTGGTGATTAGCGGACATCATGAAAAACATGGGGGAAAGGCCCTTTTTCCGAGATACTTGACCTCTCAGCAGATGTGCCAGCAGGAAGAGCATCTGCTAATATAGAACTAGAACAAGCCGACCAATTGGTTGAAACAAGTAAGGGGGGCCACTGTGATAACAGGAGAAAAAGGACTTGAATCGCAGACAAAACATGAGCGACTCATGCAGTATATCCAGCAGCTCGAAATTGGTACGAAACTTTCTGTACGCACGATGGCCGAAGAGCTGGAAGTCAGTGAAGGCACGGCCTATAAAGCGATTAAAGAAGCGGAATCGACCGGGCTTGTCAGCACCAAAGAGCGGATCGGCACGGTCCGCATACAGCGGAAGAACCGGGAATCGCTAGACCGTTTAACGTTCGGAGAAGTGCTTGATATCGTGCAAGGCGAGCTGATCGGCGGAGCGGCAGGACTTGTGAAAACACTGCATAAATTCGTCATTGGTGCGATGGAGCTTGATGCGATGGTCCGTTATATCGATGCAGGCAGTCTCTTGATTGTCGGTAACAGGCAAGGGGCGCACGGCTGCGCGCTTGAGCAGGGAGCAGGCGTGTTAATTACAGGGGGATTCGGCACCAGCGAGGATATGAAGCGGCTTGCAGATGAGAAAGGCTTGCCGATAATCTCATCGAAGTATGATACGTTTACCGTCGCTTCGATGATTAACCGCGCCATGTTTGACCGATTGATCCGCCAGAAAATCATGCTTGTCGAGGACATCGTCACTTACAGCCGTCCGGTTGAAACGATGAGACTCGGGGAGACGAAGGCGGATTACGTTTCGCTTGCGAGCCGTGTCGGCGGGACGCGTTTTCCGGTGCTGGACGATCGAGGCCGAGTTGTCGGTATCATGACGGCTAAGGATGCCGAAGGGGCACAGGAAACTCAACTGGTTGAACGGTTGATGACGCGAAGCCCGATTACGGCTGCGCCGAACATTCCGATTGCTTCTGCGGCGCATACGATGGCAGCCGAAGGGATCGACCTGCTGCCGATCGTCGATAAGAATCGTAAGCTGCTGGCGGCGCTTAGCCGAAGTGAAGTGCTGGAAGCGATGCGGTATGCCGGGAAACAGAAGGAATCAGGCGAAACCTTCGACGAGTTAATAGGAGCGGGTTTTGAGAAGAAAGAGAGCGAGCATAGTGGAGAATGGCTGTACGAGGGACGGATTACGCCGCAAATGTCCGGCACGTTCGGTACAATCTCGGAAGGCGTATTGGTTACGCTCATGAATCAGGCGGCACGGGGATTAATTCGGGAGTTAGGGAAGCGGGATTATGTCATTGAAAGCATGACGACATACTTCGTAAGACCTGTCCAACTGGAGAGCGAAGTGGTCATCATGCCGAGTTTGCTGGAGATGAGCCGCAAGAGCGCCAAGCTCGAAATCGAGTTGAAGGACCCCGGCGGCCTTGCTGCCAAAGCGCTGCTGACAGCGCAGCTGATTGATCCGTATTAACCCTTCATCGAGCGGTAAACGCTGCCGTTGCGCAGTCCTGCGAACAGGTTGAACAGTCCCAGCACGATAAACAGAGCGCCGATAATAACTTTTATCGTGGAGCCGCTGTAAGCTAGCATCATAAACAAAGCGATGAAGATTAGCATGATGCCCATGCTCATGTTCATCCGCGCTGCGTTTAGACCACGTACACGGGTGTCCGCAGAGCGGCGTGCCTGGAAGCTGAAATAAACCGAGAGCAGCGATGTGCCGCAAATAATAATGACGATCGCCCAATGCAATGCGTTGACCATAGTAAAACAAGCATCTCCTTTAAGCTGTGCAGCTTTCAATATGTGCCTTATTGTACCATGAATTGCAGCTGCAAGTGAAACGGCGGGTACCGAGCAGAATCAATTAATCTGTCGTTGATTGAGCGTAGCTTTGAACCACACTTGAAGCACGTTATCTACGACAAGCATCGTCCGAATTTGCACGATAAACTCTTTACCTTCCACGGTATAAATTTTGCGGTCCAGCAGGTCCCAGGAAAGCTCGGCATTGGAATTGATTTTGTAAATACTGGTACCCACGAAGACGGACAAGTCGGTCTTAAGCTTTGATTTGAGTGCCAGCTTGACTTGTTCATTCGTGATGGCAGCCCCGCCACTCCCTTTATTATCCAGCATAATCGGCTGAATGCTCTGAATAACGGTATGCTGGTCCTTGAATTTATTTAGTTTCTCGATTCGATCCTCGTATTCGATCAGCTTATCCTCAAGCGCCGTGTTGCTGTCGCGAAGCGCATTAAAGTTCATAAAGAAGACGGCGTGATACAACATCGCGCCTAATATCGACCCCAGCACGACATAAGCAGCCGCTTGCATGAACCTCGTAAACCGTTCAAAAGGCGGTACCCTCATCGGTCAGACCGCCCCTCTGCATAACCACCGGACAAGCTCAGTTCCCATATGCGCACCGAGAAAAGCACATAGGATATACGCGATTTGCAGCACAACCGGCGAGAGATGTCCTTCGATCATGTTGCTCTCAATGACACGCATCGGGTCGATCGTTCCGCCAACGGCCGCTACGAGCGCCCATATTTTCAGCCTTGTCGCGGTTTCCAGCATAACGGCTGCCGGGGCGGCCAACACGAAGACAGATCCAATGCCCGCCAGCATGGAGCCGCCGAATACAACGCCGAAGGCAATGAAGAAATCGATCGTCGCTTTGGATAAGAAGGAGTCCATTTATACGTTCACCCTTCCTGTGGAATGAGAGGACGTCATGCTCGTCCCCTAGTCCATTCTATGGGCGAGGAGGGCTTCAATATGATAAACTAGTATAAAATGATGCTTCGATAGAAAGAAAGAAGGAATAGCGATGAGCGGCGGACAAGACTTTGTACATTTACACGTTCATAGCGAATTCAGCCTGCTCGATGGGGCTGCAAGAATCCGAGATCTTGTGGATCAAGCTTCCGCGCTTGGCATGAAGGCGCTGGCACTTACGGACCACGGCGTCATGTATGGCGCCGTTCCGTTCTATAAAGCCTGCAGGGCACAAGGAATCAAACCTATTATCGGCTGCGAGGTTTATTTAACGACGGGCTCGCGTTTCGAGAAAGGCACCCGCAAAGATAATCCGATTTATCATCTCATCTTGCTCGCCAAGAATGAGACCGGCTACCGTAATTTGATGAAGCTGAGCTCAATCGGACATTTGGAGGGCTTCCATTACAAGCCGCGTATCGACTTTGAATCACTCTCGCAGCATGCGGAGGGTCTTATTTGTCTTAGCTCCTGTTTGGGGAGCGAGATTGCCCAGCATTTATTGCATGACCGAACCGAGCATGCGCTGCGATCGGCGAATCGGTACCGTGATATTTTCGGCGACGACTTTTACTTGGAGATGCAAGATCACGGCATGCTGGAGCAGAAGAAAGTGCTGCAGGCGACGCTTGCACTTGCCAAGGAAACAGGGATTAAGACCGTTGCTACGAACGACGTCCATTACTTGAAATCGGCGGATGCGGCGGTGCAGGATGTGCTGATCTGTATTGGCACGGGCAAAACAATCGAAGATGATGATCGGCTGCAAATGCTGACGGACCAGATGTATTTAAAGAGCGCCGATGAAATGACGATGCTGTTCCGGCAAGCGCCGGATGCGGTTGCGCGCACGGTTGAAATTGCGGAGAAATGCAACTTGGAGCTTACGTTCGGCCGAGCGCTGCTTCCAACGTTCAGTCCGATTCCGACCGGAATGACGTCTTCGGCTTACTTGGCAGCCTTGTGCCATGAAGGACTCGAGGCACGATATGCCGGGAATTCGGATTGGGCCGAGGATTCCAATGCGAAGGTACAAGCGGTGACCAGACTGGAGTATGAGCTCGGCGTCATTGACAAAATGGGCTTCAGCGACTACTTCCTCATCGTTTGGGATTTCATCCGTTTTGCCCATGAACAGGGCATTCGTACAGGCCCGGGACGGGGTTCCTCTGCCGGCAGCTTGGTTGCGTATACGCTGAATATTACCGACGTGGATCCGATCAGATACAAGCTATTGTTTGAGCGGTTCCTTAACCCGGAACGGATCTCCATGCCCGATATCGATATCGACTTTAATGACGAACGCCGCGATGAGGTTATCAGTTATGTCTCTGCCAAATATGGCGAAGAGCATGTGGCCCAAATCATTACGTTCGGTACGATGGCGGCAAAAGCTGCCGTACGGGACGTCGGCCGCGCGATGGCTGTTCCTTTCGCCGAGGTGGATCGGGCAGCGAAGCTCATCCCCAACCAGCTTGGCATTTCGCTGGAAGAAGCGCTGCGCATGAGTGCGGAGCTTCGCGAGGCGACGGAACGCCAGCCGAAGACAGGCGATCTGCTGCGGATGGCCTTGAAGGTGGAAGGCATGCCGCGCCATGCTTCGACCCACGCTGCGGGGGTTGTCATTTCCGGCGAGCCGCTGACGCATTATGTCCCACTTCAAGCAGGCAGCGAGCGTACGGCGCTGACTCAGTATTCGATGGAACATTTGGAATCTGTCGGTTTGCTTAAAATGGACTTCCTGGGACTGCGTACGCTGTCTATTCTTGAGCGGACGCTGAACTGGGTCAAGGAACAGCAGGGGATAACCGTCGATTTTCGATTTATTTCGGATCAAGACCCTGCGACTTACGCGATGTTGACACGCGGTGAAACGACAGGCATTTTCCAATTGGAGTCAGCCGGTGTTCGCCGCGTGCTCAAAGAGCTGAAGCCGACGCAATTCGAAGACATCGTCTCCGTACTGGCGCTTTACCGTCCGGGTCCGATGGAGTTTATACCTAAATTCATACAAGGCAAACATGGACATGTGGAGGTGGAATATCCGCATCCATCGCTGGAGCCGATTCTAGCTGATACGTATGGCATCATCGTTTATCAAGAGCAAATCATGCAAATTGCCTCCTCCATGGCGGGTTTCTCGCTGGGGGAAGCGGATCTGCTGCGCCGTGCCGTATCCAAGAAGAAACGCGAAGTGCTGGACGAACAGCGTGCACACTTCGTGGAGGGCAGTTTAACACAGGGCTATGAGAAGTCGGACGCCAATGCGGTCTACGATATGATTGTCCGTTTCGCCGACTATGGTTTCCCGCGCGCGCATGCCGCCGCCTATGGCGTATTGGCGTTCCAAACGGCATGGCTGAAGGCGAACCATCCCGTTCCGTTCATGGCTTCTATGCTGGCCTCAGTGACGGGAAGCCAGCGCAAGACGGCTGAATATGTGGATGAATGCCGCCGCATGGGCATTGCCGTGCTGCCGCCTGATGTGAACGAGAGCAGCGTGACGTTCACGCCGGTTAACGGGGCGGTACGCTTCGGCTTGGCATCGATCAAGAATGTCGGCACGCAGGCGATAGATTCGCTGCTGAAGGAGCGTGCGGATCGTCCGTTTGACAGCTTGCTTGATCTGTGCCGAAGAGTCGACCTGCGCGTCGTGAACAAACGGGTGCTGGAGTCGTTGATTCAAGCAGGGGCTTGCGATTCATTGGCCGGTCACCGCGCACAGCTGATAGCGGTGCTGGACGAAACGGTCGATGCCGCGCTCAAATGGCGTAAGGAACGCGAAGAATTGCAAATCGAGCTGTTCGGCTTCGACGAAGTGCAGAACTGGGATATCGAGATGCCGGAGGTTCGTCCGTTTACGACGGGACAGCTGCTTGCCTTGGAGCGGGAGCTGCTCGGCATGTATTTGTCCGGTCATCCCCTTGACGACCATAAGACATTGCTTGAGGAATTGCCTCTCGACCGCCTTGTTGATTTATCCGAAGCGCCGGAAGGCTCTTTCGCCGTCATAGCCGCGATGGTGGTGTCGGTGAAGCCGTTTACGACGCGCAAAGGACAAGCGATGGCCTTTCTCGAAATCGAGGATCGCATTATGCGCGTGGAAGCCGTTGCTTTTCCGACGATTTGGCAGCGGCACTCGGGGCTGCTCGATCCCGGCAGCTTGGTTCTCGTCCTCGCGAATGTGCAGCATCAGGACGAGGATTATAAGCTGCTGATCGAGGATGTTGCTTTGCTTGGTGATGGCGGCGGGACGGGTCAGGATGCCGCCTCGCAGGTGCAGCGCCTGCTGCGGCAAGCGCGCAGCAAGACCGCGCGGACTGCCGGCGGCGCTTCGGCGGGAGCGGCGGATCGCAGCAAAGGCGGCGCAGGCGGTGGCAGCGCGCAGGCTGGATCGCAGCCTTTGAAGACGGCGGGCTCAAGTGCAGCGGCGCCGGGAACCGAGAAACCGGCGGTTTCCGCGAAGAACCATGCAGCGGCGGATCACGCTCCGGCTAATGGCCCTTCCGCAGCGCAAGCCGTCCCGGCTAAGTCAGCGGCGCCGGCAAAACGTCCGCAGCGGCTCTATATCAAGATCGCTGCGGGGCGCGAAGATTCTGCGGCGCTTGAGAAGCTGAAGGCATTGCTCGGAGGCAGCGCCGGCACCTATGAGACGGTGCTGTTCTATGAGCGAGAAGGCCGCACTGTCGCTCTGAATGATGCATTCCGAATTAAACCCTCGCCGCAGCTGCTGCAGCAGATCGAGTCGATTTTTGGTAAAGGCTCGGCGGTCGTGAAATAATAAAAGACATCCTGTGCGAGAGTCAGATTAGGAGTCGATTGTTGCTGAACTCGCTCTAACCGGCGCGATTAATCGTTTTATAAAGCCAGGCACAAGTTGTAACATGCCCGCATACATTTAGGAGACACAGAGCGCTATTAATTTGGCTCTGCATTTCGCCGCTTGTGCGGACTGACGTTTGTCAGCTGACGATGGTTGTTGGCCGCTGGCGCTCCGCCCGATTCGTACAAGCAGATGCGGGGGGAATGAACAGTGTCGTCCGACATGGAAAAATGGCTAAACAGACGTGGTGTATCAGTCGGTGATGTTGCGGATATCGTATTTTCGCTGCAGCGTCCTTATAATCCGGATCTCACTTACCAAGAATGCGAAGAGAGTGTGCATACGGTTCTTAATAAACGCGAGGTGCAGTATGTGCTGTTTACAGGCATTGCCCTCGATGAGCTAGCGGAGCGCAAGCTACTGCCTGAGCCGCTTCAGGCGATTATGGAGGCAGATGAATCCCTCTATGGAGTGGATGAAACGCTGGCTCTTGGCATCACCAATGTATATGGCATGATCGGCCTCACAAGCTTTGGCTATTTGGACAAAGTAAAGCCGGGCATCATTCGCAAATTGAACGAGAAAGGCAAGCATGTGCATGTCTTTCTGGATGATTTGGTAGCCGGGCTGGCTGCTGCGGCATCCGCGCGCATCGCACATCAGGATCCAAAGGCCAACCGCTATGAAATCGAGGATCGTCCTTAGACGTAAAGAGCGGCACTTGGGGGTTCAAATTCGCTTCCAGCCTTGTGGCGTTGCGGTGAAAACTAAACATATGGTATCATTATGACATCATATGCCCAGATAACGTGTGTTTATATTGCGGCCAATGCGTTTACAAGTACGCGCAGATGATCTTTTATCAATGCTCAGGAGGTTCCTTCATGTGGACGGTTATCTACATCGCGCCGACGGCAAAAATTGCGGAGAGCATTAAAAACCGGCTGACCCAAGAAGGGTTTCTCGTAAAGATCAGACCGATTAATGTTTCCAAGCAACAGTACGAAATATTGGTCCCATCTGGCGAACTGGAAGAAGTGCAGGAAGTGTTAAATAACATTCTCAACTCGCAACGTTAATTCCAATTACGATGTACCCACGCGCGGGCGATGTAAAAAAAACTATTGCGTACCTAACGCGCAGCGTGTAAATTCAGAACTGTTGCGTTTACAGAGGTACATTCAAAACTACTGCGTACTCACAAGCGCAACGAAGTATATTAAAACTTTGCGCCCCCAAAGAGGTGTCTTTTGTGTTCAAGGACTTATTTCATAAAAAGAAATATGCCACAATTCCTTCGGGCCAGCCGAGAACGAAGCCGGATATTCCGGAAGGCTTGATGTCCAAATGTCCGAAGTGCGGCAATATTCAATTCAGCAAAGAAGTCGAGAAAAACTTAAAAGTATGCCCGGGCTGCGGCCATCATTTCCGGCTGAACGCTTGGGAACGAATCGCCATTACGCTCGATGAAGGGCGTTTGGTTGAGTATGATGCGGAACTGGAATCGGTTGATCCGCTTCCTTTCCCGGGTTATGCAAACAAGCTGGAAGCTCAGAAGAAGAGCTCCGGTCTTAAAGATGCGGTTGTTACAGGAGAGGGGACGATCGGCGGATTGCCGGTCGTCGCCGCTTTCATGAGCTTTGATTTCTTTGCAGGAAGCATGGGTTCGGTTGTCGGTGAGAAAATCACGCGAGCTATCGAACAAGCCCATGCGAAGAAGCTGCCGCTTCTCATTTTCTCTACTTCCAGCGGCGCGCGGATGCAAGAAAGCATTCTCAGCTTGATGCAAATGGCCAAAACAAGCGCGGCACTTGCAAAGTTCCAAGGCGACGGCGGTCTGTATATTTCCGTTATTACAGATCCTACGACAGGCGGCGTCTCCGCAAGCTTTGCGATGCTTGGCGACTTTAACTTGGCCGAGCCGGGTGCCCTTATCGGTTTTGCCGGTCGAGTGGTTATTGAGCAGACGATTCGTCAGAAGCTGCCGGACAATTTCCAGACAGCGGAATTCAATTTACAGCATGGCCAGCTTGATAAAGTGGTTCATCGTAAAGAAATGAAAGCAACACTAGCTAAATTGCTTGATATGCATTCGGTAAAGGGGGAAATTATCAATGGCGGGTGAGCTGCCGTTTGAGAAGCCGCTTAACGAGCTGCAGAAGAAGATCGAAGAGCTGAAGAAATTCGGCCAAGAGTCCGGCATTGATTTCAGCGATGAAATCAGCCGACTGGAGGACCGTTGTAAACAGTTGCAGGAAGAGCTGTACAATGAATTGACGCCGGCGCAGAAAATGCACTTGGCGCGTCATCATGGCCGCCCTACCTCCCTGGATTACATAGGGATGATTTTCACCGATTTCATCGAGCTTCATGGTGATCGTCTATTTGCAGATGATCTTGCTATTGTGGGAGGACTTGCTAAGCTGAACGGCGTACCGGTTACGGTAATCGGCCATCAGCGCGGGAAAGATACGAAGGATAACATTGCTCGTTTCTTCGGCAGTCCGCATCCGGAAGGATTCCGTAAAGCACTGAGACTCATGCAGCAGGCGAATAAGTTCGGACGTCCTATTGTAACGTTAATCGATACGAAAGGCGCATATCCCGGGAATACGGCGGAGGAGCGCGGTCAGTCCGAGGCGATCGCTCGTAATCTCCGCGAAATGGCCATGTTCGGCGTGCCGATTATTTGCGTGGTCATAGGGGAAGGCGGCAGCGGCGGTGCGTTGGCACTTGGTGTCGGCAATCGCGTGCTCATGCTGGAGAATGCGATTTACTCGGTTATTTCGCCGAACGGCGCGGCATCCATCCTATGGAAAGATGCTTCCCGCGCAGATGAAGCGGCTGCAGTTATGAGAATTACAGCCGGCGATCTGCTTGAGTTTGGCATCGTGGAAGAAATTATTGAGGAGCCGCAAGGCGGGGCGCATCGCGACCTGGCTGTGCAGTCCGAAACCATTAAAGAAGCGATCTGGCGCCATCTTGGCGAGCTGTCCAAGCTTTCCTCAGAGGAGCTTGTCGTAGATCGTTACAATAAATTCCGTAAGATCGGTCAATTCCACTCCCCTGAGCCGGAAGCCGAGCTGATTTTGGACGAGATCGAATCAGCACAAGTGTAAAGAATGCAACTTAAATGTGAACGTATCAGACGGAGGATGGAATTTACTTATGCGTAAAACGAAAATCGTATGTACGATCGGCCCATCCAGCGAATCGCTGGAAAATACCAAGAAACTAATCAATGCCGGCATGAATGTCGCGCGTCTTAACTTCTCGCACGGCGACTTCGAAGAGCACGGCAACCGAATCAAGAACATCCGTCAAGCTTGTTCCGAGCTTGGCAAAACCGTTGCCATCCTGCTTGATACGAAAGGTCCGGAAATTCGTCTGGGCAAACTGAAAGAAGAGCCGATTGAACTGAATCAAGGCGAAACAATCACGCTTACAACTGAAGAGATCCTTGGTGACAAGAACCGCATCCCTGTAACTTACGCGAACCTGCCTGCAGATGTTGAAGTGGGTTCAACGATTCTTATCGATGACGGTTTGATCGGTCTTACGGTTGAAGAAGTGCAAGGCACTGAAATTCTTTGCCGTATCGTGAACAGCGGTCCGATTAAGAGCAAGAAAGGCGTTAACGTTCCGGGCGTACATATTTCCTTGCCTGGTATTACGGAGAAAGACGCTAACGATATCGTATTCGGTATCGAGCAAGGCATTGATTTCATTGCCGCTTCTTTCGTTCGTAAAGCGACTGACGTGCTTGAAATTCGCGAATTGCTTGAGAAGCATGGTGCGAGCCACATCCAAATCATTTCGAAAATCGAGAACCAGCAAGGCGTGGACAACCTCGATGAAATTCTTGAAGTATCCGATGGCCTGATGGTTGCCCGCGGCGACCTTGGCGTTGAAATTCCGGCTGAAGAAGTACCGCTGGTTCAGAAGCAAATGATTCAGAAGTGTAACCGTGCTGGTAAACCGGTAATCACAGCTACACAAATGCTGGATTCCATGCAGCGCAACCCGCGTCCGACTCGTGCGGAAGCGAGTGACGTAGCGAATGCGATTTTTGACGGTACGGATGCAATCATGCTTTCCGGCGAGACGGCTGCCGGTAAATACCCGGTTGAATCGGTTCAAACCATGTCCCGTATCGCTATGCGTGCGGAGTCGGCGCTTGATTACCGTGAGATCTTCACGAAGCAAGCAAGGGCACAACAAACAACTGTAACAGAAGCCATCAGCCAAGCCGTTGCCAACTCGGCTCTTGATCTGGATGCGAAAGCGATCATTACTTCCACGGAGAGCGGTTATACGGCACGTATGGTTTCCAAATACCGTCCGAAATCGCCAATCGTGGCAGTAACGCCACAAGAGCAAGTAATGCGCCGTCTGGCACTCATCTGGGGCATTATCCCGGTTCTTGGCACACCTGCTGAAACAACAGATGAAATGTTCGATATCGCGGTACAAGGCGGAATCAACTCCGGTATCGTGAAGCTTGGCGATACGGTTATCATTACAGCTGGCGTTCCGGTTGGACGCTCCGGTTCGACGAACCTGATCAAGATCCACACAATCGGTGAAATGATTGCTAAAGGTCAAGGGATCGGCAGCCAAAGCGCTACTGGTAAAGTAGTCGTGGCACGTACTCCACAAGAGGCGATTGCTAAGACAACTGAAGGCTCCATTCTCGTGACAGTCTCGACTGACAGAGAATATATGCCTGCGATTCAGAAGGCAGCTGCAGTCATTACAGAACAAGGCGGCATCACTAGCCACGCGGCAATTGTTGCGCTTAACCTTGGTATCCCTGTAGTACTGGGCGTTCAGAACGCGCTTGAGCTTCTGCAAGACGGTTCGGAAGTAACGGTTTACGCTGAAGTTGGCGTTATTTACTCCGGTCAAGCTAAAGTAATGTAATGCATGTTTTGTAAAAAGAAGCGATGGTGCGCAAGCACCGTCGCTTTTTGGCTATACAGTGTTGGAATTGTTGAGGGCGAAATGAACGGCTGTTGTATCCTGAAGGTGGAGTTAGTTGAGCTTGCGAGATAAGCGACATGGAGGCTAACGAACCGCAGAGGCCTTATTGGTTGTTTCTTCGGTGTTTTGAGAATTTAACGAACCTTACGAGCCTTATTTAGGGAAATACAGCACCTAAATACCTGTTTTCCGGCATATAAGTCCGCTACGGTTCGCTAGAAGTATTTTGGAGCCTTTTTTCGTGAAATAAGGGCACTATGGTTCGTTAGAATAATCCGCATGGATAAAGGATTGATCAAAGCATGACAGAAGCAGATAAAGAGACCGTTCTCTGGCATTTGCATCCCCTTCGCGTTCGTTACCAGGAAACGGATCAAATGGGCGTAGTGTTTCATGGGAACTATGTGACATGGTTTGAAATTGGCCGTACGGAGCTCGTCCGGGCTTTGGGGATGACCTATGAAACGGTTGAGAAGCAGGGGTTACTGCTGCCTGTCGTCGATTTGGATTGTTCCTATGTATCACCGGCCCGGTATGATAATAACGTCATCATTTGTACGAGATTGGAACAATTCTCGCCGATTCGGGTATCGTTTCGTTCGGAGATTCGCCTGGCCGATGATACGGACCACCAAACGCTAGGTTGGTTTCAAGGTGCCGAACCGCCCGGAAAGCTGCTTGTACGGGGCGGCACCCGTCATGTGTGGGTAAACCGGGATTGGCGGCCTTCACGACTAGATAAGCAGCTTCCTGAGCTTTACAGCATGATGCAGGCTGTATCAGAAGGAAACGTGCCGAATAAGCAAGAAGGAGGCAGTTAATATGCTGAAATGGATTATCGCGGCAATTATTATCGTTCCCGCAATCGAGATGTGGGGCATTATCAAAATGGGCCACATCATCGGCGGCTGGTCAACCTTCGGACTCATTCTAATAACGGGCTTCGCCGGCGCGCAGCTCGCCAGAAACGAAGGGCGTAAAGCCTTCATGGATGTCCAAGCCCAAATCCAAAGCGGCAGACCGCCTGGCCATGCCATGCTAAATGGCGTCTGCGTACTCATAGGCGGCTTGCTCCTGCTGATGCCCGGCTTCTTCACCGACATCATCGGCGTCACATTGCTGCTCCCATTCACTCGACCCTTCTACCGCCTGCTTATGCTTCGCTGGCTAGAGAAGAAGCTCCGCAACGGATCACTAACGATTCGCAGAAGGTAAGGTAAGCTAGGAGAACGTCAAGAATTAGGGTAGAGTACAACGTGTTGTAAAGAAGCGCGTAGCGCAAAAATAAAAGAAGCTTGGCCAAAGGCCAAGCTTCTTTTCCATCTGGAGCGCCAAAACCAAAAGCGTGTCCCGAAGGGACGAAAGCGAGTACTTGCACGCAGTATCTATGGAGCTGCTCGGCAGCTCCCTCGCCAAGGGCTTTAAAAAGTAGGGGTCCTAGGGGGATATTCCCCTTACTTCGGCTTAGGCCCACGCACCACAAACCAATACAAATCTCGAAACACATTCGCTCTATGTATCGCGGTTAAGATAACGAGTGACACCGGCCCGATGATTAGTCCGAGCACGCCGAACAGTTTTAGGCCAACGAACATCGCGATGAGTGTCGGCAATGGTTCGAGACCAACGCTGGTCGCAAGTACCTTCGGTTCAATCATTTGCCTTACAACGAGGATGACGCCGTACAGAATCGATAAACTGATTCCGAGCGATACGTCTCCGTAAATAAATGTATAGGCGATCCAAGGCACCATAGCGGCTCCGACACCGAGATAAGGGAGCAGGTCGACAAGCCCGATCAGCATACCGATCGTGACCGCATAGTCGACTCCGATGATGAGCAGGCCGACGGTTACGACAATTGCGGTAATGGAAATCATAATAAACTGCGCTCGTACATAACCGAACAAGGCTTTTTGTAAATCGACCCAAACCATGGATGTGGACTTGCGAAGTTCGGCGGGAAACCAAAGGGTCATGCGTCTGACATGCTGACTCCAGTCTTTGCTAATAAAAAAGGCTGCAAGCAGAACGACGACCATGATGGTGGCTACATTCGGCAACGAAGTAATGATGCTAACGATCCCATTTAAGAAATAGGTTATAATATTGGTACTTGTTTGCGCCAATAAATTGGCGGTGTCGTTGATTTTGGCATTGATCGTCTCATGATAATTGGGGTTATCCTGATAGAAGGCATTGAGCTTCTCGATCAGGTTCTGAATCTCCGGCGAAGCGACAACGTTTTCGAACTGATCACGCCACCAGTCAATAGAGCTGCTGAGTGATTTGGACAAATGAATGATTTCCACCACTATTCGTGTCACCAGTGCGGAAACGATAGTCACCATTGCTGCAACGAAAACCAAGAGCGTGAACGTAACGCCGATCCAGCGCGGAACCTTTAATCTCCTTTGCATTAGATTAACAATTGGATTTATGGCGTATGCGAGCAGCCAGCCGAGCAGAAACGGATAAACAAGCGGAGTTACATATACGACAGCAAGTACGAATGCTACTAATCCGGCGATGAGCAGCAATGTGCGCCAGATACGTTTCCATATGACACGGTCCATACAGCGATCACTCCTTCAAATGTGAAACAGGAAAAACTTTCCCCTACTTATTGTATAATTGTAGCATAGGCGATATTTCGATGTTTATCAAAAAAAATTAGTCATAAAGGCTCGTCTTTACATCCCATTAACAATAGTTTAATAAGGAACAAACAATTAAACGACATAATTGGGATAATCGACTGGCAGGAGGATCCGGAATGAATAAAACGATATCACCGTATGTAAACCGCGACTTAAGCTGGGTCGAATTTAATCGCAGAGTGCTGGAAGAAGCGCAGGATCCTGATAATCCGCTGCTCGAGCGGGCCAAATTTCTGGCGATCGTCTCAAGCAATTTGGATGAATTTATGAGTGTGCGCGTCGCAGGCATACAAGATCAAATGAAAGCAGGCTATACGAAGCGGGATTTCACAGGCTACACACCTGCTGGTCTGTGGAAACGATTAATGAAACGCACGAATCAAATGGTTGCGGATCAGTATCGCACATATCGTGAAGTACTGCGCGGTTTGGCCAAGGAAGGCATTTGCTTCCGTCCCATCGAAGAATTAAATGCACAGCAGCTCAAGGCTGTTGATGAATATTTTTATGATATCGTGTTTCCGGTACTGACGCCAATGGCGGTGGATCAAAGCCGTCCGTTCCCGCTGCTGCATACGAAGGAGCTTTATTTGTCCGTTATTTTGGGCCGTGAGAATATGCCGGAGGAAGAGGAGCCTTTCTTTGCGATCGTCCAAGTGCCTTCGATTCTGCAGCGGTTTATTTCTGTGCCGGGCCGGGTCAACAGCAAGAAGAACGAATTTATACTGCTTGAGGAACTGATCGAACGACATATTAACACCCTGTTTAACGGTTATACGACGATTGCGGTAGATCCGTTTCGTTTAACGCGCAATGCGGATCTTACGCTGAATGAAGAAGGCGCCGAGGATTTGCTCGAAGAGATTGAGAAGGAGCTTCGCCGCCGCAGATGGGGACTTCCGGTTCGTTTGGAGTATGGAAAGGGTATACACCCTTATGCACTTCAAATGCTGAAGGAAGAGCTGGAACAGGGGGAAAATGTATTTGAAATCGACGGTCCGCTCGATCTTAGCTTTCTGATGCGTTTTGCCAATTCACTGTCGCACTATGAATCGCTCTTGTTTGAACGTATTGAGCCGGTGTATCCGCAGGAATTCGAACAATCGGATGATATGTTTGCGGTTATCCGGCAGGAGGATGTGCTCCTATACCATCCCTATGAGTCGTTTGAGGCGGTAAGCGATTTTGTAGCTGAGGCAGCAGAGGATCCCGATGTGCTTGCGATCAAAATGACGTTATACCGGGTCAGCGGTCAATCTGCGCTCGTTCAGGCACTTGCCATGGCAGCAGAGTCCGGGAAACAAGTAACAGTGGTTGTGGAGCTTAAAGCGAGGTTTGATGAAGAGCGAAATATCGCATGGGCGAGGCAGCTTGAGAAAGCAGGCTGTCATGTCGTTTACGGTCTCGTAGGGTTGAAAACTCATGCCAAGATTACGCTTGTAGTACGCAGGGAACAAGGCATGCTGCGTCGCTATGTGCATGTCGGTACTGGTAACTACAACGACAGTACGGCCAAACTATATACAGACATCGGACTGTTTACGTCTCATCCGATTATCGGAGCCGATGCATCGGCTTTGTTTAACGAGGTGACGGGGTATTCGTCTCCTTATGAGTGGAAAGCATTCGGTGTCGCTCCATCCGACCTGAAGGAGAAGCTGTTCGGCTTGATTGAGCGCGAGATCGCTCATGCAGCGGCAGGCAAACCGGCTCATATCATTGCAAAAATGAACAGCCTATCGCATCAAGAAATGATCGATAAGCTGTATGAGGCGTCCCAGGCCGGGGTGAAGATCGAGCTGATTATCCGGGGTGTATGCTGCCTAAGACCAGGTGTACCGAACCAAAGCAGTAATATTCGAGTCATAAGTATCGTAGACCGGTTCTTGGAGCATTCGAGGATTATTTATTTCCACAATGGAGGCGAAGAAGAGCTGTACTTGTCCAGTGCCGACTGGATGACGCGCAACCTTACCCGCCGAATTGAATTGATGTGTCCTGTATTCGATCCAAGATTGCGCAAAAATTTATTCAACGTGCTTCGGCTGAATTTGGATGATAACAAAAAGGCCCGTGAACTCCAGTCAAGCGGAATCTACGAGCCTGTCCAAAATGATCTTCCGGTTCTGCGGAGTCAATTTCAAGCGAAAAATATACGCAGATGGAAGACTTATCGGTGATCCGGTGTATGAAGGACGGGAATGAGCCCCCATACCTTCTTGAAGTCGCCTGCAAGCGCGTCGACCTCTTTCCGTTCAACGGATAGCAAGCCCTCGGCGCGAATCGCACGCAGATGAAGCTTTCCTCCGGCAATCTCGATATGCAGTTTTCCGATAGCTTGGGTTTCACTGCGGTCAAGGGCAATGGCGAGCTGAAGCAAGGTGCCCATCTGGCAAATGTTGTTCACATCTTCTTCGCTGAGCATCGGTTTATAGGCTGCAGCAATTTGCTTGACGCGATTCTTTCCTTTGAAAGAAGCAATGGATGCGCATTGGAGCAGCTCTAGGTGCGAAAGCCCATTAATATGCGAATTGATCATCAAGTAAAAGGTATGCTTGCGATAGTCATAGTAATCGATACTGGCGCCGATCCGGTGAAGAATCGACGCTACATCGATTAGCTGCCTGGCTTGGACCGGATTTCGCAGCTGCGATTGCAGCGCATCCATCAAGCTAAGCACGATGCGATTCACCTGCGAGGTGTGCTGCATCGGTGCTTCCGGATGCAGGGCAGCCAAATTGTTGACGCTGTACGTAAGGACATCATCGAGTCGTGGACGCTCTGGAAACCGAGTGGCGTAGAACAGGCCGTCGCGCAGACCTGCCGCACAAACGATGTAATGCGATGCGCCGATAAGTTTATAAATCGTACGCAGGATGGCGATACCGGGGACGATGATATCGACCCTGTCCTTCGACAGGCCTGGCATTTTACTGCGCTTATCGAGCGGTTCCTTGCGCAGCAGTTCAAATAATACGTCAGTCGACTGGCCTAGTAAGGGGTAGTTGTTCGTGCTTTCGAAGGGATACTTCGTATGAGCCTGGTGTACCTTGCCAAGAGCACGTACAGTGCCTCCAACCCCAATTAACGGAAGTCCCGGTGTCAATTTAAGCCATGCCTCGCGCTCAACCCATTCGGCAACGTGCTGCTCCAGCTCACGCAGCTGCAGGTCAGATAACATGCCTCCCTTTGCAAAACGGCGAGTCATGCTGACGCAGCCGAACGGGAACGAGACGGCTTGCACAAGCGTGCGATCCTTAAACAGCGATACTTCGGTGCTTCCGCCGCCGATGTCGATGAGGAAGCCGTCTTGGATATCCATGGAATTAATCATGCCCAGAAAACCGTACCCGGCTTCTTCTTCGCCTGAGAGCAATTCAATGGGAAGACCTGTTTGCGCCTCGATCCTATGCAGCACTTCGCTTCGGTTCGACGCATTGCGGATGGCCGCTGTCGCAACAGCACGAATGAGTCCTGTTCGATGATGCGCGCAAATTAATCGGAAGTGATTAATCATATCTACAAGCTCGTCGATCGTTGCGGAAGGCAAAGCGCCTTCATCATCCAACTGTTCGCTGAGGCGGGCTGCACGTTTGCTTCCGTCGATGACGCGATGAGCGCCGCCGGAGGTCCGTTCATAGATTACAAGCCGGATCGAGTTGGAGCCAATGTCGATGATGCCAATACGCTGTTCCGTCATAAGTAAGCCCCTTTCGCTGATGCTGCAAGTCCTAATTCTATTATCACATCTTACCATTTCCACAGCAGCGCAATAAAGTGCTTATTTGTGAGGGTAAAAGCACAGGAATTTGGGAAAAATCATTGCAGGAAAGGTGAAGAAAAAACCTTTATGGTGCCGATAAATCAATTTTATGTCCGATTTTGTTCACTTCGTGGTCAAAATCCGATATGATTAAAACGACGATACGGAACTCGAATCCAATTATTGTTAATTGTTACTCCGTTTTTTAAATAAAAAGAGGTCAAAGGAGAGAGAAACATGACAGCAACCAAAGGTCTAGAAGGCATTGTCGCAACGACATCCTCGATCAGCTCGATCATCGATGGCGTACTGACATATCGCGGAATCGACATCGATGATCTTGCGGAGCACGCTTCTTTTGAAGAAGTGGCTTACTTACTCTGGTACGGCAAGCTGCCAAACCAATCCGAACTGGACGAGTTGCTTGGACAACTTAGCGAGTATGCGGCTGTACCGGCAGGGGTGCTGGAACAATTGAAGCTCTACCCTAAAAATACAAATTCGATGGCGGCTCTTCGTACAGCGGTTTCAAGTCTTGCCCTGTTCGACGAATCGGCTAACGATATGTCGCAAGAGGCGAATATCAAGAAAGCCATCAAGATCCAAGCTCAAATCCCTACGCTCGTTGCGGCATTTGCGCGCATCCGCCAAGGTCAAGAGCCGGTAGCACCGAAGAGCGGCGTATCCATTGCTTACAACTTCCTCTACATGCTAACAGGACAAGAGCCGGATCAAGTAGCTGTCAAAGCACTGGATCAAGCGCTTGTATTGCATGCAGACCACGAGCTTAACGCTTCTACATTTGCTGCACGCGTTACGGTTGCAACGCTGTCGGATATCTATTCCGGCGTTACATCCGCAATCGGCGCATTGAAAGGTCCTCTTCACGGCGGTGCGAACGAAGCCGTTATGGTGATGCTTGAAGAGATCGGTTCTTTCGCGAATGTAGAATCCTATATTAACGCGAAACTTGCGAACAAAGAGAAAATCATGGGCTTTGGACACCGCGTTTACAAAAACGGCGATCCACGTGCAAAGCATCTTCAGAAGATGTCCCGCGAGCTTGGCAAATTGACAGGCAACATGGAGCTTTACGAAATGTCTGTTAAGATCGAAGAGCTGGTGACCGGTCAAAAAGGTCTGAAGCCAAACGTGGACTTCTACTCCGCATCGGTTTACACGACGCTTGAAATTCCGCGCGACCTCTTCACGCCGATCTTTGCCATCAGCCGTGCATCCGGATGGACGGCGCACATTCTTGAGCAATACGAGAATAACCGCCTGATCCGCCCGCGTGCTGAGTACACAGGTCCGGTTGACCAGAAGGTAACGCCAATTACACAGCGTTAAGCAATAGGAAGCTGTTAAGAGCGCCAGCAGGCCATCGCCTGATGGCGCCTTGCATGCGACGGGGTGCCGATGCACGACCGCTAGGTTGTGTAGCCGGCTCCCCGTCAAGTTATGTATATCGATGGTCATTCATTAACCAAGCGTGCGCTTTGAGTCATGCACTCGCAGAGCAACGCATAATCTTAGGAGGAATTCATTCATGCAACTCGAAAAATTCGCACTACCAACTGAAGGCGACAAAATTACAATCGATAACGGCGTACTTCAGGTTCCTAACAACCCAATCATTCCTTTCATCGAAGGCGACGGCACAGGCCGTGACATTTGGAAAGCGTCCAAGCGTGTTCTGGATGCAGCTGTTGAGAAAGCATATGGCGGCGAGAAGAAAATCGCTTGGTACGAAGTGTTTGCCGGCGAGAAAGCATTCAACGCTTATGGCGAATGGCTTCCAGCTGATACACTGACTGCAATCCGCGAATACATCGTAGCAATCAAAGGACCTTTGACTACGCCAATCGGCGGCGGTATCCGTTCCCTGAACGTAGCGCTTCGTCAAGAGCTTGACCTGTATGTATGCTTGCGTCCGGTTCGTTACTTCGACGGCGTACCTTCCCCGGTTAAACGTCCTGAGCTTGTAAACATGGTCATCTTCCGTGAAAACACAGAAGATATCTATGCAGGTATCGAGTACCAAGAAGGTTCCGATGCCGTTAAGAAAGTAATCTCCTTCTTGCAAAACGAGATGGGCGTTAACAAAATCCGTTTCCCTGAAACTTCCGGTATCGGTATTAAACCGGTTTCCGCTGAAGGCTCCAAACGTCTTGCACGTGCTGCGATCGAATACGCGCTGAAACACGGCCGTAAATCGCTGACACTTGTTCATAAAGGTAACATCATGAAATTTACAGAGGGCGCGTTCAAGAACTGGGGCTACGAAGTGGCTGAGCAAGAGTTCGCAGACCAAACCTTCACTTGGGGTCAATACGACCGCATCAAAGAAGCAGAAGGCGCTGACGCAGCTAACAAAGCACAAAAAGATGCAGAAGCAGCTGGCAAGCTGATCGTAAAAGACGCAATTGCTGATATCGCATTGCAACAAGTACTGACACGTCCTACAGACTTCGACGTAATCGCAACGCTTAACCTGAACGGTGACTACCTGTCTGATGCACTGGCTGCGCAAGTTGGGGGTATCGGTATCGCTCCGGGCGCTAACATCAACTACCTGACTGGACATGCAATCTTCGAAGCAACTCACGGTACAGCTCCTAAGTATGCGGACCTTGATGTTGTAAACCCAGGTTCGGTTATCCTTTCCGGCGTAATGCTTCTTGAGCACCTTGGCTGGCAAGAAGCGGCTGATTCCATCTACAAAGGTCTGGAAACAGCAATCAACAACAAAACGGTTACTTATGACTTTGCACGTCTGATGGAAGGCGCAACTGAAGTTAAATGTTCCGCATTCGCTGACGAAATCATCAAAAACCTGTAATTCACCAATACTAAGCACTTCACCTTGGGGTCTTTCTCATCATGAGGAGGACCCCAAGGGCTTATCCTCTGGAATCCCAGCCGGCTCGAGACGGATTTAGACAGGCGTATATTACATTTGTTTAAGGGAGGCCGTTTGTTATGGCGATTAAACGGAATAAAATCACAGTTGTAGGAGCGGGTTTCACCGGTGCTACAACAGCTTTGATGCTTGCGCAGAAAGAGCTTGGCGATGTTGTGTTGGTCGATATTCCGCAGCTTGAGAACCCGACTAAAGGTAAGGCGCTTGATATGCTGGAATCTACTCCGGTTCTCGGCGTCGACTCCAAAATTACAGGTACCTCCGACTATGCAGATACAGCTGGTTCATCTGTAGTAATCATTACAGCCGGAATCGCTCGTAAACCGGGCATGAGCCGTGACGACTTGGTTAACACCAATGCCGGCATTGTGAAATCGGTTTGCGAAAACATTAAAACGACCAGCCCGGATGCTTATGTGATCATTCTTTCTAATCCGGTTGATGCAATGACTTACGCCGCGTATAACACGCTTGGGTTCCCTAAGAACCGAGTCATCGGCCAATCCGGCGTACTCGATACTGCGCGGTATTGCACGTTCATCGCACAAGAGCTTAACGTATCCACGGAAGATGTTCGCGGCTTCGTTCTCGGCGGACACGGCGACGATATGGTACCGCTTGTCCGTTACTCGAACGTTGGCGGTATTCCAATCGAGAAGCTCATTCCGGCTGATCGCATTGAAGCCATCGTGCAGCGTGCACGTGTTGGCGGCGGTGAGATCGTCAACCTGCTGGGGAACGGCTCCGCTTACTATGCTCCTGCTGCATCGCTCGTTCAAATGACAGAAGCGATTCTGAAGGACAAGAAACGCATCCTTCCGGTTATCGCACTGCTTGAAGGAGAATACGGCTACAACAATCTATTCATGGGTGTACCGGTTATTCTGGGCGGTGACGGCATCGAGAAAGTATTCGAGCTGGAGCTTACTGAAGATGAGAAAGCGGCACTTGAGAAGTCCGCTAACTCCGTTCGCAACGTAATCGCGGTTGTGAATGGCTAATAGAGCAAGACGCAGCTCATGAAGCACATGAGACCCTGACAGATTCCTCGTCAGGGTTTTGCTGTTTTTAATTTTAAGAAGGAGGTGGCTGCCCATGCATACTGAAGCACAGCAAATGCTGAAGCAAGTTTACGGCTACGACAGCTTCCGCAAAGGACAAAGCGATATTATCGAAGGCGTGCTGGCGGGTAAAGATACACTCGCGATCCTGCCGACAGGCGGAGGAAAGTCCATCTGTTATCAGCTGCCGGCTATGCTGCTGCCCGGAACGACGATTGTAGTCTCACCGCTCATCTCGCTCATGAAAGACCAGGTGGATGCTTTAAACCGTTTAGGCGTACCCGCAGCTTATTTAAACAGCTCGCTTGATGCGGCTGCTTATCGCGATGTTGTAAGGCAGACGGCAGAAGGTGTATACAAGCTGCTCTATGTTGCGCCAGAGCGACTGGACAGCAACATGTTCGATTCCTTGTCGAGTCAGATGCACATCCCGCTTATCGCAATCGATGAGGCGCACTGCGTGTCCCAGTGGGGACATGATTTCCGCCCGAGCTACAGACAGCTTGCAGGCTGGATCGGAAGGCTGGAGAACCGGCCGCCGGTTGCGGCGTTTACAGCGACAGCGACGCCGGAAGTTGCAGACGACATCGCGGCGATGCTCGGGCTGCGCAAGCCGAATATTTTCATAACCGGCTTTGCTCGGACGAACTTAACGCTTTCTGTCGTGACGGGAACGGATAAACGGAAATTTCTTCGCGACTTCGTTTCGCAGCGGCCTGATCAATCGGGTATCGTCTACACGGCGACGCGCAAGGAAGCGGAGGAAGTGAGTGAGGATCTAACGCGTCTCGGGATTGCGGTCGGCAAATACCACGGCGGCTTGGGCGATGAGGAACGTGCGGATGCGCAGGAGAAGTTCAGATTCGACGATTACCGGGTGATGGTTGCGACGAACGCGTTTGGTATGGGAATCGATAAGCCGAACGTTCGCTATGTCGTTCACTATCAGATGCCCGGCGATGTCGAGTCGTACTATCAGGAAGCGGGACGTGCGGGCCGAGACGGGGAAGAGAGTGATTGTGTCCTCTTATTCGAACCTCAGGACGTGCAAGTGCAGCGGTTCTTGATCGACAGAAGTACCGGCGATCCGGAGCGGAAGACGGTTCAGCTTAATAAGCTTTATACGATGATGCATTACAGCAGGTCGGAGAAATGTTTGCTGCAGTACATCGTGAAATATTTTGGCGAGTCGGATGTGCCGGAATGTGGGAAATGCAGCAATTGCCTTGATCAGAGTGCGTTGATCGATACGACCGAGGATGCACGTAAGGCGTTATCTTGCGTGGGAAGGCTCAAGGGCAGATTCGGGATTTCACTTGCGGCAAAGGTGCTGAAAGGCTCAAGAGAGAAACGGATTATCGAGTTTGGTCTAGACCGGCTGTCGACGTATGGGCTCATGAGAAGCTGGGTTGAGAAAGAGATTACGGATCTCCTGTACTGGCTTGTAGCAGAAGGTTACTTGCGAATCAGTGAAGGCGAATATCCGACGGTATCCCTTACAGCGGAAGCTCTTCCGGTGCTAGAAGGGAAAGTGACCGTTCATCGCAGGCAAAGCGCAGCAGCGAAAAGAAGAGCTTCCGAAAGCACCTCAGTCGCTTCGGCGAACACGCCGCTGTTCGAAGCGCTTCGGGAATGGCGCCGAGTTACGGCGGCCAGAGAGCATGTCCCGCCGTTTATGCTGTTTTTTGATGCGGCGCTTCGTGAAATTGCAGATCGTCAGCCTGTGAATACCGAGCAGTTGCTCGGCGTGAAGGGGATCGGGGCTGCCAAGGCAAACAAATACGGCAGCGAAGTGATTGCCATCGTTAGATCGTTTAAAGGCGATGCTGCGGCAGAGGCAGGCAGTGAGCCGTTCTCACGGCCTTCACAGCCGCAAACAGAGTCTTATTCGTCTGCGCCTCTTCCAATGCGTGAGAAGCCCTCTGAAGCGCTCACAGGTGCGCTTCAAGCGGAGCTGGAAGGGTTATCGAGCCATATGCAGTCGTTGACGCTGCTTGGCATGGGGCATTCGATCGCTGACATCGCATCGATACGCGGTATGGGTCGTGTGACAATCGAGAACCATTTGCTGCGATGTGCGCAGGAGGGCGAGGAGCTGGACTGGGATGTTTTTATCCCGCAGCAATACGAAGCTCAGATTGTGGAAGCGATCAATCAAGTAGGGGCAGATAAGCTCAAGCCGATCAAGGAAGCGCTCCCGGATGATGTCGAATATTTTGCAATCAAAGCTGTTATGGTCAAGCATCGATTGTCATCTGCCGCGGAATAAACGGGTTTCTTTGAATTGCCGCGCTGATTTTAGTATACTTGTAAAGATCATAATACAAATTTAGGAGGACGTACGGATGTTGAATTTCATGTTGTTTTTGCACGTACTCGGTGCTGCCGGAATGGGGTTTTACCTCGTTTTGCCGCTGATGGTCGGACGCGCATCCAAGCTTGACGGCGCCGGACAGGCAGGCCTTGCCGAAGGTCTTGTTTCCGCAAACCGAATTGCCCAATATTTTCTCGTCCTGCAGCTGCTGACAGGCGGATACTTGATGTCGCAAGGTGAGTATAAAGTGATTTGGATGATTATAGTTACTTTGCTGTTCCTAGCCATTGCCGCGCTGGGGGGGATTGTGACGAAACCGCTGAAGCGGATTGCAGCTGAGATTCAGAGCGGTCAAAGTGCAACGGCTCACATTGGTAAAGCCCGTGTGCTGAGCCTGATCATTCTTGTCATTTATGTTGTAATTCTTTACTTCATGAAATATCCGATTATCAAAACGATGTAAGTCGCATTGGAGGGATAGCCGTTGACGAAAGCAGTGCCGGATTTATTAACCTTCGGGGAAACGATGGCGTTGTTCATGCCGCAGGAATATAAGAGCATTGAGAACGCCTCAACGCTTGACGTAAGCTTTGGCGGAGCGGAGAGCAACGTTGCGATCGGCGTTGCCAGACTCGGTGCTTCGGCAGGCTGGTTCGGCGCGCTTGGTGATGATCCGTTCGGCCGAGCCATTCTGAAGCGCATTCGCGGCGAAGGAGTCGACGTGTCACGTGCGAGCTTGGTTGAACAAGCTCAAACGGGCATGATGTTCCGCGAGATGGTAGCAGGGAAGCTTGCCGTTCATTACTACCGCAAAAATTCCGCCGCCAGTCAGATGCAGCCGGATCAGCTTGATCTCGATTACATCCGCGGCTGCAAAATTTTGCATATCTCCGGTATTACGCCGGCGCTAAGCAAGAACTGCCGTGAAACGATCTTCGCGGTCGTTGCTGCTGCAAAGGAAGCGGGCGTACGTATTTCCTTCGACCCGAATTTACGCCTAAAGCTGTGGACGATCGAGGAAGCGCGTGAGGTAGTAATGCCGCTTGCAGAGCAAGCTGATTATTTCTTGCCGGGCTGGGATGAACTGCGATTACTGTATAACAATGATGACTTCGAAGCTGTGAAAGCAGAATTGTCGAAGCTATCGGCCATTAGCATCATCAAAGGTGTCGGCGATACGACAGTTGTACTGGAGGAAGGACAAGCGGTTGAGGTGCCATTCTATCCGGTTGATCGAGTAATCGACACGGTAGGAGCCGGCGACGCGTTCTGCTCCGGTTTCCTGGCGGGACTGCTTAAAGGCATGAGCGCGCTTGAGGCTGTTCGTCTTGGCAGCATCAGCGGCGCATTGGTGGTTCAGATGCGCGGTGACTGGGAAGCGCTTCCTGATTGGGCGAGCGTTGAGCGCAGATTATCGGACAAAGGCTGGGTGGAACGCTAAATGGCGGATGTACAATCGTCGAAAGGACAGCGGCGGCGGGAGCAGATCATGAATGTGCTGAAGCGGCAAGGACGAATTACGATCCAAGAGGTCGTAGAACGATTTGGCATTTCAGAAGCGACGGCGCGCCGCGATTTGGAGCTGATGGAGAAGTCAGAGCCGGTCATTCGGACGATTGGCGGTGCGATGTACGATGGTATGAATGCGGTGAGAGAACTTCCCTTTGCAGAGAAGGAAGGGTTGTCTTTCCTCGAGAAGGAACGGATTGCGGCGGCAGCTGCAGGGCTGATCTTCGAAGGCGATGTCGTAGGGCTCTCCGGCGGCACAACCAACTATTACTTAGCTAAGCTGCTCAAAACGCGCAGAGGCATTACCGTTGTGACGAATACAGTCAATGTTGCAATGGAGCTGGCAGGCAGCGAAATCAATGTTGTCGTGACAGGCGGAATGATGCGGCATAACAGCTTTGAATTATGCGGTCCGCTTGGCGAAGGCATGATCAGTCAGCTGCACATCGGCAAAATGTTCCTCGGCGTCGACGGCGTTTCCTCAACCGGAGGCATTACCACCTATTCCGAGCAAGAAGCGCAAATCGCCAAAGCGATGATTCGCAGGTCACAAGCAACCTATGCGATGTTTGATCATACGAAGATCGGCCGTACCTCGCTATTCTCCATTGCGCCGCTCACCGAGCTGCAAGCCTTTATAACGGACAGGCCGCTTCCACAGCAGCTGGCGTCCATCGCCAATGCACATGGCATTCAGACCGTCATTGCAAGCGAGGAGCAGGAAGCTTCGATCTAACATAAATGAGCCCGTTATCACAGCTACATATAGAGCGAGAAGGAAGCAATATCGTAATGGATGAGAATCCATGCAGATGTTGCTTTTTTTGTTAAAATATTACTTTTGCTTTTTCCCGATTTTGGTATACTTGGGATTGTACGAAAACTTGAAAGGAGAAATGCGAACGTGTCTGAAAAATTGATTATTGGTAACGAATCTCACTCCTATGAAGTCGCAGAAGGCTGGGGGAAGCTTCCGGAAGGAATCGCTTACGGCTATACACATGGTATTGTCGTCGATGAAAATGATAACGTTTACGTACATAACACGAGCAAAGATTCCGTTGTCGTTTTCGACAAAGAGGGAAATTTCAAAACCTCGTGGGGCGCGGAATTTGAGGGAGGCGCTCACGGCTTCTACCTGCACCGTGACGCGGATGGCATCGAATATTTGTATTTCGCAGATACCAATCGCGCGCTCGTTGTGAAAACAACGCTATCCGGCGACGTGCTGCTCGAAATTGGCGGACCTGAACGTCCGGATCTGTACGATGCGGAACGGCGCTACGTTCCGACTGATGTGTGCGTAGCACCAAACGGAGACATTTACGTTTCCGACGGCTACGGACAATTCTATATCCATCACTACGATGCCAAAGGCAACTATATCCGCACATGGGGCGGCCGTGGTTCCGAGCCGGGCAAAGTCAAAGAACCGCACGGGATCTCCATTAATCTGCGCGGCGAAGAGCCGGAAATTTACGTCGCGGACCGCAGAAACAGCCGCATTCAAGTGTTTACGCTTGAGGGCGAGCATAAGCGTTTCGTCGATCACAACCTGGATCTGCCGTGCAGCTTCTATTTCTTCGGCGATGAGGTTTATATCCCGGATCTGGACAGCCGCATTACCGTGCTGGATAAGAATGATCGCCTCATTACGCATCTCGGCGAAGATCAGCAGGCTTACAAGCAGCAGGGCTGGCCGAATCTGCCGAAATCCTATTACCGTCCTGATAAATTCAGCTCGCCGCATGGCGTTTGCGTAGATTCGCAAGGCAATGTCTATGTAGCGGAATGGATCTTCGACGGCCGCATTACGAAGCTCATCAGACAGAAATAAACACGCACTCCTTGTACGCTTCCTAACTAAAAAGGGTTATGCAGCAAGCGGCCTCCGTTACGGTGGCGGCCAAAGCTGCATAACCCTTTATTTGCGTTTACCTTAATTGCTGTGTACGAGGCGGCCATTCACCCAAGTATGGCTAACTTCGGTAAACGACGCATCCGTCAGAACCAGATCGGCATATTTCCCGACCGTAATGGAGCCGGTCACTTCAGCCAGACCCAATTGACGCGCTGGATTGCCGCTTGCCATTCGGCTTACCTCAATAGGGCTCAGTTCCGTATGCGTAAGCATGAAGCGGAACGCATCGATCATGTTCAGCGTGCTGCCTGCCAAGCTGCCGCCTTCGCGAAGACGGGCTACACCTTGTTTGACATCGACAATGAGTCCGCCGAGATCGTAGTCTCCGTCGCCGAGACCGGCAGCCGACATCGCGTCTGTGATCAGTACGACGTTGTCGACCGGCTTCGCGCTTACAAGCAGTCGGATTGCGGCAGGGTGGACATGATGCCCATCTGCGATAATTTCCCCAGAGATGCGATGGTCGGTCAGCACGGCGCCTACCGTTCCGGGCTCGCGATGGTGGAGACCGCGCATCGCATTAAACGTGTGAACCGCTTGCGTTAACCCAGCGTCGGCTGCAGCGGTAACCTGCGCATAAGTAGCGTCCGTGTGGCCACAGGCTGCGACGATACCGTTATCTGCGAGGTAGGCAATCAGCTCGCAAGCCTGTTCTTTCTCCGGCGCCAACGTGAGCTGCTTGATAAGCCCCGGATACTGTTCATTCCACGACTTCACCCAGTCCACGCGTGGAGGTGAAATAAAGGCCGGGTTCTGAGCGCCTGGCCATAGCTCGCTGATGAAAGGGCCTTCCAGATGAACGCCGCCAAGCGCTGCGTGTGCCATATCACCGTTCACGTAGTCTTTGGCAGCTGCCAGCACCGCTTCAATGGCTTCTTTGGATGACGTAACGGTTGTTGCAAGCATGCGAGTTGTGCCTTTAGCAGCATGATAACGGGTGATCGTGTCGTAAGCTTCGCGATTTGCATCCATGAAATCAGCCCCGAAGCCGCCATGAACGTGCATGTCGATAAAACCCGGCAGGAGCCAGCTGCCGTTCCCATCAATGGTGCGGTGCCGCTCGTTCTCGTCGGGAAGGAATTGACCCTCAATAATTGCTGTAATAATTCCTTTCTCTACGATAATGCTGCCTTCCACAACGGTATCTTGCACGATTGCTTTGACATTCGTGATGAACCAATTGTTATCCGCGGCTTTCATCCTCTACAACAACCTCCCTGCCTCTCGATCGACCAACACGATCACTTTCTTATGCGTTTGCAGCAGCGATGCCGGAACTTCTGTCGTAATCGGTCCGTGAAGCGCTTGTTTGACGATATTCGCTTTATCGGCACCTTTGACGACCAGGACGATTGAGTCTGCTTTCAGAATGGAGCCAACGCCCATCGTAATGGCTTTCGTAGGCACTTCATCCGGCGAGTCGAAAAATCTTGCATTTGCCGCCCGAGTTGCTTCCTCGAGCTCAACGACATGCGTACCGCCTTGCAGCTCTTGATCCGGCTCGTTGAAGCCGATGTGGCCGTTATGGCCAAGGCCAAGCAGTTGAACGTCGATGGGCTGTTCGGCCAGCATGCGATCGTATGAAAGACATTCGGCCTTCAAATCACTTACCAGGCCGCTCGGCAAATGCGCTTGCTGCTTCGGCAAATCGATGTGGTCGAACAAGTGCTGTTTCATAAATTGGGCATAGCTTTGTTCATGGTTTGGCGAAAGTCCAACATATTCGTCCAAGTTGAACGTGGTGGCATCCTTGAAGGAAACCTCGCCGTTATTGTACATCTCTATCATTTTTCCATAAATTCCGATAGGTGTCGAGCCGGTTGCCAGCCCAAGCGTAGCGTGAGGATTATGTTTAATCGTGTCTGCGAAAATTTGAGCAGCATAACGGTCAAGTTCGTTAACGTTATCGAAGCGTTTCAATTCCATAATGAGGTGCCCCCTAAGGTTCGTTATGCTTTTATTATAATTGATATTGTCAAAACCGACAATAAAAATGATTAAAAAAGTCATTATTAAGAAATTAAAAATCAAAATAGAAACGGATCCCCGCAAACTTGATCTTGAGGCCGCGCTTATGCCATGATGATTGCAGCAAAGAAGACAAGGGGGAATATGACAATGATGGACAGGCAAGAAGAGGAGCATGTCCAGACGGCGAAGAGAAAAGGCGAGCATATCCGGATCTGTTTGCAGGAAGAGGTGCAAAGCGTCGGCACGGAGCCGGGTTTTGAGCACTATCGTTTTCGGCATCAAGCACTTCCGGAGATCGCCTTCGAGGAAATTGACATCGCTTCATCGTTTCTGGGCAAGCCGATTGCCGCACCGCTGCTTATTAGTTCGATGACCGGGGGAACAGCGGAGACAGGTGCTATTAATGAAAGGCTAGCCGAAGCAGCGCAGGCAAAAGGCTGGGTAATGGCGCTTGGCTCCATGCGTGCTGCTATTGAGAAGGAGTCGCTCGCCTCGACATTCCAAATGCGCAAGCAAGCGCCGACCATTCCGATTATCGCCAATTTAGGTGCCGTTCAGCTCAATTACGGCTATGGCGTCGATGAATGCAGGCTTGCCGTGGAGCTTGCCGAAGCAGATGCACTGGTCCTGCATCTGAATAGCTTACAAGAGGTTTTCCAACCGGAGGGGAATACGAATTTCCGCGGATTACTGCAGCGCATTGCTGAGGTATGCCGCAAGCTGCAAGTACCGGTTGGCGTGAAGGAAGTCGGCTGGGGGATCGATGCCGAGACTGCAATCAGGCTGCATGATATCGGCGTTGCCTTCATTGATGTCGCCGGAGCGGGCGGCACCTCCTGGAGCCAGGTTGAGAAATACCGCGCACGCGATCCGCTGCGCGCCGAGGCCGCGTCTGCATTTGCAGGCTGGGGTACGCCTACAGCGGCATGTGTTCGCGACGTCCGAGCCGCGCTGCCGGGCATGGCTCTAGTCGCAAGCGGCGGGTTGAACACAGGCGTGGATGCCGCGAAAGCAATCGCGCTGGGCGCAGACTTGGCCGGTTACGGCCGTTCGCTGCTAGCCGGTGCAGTCGAGCCGCAATCCTCGATCGGCAGCGAAACGGTGCAGCGCCAAATGCAGCGCATCGAGTTCGAGCTGCGTACGGCCATGTTCGGCATTGGTGCCGCCAACTTACAAGAACTGCGTCGCACGAATCGCTTGATACAATCGTGATGAATAACGCCGCGATTAAGGCGAGTGGCCTTTAACGATTAGCGGGTTAAACCTGAGCCTTCAATGGCAACATCCGCTTGAACCTCGAATTTCAAAGTGGGATAAATAGACTCCCACTCTTTCCACGTCCTTGGCGAGCCTGCATGTGTCGCGCGATACCGAAGTCCAAATCCGAACGGATCTACGCCTGCTTTCTGTACTTTCTCAAGCAGGCGCTTGGCTTCATCGGCCACCTGTGTATTGAAGGCTTGCTCAAGCTCCTTCCAATCCTGATCATAAATACCGCCGGGTGCTTCCTCGAATATACCGCCAATTTTCAGCTTCATCTTCAGCAAGTAACCATCCCGCTCCTTGACGATTCTGTAGTCAGAATTGATTCTCTCGATAGAGATTACCAGCGTTTCACCTTTAATCTTGGCCGCTACCGTCGATTTCTTATAATGATTACGGATTTGGTTATACATTTCCGTTTCGCTAGGGTTAAGCGTCAAGACGAGCTTATGCTTATCGAGCAGTCCCAGCTTCGCTACGACGTACCCATTCTTCTCTTGCCGCATAATCGGCATGATGGGATCCATTCCTCGTTCATCGACGCGCCTCATGAAGTCAAACATAAAAACACTGACAATGTAGGAGGACTGGGTGCCGTCTTTTCCGAATAACAGGAAGATCGTATTGCCCGGAAAACGCTCAGCAGGCGGATTGACATTAAGAATGGTCTTCGCGTCAGGCTTGCCGATGGCCATATACGCGATGTTCGACACGTCACGACGCCGGGATATCCATCGAAGAGTTGATGTATAATCCGATTTCACCAGCCCTTCTCCCAGCAGATAGAGCTTGCAGTGTCCAAAATCCAGTTCTTTATCCACATGAGACTTCAATAAACGAAGAGCTTCAGCAATGGTGGAGGCTTGAATCGTTTCCACTTGCGTTTGGGCTGCTCCGGGTTCTACCTTCGGCGATGGAATGGCGAGTCGGAGCGTGATTTTGAAGCCTTTCTTGCCTTCGTCAGGAGAGTCAATACCCATCGCGATAACGAAAAACCGTTTGTCGATATCTTTGAAGCCGCACCCTCCCACCAGCACGGTGATAAGCACGATCAGGATAAGTTTTACTGCTATACGTTGTACCTTCATGTTTTCATCTTCTTTCGGCGTGCGATCAAACTTAGAGTAACCAGGAACAGAACTGTCGCCGTTTCGGAAAATAACCGAATCATCAGCCAGCCTCTTGTAATGTACAAGCTCTGTTTTTCATTAAAGATGTAGAAGGATAACATCGTTAAGGCTGCAAAAATCGATACAATCACGTAATTCGAGGCATCCGTGCGCGATGGGTCAATAGTCGGCTTTGCTTTGGGCAAACAGCTCTTAATCATCTCCATGGCAATGTGCCAGCCCGTCGTCGTATAAAGGAGCGTTAGGTTTAGATACAATAATAGAAACAAGAAGATGACTCGTTCGATGAACCCATAGCCAAGCACCATGGAATCCGAGGTTACCGTCCAAACGTACAAATACGAGCCAACCGCTTCTGTTCCGTGAAAGCCGATTGGAACGAAGAAGGAGAGAAATAGAATCAAAGTGCAGATGATTGGCAGCGCCCAGCGGAAGCGAAATCTGAAATTCGGCGGGTTAAGCCGATTGAATATGGCATAGTTGGTATACCCCGCAAATACAAAGGTCGCAGCTGCAAAAGGTTCAATCTTTGGCGGGACACGCCAATATTGAGCGACGGTTCGAATGGCATCCCAGTCCAGAAAAGGATTGGTTGACGCTTTAAACAAAATGAAAAACACAATCGGGAGATTGATGATTAAGGTCATTTCCATAATCAGAGCGACGGTTAGGGTAGAACGTGTCGAAGTGTATATGCATGCCCCGACAAGAATTAACAGCACGAGCAGGGAGCTTGTATCCGGGTTGAAAAAACGATTAATGAGCACCGCATAAGCGATAATGGCGATACCGGCAGCTAAATACCACATCACTGATAAGAGTATCAATATCGGGACAGTGATATATTTTGGGAAGAACAGCGCCAATATTTCCGGAATTCCCTTGCCCGGGAAGGTTCTCATGACATGGGTAAAGATTAGCGCCAAGAAGCTGCCGAAGAAAGCAGCGCAAATCATGGAGGAAACCGAACCCGTATAACGGTCGTTAAGGAGCATATATGGAACAAACAGCATGAGATTCAGGATGCTGACGAGAATGATATTGTAATAATAGTAACGAATCATTCATTATTCACCTGCCCAATGTCGCCGCTTTGCGAAGCAGATTTGTTCATGATGCGGAAGTAAGGTTTTCCGAAGCTCCGCATGTCAGCCAAATAAACCAAATAACAGAACAACCCAATGGTAACCCCGGATATACCGAAGAAAATCGCTGGGATAATAAGCGGGTATTTCAGAAACCGGATCGACCCTGACATATTGTTGACGGGGATGACGAAATTTGAGATCGCGACAACGGAGGTCACGATAATCATAATGCTGCTGACGAGTCCGGCCTGCTGCGCGGCTTGTCCCAGAATGAGACCGCCAACGGTTGTCGCCGTCGAACCGATATATTTGGGCAGCCTGACGCTCGCTTCAATGAGCGCTTCAATCATAAACAACATGATGAACACTTCGATAAAAGAAGGATAAGGCACAGCAGATCGGCTGCCTGCGATGGAGAAGGTTAATTGGACGCGAAAGAGCTCCGGATTATAGGAGACGATAGCCACGTATAGCGCTGGCAATGCGACAGTAAGGATAACCGCCAAATACCGGAGAGCCAGCAGGCAGCGTGTCATCCAGAACGAATCATAGTGATCATCCACAGCATTCATAAAGTCAAAGAAGGTAGCGGGTAAAATAAGCGCAAACATCGAGCCTTGGATGAGCAGGACGATTTTGCCCCCTTGAATGCCTGTACATACCCGGTCAGGACGCTCTGTAAGCATCATGGTCGGAAATAACCGATACCGATCGCCGAGCGCTCGGGCTAATTCCCCGGTCGCCGAAATCATGGGCAAAGAAACCCGGTCCAGCTTCTCTCTAACCGAAGTGACGATGGTGGGATCTACACGCCGTTTATCAAAAATCAGCAGGACACGGGTCTTGGACATGGTGCCGACTGTGCGTTCCTCCACGGCGAGCTCCGGGCTGGGATAGCGGCTGCGAATGATATTGACCGAGTCTATCAAATCTTCGCTTAACGCGATTTGCGGCCCGGTAATGACCGTTTCGACCATCGTTTGCGGATTTTCATTCCGGATAATACGCGCTGCATCAAGCTGATAGATGTTTCCGTTTATTTGCAGCAGCACAAAGCCGTGTAGAATCGTATCTGCCCATTTGGCCGGGTCGTCAAGGCGCTTAAAGACGGGATTGGTTAAAACCAGCTGATCAAAGGGATGCTCCTGCTTCGTAAATGGGACAAGAATGAAATCACTGACTTTACTTTCATCGCAAAGCGTCGCGATATAAGCGATTTCGATCGAAAGCGTATCATTCTGCAAGCGATTCATCGTTAAGTCGCGCGACTCCGCAAACAGCGTGTTGATTCGATTCAGCATGATGGCTTCCCCTTCCTGGAATATGTGCAACCGGAAATATAACAACTTGGCATAGTATGGATAATTAGGATGAAAATTATGCCGCTGCAACTGTGTTTTGCCAGAATAGCGGAGGGTGAAGTACAATAAGAGTCATAAAAAAAGAGATCGTGTTGAGAGGGGAAGCGCGTATGACGAATTGGTATGAGCGCAGTTTCGGCTCTGATTATATGGTTGTGTATCGGCACCGCAATTGGGAGCAGGCGGCGCGTGAAGTGGAAACCATGGCAGGGTGGCTGGAGCTTGCGCCCGGTGCCTCCGTACTCGATATCGGATGCGGAATGGGACGGCATGCTCTTGCCTTAGCGCAGCTGGGCTACAATGTCACCGGCATTGACTTGTCGGAATCCTTGCTTCAGAAAGCGCGCGAATGCAATGAGCACGGCCATATTCATGCACTCATCCAAGGCGATATGAGAGAGCTGCCGTTCGCGGACAACAGCTTTGATGCGACCGTTAATTTGTTCACGTCCTTCGGTTATTTCGATATCGAATCGGACAACCAGCGTGTCATCCGAGAGATTCGCAGAGTGCTGAAGCCGCAAGGGACTTTCTTGATCGATTTCATGAACCCGTCCTATGTAGCTGCTAATCTGGTGCCGCATTCCGAGCGTGCCGATGAAGAGACAGGGCTGCACATTAGCGAACAGCGGGCCATAGCGGACGGCTGGGTGTTGAAGCAAATACATATCACTTCACAAGAGGGGGCCGAGGCTTCCCGATGTTATGAGGAGCGGGTTCGTTTGTTCCCATTGTCTTGGTTTGAACAAGCACTCCGGGAAGCGGGATTGGTGCTGGAGCAACGTTATGGGGATTATGAAGGAAGACCGTACGATGAGAAACATTCACCGCGGATGATTATGAAAGGCAGGGCGTTATCGTGAGCGAAGGGGCAAAATCGATGGTGACACCGTGGCAAGGCGGAATTGTACAGGTTAAAGTTCCGCTGCCGTTCTCGCTGAGGTGGGTGAACAGCTATTTGATCCCAGACACCGCAGGTTACACGCTGATTGACCCGGGATTACATACGGAAGCGGCGGTTCAGGCTTGGTCCGACGCATTGCTTGAGCTATCGATTCCTTTCGAGGCGATTCATACTATCATTCTGACGCATCAGCATCCAGACCATTACGGATTGGCAGGGTGGTTCCAAGCGCGGACCGGTGCTCCTGTTTATATTTCTGAGCTCTCGTATGCCTATACGCAGCGCTTATGGGGAGCCGACCTTGGTGCGGAATTTGCTGCCTCGCTGACGAAGCTGTACGCCGAGCAGGGAATGCCGGAATCCGTCGTAGCGGAAATTACGCCGCATCTGGAAAGCTTCATAGAGAGAGTTACGCCGCAGCCGAACGTTACCTTTCTGAAAGCAGGCCGGACGATGACAATTGGCGGTTCAGAGTGGCAAATGATCGACTGCCCGGGACATGCGCGGGGCCAGCTGTGTTTCTATGAGCCGCTTCAGAAATGGATGTTATGCGGCGATCAAGTGCTGCCGGATATTACGCCGAACATCAGCGTCGTACCGGGTGAAAACCATGATCAGCTGCAGCAGTTTCTGGATAGCCTGGAGGCGCTGAAGGGGTATGAGGTTGAGCTAGCTTTTCCGGGACATCGGGATCCCTTCGCGAACTTCAGCGAACGGATTGTTCAACTGGCGGCCCACCATGGACGGAGGCTGCTCCAAATTCGCGAGCTGATTCAAGCGGAGCCGATGACGGGTTATACGCTTTGCATGCGGCTCTTCGGCGAACGGATTGCCGGCAATACACATAATTTGAGGTTTGCGATGTCAGAGACGCTGGCCCATTTATTCCACTTGGAGCGCCAAGGATTTGTTACCGGAACGAAGCAAAATGATCAGCTGTATTATTCGGTGAAGCCGGATTCTTAAATGAAAAAGCTTCCAATAGCGTTTGGAATATGGTGTATAATGAATGGGTCACCGTTTGAAGAAAAGGAGCTCACCTACTATGCCTATATCCCGCTCTGAATCTCGTCAACATGCGAAACAACAACGTTCCCGCAGAATGAAACGCCTGTTTGCGATTAACCTTATCCTCCTGCTGATTATCGGTACACTTGCGGTCGTTTATGTCGTGCAGCGGCAGAATGGCAATGAGAAGCTGAATACGGAGGCTAATGAGCCAAATGCGCCTGCCGGCAGCAATAACGCTGCGGCTGACAATCCGTCTGCGGATGATTCGAATACGACTACAGATACGCCGGAGACGGATGATCCGTCATCGGGTACCGAAGGACATACCATCTTTGAGCCGATTGATGATCAACCCACGGCCGATAATGAAGCGGCAGTAGGCGGCGCAGGTTCCGCAGAGGCCGGAGGTCAAGTGAATTTATCGTTCACGGGTGACGTTTTACTGGCTGCTTCCGTTGAGAAGCTGATGCTTCAGAACGGCTATGACTACCCTTATGCGAAAGTATTGCATGAATTGAAAACGCCGGACCTAATGGCGGTCAATTTGGAGACGCCCGTTACATTGCGCGGTACGCCTGCCGAGAATAAACAATATGTCTACAAGTCTTCGCCGGACGCACTGCCAGCCTTGAAGGCAGCCGGAATCGATGTTGTCAATTTAGCCAACAATCATACGCTGGACCAAGGTGAAGAAGGACTGCTCGATACGATCGACCATCTCGATGAAGCCGGCATTCCGAATATGGGTGCCGGACGGGATGAACTGGAAGCGTTCAAGCCCGTACTGCTGGAAGCTAAAGGGATCAGTATTGCTTATCTGGGATTAACGCGAGTCGTACCTGTCGGTTCCTGGAAGGCTACGAAGGATCATGCCGGCCTAGCGGAAACCTATGACTCTACTCGCGCGGTTGCGGCCATTAAGCAGGCTAAGAAGCAAGCCGATATTGTCGTGATCATGGTGCACTGGGGAATCGAACGCGAAGATTTACCAAATAACGATCAGAAAAGATTAGCGCATGAATATATTGATGCAGGGGCGGATTTAGTCATCGGCAGTCATCCCCATGTTCTTCAGGGCTTTGAATCGTACAAAGGGAAATGGATTGCATACAGCTTAGGCAATTTTATATTCAGTGGCATGACGCCGGATAAAACGAAAGACACCGGAGTCCTTAATGCAGCTTGTAATGTGAAAGGCGATTGCTCGTTGAACTTTAATCCGATGCGTGCGGTGCAGTCACAGCCAGCGCCTCTGGCAGGCGAAGAGGGAGCGGCACTGCTCAAGCGCTTATCGGGAATTTCCTTCCATGCAACTGTGGATAAGGCAGGGAACATTCAGCCGAAGGAGTGAGGATGATGTTGAATCCGTGTGTTGCCCACCGCGGAGCTTCAGGACTTGCGCCGGAGAATACGATGGCCGCTTTTCGGGAGGCGCTTAGTTTTCCGTTCGTGCAGTGGATCGAGCTCGATGTGCAGGTATCAAAGGACGGCATCCCCGTTGTGATCCACGACGACTCCCTTAGACGGACGGCGAGGGTTGCAGGGCGTGTTCATGAATTTACGGCGGAGCAGCTTGGCAAGATGGACGCTGGCAGCTGGTTCGATAAGTCTTACGCAGGTGAAGGTATTCCAACGCTTCAGCAGGTGGTAGACGCAACGGTCGGCCGCTGCAGGCTAAACGTGGAGCTCAAAACTTACGGAGGCCGCTATCCCGGCATGGAGAAGAAGGTTGTTGAGCTGCTGTACAAGAACGGACTGCAGCATGATGCCGTCATCACCTCCTTTGACCGTGAGGCGCTGCGAACGGTGCGTGAGCTGACCAAAGAAGTCCGGACCGGACTTATCCTGGACGCGTCACCTTGGACGCTGACAGCGGATTTGGAGCGCTTAGGCGCGAATTTCTTATCCGTCGGCTATACGCGAGTGTCGGAGCAGCTTCTAGCTTCTATGCGGGCTGCGCGAGTTGATGTCATGGCCTGGACCGTGAACGATGCGCCCATGATCAAACGACTCGCCGCGCTCGACAGCGCGTTAATGATTTGTACGAATTACCCGGATCGTTTTGCGCAGGCGAAGAATGAAAGCCTATAACGAAAATGGTGGTGCAGAGTCAGGTCTCTGCACCACCATTTATTTTGCCATAAAGGTTATAAGTCGCGGAACCGATCTCGAATATCCAGAATCGCAGGGAGCTGCTCCATCAGGATATCTACTAACTTCGGGTCGAAATGGTTACCGCGTTCCTCTTGGAATAACTGCAGAATCCGTTCCAGCTCCCAAGCCTTCTTGTACACACGGTCGCTGCCCAGCGCGTCGAATACGTCTGCTATGGCCGTAATCCGTCCGTACAGGTGAATCTCTTCGCCGCTAAGTCCTCTTGGGTACCCTTTGCCGTTCCATTTCTCATGATGCTGATAGGCGACGATTGCCGCAGTTTTGAGCAGCTCGCGGCTAGACGCTTTGAGCAAATTGTAGCCGATATCGGTGTGCAGCTTCATCTGGTCGAACTCTTCCTCGGTCAGTTTACCGGGCTTGAGCAGGACGGAGTCGGGAATGGCTACCTTGCCGATATCATGCATAGGTGAAACCATCTTGAGCAATTCGGCTTCTTCTGCCGATAACCCGTACCCGATTGCGAGTATGTAGGAATATTCAGCTACCCGTTTCACGTGGTTGCCGGTTTCTTTGGAACGGCTTTCGCCGATCTCGCCCATTACGGTTATGATTTCGCGCTGCGTTGCGACGATCTCCTCGTGGAGGATGACCGATTCAAGCGATTTGCCTGCGTAGGAGGCGGCCAGCTTCAAATGTTCAAGGTCACGCTGCGTAAAGGCGGCTTGCGGCGTCAGCTTGTTAATGGCTTGATAAGCGCCGATTATCGTTCCGTCATTGCCTACGAATGGCACCGTGATGACCGACTTGGTGCGATAGCCGGTCCGCCGGTCGTTCTCGTCATTATGACGATGATCGTTGTAGGCGTCGTCGATTAATAAATATTCGCCGGTTTCGATGGAATGGCCGACAAAGCCGGTGCCGAGCGGAATTCGGATTTCATTGACGCCATGGGCAATGGTTGTGAACAGCTCTTCACGGGCATGATCGATGAGCCACACCGTGCACCGGTCTGCCAAAATCATCTCGCGGCCCATGTTGGCCATGAGTAGGAGCACGCTCTTTAGGTTTCGCTCTCCTCCGATTTTGGCGGTATAATCAAATATGATACGAAGCAGCTCTTCCGGCGTCCGTTCGTTTGCGGTGTCAGCGTGTGGGAGAATTTCATCATGACGTTTATGACGATCATACATATGCAATCGAACGCTCCTTAATTGACAAAAAAGTATATTCTTCGACACTATGAATTCAACATAACTTTAACGAATCCTGCTTAAGCATATGTAAAAAATGGGAGTATGGGGCGTGAACGAAACGATGAGTGAGATTTGGAGTTCGGACATAAGCCGGCTGGTAGCCGGAATAATTGGAAGCGGCGTTATCGCACTAGCCGCCTATCGGCTTCGCTCCTTATCGGGCAGCGGGACTGTTTCGGCTGCCATTATGGGGACAGGCTATGTGGCTCTAGGCGGGCCGCTCTGGTTCGGCACGCTGCTGGCCTTCTTCTTGTCTTCTTCGCTATGGTCCAAATGGAAGCGAAGACATGCTGCCAAGCAGGCCGCCGAGGCGAAATACGCCAAGAGCGGACGCCGTGATGCCGCTCAGGTGTGGGCCAATGGCGGCCTCGGGCTGCTGCTGTGCGCCGGGCATGCGCTATGGCCAGCGGCAGCCTGGGTGTACGCATTCGTCGGCGTCATGGCCGCCGTGAACGCGGATACCTGGGCCACGGAGATCGGCGCGCTCAGCCGCCGCGCTCCGCGTGCCCTGCTTAGCGGGCGCCGCGTTGCGCCAGGCACAAGCGGCGGGGTCACGCCGCTTGGCAGCTTCGCCGCGCTCGCCGGCGCCGCTTTCATCGGCGCAGCCGCGGCGCTGCTGCACGCTGCGCCGCCAGCGCCTGCGGGCGTCGCGCCGGGCGCGCTGCTCGCCGCCGCGGCTTGCGCCGGCACGGCCGGCGCCTTCGCCGATTCGCTGCTCGGCGCGACCGTGCAAGTGATGTATCGCTGCCAAGTATGCGGCAGCGAAACCGAACGCGCCGAGCACTGCGGCAGCCATAACGCCGTGCAGCGAATCCGCGGCTTCGCCGGGATGACCAATGACGCGGTGAATTTCGCGTCCTCGGCGCTGGCCGGCTTGCTGGCGTTAATCATTGGCTGCGCCTTTTCCTAGAATCTCCCTGAATCGAAAGCATTCAATTAAGACTATCCCTATGGATGTCAACGCGTTATAATCAACCTAATGTTCACGTTTTTGGATGCAATTGTGCATAAATCTAATGGTTTCTCGGGTTGACAGCCTAGGTATCGCCTAGTATCCTAACTCTAATAGAAAATTTTTACAGAAGTAAATGTAAACGAATTCATAGATTCGGGAAGGAGAATGGCCGCACGTGAAGATTCATACGGCGGAATCGCCGATTGCCAGCAACCTTCCGCTGCTCCAAGCGGATAATGTGAAACGCGTATTCGGCCGCGGTGACAATTCTGTAACCGCTGTCAAGAATATCAATCTGACGATCAACAAGGGCTCGATGATTGCGCTTAAAGGCCGTTCCGGCTCCGGCAAGACGACGCTGCTGAATTTACTAGCAGCGCTGGATCAGCCGACAGAAGGCGACGTTTATTTTAACGGTCAAATCATTTCCCGATTGCCGGAGAAGCAGCGCAGCACATGGCGCAGAACGAATTTGGGCCTGGTGTTCCAAGCCTTCGGCCTCATCCCGCTTATGTCCGCGTACGAGAATGTGGAGTTCGGCCTGCGCATCGCGGGCAGCGATTCGAAGCTGCATAAGGAGCGCGCCGAGCAAGCGCTGGAATGGGTAGGTATGAAGTCTCGCATGAAGCACCGCCCGCCCGAGCTCTCGGGGGGAGAACAGCAGCGCGTTGCGATCGCCAGAGCGATTGCGCATAGACCCGTCCTGCTGCTGGCGGACGAGCCTACAGCCGAGCTGGATAGCCGGATGGGGCTGCAGGTGATTAAAGTGTTCCGTGATCTTGTTGAGAACCTGGGCATGACCGTCGTCATGACGACGCATGATCCCGGGATTATGGAAATCGTCGATCATGTTATTGCATTGGAGGATGGAGAGATTGTCTCAGAACCTAACGCGTAAACATCGCCGCAGATTGTTCGTCAAGGAGGCTGCTGCAGTTATGGTTGTGGCCTCGCTGCTTTCCGGCTGTTCGCTTCTGCCGCAGAAGCAAGTCGTCCTGCAGCCGCCGCTTGTGCAGCCTGCTGCGGAGAAGGTAGATGCTATCGAAGTGAAGAAGGCGACCATTGAGCGGAGCTTCTCGGGCGCGGCTGTAGTCGCATCGAGCAAGAATGTACCGCTCTTCTATAAGGAAAGCGGCAGGCTGAAGGAGCTCCACGTGAAGCTGGGCGATGCAGTGAAAGCAGGACAGCTGGTAGCTGAGCTGGACATGGGCGATTTGGACCTACGTGTGAAGCTGCAGAAGCTGAGTCTGGAACGTGCTCAAATTGAGTATTTCCGAGTGAAGCAGAGCGGTGTGACCGGCAATGATCTGCGGATGAAGGAGATCGATTTGGAGCGGGAGCAGCTGATGCTTAATTCGATGAACGAGCAGTTTGAGTCCGCCAAGCTAACGACACCGATCAGTGGAATCGTATCTTATTTGGATACGAAGTCGCCGGGCGATGGACTGAACGGCTATACGCCGCTTGTTACGGTTGCGGACCCTACACAGCTGTATCTGATCTACACGGCTGAGGATGCGAAGCAAATTGCCGGCGTACAACGCGACATGGCTGTCCAGATCAAGGTGGGCGATAAGAAGTTTGACGGCAAAGTGCTGCAATCTCCTTCGGATGCGCCGATTACGTTAAACAAGGAAATCGATGATCGCAACACGAGGCTGCTTTATATTGCCATCAACAAACCGGACAAGACCTTCGAGCTCGGCAGAACGGCCGATATTCATATCGTGCTTGAGAAACGTGACGATGTCGTAGTCATTCCGCGCAGCGGCCTGCGTACCTACTTGGGACGTACCTACGTGCAGGCGCTCGACGGCGACCGCCGCAAAGAGATCGACGTTCAGCCGGGGATTATGACCTCAACGGATGTCGAGATCGTCAAGGGATTAGATCCGGGAATGAAAGTGATTCTGAATAACTAATTTCAGCTCATGAGAAGAGAAGAGGTGAACCAATGGCAATCTGGACGATGATTTTTCGTAAAATGGCGAAGAATCGTTGGCTGCAGCTTAACTTATGGTTTGGGCTTACGATCTGCGTAGCGCTGTTCAGCTCCATGCCGCTATACTCGCATGCGATTTTGCAGCGCACGTTATATAAAGAGCTTCAACAGCTTCAGAAGGATCAGAACGTCTATCCGGGCTCGCTAAGAGCCTCTACTTCGGTTTCCGGCACAAGAACCTTTGACGAAATCAGAAGTCTCATTGGCAAAGCGGATCGGTATATGTACAATGCACCGCAGCGCCTTGGACTGGATTCGCAGTCGTATATCATGTCGAGGGCGACACAATCGTTCAAGATTTTACCAGTGGATGCCTCCGAGCGCGAGAAGAAAGAAATGAGCGTGACGGGAAGCCTTCGCACCGTCTCGGATATCGAGAAGCGGGTGCATCTGCTTGACGGACGGATGCCGGATGCGAACCGCAGCGATGGTGTCTATGAAGCGCTTGTCACGCAGAAGTTTATTATCGATCTCAAGCGTGATCTCGATCATGAGTTCGTTTATACGAATAAGGATACCGGTCAGCAGCTGCACATTATTCCGGTAGGGATCGTGGAGTCGAAGCAGGACAATGCGTACGACCAGTTCAATGTGGAATCGTATAATACATCCTTCTATATTCCCTTTAAGCAATTCAACCATGATTTTATTGAGAATCAAGGCTTGTTGAAAATATCGGTGCTCTCCTGGCAGTATTCGCTTAACTATGAGCAGATGAATATCGACCATATCGATACGTATTTGGGTCAATTTACAGCCATGAACAACTACTTCAACATGCGACTTGGCATTTCGTCGGTAGATATGCCGGCTAAGAATCCGATCGCTACGTATACGGTGAAGAAAGACAAGCTGGACATTATGCTCTGGTCTTTATATTCACCGGTAATGTTCATGCTTGCATTCTACTTGTATATGGCAGCTAATCTGATTATCGATCGTCAGAAGACTGAGATATCCGTATTGCGCAGCCGCGGTGCAAGCCGTATGCAAATTATGCTCGTGTTTCTGGTCGAAAGCCTGCTGCTTGGTATATTAGCCCTTGCGGTCGGTCCATTCATAGGCGTTTATTTCACCAAAATTTTAGGTGCTTCAAGCGGGTTCCTGGAGTTCGTGCAGCGCTCCTCGCTGGATGTCGTGCTCAATAGCACATCGTATAAAATTGCCGGTGCTGCCGTTATCGGCTCGATCATTCTCATTCTGGTTCCGGCATTCTTGGCTACGCGGATTTCAATTGTAGGTCATAAACAGCAGATGGCGCGCTCCAACAAGATGTCTTTCTGGCACAAAACAGGCATAGACATTGTTTTACTTGGGATTGCGATCTATATGCTTTATGGTTTTAACAAGCGGATGGCCGATTTGAAGGCGCTCGCACTGGACCCGAATGCGATCCAAGTGGATCCGCTGCTGTTCTTCATGCCGGCGCTGTTCAGCTTGGGGACGGGACTCTTCATTCTTCGCATCTATCCGTGGCTGATTAAGCTGGTGTTCTGGATCGGCCGAAGATGGTGGACGCCTGCGCTGTATTCCACATTGCTGCAGATCAGCCGTTCTTCATCGCAATATTTAACGATTAAGGTGTTCCTGATTATGACTGTGGCAATGGGGCTCTTCAGCGCCAATGCGGCACGTACAATCAACGGGAATATGGAAGATAAGATTCAGTACACGACAGGCTCGGATATTCAATTGTCCGTGCATTGGGATAATGACAAGCCGCCTCCGGCGCCGGCAGGCATGCCGGCCATGGTCAATGCGGATGACGCAGGAGCGGTTCAAGCTCCGAAGGTTGTTACGTATACGGAGCCTTCGTTCATTACGATGACCGAGCTTGCCGGCGTGGATACTGCAGCGCGGGTATTCCGCAAGGATGATGCCAATTTCTCCGCTAACGGGCAGAATGGCGGTACATCCCTATACGGGATCGATACGTTTGAGTTCGGCAAAGTAGCTTGGATGCGCGGCGGACTGCTGGAGTATCCGATCAACAGCTACTTGAACCTGATTGCGAGTAACCCGAAGGCGGTGCTCATCTCGAGATCCATTGCTGACAAGTTCAAGGTGAAGGCAGGTGACCCGATCTCAGCCAAATGGGCAGGGCTCGACAGTGCGAACTTCATCGTTTACGGCATTATCGATTATTGGCCGGGATGGAATCCGCTGCCGCAGTCCGGCAACCAGGATGATCCGAATGTAAGGCTGCCGAATTTGATTGTCGGCCATCTGTCGTATATTCAGAACCATCTTGCCCTTGAACCGTACGAAGTATGGATTAAGCTGAAAGAAGGCGCAACGAGCTCGGTCATATACGCAGACCTGGAGAAGAAAGAAATACCGGTGGAGAAGCTTGTGGATGCCAATCAGCTGCTGATTCGCTCGAAGAACGATCCGTTCCGACTGGCGATTAACGGTGTGATGACGCTCGGCTTTGTCATATCGATGATGATCAGCTTCTTCGGTTTCCTATTGTTCTGGGTGCTTACGTTATCGGGCAGGACGCTGCAATTCGGTATTTTACGAGCGATGGGGATCTCGTTTATGCAGATTATCGGCATGCTGCTAAGCGAGCAGCTGTTAACTTCAGCGGCAGCAATCCTATTCGGGGTACTGATCGGAAATGCGGTGAGCAATCAGTTCGTTCCGCTGTTCCAGCTGTCCTTCAACGCTTCGGATCAAGTGCCGCCATTTGAGATTGTCCGTCAGCTAAGCGATTATGTGCAATTGTACAGCGTCGTAGGCGTTATGCTGACAATTGGGCTAGCCGTGCTCGGCATTCGGGTTTCGCGTATGAAAATTACGCAAGCGCTGAAGCTTGGGGAGGAATAAGACATGATTCATTGCGACGGGCTTGTCAAAATTTATAAGACGGATGACTTGGAGGTCGTAGCTCTGCAAGGACTGGACCTTCATGTCGAAGCCGGTGAGCTGATGGCGATTATCGGCAACAGCGGAAGCGGTAAATCGACGCTGCTGAACATGCTGGGAGGGCTTGATCGCCCTTCTGCCGGTAAGCTGCTTGTAGACGGTAAGGATTTGCTTAAATTTACGGAACGCGATCTGGTCAAATACAAACGGGAAACGGTTGGGTTCGTATGGCAGAGCAACGCGCGCAACCTCATTCCGTATTTGACTGCACTGGAGAACGTGGAGCTGCCGATTCTGCTGAAAGGCCGAGGTAAACGGCTGCGGGCGCTCGAGCTGCTGGAGGCGGTTGGGTTAAGCCACCGCATTAAGAACCGGCTGAGCGAGCTCTCCGGCGGTGAGCAGCAGCGGGTAGCCATCGCGATTGCGCTTGCGAACGAGCCGAAGCTGCTGCTAGCGGATGAACCAACCGGCTCACTCGACACGCGCATGTCCAATCAAATTCTGGACTTGTTCCGGGAACTGAACAGCACAATGGGCATTACGATCGTTATCGTTACGCATGATCCGCTGTTAGCGCGTAAGGTTGACCGCGTTGTAGCGATCCGCGACGGCAAAACATCTTCGGAGATCATTAGACGGCAATCGTATGCGGAGGAGCTTGCTGCTCTTGCAAACGGCAGCATCTTCGATTCCGAAGAGAGCCATGTGGAGTATGCCGTTATCGACAAAGCAGGACGTCTCCAGATACCTGCTTCGTATTTGCAGGCGGAAGAATTCAAAGAGAAGAATAAAGTGCGGGTGGAGATGGAAGAGGGAAGAATTATTTTGTACCCGCCCGAAGCGAAATAAATGGAACAAACGAAATAAAGGGTTCAATCCGGGAAGACTGCCTCTAACTAGGGGCAAGTCTCCCGGATTATTTTTATACTATTCACAGTTTACATATCGGAATTCTGTTAGTATACTAATTCCATAAGATGGATTGCCTGTGCAAGCAAGTTAAATATAGCGTAAAACGGGAGTGTGAGCTGAAATGCCAAAGGTAGTTATAATTTCAGGAAGTCCGAATCCGATTTCTCGTTTGAACGGTTTGACCGATTACGCGGAAGCTAAACTTCTGGGGCTTGGATGGGAAGTGAGCACACTGCATGTGGCTTCGCTTCCGGCAGAGGATCTCATATTGGCTCGTTGGGACAGCTCAGCCATTAAAGATGCGAATAAGCAGATTGCAGATGCGGATGCTGTGATCGTAGCAAGTCCGGTGTACAAAGCCTCCTTCACCGGCGTGCTTAAGACTTATCTGGATTTGCTGCCGCAGACCGGTCTGGAAGGGAAAGTTGTGCTGCCCTTGTTCATTGGCGGAACGATTGCTCATTTGCTCACGATTGATTATGCGCTTAAACCGGTGCTTTCGGCGCTGTATGCGCGTCATGTCTCCGCCGGCGTTTATGCAGTAGATTCACAAATTAAGAAGACGGAAGCAGGCGGACTGCAGCTGGATGAGGAGCTCCTACAACGCCTCGAAGGCGCGGTGTCTTCGTTCGCCGAAGCGACCGAATTGTTTGCCTCGCTGCGGACGCCGTCCCAGCCGTAAGTACCGCGCAACGAGAAAGAGCAGCCCGGTTGGGCTGCTCTTTCTCGTTATCGGGCTATTCGCAACAGAGCTTAAGAAGTCAGCTGCTCCATTTGCTCGATTAATTGTTCGAACACGCTCATCGCTTGCTCGATCGGTTCCGGAGTCGACATATCGACGCCGGCTTTCTTCAAAATATTGATGGAGTAATCGCTGCCGCCGCTCTTCAGGAAGCCAAGGTAACGCTCAACCGCCGGAGCGCCTTCCTCGAGAATCTGCTTGGAGAAGCTGGTTGCGGCGGAGAAGCCCGTTGCGTATTTGTACACATAGAAGCTGGTGTAGAAATGCGGGATACGAGCCCATTCCATCTCGATGTCTTTATCAATGACCATGCCTTCGCCATAGTAAAGCTTGTTCAGGTCGTAGTAGATTTTGCTGAACTCCTGCGGCGTTAAGGAATCGCCTTCCTCGGCACGCTCGTGAATGATTTTCTCGAATTCAGCGAACATCGTCTGACGGAATACCGTTGTGCGGAACTGGTCGGCGTAGTAAGTCAGCAGGTACATTTTTTCTTTCGGATCGGTCGACTTCTTCAGCATGTAATCCATGAGCAGCGCTTCATTGAGCGTTGAGGCCACTTCGGCCAAGAAGATCGTGTATTGCGCGTCACGGTAATCCTGATTGTTGTCGGAATAATAGGAATGAAGCGCATGGCCCATCTCGTGCGTCAAGGTGAACATGCTGTTCAGGTTGTCCTTGTGGTTGAGCAGCACGTAAGGATGTGTGCCGTAAGCGCCCCAGCTATAAGCGCCGCTGCGTTTGCCTTCGTTCTCGTATACGTCGATCCAGCCTTTATCGAATCCATCCTGCAGCACCGACAAATAATCGCTGCCCAGCGGCTTCAAGCTTTCGCTGACGGTTTTCTTCGCATCCTCGAAGGTGATGTCCATTTTGAACTCGTCAACAAGCGGTGCGAACAAGTCGTACATATGGAGCTCATCAACCTTCAGCAGCTTCTTGCGCAGCTCCATATAGCGGTGCATGAGCGGAAGATACTTATGAATGGTACCGATGAGATTCGTATACACTTCTTTCGGAATGTTGTCTCCATAGAGCGACATTTCGAGCGTAGAAGGGTACTTGCGAGCGCGGGAATAGAACAAGTTCTTCGTTACATTCGCACTAAGCGTCGAAGCGAGCGTGTTTTTGAGTTTGCCGTACGTGTCGTACATCGCTTTAAAAGCACCTTCGCGCACTTCACGGTTCTTGCTCTCAAGAAACTGTATGTAACGGCCATGGGACAATTCCACTTCTTCGCCATTCTCGTCTTTCACTTTCGGGAATTTCAAGTCGGCGTTGTTCAGCATGCTGAAGATAGTGCCAGGTGCTTGGCTAATGTTGCCGACCTGAGCGAGCAGTGCTTCTTCGGATTTGGAGAGTACATGGGCCTTCTGACGGCTCATCTCTTCTAACGTATGGCGGTACTTTGCGAGATCGGCATTATTAATCATGCTTTGAAGTGCTTCATCGGAGAGACTTAGCACCTCAGGGGTAATGAAGGAGAGCGCTTCGCCTGTTTCGACGCTCAGCTTCTTCGATTTGTCGGAGAGTGCTTGGAAGCCCGGCTCTGCCGTGTCCTCATGATGCTTCATGTTTGCATACACATAGAGTCGCTCTACTTTGAGCGAAAGCTCGTCCTCAAGCTCGAAGCAAGCTTTGAGCTGCGCAGGGTCAGCTAATTTGCCTTGATAAGCTTCTACTTTCTTCATCTGCTCTTTCGCTTGTGCATATTCCTTGTCCCATGCGGATTGATCCGCGAAAATGTCCTCCAGCTGCCAGCGGTGCTCAGCTGGGGTTTCGGAGCGTTTTGGTACTTGGTTCATGGGAACCCTCCTCGCATGATGGTTGGTAGATGTGGCGGAATCAGCAGAATGGGGTGCTTCACGCTGCAGGACGTTAGCTTGACCGGTTTGCAGCAGTGAGAGCGATAATAGAATCGGCAGCCATTTCACGCTAGAAGTCACGCTCCCTGAAAGGTTGTGACTCTAGTTTGGCCCGGCAGTCGATTCCTTATGTCCCCATCGTTGTCAAATTGTACACGATCAGGAAAAAGGCAAATGCAATAAATACGATCGCTGCGATGGCAAGTCCTCTGCGCATGCTGGCCGGAATATTATTCCGCTGCATGATGATGACGATTCCAAGTGAAAAAGCGGCAATGATGAATATAATCGTAGATGTCTTATCCACTTATATGTAGCTCCCCTCCGCACAACCTATGCAGGTTGGTACATGGTTATGTTCGATAAACAGGATGAATTTTCCTCCTGCTTGCGAGTCTGGATTTTAGACGGATCTGAAGGCTTCCATAATGGCTTCGAGTTCTTCTTCGCGGCCCGCGAAATCGGATGGACGGAAACGGTTCTCAGCCCAATGCAGCATTTCCGGGCGGCTTACGAACGTATGGCATTCTTCGCCCCATTGATCGTTGATCTCGCGAACAATCAGTGTTTTGCCTTGTACTTCAACATTCAGCATATTGTATTTATCTGTTTTATAAATTTGAACCTTTTTAAACATAAGGACCATCCCTCTCTGTAAATAGCTTGATGCTTCATACAATGATAGCCATAAAATAGGGTAGAAATCAAATATTTCGTGGTCGCATGCTGTCAAATTCAGCGGCTTTCGGGGGAGAAAAGGATAAACGGATTTCGTTCGCGAATTACTATGAGATCGAAGCACATCTTGTGAATTATATAGTCGAAGGAAGTGGAGAAGTGGATAGCTTGCTTAGAGAACGAATTCTCAGAAAAGAACCGGGCATCATTACATATGGCATGACACCGCCTAAGGAATCGCATCCGCCGGATAAAATCGCCGAAATTGCGCAGAAGCAAATGGAGCGGCTGGCTGGATTACAAATAGATGGCTTAATCTTGTACGATGTTCAGGAGGAGAGCGATCGAATCGATCAGGATCGGCCGTTTCCGTTTCTGCGGACAGTTGATCCCACGTTATACAGCAATGAGTATTTGCAGCAATTAGCGGTTCCCAAAATCATTTATCGCTGCGTAGGCAACTATTCTGCGAATCAGTTCTCGGAATGGCTGCAGGCGGAATCGGATCAAGATCGCTTCTCGGTATATGTGGGAGCCTCTTCAAGCAAGCAGGCAACGAGTATGCGTCTTCCGGAGGCTTATAACTTAAGTCAGCGGATGGATCCAAACTTAACCTTCGGCGGTGTCGTTATACCGGAAAGACATACGATGAAGAACGATGAGCATCTCCGGGTGGTCCAGAAAATGAACAGCGGCTGCCAATTCTTCATCTCGCAGGCCACGTACAATATTGAAGCGACTAAGAATTTCCTGTCGGATTATTATTATTACTGCAGAGATCAGGAAATCGACATGGTTCCGATCCTGATTAATCTTGCGCCTTGCGGATCGCCGAAGACGCTGGAATTTATGAAATGGCTTGGCATCAGCATTCCGAAATGGCTGGAGAATGATTTGAAGCATTCCAATGACATATTAGATAAATCCGTTATGCTCTCACACCGCATGTTTGAAGAAATCTTCGATTTCGGATTGGAGAAAGGGATTCCGCTCGGCTGCAGTGTAGAAAGTGTGTCGACGAGAAAAGTGGAAATCGATGCTTCCGTGGCCCTTCTGAATGAAATCAGAGCGACCATCGCGAAGAAACTGGTCAAGCAACTATAGTTTCCTCTACCACAACCTGTCCTTTTTGTCAATGTTTAATTGCAAATAACTGCCATCGAGTGTATAATAAAGCAAGTCGCCCGGTTTTACGGTCGCGCTCATTTTTAGGAGGTTGTTCATTTGAAAGGAACAGTTAAATGGTTTAACGCAGAAAAAGGCTATGGTTTCATTCAAGTAGAGAATGGCGAGGACGTGTTCGTTCATTATTCCGCAATTCAAGGCGAAGGCTTCAAGTCGCTGGATGAAGGTCAATCCGTAGAGTTCGATATTACACAAGGCAATCGCGGGCCGCAGGCGGCAAACGTTACCAAACTGTAAGCTATGCAGCTTCCACCGGGAAGCTTCTCATAAGGAAATGCTATAGATAAACCCGACATTTCGATGTTGGGTTTTTTTTATTTGTTTGCGGGCCTTTGACCGCAACATGGACAAGATGATAAACTGATGATTGGAATTTATATTACCTCTGCTAAGGAGCGAATAAGAGCTTATGAAATTCAAATTGTTTAAGGACCGTAAAGGGAAGGCCGATCAGGCTAAAAATAATAAATTCGTTAAGCTCGCAAGAGAGCTTTACGTTCATGCACGCAAAGGCGGCCCGAATCCGGAGTCGAACTTTGCCCTGAAGAATACAATTGCGGCAGCCCGTGCCGAGCAAATGCCGACAGACAGCATTGAACGTGCTATCAAAAAGGCTGCGGGAGCCAACGATAACGTAGAGTATGAAGAAATCATGTATGAAGGCTACGGCCCGGGCGGCACTGCGATCATGGTCCGCTGTTTGACGGACAACCGCAACCGTACGGCTGCCGATGTTCGCTCGATCTTCAATAAACGCGGCGGTAACATGGGTGAGAGTGGCTGCGTATCCTATATGTTCGATCAGAAGGGACTGCTCGTCATTAACCGGGAAGAGCTGGACACGGATGAGGATACGATGATGATGCAGGCGCTCGAAGGCGGAGCCGAGGATGTTATCGTCAATGAGGAAAGCTTTGAAGTCATCACGCATCCGCACGAGTTCGAAGCTGTTAAGACTGAGCTCGAGAAGCTCGGACATAAGTTTGAATCAGCAAGCGTTCAATGGCTGCCGCAAAACACGGTTGCAGCTGAAGGCGAAAATGCTGAGAAGCTGCAGAAGATGATGGATGCTTTCGAGGATAACGAGGATGTACAAGACGTTTACGTCAATTTCGAACTGTCGGACGAAGAATAGATTTCAATACAAAGCCCCATTGCAGCTTGGCTGCGATGGGGCTTATTTTTTGGAAACAATTAAGCATCTCGGTCAATGTAATGTTTTGCGAGGAATGCAACAGCTGCGACCAGTGCAAGCGCCATGGCCAGGTGGAAGAAAGCCGGCCTGCCGAACTGCTCGAAGATTGCGCCGCCGGCCGTCCCGCTTATTGCACCGGCAAAGCCGCTCCAGACGATCGCATAAACGGCCTGCCCGGAGGAGCGGAACTCATCCGGGATAATCGATGATAAATAACGCAGCGCCGTAACCATGTAAATGCCGAATGTAATGCTGTGCATCGCCTGGATCGGAATAATCCAGATCGGCTCTGAAATTTCGCTGATGAGCCAGAATCGCAGCGCGTACATCAGACTGGCGATGGCCAGCAGGGGAAGCTCTTTGAATTTATGGCCGTACTTGCCGAGCAGGAAGAGGACAGGGATTTCGCTGATGGCCGAAATCATCCACGCAATGCCGACAAGGGAGTTATCCGCACCCATTTCCCGCATCGTCACGGCTAGGAACCCTTCATACATCCGATGCGCTATGGAAACGACGAGAACGATGGCGAAATAGCTTAGTATGCTGGGCTTGCGAATGAGTTTAAGAAATCCGCCAAATTCGATTTTTCGCTTCGTTCCCTGATAATCTTTAAGGGTAAAGGAGAGCAGCAGGGCAAGCGTGATCGAACCTACAGCCAGTGGAATTGTCGCCGCAGTTCCTGTTACTTTGAGCAGCTGTCCGACTAGAAAAGCCGAGAACGCAAAGCCCAGCGAACCGAACACTCGAATGAGCGCGTAGGGCTTAGACGTAAACTGGCTGGATAACAGAATCAGGCTATCACTGAGCGGATTGACCGGTGTCTGAAAGAAATAGAAAGCCAGCATAATGAAACAGACAATGACGAAGGCATCTGTCGTAAATAGCAGCGAAACCATGACAAGCTGTCCGAACATGAGAAGCGACATTATTTTCTTAATGGTACGATAACGATCGCTTGCAGTGCCGAAGATGATGTTTGCAAAGATCGAAACGAACGGGCCGATTGAATAGATAATGCCGATTTGACCTGCCGTATACCCGCGATCCATGAAGTATAGCGGGAAGTAGGAGACAACAAGGGCTTGCGTGGTGTAGATAATGTACATAAAGAATCGAAGCATGAACACTTCCCGCGACACCGAGCCCGCCTTGGAAACGGCTTGCTCATTATCGGCGGAAGAGCTGTTTAGGTTTGAACGTATTGAGCCCAAGATGAATTCACTCCAAATCTGTTGCTTGCCTGGACATCGTTTTGTCCGCATGTCCGACTCGCCTGATCGCAACAGCAATGAACAGACATTCTGCTGCTGCCCCAATCGATTGTGCCCATGCTCCGATTGACCCATTCCAGCCGGGTGTGAATAGGATGCACAGGACTGAGGTTGATACCGTGAACAATAGATTCACGGATTGTGATCCTAAGATGATGCGTGTCTGTCCGCGCACCATAATGAGGCCATTGCCGACATCCAGCCAAGGCAGCGCCAGAGCGAGAAGAATGAAGGGCTGCATGGCACGGATCGTTTCCGACTTCAGCTTTCCTTCAACGCCCATGACATGGCCGACGATGAATTCACCTGCCGGCGTGAATGCGAGGAGCGTGACGAGCAGCGTCGGGATGAAACCAAGCAGCAGCGTGAATTTACGGACGGCTTTCGGATCGATTTTATAGAAGTTAAGTACGATTTGATGGAAATAAGTAAAGAAGCTTAAGGTGAGCTGCACGAGACTAGCTGCAAGCGCGAAGGAGGCAATGGACAATGCCGCGTCGCTCGTCTTGCCAAGCAGGATATTAATAGAAGGCCCGATCCAAACTGCAATTAACGTGGAGAGCAGCAGCGGGCGGTAGAAGGAGAATACTTGCCTGAAATTCTGAACGGCATGTTTCTCTGCTTTCTCCGGCATTTGTTTGACCAACGAAGAGCCTTCCAAATAGCTTACCAATGCTTCGATCATCATCCCCGCTAGGAAAATCACAGCGCCAACCGTACCGCTTGTAACCCCTTTATTCATATAATACAAGGAAATGCCGTACATCCCGACCAGACGCAGCGCCATGCCGATCGTTAACCACTTGGTGCGTAAATTATAAATAATGACACCATGATATAAACAGCGGATGCCTGAGAAAATACTGACGAACATGAGAATTTGATAGACATCGAGAATATGCGGAACGAGTTCATCATCCGCTCCGAATAATCCTCCGAATATCCAGGTGCCAAGCGGCGAGTAGCAAATCATCATCCCGAGTACCAGAATGGATGCGAATACAAGCTGGCCGACCAGCAGCATCGCGCGGAAGGATTGCTTATCGCGCACCAGTGCCGAGCATGTCTGGCGAAGCAAGACGGCGGGTCTTTCCGTAATAATCAGCAGACTCATCGCGATTGCATAACTGGCGATGACGACTTTCTGATTGGCTGCATGTGCCAGTGTACTATTGATAATGACATGTGAAATAGTTACGAGAGAGGCTGAAATTCCTAGCGGCAAAAAAAAACGCCATAGCTGTCTCATCGACACGGAGCCTGGCTGTTTCCCCATAGTTCGTTCTCCTTGCAAGCGATATGTACCCAAGTATAGCATATGGCGAACAAGTTTTCGCGCTGGATTTGTACTCTATGAAATGGTACATTATTTGATGGAGGTTTTGAGACGTGAACCAATTTTTTAGTTGGAATGACCGGCTTGGAATCCCGCTTCCGACCCTCCATCAGGAGTGGGACATGTACAGTGAGAGGGAACGCACGTTCATTGTGACAGAATGGGAGATTATTCGCGGGACGATTCCTGATCGCGTCATGGCATTTGAAGCGATAATTAACGTAAAGCAGATTCAGCTGTTTGAGGAAGAGAACTTTGAGCGTTCATGTACCATTAACTCCGATATTGCCGAATTGGCCAGCCGGATTAATGATTTACATATCTGGTACCGCATGAATCAAGAAATTGAAAATAAGCGCCATTCCTAACAAGCGGAGTGGAAGAAGGAGGGCGCATATCGATGCAACTTTCAGCTTTGGCCCGCCAAATGCCGCAAACACCTATTCGATTAATGTACCGGGTTTACAAATACGTATTGCCGGAAGTTAGAGCCGAGCTTGCAAGATTGCGTTCGATTGCCGAGCAAATTCCCGATGATGAACTGCGAACACAAGCAATTGCCAGTATGACAAGCAAGCAGTTTCACTGTGAAGGAGGAGGCATTTACGCCGCCGCCAACTTGCAGCGCAGGGATGTGCTCGTGCCGCTCATCGTTGCTTTGCAGACGATCAGTGATTATTTGGACAACTTGTGTGACCGAAGTACTTCGCTGGATGCGGATGATTTCCGGTTGCTTCATCAATCGATGCTGGATGCCGTAGACCCGAGCGCGCCGCTGCGTGATTATTATGCATTGCGGACAGAACGCGAAGACGGGGGTTATTTGCATGAGCTGGTCCGTACATGTCAAGCCTGTATAAGGAAACTGCCGTCTTATTCGGCTGTACAGCCTTATGTAACAGAGCTTGTTGGACTATATGGTGACCTGCAAGTTCACAAACATATTGTCAAAGAGAAACGCGAGCCGGCATTGCTTGCATGGTGGGAGCGGCATCGCCTACTTGCTCCGCATTTCAAGTGGAACGAGTTTGGCGCGGCAACAGGTTCTACACTTGGCATGTTTATGTTGTTTCTTGCCGCTTCAGATGAAGGATGCGGCAGCGAAGAAGCGCTTCAAGTTCGAAACGGCTATTTCCCCCATGTTTGCGGTCTTCACATTATGCTAGATTATTTGATCGACCAAGAAGAGGATCGGATTGGCGGAGACTTGAATTTCTGCAATTACTATGCCAATCAAAGCGAACTGGTGTCACGAATCGGCGACATAGTCGAAGGTGCGCGCCAAGATGTGAGCGGGCTGCCTGCTCCGAGGTTTCACCGTATGGTAATCGAAGGTTTGCTCGCGTTATACCTGTCGGATCCCAAAGTGCGGGGTCAGAAGGACGTGCAGCTCGTTTCGAAACGGCTCATGAAGAAGAGCCCGCTCACGCGGTTGTTCTTCTGGGGAAACAGCGTTGTTATTCGATTGCGTCAATTTAAATAAGGATATGAACAAGGAAAGCACAGATAAAGAGTATAGAGGAGTGGATTGCAATGTCAGCAGTAAAATCAATTGCCGTTCTAACTAGTGGTGGAGATTCGCAAGGTATGAACGCGGCGGTACGCGCTGTCGTCCGTAGTGCTTTATATCATGGACTTGAAGTTTACGGTGTACAACGCGGCTACCAAGGCCTGCTTAATAATGATCTTCGTCAAATGGATCTTCGCAGTGTAGGTGATATCATTCAGCGTGGAGGCACCATTCTCCAAACAGCTCGCTGTAAAGAGTTTCTGACGCCGGAAGGCCAACAGAAAGGCGCGGAAGTACTGCGCGAGCGCGGAATTGACGGGCTCGTCGTCATCGGCGGAGACGGTTCCTACCAAGGTGCCAACAAGCTTTGCAAGCTGGGGATCAAAACAATGGGGTTGCCGGGTACGATCGACAACGATATTCCGTTTACCGATTATACCATCGGATTTGATACTTCGGTTAGCATCGTTGTTGACGCAATCAACAAGCTGCGCGATACGATGACGTCGCATGAACGTTCTTCGATCGTAGAGGTTATGGGCCGTCATTGCGGCGATATCGCTCTGTATGCTGGTTTGGCGAGCGGTGCAGAAACGATCATCGTACCGGAGGTACCGTTCGATCTGGATCAAGTAGCAAACCGCATGAAGGAAAACTTCGCTTCCGGCAAGCGTCACAGTATCATCGTTGTTGCTGAAGGCGCGGCAAGCGGCGAAGATATCGGTAAAGGCATCACGGAGCGTTGTGGAATGGAGCCTCGCGTTACGGTTCTGGGTCATATTCAGCGTGGCGGAACGCCAACGCACAACGACCGAATTCTTGCCAGCCAGCTCGGCGACTTTGCTGTGCGCAAGCTGATGGAAGGCGACTCCGGCAAAGGCTGCGGCATTATCCGCGGTGAGCTGGTCGTGACAGACATCGATAAAGTAGTAAACACGAAGAAACCGTTCAACATGGATCTCTACAACCTGGCTCTTCGTTTATCTCAATAAATGAACTTATAGCCTTATATGAGCAGCTGCCGGGGAGAATGGACCCGAATGACTGCCCGTATAAGGCTTTTCTATTAATCATGAGGAGGATGGACTAATGTTCTTGTACAAGATCGAAATCGAAATGGAAGATACCTCGGCGCATCTGATTCTGCTCGCGGATTCGGATGAGAAAGCATTCTCGTTCGTAGAGAGCCATGTTGCGCGGCATTATATCAAAATGCCTGTCCTGAAGTCGGTTGCCATCGTGGAGAAGAAACGGACTGAAGTCGGTTCTGGTTACCTCATTCCCCAATCGTAAATTCCTTTATTGACCAAATATACAAAACATACTATTATGTATGTAAAGTAGAATTTGGAAGGGGAATATTTATGCGCATTACGATTATCGCGGGAAGCAATCGTCCGGAATCGACAAGCACGAAATTATCTCGATATATTGGGAAGTTTATGGAATCGGAAGGCCATGAGGTTACGGTATTCGACCTGCATAAGCAGCCGCTGCCGTTCTATGGCACACACGAGGATTCGAATGCGAACCTCGCGGCATTGCGCGAATCCGCGTTCCACAGCGATGCTATTGTGCTCAGCACGCCTGAATATCATGGAAGCATCTCCGGCGTATTGAAGAATGCTCTTGATTTCCTCGGCGGCGATCATTTCGACAGCAAAGCCGTTCTGTCCGTCTGCTCTGCCGGCGGTGCGGTCGGGGTAAGCTCGCTTACGCAGATGCAAGCCATGGTCCGTAACATGCATGGAATCAACTGCCCGGAATGGATCTCCATCGGCGGTGCGGCACGCCAATTTGAAGCTGACGGGACACCGTCCTCTGTAGATGTGGTAGCCCGTGTTCATCGCACGGTGCCTTATTTCTTACAACTGGCAGCGAAGCTGCGCAAATAGCTTTCAATCGCGAGTTGAGCATGCAAAAAACGCTCTGCAGCCATGCCGGAATTTGTTCCGAGTGTGGCTTGCAGAGCGTTTTTAGTTGTTAGAACTTGGCGTCCGCCGTATAACGATTGTTCGCGTTCCATAATAAATATTCATGAATGCCGGAATCTTGCAATGCTTTAATCTGCGCGTCCACTTCGGCCTTGCCGTATTTAATATAATGCCCTTTGCCTAGCCAGCTTGCGGTAAAGTCTTGAATCCAAGGTCTGATGATCGGTTTGTAGGAGCCGATCGGGTCTAGCTTCTTGTGCGTATCTGCCATGGCGCCTTTGATGGTTGCATAGGGATCCTTATCCGGATCTTTTACTTTGAACCAGCCTGTGCTGTAATGGCTTGGATAAACCATCGGCGCGATAACATCCACGTATTTCGAGATTTTCACGAAATCTTGTCCGATGCCTTCTGCAGCCGGTACAGAAGCCGCGTATCCGAATATATCCACTGAGACACGAACGCCAAGCGGCTCAAGCTGGGACTTCGCATATTTCACGAACGCAGCGATCGTATCCACCCGCGTATCCTTGTTCTTCTCGAACTTCAGGGAGTCGGCTTTCTTCTCGAAGCCTTCCGGGAAGCGGACATAATCGAACTGAATTTCTTTGAACCCAAGCTTCACTGCTTCCTTCGCGATGGCAATGTTGTAATCCCATACTTCCTTCATATATGGGTTTACGAAGCTGTCGCCTTTGCCATTCTCCCAAATCGATCCGTCCTTGCGCAAGAAGGAAAGCTCGGGATGGCTTCTGGCCAATACCGTATCTTTAAATACTACGATTCTTCCGATTGGGTAGACATCATGTTTCTTCAGACGCTCCATCGTTTGACTGATATTGCTGATGTACTTCTTTGGTTTGCCGAGCTTAAGCAGCTCCGGATTGGTGGTGGGATAGGTAATGTAGCCGTTATCATCTTTCAAATCAATGACCATGCTGTTTAGCGGGGTATCATCGAGCAGCTTCAGCAGCGATTCCATTCTAGCGCCGCCGGCACTGTGAGCCGTTACATAAATGCCCTTCACTTCAGGGGCATCCGGCTGCGGGTCATGCTTCACGAATTCGGTGCCTGCGTTTGAACCCGAACCATCGGGCGTTGTTGCGCCCGTGCCCGAGTTCGTTCCCGGCTGGGTCGTTCCTCCGGGGCCATTCGGCTGCTGTGAGTTCGGAGCAGCAACAATTGTGGCGAGCAGTTGGTGGGTAGAAGCGGATTGCGCACCTGCTTGCGTATCCGATCCGGTTAAGACATGAAACAACAATAACAATGTAGAAACTATAACATCCATTTCAGTTCTCTCCCCATCTGCCAAGTCAGTAAAATTATAATTCAGTTTGGGATGGAGGCACAGAGGTATTTTGTAGGAATTTGCTAGAAATTGCAGAGGAGGGGGGATGTAGCCCCTTTGTTGAAGCAAAAAAAGAACGAGAACCGATTTCTCGTTTCTCGTTCGGGCGGATCTATTGCAAAAGCACTTCTCTTTGATGCTCACAAATGCTTTGCTGCACAATCTCCATCGCGTCCTCAGGTTCCAGCAATGCCAGTCCATCCCGCAGCACGATATTCAAATTCAATTCCCGCTCCGTGAGGAAAGGCACTAATTCCGGTGCTAGCTTTTCCACAATCTGTAATAGTCTGACCGTTTCCATATCCATGAAGCATCACCCTTTCATCGTAATGGAGGGTAAAACGTATGGCACGAAACAAATACAACGGGATAGCTATATTATAACAGCAGCGAATTCAAAAACCTAGTGTTGAGCAAAGAATTTCCATATTAGCCGATGCCCGTTTTGCAAATTAAAGGGAAGGCTTGCGGAATTCACCCATTACGCCGACCGTTTCTACAATATTGACGAAAGCACGCGGGTCAGTGTCTTGAATGATTTTGCGCAGCTGGTTCAATTCGAAGCGAGTGGTCACCGTCATCAGCATGTCATTCTCTGCATTCGTGTAAGCCCCGCGTGTTTTGATAACCGTAACGCCCCGGATAAGGGGAATCATGGCTGTACGCATTTCTTCTGTTTTCTTTGTTACAATAAAGACGGTAATTTTCACATGACTAATATGAATAAGGTCGATGATTTTACCTGTTGTAAAGATCGACAGCAAGGAGAATAACGCGATATCCCAGTCTTTGGTCAGCATGCCGAGCGCGGCAATAACAGTCCCGTTCAGGACGAAGATCAGCATGCCGACCGATAAGTCGCGTTTGCGAGTAATAATGGCCGCTATAATATCGAAGCCTCCGGAGGAGGAGCCTACGCGAAGAGCCAGTCCGCTTCCGAAACCGATCACGACGCCGCCGAAGACTGCGCCAAGCGTTAAATCTTCAACCATCGCGTTAACCGGAACAAGCTGCATGAAGAGCGTTGTTGCGGCAACCGAGAACGCGCTCCAGCCAACAAATCGCAAGCCGAGAACGCGCCATCCCCAGATTAAAATAGGCACATTTAGAATAAAATAAAGCCAGCCAATGTTTAGGCCGGTCGCATACCCAGCAATCATCGTAATGCCGGATACGCCGCCGCTGATCATTTTGTGCGGAATCAGAAGCTGGTTAAAGCCAAAAGCGATCAGCAAAGCACTGATCAAAGTCGTTGCTGCAGTTCGTGAAGTTCTCAAAATAGTTCACCTCGGCGGAGTATAATCAACAGGTAGCAGTTTAACAAAAAAAGTTGGAAGTTGTCTAATGCAATAAATGATGCTAGTATATGTATTTAGTGCTTGCTGGTATTCAGAAATACAGTTGTGCTATAATAAACTGTATATTTTCTGTAGGATGCAGATAGAAGGAGATTGAAACAGTTTGAAAACATTTGCTGAATTCGGCTTAGAACCTAAGGTTCTTCAAGCCATTACTGAGCTTGGATTTGAGGAATCTACCCCAATCCAATCGAAAGCCATTCCAATTGCGCTTGCCGGCACCGACTTGATCGGGCAAGCTCAGACAGGAACGGGCAAAACGGCCGCCTTCGGGATCCCGCTTGTCAACAAGATCCCGGTTACTGAAGAGCGTATCGTCGCATTAATTATGACCCCGACCCGTGAGCTTGCGATTCAAGTTTCGGAAGAAATCGGAAAGCTTACACGTTACAAAGGTCTACGTTCATTGCCAATTTACGGCGGTCAAGAGATCGGTCGTCAAATCCGCGCATTGAAGAAACGCCCGCAAATCATCATCGGTACACCTGGTCGTTTGCTCGATCATATTAACCGTAAAACAATCAAACTTGATGATGTCCAAACCGTTATCTTGGATGAAGCGGATGAAATGCTGGATATGGGCTTTATGGAAGATATCACTTCCATTCTTTCCTTGGTACCGACTAATCGCCACACGATGCTGTTCTCGGCTACAATGCCTCCGAACATTCGTAAACTGGCAGATCAATTCCTACAATCGCCTGAGCATGTGTCGGTAATCCCAACACAAGTCAGCGCACCAACGATTGAACAAGCTTATATCGAAGTTCATGAGCGTCAGAAGTTTGATGCACTGAGCCGTTTGCTTGATATGGAATCACCTGACCTTGCAATCATCTTTGGACGTACAAAGCGCCGTGTAGATGAGCTGAGCGAAGCCCTTCAGAAGCGTGGTTATTCTGCAGACGGCTTGCATGGCGACTTGTCCCAGAATCAACGTGACAACGTTATGCGTAAATTCCGCGACGGCAGCATCGATGTGCTGGTAGCAACAGACGTTGCAGCACGTGGTCTTGACGTTTCGGGCGTAACGCATGTTATCAACTTCGACTTGCCGCAAGATCCGGAGAGCTATGTACACCGTATCGGCCGTACCGGCCGTGCTGGCAAAGAAGGTACAGCGTGGTCGTTCGTAACGCCGCGTGAGCTGGATCACATGCACTTCATCGAGAAAGTGACGCGTCACAAAATCGCGAAGAAGCCATTGCCTAGCATCGCTGAAGCAATTGAAGGCAAACAACGCGTAACAGCTGAGCGCATTCTGGATGCTCTGGAAGGCGAGGCAGTTAATGAATTCAAAGCAATTGCAATTCAATTGCTCGAGCAATATGATTCCGTTAACTTGCTGGCAGCAGCAATTAAATTGATCACTGGCGAGAAGAAAGATATTAACATCGAACTTACGCCTGAAGATCCGATTCGCGCTAAGAAACGCAGACCGGATGTACGTACTAGTGGACGTCGTTTCTCCGGCGGACCATTCGGCGGCGGTAATCGTTCCGGCAGCGGTCCTCGCGGACGCGGCGAAAGCAGCGGCAGCAGCCGTGGCGGTTATGGCGGCAGCGGTGGCGGCTACAGCGGCAATCGCAGCAGCAGCAGCTCAAGCAGCAGCAGCACTAGCAGCAGCGGCGGCGGCTACAACCGTGATCGTGACAACAAAGGCCGCGGCGAAGCTCGCCGTTCCCGTCCATCCTCTGACGAATAAGCAAGGATAACACCGGGGCTTCTGTTTAGCCGAGCAATCGGATAAATAGAGCCCCTTTTTTATCTCGTTATATCCTGTCAGAAGAAGCCTTTCGTGACAATTATAAGAAGAATGAACAGAACAAGTATCATTGCGGCACTAGTGTGAGACCCATGACCCATATTACCCATTAGCGACGTCCTCCTCGGCATTTGTCTTGGGTGTGATAACACTATATGGTATGCGCTTGGGTGAATGTCGTTTAGACGCCTGCCCACATTCCCGAAAATGGGCGTTGGCTTCTTGGGCTGTCTATATTATAGTTAACGTAGTATAAAATGAAATCGCTTGCTAGGAGGACTTGGCTACAATGGAAATGAGAGGCATGATGGGCGGGTTTTATAAAATCTCGGAATGGATTATGCGCTTATCGGTAACAAACGTGCTATGGATCATTTGTTCCTTGCCGTTTATTATTTTACTGCTCCCTGTGTTATTCGCTCAGAACAGCGATCAAATGCTGAGTTACTTCATCGTTTCCGGCATCGTTGCTCCGTTCACTTTGTTTCCGGCTACCGCGGCTATGTTTGCGGTTGCCCGTAAATGGGTAATGGGTGAGGTAGATGCGCCGCTCCTTCGCACGTTCTTTAGAAACTATAAGGACAGCTATGTGCAAAGCATGATAGGCGGAATCTTGTATGTGGTTCTGTTTACGATTCTCATTGTGGACTTCCGTGTATACTTGGTGAAATTGGAATCGTTCCAGCTGGTATCTTATTTATTCGTAGCCCTTGTTGCCCTGCTGGCTGTATCGCTGTTCAATTTCTTCTCGATGGTTGTTCACTATCATATGAAGACGCTGCAGCTGCTTAAGAACGCGCTGCTGCTTACAATCGGACGACCGTTCCGGTCGCTCTCGACAGTCATCATGTGCGGCTTCGTTATTTATATTAGCTTTAGTTCGCCGAAACTGATGTTCCTCGTTCCATTCTTTACCGGCAGCGTAGTGGCGATTATCGCCTTCTGGAACTTCTATGCGATCTACATGAAGCTGCAACTGCAAGCGGAGAAAGCAGCCGAAGCAGCAGCCGAGGAAGAACGCAAACGTTTGGAAGATGAAGCATTCCTGCCACATACAGAAGAAGGTCAAAGCTCCATTAAATAGCGGCAGGTGTCACGTTTACTTTTACCCCTGTTACGTCTATAATAACTATACATCCTGCGATGTGCGTTACGGCTTATAACTTGTTTTGAACCAATGGCTGTATTAAGGGAGACTCAATTGAAACGCAGCTGACAGGCCCTCGAAAAGGGATCTCAAAAACGTTTCTGCGGCCACCCACCTGCGAGAGCGGGTTCAGAAACAAGCAAGTCGGACGGCATGGCGGGTTACTTACTTAAGCGAAAAGGGGGCAACCCCTTTTTTTTATGTTAGAAACTATGTTATGATATCTCTTAGCGTACATAGAAGTTGGAGGGGGAGATTACCTTTGTCTTTGAAGCGGTCCCTTATCGGGTTGCTGCGCAGTCATGAATTGACTGGCGATAAAGCGAAAGATCCGTTACTGAAATCCCATTATTACAAGTTGTCACGGGAGAGAGCTTGGGAAGAGGTTGTCTCTACACTAAAGAAGATGCAAGGCTACAAGGTGCTTCATGAAGTGCAATCCGTAGGTGAGATCGTACTCGAGAAACGTACGGTAACCGGCCGTACAATGGATATTACGGTATCCGTTATCAACGTGAATCCTGTTACAGCAGCGGTGGACATTTATTCCGCGTCGCGCGGTTCTTTCGGAGATCTTGGATCCAATTACCGAATCATTATTGATCTTTATCGGACTCTCGATAAGAAGCTGGCTCAATATAAAACGACCGGCATATAATAACGAGAAAAAGCGAGGAAGGGAGTCCCTGCCTCGCTTTTGTCATATGCGGATCGATATGTAGCTTATACGAGTGCTTTCACTGCATTAATCGCATTCTCGTAGTTCGGGTGTTCCGTCATTTCGCTCAGCACTTCCACGTATTGAATCGTGTCATTGCTGTCGATGACGAAGATCGCGCGCATATCCAGGTGAAGATCTTTGATCAATACGCCGTAAGCTTCGCCGAAATTGTTGTTTTTGTAGTCCGACAGAAGAACAACTTTGTCGACGCCTGCAGCACCGCACCAACGAGCTTGTGCGAACGGAAGGTCTACGCTTACTGTCAGTACAGCTACGTTCTCGCCAAGAGTTGCTGCTTCTTCGTTGAAACGACGAGTTTGCGCATCGCAAACGCCTGTATCAATCGAAGGCACTACGCTGACAAGTTTCACTTTGCCTGCGAAGTCTTTCAAGGAAACAACCTCAACAAGCGATTTGTTCAATTGGAAATCAGGAGCTTGATCACCGATTTTCAGTTCTGGGCCAATCAGAGTTAGCGGGTTGCCTTTAAGAGTAGCAACGCCTGTGCGTTCTTGTGCCATTAATAAACAGCCTCCTTGGGATGGAATTGGTTCATACCAAATTATTATAACTATAATGAATTGCCATTGTCCAATAGGAGGGCAAAGGAGACCACAATGATATTCTTACGTTATGAAAGTTTTCGCAGCTACCTGCGGCTATATCCGGTTACGGCGGCGATTATCGCGCTGAACCTGCTCGTCTACATCAGCGATCGTTACATACTGGATGGTGTGCTGCTGGAGCATGGCTTATTTTACAGTGATCCAAACGACAATTATTTCTCACTTGCGGAGCCTTGGCGATATGTGACGGCTCAATTCCTGCATCTGAGTATTTCGCATATTTTCTTCAACATGTTTGCCGTACTGGTATTTGCACCGCCGCTTGAACGGATGCTCGGCCATGTGAAGTATCTGCTATTCTATCTGCTGTGCGGCATCGTCGGCAATCTATTCAGTGCCATCGCAGATTCCTCTACGGCCGGAGCGGGTGCTTCCGGAGCCATCTATGGAGTATATGGCGCCTATCTCTACTTGGCGCTGATGAAACGCTCGCTCGACCCGGATTCACGCAAAACGGTGTATACGATACTGATATTCGGCATTTTGTATTCGATTTTTGCTCCGGGAATTGGGCTTTGGGCTCATTTTGGCGGATTGTTTGCCGGGTTCGTGCTTGCTTATGCGTACGATTGGTATCTCATTGCGAAGAAGAATCGCCGATATAATCGTTAATGGCAGCTTTTATATAGAGAAGAAGAGGGGACACGATGGAGCTTCGTCAATTGTATTATTTCGTAAAAGTGGCTAAGAAAGAGCATGTTACGAAAGCGGCAGAGGAGCTGCATGTGGCACAATCTGCGGTCAGCCGACAAATTCATCAGCTGGAGGAGGAGCTTGGTGCCAAGCTCTTCCTGCAGAAAGGACGCAACCTGCAGCTTACACCGGTCGGGGCGTTGTTTCTGAAACGGGCGGAAGTGATACTGGCTGACTTGGAACGCTCCGTTGTCGAGATTCAAGAGTTCCTCGATCCGGAGAAGGGGGAAATTCGGCTTGGATTTCCGCACAGCTTGGGTATCTCACTCATACCTGAGGTTGTTGCGGCGTTCCGGAAGCTGAACCCTAACGTGAAATTTCGGTTTAAACAAGGGATGTTCCCTTCCCTGATTCAAGATGTGATGAAGGGCGAAGTCGATCTGGCTTTCGTATCGCCCTGTCCGGAGAAGCACCCCCATGTTACGGGGCAAATCGTCTTGACGGAGGAGCTGTTTGCGATTCTGCCTCCGAATCATCCGCTTGCCACTGAAGAATCGATTGAATTGGCTCAGCTGAAGGACGAGCTGTTCGTACTGTTCAGTGAAGGGTACTCGCTGCGGCCAATCGTGTGGGAGGCTTGTCTGGCGGCCGGATTTACGCCGCAGATCGGATTTGAAGGAGAAGAGACCGATACGATTCGCGGTCTTGTTGCAGCGGGCATGGGCGTCAGTTTGCTGCCTGAACTGGCTTTGTACGCGTCAGGGCCGCTTAAGCCGGCTAAGGTGCGTGTAAGTTCTCCGCAAGTGACTCGAACAATCGGACTTATTTATCGATCCAATGAGAAGCTTCCGCTTGTCGCGAAATCATTTCAGCGTTTTCTTCTTGATTTCTTCGAATGCAGCCGGTTTCGGGACAAATAACAGGGGTCATAGAGTTGGGGTCAATCAGAGCAAATCTGATTGGCCTTTTTTTATTAAGGGGATACTTGTAAAAAATCCCTTTCGGCAGTGGAGGATTGTGTCAGCATGAGCAGTGAGCGTCGTAGAAGCAGACAACAGCGTATTTTCATCATCTTAATGGGGCTAAGCATAGTGATACTGCTCTTTGTATTGCGCATCGGATGGCTGCAATTGATGCCTTCCGCACCGGTAACAGCCAGCAGCTCGGATTGGAAGGAAGAGTCCGTTGCGCAGCGGGAACGGACGTTGGTGCTGGATACGGGGCGGGGGGATTTCTACGACCGTTCGGGAAGACCGCTAACAGGCGAGACCTACGAGGCGCTTGCTGTGTTTCCGCTGCAAAAGAAATCGCGTACAGATAACCCCAAGGACGTCAGTGAGCTGGCTAAAGTGCTTGAGATGCAGCCTTCGTTGTTTGAACATTGGATGGAGGGATTGAAGGAACCGGCCTTCTGGCAGAAGGAAGGGGAGGGAATGCCGCACCGGCTGTCTGAGAAGCAGCTAACCGCAATAGAATCGCTGCACATTAACGGGGTGCGGGTGCTGCCCTATCATAACCGCTATCCGTCTGCCTTCAGCGTCAAGCATTCGATTGGCTACATCAGTCAGCATCCGGAACTGCTCCAAACCGATTATAGCAAGCGGCTTAAGGAGCATACGATGAGCTTGAGGGATCAGACCGGCGGCGCTGGCTTGGAGCGATCTTTAGATCCGCTGCTGCAAGGCACAGGACCGACTGCAGTGTCTTATTTTACAGATGGGACGGACAAGCCCATGCATGGATTGAATTTAAGGCTAATTAGCCCGAACAATCCGTATTACCCGATTAAAGTGATGACGACGATGGATCTGTCTTTGCAAAATCAGCTGGAGAATTATGTGGATCAGAAGGGGCTTAAGGAGGGGGCGGTCGTTGTCCTCGATGCGGTTACCGGAGATATTATCGCAATGATTTCAAGGCCTCAGCTCGCAATGAGCTCGATTGACGCCTCAGGCATGGATGCAGCGAATCATGCGATTAGAGCGGCAACACCGGGATCGATATTCAAAATCGTGACGGAAGCAGCTGCGCTTGAATCCAAAGTTACAGGCGAAGGTGAGCAGTTCTACTGTAACGGTAATTATGGCCGATATGGCCTCCATTGTTGGAAGGACGGGGGACATGGTCATGTCACGCTAGAAGAAGCGTTCGCAGGCTCGTGCAATGTTGTCTTCGCGGAATTGGCGGAGCGGCTTAGTGCACGTCAGTTTCTCGTAACTGCCGATCAGCTTGGTATTGCGCGGCAGATCGGATGGAGCAGTAAAGAGGCATTTGCGCCGCTTGGAAGACCGCTGCGGCAATTCCAGGAGGAGGAAGCGGGAAAAGTGTTCGCTGTACTGCAAGGGGCTAGAGATGGCGGCCAGTTGGCCCAAACCGGCATTGGCCAAAGAGATGTTAAGCTCTCGCCGCTTCAAGCGGCTAATTTGATTGTTACATTGCTGCATGATGGCCGTGTTCAAGAGCCTAGGCTCGTTAATGAAATTCGATATGGGAATGGGCAAATACTGGCTAAGCTTGCGAGACAGTCTTCAACATCTCAATACGGACAAATTCATGCGCGTACAGCTCGAACCTTACTTAGGAGTATGGAGGCCGTAGTCGGGTATGGAACGGGAAAAGGAATCCGAAAAGGAATATGGGCGGTCGCCGGTAAGTCCGGCACCGCCCAAATTAAAAGATCAGATCGAGAAAGGTTAAATCAATGGTTTGTCGGCTACGGCCCTGTTACGCAACCCCGCTATGCTGTTGCAGTGCTGGCCGAGAATCGCACGCTTGGAACTTCCAATCAAGCGACGGTTATATTCCGAGGTGTTATGGATATTCTTGCAAAGCAGCAGAAGAGCTAATTCAAATGATGCGGCAGCTAGTCCACAATTTCCATATTCTCTGCCGGATTGGTTTGATGATCAAACTCGCCTTTCGGTGAATGAATCCAGCGGTGGAAATAACGTTGGTCATACAGCGCCTTTAGTAAAATCATAAGAATCGGCGACAGGATAACGCCTGCGATTCCGAATATCGAAAGCGATACGATCATAAACGCGAGCATGGTGAAGGCAGAGACACCGAGCGTGTCGCCGGTAATCTTAGGTTCGAGAAATTGACGGGTCAACACGACGGCAAGGAACAAGCAGCTGAGCCAAATCGCGAGCGTCGTGTTGCCGACAATGAACAGGTAAATAATCCACGGAATAAATACGGTCCCGACACCGAGCAGCGGCAGCACGTCGAAGAAAGCGGACAGCAGCGCGATGGAGAAGGCATTGGACACACCTAGCAGCAGCAAAGCCACGAAAATTACGATAAACGTGATGCTGATCAGCTTGCCCTGGGCTTTCAAATAACCGGCAATGCCGGAGAATACATTCTCACGTAAGAACAGGAACGCTTTCTTAAACGTATTAGGCGTTTTCTCCTTCGCCAGCTTTTTCCACTCTTTAATTTCCAGACTAAGGAAATAGGCGAGTATGATTCCGATCGTGAAGTTAATCATAAACGTGGAGAAGGATTTCAAGTACCCGCCAAGCGAAAGCAGGAACGATACCGCAAGATTTGATCCCCATCTCGTGATATAGCCGAAGATTTCATTGGCTTTCTCCACTACATCCGGCGAAAGCGGAAGAGCGTGCACTTTATCTTCAAGCATGGCGGCATTTTTCTGAAACTGATCAACGAGTATATCCTGGTACTTGCTTAAATTTGTAGCGAGGCCGGTAACCTGTGTCGTAACGACAAAACCGGCACCAACAAATGCACCGACGATGACGAGCGTGAATATTAGAACGGAGATGCCCGAAGCGATGGATTTTTTCATTCCAAGCCGCTGCATCCACCGTGCAGGAGGTTCGATAAACATGAAAATTACGAATGATAGGAATATTGGGGTGGCAATCCGGTATACATAACTGAATACAAGCATGATGAGATACACGGTCAGTACGATTAATGCGATATCGAATGCGGTGCGCCAATATTTACGGTAGAAGGAAAGCATCGGTGGACTCCTTTAATAAATTAGTTTTGAACCGTTTAGTATCCCGATTGTACTATAAAATAACAGTGTTTCCCAACTTAACTTTATGTTAGCCTGAATTTCCGATTTATACAGTATTTCTTCGTTGTAACTTCCGTAGCCGTTATTGTACGTGCTATGTTACAATGAATGAAGGTATCAGGCATCTGTGGCACTCCCTCTTCCAATGGACAAGGATCGAAACTAGGGTGGTGGGAAATCGGATCATGGAAAACTTCCTGCTGTGGGGATTTTATTTTTTAACTTTTTATGCTTTTTTACCTGGAATTATAAGTCGCACATTTGGTTTTCGCGTATTTAAACGGGGACGTGCAGAACGGGAAATTGCCCTAACCTTTGATGATGGGCCAGATCCTGTCTATACACCGCTGCTGCTTGATTTATTAAAGAAATATGATGCGAAAGCGACATTCTTTGTCGTCGGCATCCATGCAGAACGGCACCCGGAGTTATTGCAGCGCATGCATGCTGAAGGGCATGTCATCGGCATTCATAATTACGTACACAAGTCCAATTGGCTTATGCGTCCAAGAACGGTTAAGAAACAAATACACCGCACTTCAGAGATTATTCGCCGGGCAACCGGCGTGCGCTCGGCGTACTACAGACCTCCGTGGGGGATCGTCAATCTGTTTGATTTTTCCAATTTAGGCTATCTTCAAATTATACTTTGGTCAGCGCTGTTTGGCGATTGGCGCAAACGAGTAGGGGCTGAACGTCTAAAGGCCCGCATGATGAAGAAGCTTCGACCGGGAGAAGTGCTGCTTCTACATGACTGCGGCGCCACATTCGGTGCGGACCTAGATGCGCCGGCTAACATGCTTATTGCATTAGAGGCGTATTTAGAAGCGGGTCGCGAACGTGGGTATCAATTTGTCCATATTACGGACATGATCGCACTCACGGACGGGGATCGCAGCAAGTCGAAAGGATCCAAACCTGCGACACACGGTCTCTTTAAACGGGCGGTCATCACATGTTGGATGGGCTGGGAGCGGGTGTTTCACGTCTTGTTCCGCGTGAAATCAGGTGGAGAGGGCTCCATCTTCCACATTCGGCTTGTCCCATATCCGGGACAAACGTTGGAACTGTCGGATGGCAGGCGAATCGAGCACAAGGATCCTGTAATCGAACTTCACTTTGATAATCATAAGCTGCTGAAAATGATGACTGAATCACGTTCGATGATGCATGTAGCGATCATGCTTATTCGAGAAGTGCAGAAGGGGATGCCAAAGCTTGCCCAGCAGCTTGTAGGAAACAAAGAGTATGAACATGCAAAAGGGTTATACGGCGTCAGCATGATTAATCGCGGCGCAGAGCAATTCGGATTCAGCGTACTGCCGATTCCGAAAGGTCTGTTTGATATATCAACAAGACTGTATTTGAAGCTGCTGCTCCGTGTGCTTCATCCTTCGGGTAAGAAACGTCTGACAGAGCAGGGATCAAGGCTTGATCCGCGCATTATTGCCATGTCGATGGAACAATTCTGGGGGCGTTACGGTGCTGAGGCAAACGTAAATCCGAGCTGGAAGAAGGCGCAAACCTACGAACCGAAGCTTCATCAAGGATCGCGTCCAGGGCTTTCTCCTGCAGCTTATGATAATGCGAATGCAGCCGGAGCCGGAGAGTACACACCTTAACGCAACGCTGGATAGATTGGATAAGAAGGGCGCCTCGAAAGTCGGGGCGCCTTTCTTGTTGGCTTGCTTCCAAATTAGTGGTTAATATAACGCTCGAAGACAGCGCCGAAATCTTTCGATTTATATTGCTTTTGCGTTTCGGCTAACCAATTGAAGGCAAGCTGGTTGATCGACTTGAACTGTTCCGAGAGATCGATTTCAGCTTTATAAATTTGGCTTACCGTCGAGGAAGCCAGGTCCAAGCTCTGCTTTGCAAAGCCCAGTGCGATTTCATTCTCGTGCGTAAGCTCGGCGATTTTGATCAGTGCTTTATAGAGATCTTTTACTTCTTCGATATGTTTCTTATGCACGTCTATGGTGAATGGTGTGCCGCCAAGATTGAATTTGATTTCAACATCGAGATCGACGGTTCCTGCCGTTTCTAAGTATACGCTGGAAATCTTATGTGCACTGTAGGAATAGCGGTGAAGCGTTCTTTTCTTGCTGACTGCACTTGTGCCATCGAGGTGGATGAGTGCTTGATTCGTGAAGCAGTACTCATCGGATTTGGATTTGATCAGAAAGTAAATTTTCTCGTTATCCTCGTGCAGGACATAATCGTCGGCATCAACCTTATCATAGTTTTCCGGCTTGATGACAGAACCTAAATCGCTTAATCCAAGCAAATCGGCAGCTACTTTCCCGAACATGAGAATCCCTCCATCATCTAAAATAAAAATCGCCCTGCATATAAGTAGTTGGCTAACAACTAGTCATACGCAGGGCGATTCCATTATGTTTCAATTTTACGGCGGAATTAATTAAATCTTAGAACGCCGCCTGTGCTTGCATTTGTTACAAGGTGGGAGTAACGAGCCAGATAACCTTTTTTGATTTTCGGCTCAAAACCTTTCCAATTCGCACGGCGAGCTTCAAACTCCTCGTCGCTGATCAGAAGGTTCATTTGGTTGTTGATCAGATCAAGCTCCACGAGGTCGCCGTCTTGAACGAAAGCGATAGGACCGCCTTCAGCGGCTTCCGGTGAAACGTGACCGATACTGATTCCGCGGGATGCACCGGAGAAACGGCCATCTGTTACGAGACCAACCTTAGCTCCAAGACCCATACCGACGATTTGCGACGTTGGCGCGAGCATCTCTGGCATACCAGGTCCGCCCTTAGGGCCTTCGTAACGAATGACGACAACATGTCCTTCTTTAACTTTACCGTTAGCGATGCCGTGCAGTGCCTCATCTTGCGAATCGAAGCAAATTGCAGGACCCTTATGGTAGCCGCCGACCGATTTATCAACAGCGCCGACTTTAATGATCGCACCGCGTGGTGCAAGGTTACCGAATAGAACAGCTAGTCCGCCGCGCTCGCTATGCGGGTTGTCCAGCGTATGAAGAACATCCGTATCCTTGATATCGTGTCCGGCTACATTCTCGCGAAGTGTCTTACCTGTTACGGTGAGCACGTCACCGTGAAGGGCGCCTTCTTTCTTGAACAGCTCGTTGATAATTGCGCTAACGCCGCCGGCATTGTGAACGTCTTCGATGTGGTAATCCGAAGCCGGAGCAATCTTCGCAAGATGCGGAACGCGTGCTGCAATTTCATTGATGCGCTCGATTGGGTATTCGATACCCGCTTCATGTGCGATTGCAAGCGTATGAAGGACAGTGTTTGTGGAGCCGCCCATTGCCATATCAAGTGCAAATGCATTGTCGATGGAATCTTTGGTCACGATATCGCGTGGTTTCAGATCCATCTCGATCAGGTTCATCAGCTGGCGAGCAGCTTGTTTGACGAATTCTTTACGTTCAGGCGATACAGCAAGGATTGTGCCGTTACCCGGAAGAGCCAGCCCAAGACCTTCTGCCAGACAGTTCATGGAGTTAGCTGTGAACATACCGGAGCAAGATCCGCAAGTCGGACAACCGAATTGCTCAAGCTCTGTAAGACTAGCTTCGTCGATTTTACCTGCTTGGAATGCGCCGACACCTTCAAATACGCTGGAGAGCGAAATTGAGCGGCCATCGGAGGTTTTGCCTGCTTTCATTGGTCCGCCGCTGACAAGCATTGTCGGGATGTTGACGCGAAGCGCGCCCATGATCATGCCCGGTGTGATTTTGTCGCAGTTTGGAATACACACCATGCCGTCAAACCAGTGAGCATTTACAACGGTTTCTACGGAGTCCGCAATAATTTCACGGCTCGCAAGGGAATAACGCATACCGATATGTCCCATTGCAATTCCGTCGTCGACGCCAATCGTATTGAATTCGAAAGGCACGCCGCCTGCTTCCCAGATCGCTTCTTTAACGAGCTTTCCGAATTCCTGCAAGTGAACGTGGCCTGGAATGATATCGATGTACGAGTTGCAAACCGCGATAAACGGTTTACCGAAGTCTTCCTCTTTTACCCCGGCAGCACGCAGCAAGCTGCGGTGCGGAGCGCGGTCAAATCCTTTTTTAATTGTGTCTGAACGCATCTTTTTTGCCGCCATTTCTGTCCCTCCCAAAGTAAGTTCAATAAATTTTAGTCTATCACATCGGGCATTGAATGGCTAGCACGTTCGCCCATGGAAGAGGTGGCAAGGAAGCTGAGAAATTTAAGTATAAGATGAAAGGATTTGCACTCTTTTTCGACAAAACCTGACATCACAATCCATTAAATAACAATTAACGGTACCAATCTATCACCATATGTTATTAAACATAACACAAAAGATTTACTTGGTCCCTTTGAACCGCTATAATAATAGAAAACGTTGGAAGAGGTGCCCTGTATGCAGTTAACGGAAAGGGAAAAAGAAAAGCTTCTAATTACGATTGCTGCCGATTTGGCACGTAGACGACTGAATCGGGGCGTGAAATTAAATTACCCTGAGAGTATAGCGCTGATTACTTCTGAAATTTTAGAAGGTGCCCGCGATGGGCTGACTGTAGCGCAATTAATGGAACACGGTACAACGATTCTAAGCCGGGAACAAGTGATGTCCGGCGTGGCGGATATGATCCATGAAGTGCAAGTCGAAGCGACATTTCCGGATGGGACGAAGCTTGTGACCATTCATCATCCCATACTTTAACGTTGCTAGAGAGAAGGGGATTGCCATGATACCAGGAGAATACCGTACGGTTGCCGGGGAAATTGAGCTGAATGCGGGCCGAGAAACGGTGGAAATTCTAGTTGTGAATACGGGAGATCGGCCTGTACAGGTGGGTTCGCATTTTCATTTCTTTGAAGTTAACCGGGCACTGGCATTTGATCGCGAAGCGGCATTCGGCATGCGACTTCATATTCCGGCCGGCACGGCCGTGAGGTTTGAGCCTGGTGAGGAGAAGCCGGTTCAACTTGTTGAGCTTGGTGGAAGCAAACGCTCCTTTGGATTAAACGCGTTGACTAATGGTCCTGCACTTCGCGGCAATATGTCTGAAGAAGTGCGCGGCAGGCTTACAGCATGGGAGGGCCTCCATCATGAGTAAGATGAGTCGCAGCAGCTACGCAGCCATGTTCGGTCCGACAACAGGCGATGCCGTTCGGTTAGCGGATACGGAATTATGGGCCCAAATAGAAAAGGATTACACGGTCTATGGAGACGAGTGCAAGTTCGGCGGTGGAAAAGTTATTCGAGATGGTATGGGGCAATCGAGCGGAGCGCTGCGTAGTGAAGGCGTTCTGGATACGCTGATTACCAATGCGATTGTCATTGACCATTGGGGGATAGTGAAAGCCGATATCGGAATTCGAGACGGTGTAATTGTAGGCATCGGTAAAGCAGGCAATCCGGATATTATGGATGGTGTTATGCCAAACATGGTCGTCGGCGCGAGTACAGAGGTTATTGCAGGTGAAGGGAAGATTGTAACTGCTGGCGGAATCGACAGCCATATTCACTTTATTTGCCCGCAGCAGATTGAAACGGCGCTTTCTTCAGGTGTAACTACCATGATTGGCGGCGGCACCGGGCCTGCGACGGGCACGAATGCAACGACCTGCACGCCGGGGGCATGGCATATGCGCAGGATGCTGGAAGCTGCTGAAGCGTTTCCGATGAACCTGGGCTTTACGGGCAAAGGTAATTCATCCTTCGCCGGACCGCTCATTGAGCAAATTGAAGCGGGAGCCATTGGGCTGAAGCTGCATGAAGACTGGGGAACGACGCCGGCTTCCATTGATGTTTGCCTAACGGCAGCCGATCTGTACGATGTTCAGGTCGCCATACATACCGATACGCTGAATGAAGCGGGATTTCTGGAGGATACGCTCGCGGCATTTAAAGGCCGGACTATCCATACTTATCATACGGAAGGGGCGGGCGGCGGGCATGCTCCGGATATTATCCGAGCAGCCGGCGAGTTGAATGTACTGCCATCATCAACAAACCCGACACGTCCGTTTACGATTAATACGATTGAAGAGCATTTGGATATGCTGATGGTCTGTCATCATTTGGACAGCAGTATTCCCGAGGATGTAGCTTTTGCAGACTCGCGGATTCGTCCGGAGACGATAGCGGCCGAAGATATTTTGCATGATATGGGCGTATTCAGCATGATCAGTTCTGATTCGCAAGCGATGGGTCGTGTTGGGGAGGTTATTATCCGAACTTGGCAAACCGCCGACAAGATGAAGAAACAGCGTGGTCCTTTAGCGCCTGATACAAATGCTGAGGCTGATAATTTCCGCATCAAGCGCTATATCGCGAAGTACACGATTAACCCCGCGATTACACATGGCATTTCACATTTGGTGGGTTCCGTCGAGCCCGGCAAATTTGCGGATTTGGTCGTGTGGAGCCCGATGTTTTTTGGCGTAAAGCCGGATCTGGTGCTCAAAGGCGGAAGTATCGCGTACGCGCAGATGGGTGATCCCAATGCATCGATTCCGACGCCGCAGCCGGTATTCGGCCGACCGATGTTTGCTGCGTTTGGCAAAGCCAAGCATAGCAGTTCGATTACTTTCGTGTCGCAGGCGGCTTATGATCGCGGCATCGCCGGGGAGCTGGGATTAGCTAAACGGATCGAGCCGGTGCGGGGCTGCAGGTCGGTTACGAAGAAGGATATGATCCACAATGATGCGACACCGATCATTACCGTTGATCCGGAAACCTATGAAGTGAAAGTGGATGGTGTCCCTGCGACCTGTGAACCGGCGGACGTTCTGCCGATGGCTCAGCTATACTTCTTGTTTTAGATTTATAACGACTTATAGCTGTTTCCGGTTTGGTATGGAGGTGATGGGTTGGGCATAAATGCAGAAGAAAGTCATAACCTTGCGGTGCTGCCTTGGCTTGCTCTTCAACAGCTGCTCGACTCGGCATTGCCGATAGGCGGGTTCTCCCATTCCTTCGGTTTGGAGACGCTGGTACAGGAAGAGATGTTGCAAACAAGCAAGCAGCTCGAGGATTACACCGTTTCGATGCTGATGCAAAGCTGGTCAACAGCGGATGTAATGGTCATCAAATCCGTATATCGCGACATGCCGACGCAGGATTATCGTTCCATATGGGCCGTAGAGAGGCTTGTTCATGTTCAACGAACGGCAATTGAAACGCGAAATGGGATCGAGAAGATGGGGCGACGGCTTTTACAACTGCTTGGTTCCTTATATCCCAGTTATGACTGGACGCCTTTGCAAGAAGGGCTAAAGTCGAAGAATTGCTTAGCCACTCATCCGCTGGTGTTCGGATTTGCTTGCTACCGTCTGGGAATCACGCTTGAACAAGCGGCGCAAGGGTATATGTATGCGAGCATTGTTAACTGTATCAACAGTGCGCTGAGGCTCATGCCGATTGGTCAAACCGAAGGGCAAACCATCATTGCAAGGCTGACGCCGAAGACGATGGAGGCTTGGAAGGCGGTATCGGACATGACGCCGGAGGACGCTTATAGCTTCATGCCTTTGAGTGAAATAGCTATGATGCGCCATGAGAATCTGTACTCTCGTCTATTCATGTCTTAATTGCAGATAGTCGAATCTTCATATCCCGCTAGGAGGAATGTACAATGTGTCAAGGACAAGGTCATCATCATCATGAATGGGAGCAGCCGGCAATCGATCGTGCAGGTTCAAGGCCGGTTCGCATCGGTATTGGCGGCCCGGTTGGTTCGGGAAAGACGGCATTGGTTGAACGTCTTGCAGGTGCGCTGAAGGACAAATATAGTGTGGCTGTCATCACGAATGACATCTATACGAAAGAAGATGCTCGGATTCTGGCTGCCACCGGTGTACTGCCGGAAGAGCGTATTATCGGAGTAGAGACGGGCGGATGTCCACATACAGCGATTCGCGAGGATGCCTCGATGAATTTTGAAGCGGTGGATGAGCTGACAAGCCGTTTTGATGATCTTGATTTGATCTTTATCGAAAGCGGCGGCGATAATTTGGCAGCGGCCTTTAGTCCGGAGCTGGTGGATCGGTTTATCTACATTATCGACGTAGCACAAGGGGAGAAAATTCCGCGTAAAGGCGGCCCTGGCATCATGCGCTCGGATTTGTTGATTATTAACAAAATCGATCTGGCCCCTCATGTAGGTGCAAGCCTTGAAGTGATGGAGTCCGATACGAAACGCATGCGAGGAGAGCGGCCTTATGTGTTCTCGAACCTGTTCGGCGGCGTAAACGTGGATCGAATTGTTGCTTGGCTGGAGCATGAGCTCGCCCACGCTCATGGACATGAGCATCATCACGAGCATAAGCATGAGAGTGAACATGATCATGCAGCAGCACATCACCACCACTCCTAGGCAGGAGGGGCAGCGTGTGTCTCAGCTTCGGGCGGTATTTGAGAAGCGGGAGCGCGGAACGGTTTTGACTTCGAAATATCATACTGCGCCTATCAAGATCGCAAAAGCTTTCCCGCTTAATGGTCCGCTAGGTGTCATTGTGATGGATGTATCTCCTGGTCTTCTGGCTGGTGATCGATACGAATTCGATTGGAAAATAGGGCAAGGTGCACATGCCTATGTGACGAATCAATCGTTCACAAAAGTGCATCCATCTAATCCGCTGCTTGGCGGATCTTCAATTAGGCAACGCTTCGAGCTCGGCGGCGGCGCGGTATTGGAGTCTATGCCAGAGCCGGTCATGCTTTACCGGGATGCTGCACTGGATTCCGAGACGGAGGTTCGCTTAGGCGAAGGTGCTGTGTGGATGGGAGCTGAAGTGCTTTGCCCGGGCAGGACGCTGCGTGGCGAGTTGTTCAACTACGTCCATCTGAAGAACAAGGTACGTGTTTATTATGAGGATGAACTGATCTACGCACAGCAGCAAAATATCATACCGGAATGGCAGCTATTGTCGGCTCCCGGTTGTCTTGGGAAGTTGACTCATACCGGTGTATTCTATGCTTTTGCAGATCGAATCCAAGCGAAGCATGCTGAGGCGGTTCGGGCTGCGTTAGAATCGTTGCCGAGTCGCGGACAGAGAGAGATTCAGTGGGGCGTATCGCTTACCTATAAGCATGGCCTTGCGGTCATGGCAGTTGGAACGACGGCTTGGCACATCCAAGAAACATTTGCTGTGGTTTGGGCGGTAATGAGGAAGGAACTGCTGGGGTTATCGCCTTTTGCGATAAGCTAGAATAAAAAGGATGGCGAATTGCTCGCCGTCCTTTTTATTTGGTGAAGTACTCTGTTCTGGTGATCCCGAAGTAATCGAGATCTTCGAATTGATCCCATTTGCGGATATGCTGTTTAAAAGTCCCTTCGTGTTTCAAGCCTGCTTTGGTTAATACTGCTGATGATGCCGGATTACGTGTCATTGCAGCACCGATGATGCGATTCAGGTTCAGTACTTCGAAGCCGTAGCGGACAATTCGTTTGGCGGCCTCAGTTGCATAACCTTGTCCCCAGAATTCCTGGCCTAACCAGTAACCGATTTCGGCTCGTTGATGTACGGCAGTTAGGTTTAAGCTGATGCATCCCATTAGCTGCTGTTGTTTCGCTTCAACTATAGCGAATGTAAAACCGTGTCCGTGCTGCGCTGCATCTATGCGAAACGCGATCCATGAATCGGCTGCTCCATCGGGGTAGGGATGTGGAAGCGACAGTGTTGTACGGGCGACCTCGTATTGCCCGGCTAGCTTTTGTACGGTGGAAGCATCCTTTTGTTCAAAGGGTCGAAGTTGCAATCTAGGTGTCTGTAAGGTAATACTCATGCCGATTCACCTCGCAGCGACTTTTCCTCAATTATAGCAGGGGGCGAAGGCGAGGTCATCCGTGTTTCGGTATATAATAAAAGCCCTTGCTTACCCGCTGCTGAGAGGGAGGAGCAAGAGCTTTAATGTGCGTACAGTTTTAGACTAGTAAAGCTTATTGTTAATCCTCTGCATTGCTGTTGCTTTTCTTATCAGAGGACTTTGTTGTTGTATTCTTGCGTCCTTGACCTTGCTGCTTTGCCATGGGGCACACTCCTTTCCGGGAAGATGTAGCCTATTGTGTGTAGGAATGTCCCCAAATATGAGCATAGAGGAAGAATAATCAAAAAGACCATGATTCGAATGAAAGTCTCATTCCAGTCATGGTCTTTGAACTGTTACATAGCCATTGGATTCCGTGATGTCAGCACATTCTTGATACTTTGTGCGCGCCACTTCGATACATGGACTTGTTTGGCTTCGGAAGTGCTGCGGTCAAAGCAGATTGTACCATCCGTTAGGGAAAGTACCTTCTCGGCGTTAACGTAGCAATTGGCGCTTACTTTGATGAAACGACCTGATGTGATGTAACTGTTCAACTGCTCGGTAGTAATTCTCTTCTTTATGTTGTAGTTTCTACCGTGAAAGCTGGCCAGACCAAGCCTACCAACCTTGAAGTAATAAATGTCCTTCTCTACCTCAAAGTTTTCGTAAATGTTGCGAGCATCGTCTGCTACTACCTTCATCATGTAATGATCCCCCTCAATAAGATGAATTTGTTAGCGCTTTCATTTTAACACAAACATGTGGGCTTGTGAACAGCATGAACCATTTTTTTCATAATTTTTTTGCGTGAATGGTACCCTGCATATTTCTCTTCATTAAATAGCGGAAAATGAAACACCATGTATAAAGAAGCTAATCGAGGAAAATCTATTTGTATAATAATACCTGTTGCGATGAACGCAGCGTCCATGGTATATTCTATTCCTGCCTCCGAGACATCAAGTTGGAAGCGGCGATCGAAGACAATACAAGCTGAAAAATAAAGCTTGCAATCATGTTTCGATTCATGGTAACATCTAATTCCGGTCATGAGCCGGAAGGAAATAAACCAAGTATTTGTTCTTTGAAAACTGAACAATGAGCGACCAGTCAAATGGTCATAAATCGCGAAACGAACGTTTCGCAAAGCTAGTTTTTTGAATGAGCTAACAAGCGAATTCTTAAAAATGGCCAAGCCTTCGGGCTTACCACTTTTATGGAGAGTTTGATCCTGGCTCAGGACGAACGCTGGCGGCGTGCCTAATACATGCAAGTCGAGCGGATCTTACCTTCGGGTAAGGTTAGCGGCGGACGGGTGAGTAACACGTAGGCAACCTGCCTGTAAGACCGGGATAACATTCGGAAACGGATGCTAATACCGGATATGCAATTTAGCTGC